>DISD01000074.1 GCA_002435715.1 Rhodospirillaceae bacterium UBA6219
GGCATGGAAGAAGCCGTCGCGGAACACCATGTTGAAGAACGCCTCGGCGGCTTTCCTCAGCACTTCGTCCGGTTCGATTCCGGCGGCTTTGATGGCGCTGACCTCGTCCACCGGAATGCCGTGGACCCGTTCCAGGGTCATCATGCGCTGGCCGGTACGCTGCCAATCCACTTGCGGCACCCGGAAACTGGTGTCGCCGGTGAAGTTTTCCGCCAGTTCCGCCGCCGCCGCCGCCTCGAAGCGCAGATCCATTTCCAGCTGCACCGATTCGGCGAAGGTATCGACGCTTTCCACCATGCGCAGACGGCGCAGACTGGGCTGGGTCAGCTCCACCCATTCGGCCAGCCAGCGCAGCAGGTCGATATCCTTCTTGAAGGCCAGATCGACGCCGGGGCGCAGCACCTTGACCGCCACCTGACGACCATCGGACGTGGTGGCGAAATGCACCTGGGCGATGGACGCCGCCGCCACCGGCTGGTCGTCGAATTCGGCATAAAAATCGGACAGCTTGCCGTCCAATTCCTCTTCGATGATGTCGCGGGCCAGACTGGCCGGGAAAGGCGGCAAGCGGTCCTGCAGATGGGACAGATCGGCGGCCATTTCCTCGCCCAGCAGATCGGCGCGGGTGGACAGCGCCTGGCCCAGCTTGATGAAGGTCGGTCCCAATTCCGACAACGCCGCCGCCAGACGTTCGCCGGGGCGCCCCTGCAACAGCGGCTCGCGGCCCAAACGCAGAACTTTCGAGGCCAAGGCGGCGATGGGCAGATCGACCACCGCCAAAGCGTCATGGCGGGCCAGCACCCGGGCGATGGTGAACAGACGGTTGAGGTTACGGATGGCGCGGATCATGGGCTACAGGCGCCAGCCGGAATGGATGGCGGCGATGCCACCCGACAGATTACGGACTTCAACGCGCGAGAAACCGGCATCGCGAACCATCTGGGCCAGTTCTTCCTGGGGCGGGAACTTGCGGATACTTTCCACCAGATACTGGTACGCCGCTTCGTCGCCCGCCACCATGGAGCCCAGCTTGGGCAACACGTTGAAGGAATAAAGGTCATAGAATTCGCGCAAGCCCGGCACCACCACCTTGGAAAATTCCAGGCACATGAAGCGCCCGCCGGGGCGCAGCACCCGATAGGCCTCGGCGATGGCGCGGTCCCAATGGGTGACGTTGCGCAGACAAAAAGCGATGGTGTAGCGATCCACCGAGCCATCGGGGATGGGCAGGGTCTCGGCATTGCCGCACACCCAGTTGATCTGGCTGGTGACGTTGCGGTCCACCGCGCGGTCGCGCCCGACCTTCAGCATTTCCTTGTTGATGTCGCAGACCACAGCCGGGCCGCCGCCGCGCTTTTTCCAGCCGAAAGCGATGTCACCGGTACCGCCGCCCACGTCCAAAAGCGTCTGATTGGCCTGGGGCCGTAGCCAGTCCAGGAAGCTGGACTTCCACAGACGGTGCACGCCGGCACTCATCAGGTCGTTCATCAGATCGTATTTGCCGGCCACCGAATCGAAGACGCCGCGCACCAGCGAGACTTTTTCTTCCTCGCGCACGGTCTGGAAGCCGAAATGGGTGGTGGCGCTGCCCGGGGGCTGGTCTTGGTCTTGGGTCGTCATGGTGCGGCAGATTATCGCATGCCGACGGCGCAGGCGAGTGCGGAGTTTTTGACTCGCTCCATGGCTTCGGGCAGCATGCCGCCATGCCTGAACTCCCCGAAGTCGAAACCGTCGCCCGTGGATTGGCCGCTGTCTGGCCAGGACGGCGATTCGTCCGCGTGCTAGCGCGCCGCCCCGATCTGCGCAAGCCGCTGCCGGACCATTTCGTCGAACGTTTGACCGGACGGCGGGTGGAAAGCGTCGGCCGGCGGGCCAAGTACCTGCTGGTGCGCTTGGATGACGGCACCACGCTGTTGGGCCATCTGGGCATGAGCGGCGCCATGGTCATCAGCCATGGCAAGAACGAACCGCCGGGACCGCACGACCATATCGAATTCGTCACCGACGAAGGCATCATGGTCACCTATCGCGACCCGCGCCGTTTCGGCCTGATGGATTTGACCGACGATCCTGAAACCCATCCGCTGCTGGCCCATCTGGGCCCGGAACCCCTGGGTCCGGACTTCCACGAAGCCGCCCTGGCCGCCGCGTTGGACGGCAAGGCCGCCCCCATCAAGGCGGCGCTGTTGGACCAGAACATCGTCGCCGGATTGGGCAACATCTATGTCTCGGAAAGCCTGTTCCTGTCCGGCATCGCGCCGACACGCGCCGCCAAAAGCCTGAAGAAGGCCGAAATCGCCAAATTGGTCCCCGCCATCCGCGCCGTCCTGGAACGCGCCATCGCCGCCGGCGGATCGTCTTTGAAGGATCACGTGCGCCCGGACGGGGAACTGGGGTATTTCCAGCATTCCTTCACCGTCTACGACCGCGAAGGAATGCCTTGCCCGGATTGCGATTGCGACCTGGGCAAGACCGGGGGGATCCAACGCATCGTGCAAAGCGGCCGATCCACTTTCTTCTGTGCCAAGAAACAGCGTTGATGGTATAGCCCTTGATCACCATGCGGACTTTGACTTCCCTTTTCGGCGCCTTCGCCCTGGTTCTGCTGCTGGCTTGCGGCGACGCGCGGGCGCAGGGATTCCTTAGTGCTTACGAGGATCTGCCGCTGGCCCCCGGCCTGACCGAGATCACCGGTTCCGGCCTGTCCTTCGACACTCCTGGCGGCCGTATCGTCGAAGCCTATGCCCAGGGCGCGGGCAAGTCCGCCGACATCCTGGCCTTTTATGCCGACACCCTGCCCCAGTTGGGCTGGACCAAGGCCGGCCCGGCCGAGTTCCGTCGCGACGACGAAACCCTGAAATTTTCCATCGAAACCCAGGGACGCAACGTGGTGGTCCACTTCACCATCGCCCCTGAATAACGACACAATTCCAACCACGAGGCTTTCCCATGCCCTATGAAAACATCACGGTCGAGACCCGCGGACAGGTTGGCCTGATCACCCTGAACCGCCCCAAGGCCCTGAACGCCTTGTGCGCCGCTTTGATCAAGGAACTGGGCTCGGCCCTGGACACCTTCGAGGCCGACATGGAAATCGGCTGCGTCGTGCTGACCGGTTCGGAAAAGGCCTTCGCCGCCGGTGCCGACATCAAGGAAATGCAGTCCAAGTCGTACATGGACGCCTATCTGGCCGATTTCATCACCAATGGCTGGGAACGCATCACCACCTGCCGCAAGCCGATCATCGCCGCCGTCGCCGGTTACGCCCTGGGCGGCGGCTGTGAAGTGGCGATGATGTGCGACTTCATCCTGGCCGCCGACACCGCCAAGTTCGGTCAGCCGGAAATCACCATCGGCACCATTCCCGGCGCCGGCGGCACCCAGCGCCTNNAAGGCCATGGAGATGTGCCTGACCGGCCGCATGATGGACGCCGCCGAAGCCGAACGTGCCGGTCTGGTCAGCCGCGTCATCCCCGCCGCCGACCTTTTGGAAGAAGCCCTGAAGGTGGCCGAACGCATCGCGTCCATGAGCCGCCCGGTGGTCATGCTGGCCAAAGAATCGGTGAACGCCGCCTTCGAAACCACGCTGACCCAGGGCATCAAGTTCGAACGCCGCCTGTTCCATTCGACCTTCGCCACCGAAGACCAGAAGGAAGGCATGGCCGCTTTCGCCGAAAAGCGCAGCCCGGTTTTCAAGAACCGCTGATCGCCAAAAGCAAAAAGGCCCGCAGGGGAAACCCTGCGGGCCTTTTTGCTGTTCGACGACCGGCCGACTTAGCAGCCGAAGCGGTTCTGGAACTCGCGGATTTCGCGCTTGGTCATGCCGTAACGTTCGGCATCGGCCACGGTGGCCTTGCCGGCCAGCAAATCGCGCAACAGGGCGATTTCCATGCGCGACACCCGGCCCGCTTCCAATTGGTAATCGCGGAAGGCCTCGGTGGTCACCGGCACCCAATCGGCCATCACATCCAGCATCTTTTCGGCGAAGACGCGGATTTCGTACTGGGCGTGCGGATCGGCGCGCAGACGCAGGAAATGCATCAGATTGTGCAAATTGGTCTGCCAGTACATCTGGGTATAGGTGGACAGCGGCAGGCCGATGCGGGCCAGTTCGCGGGCGATGCCGTCGTTGTTTTCGTCGATGGCGTTGCCGTCTTCGTCGGCGTTCAACAACTTGTGATAGGTGGCGAAATTGCGTTCGGCGTCATCGCGCAGGATGCGCAGCACCTCGGCCGATTGCTCGGCGGTCAGCGCGTCGCCGCGGCCCTGCTTGTTGTCCTTGGACTGCACCGCCAGTAATTCGGGGGCGGGCATGTAGAATTCGTCGGGCAGAATGGAATAGCGGGCGGAATATTCGTTCAAGCTGGCGGTGCGGTGACGCACCCACTGGCGCATGACGAAGATGGGCAGCTTCACATGCAGCTTGATGACGCAGCCTTCGAACGGGCTGGTGTGCTGGTGACGCATCAGATAGCGCAGCAAAGCGCGGTCGTCGGACAGACCCTTGGTGCCCTTGCCATAGCTCATGCGCGCCATCTGCAGGATGGACAGGTCGTCGCCCATGTAATCCTTGACGGCGATGAAGCCGTGATCCAGCACCGGATGGTAGACGTTGACATGGGCTTCCATGCCCTCGGCCACCGGACGGAAGGTGGTGGCGGTCTCGCGCAGGGGCGCGTCGGGACATTCGGGCTGGGGCTTGTCGGACATGGTGTTCTCCGGCTGATCAGACGCCATGCAGGTCTGCGACCCGTTGGCGGAACTGGCTGACGATGCGGCGTTCCACCTCGGGCATGGCGAAAGCCGCCAGACCTTGCAGCAAGGGGGAACGCAGGCTGATGTGATACCGGGCTTCTACGTGCCCCTCTCGGAACGTCCAGTCAAGGCGAAAGCTTCTGAACGGTCCGTCCTCGCTGGTGATGGCGAGCGTTTGCGGCGGGTCGGCCTGGGCGCGGGTGACGAAGCGCATGTCCATCGGGCCGGCGCCGAAATGGTTTTCCACCTGACGCACATTGCCGTCGGTCTCCAGCACCCGGGCCGATCGGCACCAGGGAATGAACGACGGATAGCTTTCGATGTCGGAAGCAATGGCGAACAGATCGTCTGCGGCAAGACCGGGAAAATCGACGGCGAACCGCCCGCTCAGCCCCATGGTTAACGGGTCAGGTTGCGGATATTGCGCACGAAGATGTTCAAAAGGCCACGGATGAAGGGGTCGGACTTGGCCAGTTTCTCGCGGAAAGCGTCGCGGCCGATGATCACCACCGAAACGTCGGTCACCGCCTTGGCGGTGGCCATGCGCGGCTGGTCGTCGACCAGGGCCATTTCGCCGAACAGCTCGCCCTTGCCCAGCGTCGCCAACACCAGACCGTGTTTGGAAATCTCAATGGAACCGTCCTGGATCAGGTACGCCCGGTCCCCGGAATCGCCCTCGCCGAAAACCTTCTGTCCGGCATAGAACACCTTGCGTTCAAGGACTTTGCCTTTTTCCATCGCCATCCCCCTGTCCTCCTTTCTTGGAGAGTATGTACTGTGCGCGAGGATGTCACCCCCTGTCGAGGGATTAATTCTTCCAGCGGATCGACTTTGATACTGGCGTCGGCTTACACTTCCCCGGTTACGAAAGGGGTTGGGCATGGCCATATCGGAATCGGTCCAGGCGGGGATCCGCGAACGCTTGCTGCATCGGCTGCGGGCGTTGATGGCGCGGACCGTGGCCAACGGCGCCACCCCGGACGAAGAACTGGTCGCCGCCCGCATGACCGCCAAGCTGATCGCCCAGTTGGACGGCACCGCGCCCCCCAAGGCCGAAGCACCGCCACCGCCGCCCAATTGGGCCGCCGCCGAACGGGATTCCCGCGAGTACCAGCAATTGCTGGAAAAGAACACCGCCGAGATGCTGCTGAAGAACGCGGTGCAGGAAATGGCCATCGAGCATTTGAACCGGGTGGCGCCACCGCGCCGTCGCCAGCCGGGTGAACGCCTGGAACGGGTCGGCATCCACGAGCTGCTGGACCTGCATTTGGGAATGGCGCTGTCGGTGGGGGCCAATCGCATGGCCCGCGAAATCCTGGGCCGCGCCATCGACGAATTGGTCTATGACGGCCAATTGCCGCCCCATCTGGACATTCCGGCGCGATGAGACACCTTGCCTGGGCCGTGCTGGCCTTGACCCTGGCCGCCTGCGGCGGCACCGCACCCGCCGTCCAAAACCCCGACGCCGCCTTGGGCCAAAAGCCCGCCTGCCGCGAGGTCAACGCCCCGCCAGCGGGCTATCAGGGGCCGGTCTCGCCCTATTCCAGCTGCGTCGAGACGTCTCCCTCGCCGGTGACGCCAAGCGGTGTTCATGACTATTCCACCGGCCAGCCCCCTCGCCCGGTGCGCTAAAGCTTGATGAAATGGCCCGTACCGGGCGGCTCAATCGCCGCTCGGGCTGCGCGCATCTCCACGCTGTGCGTGAAAATACGCTAAAGCTTGATGAAATGGCCCGTACCGGGCGGCCCAATCGCCGCTCGGGCTGCGCGCATCTCCACGCTGCGCGTGAAAATACGCTAAAGCTTGATGCGCACCCGATAACGCAGCACCGCTTCGCCCTTGGCCGGAACCTGGACATTCCAGCCGGCATGGCTGGCATCGCGTTTGTCATGGCGCTGGCTTTCTTCCAACACCAGCCATTCGCCGGCGAAGGCTTCGTTGACCAACACCTTGGCCGGATTGTCGCCACCATTCTTCAGCCGCACTTCCCAGGCGGTTTCGGTGACGTCCGCCGACACTTTCTGCACGTCGGTCTGCACCCGCCCGGCGGTGACGTCGAAGGCTTGCCCCAGGGACAGGTGGAAGGGGGTGCCGGCCGGCACCATGGGCATGCTGTCCTGGCCGGAAAACGCCAAGCCGCCATCCTGGGACCGTTGGAACAACCGCGCCGGACCCGAGGGCAATGGCTGATCAGATGAATTCTTGAACACCACCACCGCCTGGGGATGGACCGGCCGGTCGGCGGCGAAGCGCCCGACCCAGGCATGGGGCGGCAGGGACGGCAGTTCCAGACGGGTTTCCGTGGACAACGTCATCGGGGCCATCAGCGGCACCTGCACGCTTTGTCCGTCGGCCAGACTGACCGGATGGTCCAGGGTATAAAGATGATGCGGCCCCAGAACCTCGCGACTGGGACCGTTGTCCATGGCCGCCGCCATCAAGGCCTTTTCCATGCGCGGGGCGGGAATGGGAACGTCGTTTTCCACCTGGCCGGCCAACACCCGCACACGGGCGGCGGGGAAATCGCCGCCGCTGCCATTGGTGATCTCGGCCCATGCCGACAGAATCGCCTTGCCGTTGGCCAGTTCCACCACATAAGCCGGTTTCCAGCCCAGGCCGTGGGCCAGATAGGACAAATCCAGGTCGCGTTTGCCCGATTTCTCGACGCTGATATCGGCGCGGAACCCCGGAACGCTGCTCAGCCCCGGCGGCAAGGTGTCATAGACCACCCGTTCCGGCTGACCGCTGACCACCTTGCCGGCGATGGCGAAGACCGGCTGGCCCTGGGCCGACAAGACGGTGGCCCGCTCCTGGCGTTCGGTTCCCCCCGGACCGCGCCACACCACGGTGACTTCCTTGCCGCGATGGGCGGCCAGCAAGGCCTGGGAATCGATGCCGCCCACATCCACCTGCTGGCTGTTGACCACCAAGCCGGGGGCGCTTAATCCCGTCGCCCCCAATTCGGCGCGCCGCGGCAAGGGTTCCACCACCAAGGCTTGGTCGCCGGCATCCAGGTTGGCACTGCGGCGGTCGTGCACCAGGGCGATGTCGGCCTGGGTGATGGTCAGGGTCAGGCCGGTGCGGCTTTGTTGATCCAACAGCGTGTCGGCGAATCCGGCCGCCGCCGCCAACGGGGTAAGGGCGATAGAAGCCAACAGGAACTGGCGCCAGGGCATGGTCATGCTCCGAAAATCCGAACTTCTGGCCAAGCTATGCTATGAAAGCGGCGCAAGAATGGCGAAGAAGGGACGAATCGTGGACACAAGCGTTCTGGTGGCGATGTTGGGGGCAGCAGCCATCTTGGTGTTGGCGGCTTTGTTGTTGGCCCTGCGCGGCAAAGGCGGTGAATCCCAGTTGGTGCGCGCCGTTGACGGCATCACCCAGGCCCAAGGCGCCTTGGCCGGACGCTTGGCACAACTGGCGGAAACCCAGACCGCCGCCCAGACCCAACTGGCGGAACGGCTGCAAGCCCAGGAACGGGCGCTTTCCCGCGCCGTCGAGGAACGATTGGCCGACATGGCCAAGCGTCTGGATGACGGCATGCAGCAATCGGCCCACCGTCAGGCCACCACGCTGCACGATCTGCGCGAAAGGCTGGCGGTGATCGACGCCGCGCAAAAGAACATCACCGAATTGTCGGCCCAGGTGGTGAGCCTGCAAGACATCTTGTCCAACAAGCAAAGCCGCGGCGCCTTTGGCGAAATCCAGTTGGCCGATCTGGTGCAATCCATCCTGCCGCCTTCGGCCTATGAATTCCAGGCGACGCTTTCCGGTGGCAAGCGGGTGGATTGCCTGCTGAAACTGCCCAACCCGCCCGGCCCCATCGGCGTCGATTCCAAGTTCCCGCTGGAAAGCTGGCATCTGCTGCGCGCCGCCAAGGACGATGCCGAACGCCTGCAGGCCAGCCGCGCCTTTGCCGCCGATATCCTGAAGCACGTCCGCGACATCGCCGAAAAATACATCATCCCCGGCGAAACCGCCGAATCGGCGCTGATGTTCCTGCCATCCGAAGCCATCTATGCCGAACTGCATGCCAGCTTCCCCGAGGTGGTGGAAAAGTCCTATCGCGCCAAGGTGTGGATCGTTTCGCCCACCACCTTGATGGCGACGCTGAACACCGTGCGTGCCGTTTTGAAGGACGCCCGCATGCGCGAACAGGCCGGGCTGATCCAAAAGGAAGTGCGTCTGTTGCTGGACGATGTGGGCCGGCTGGATTCCCGCGTCGCCCAGTTGGACAAGCATTTCGTCCAGGCGTCGGAAGACATCCGTCAGATCCGCATTTCCACCGACAAGGTGGTCAAGCGTGCCGACCGCATCGAATCGGTCCAAGTGGGCGACGACGCCCAGGAAGTGGACGTATCGGTCACCGCCAAGCTGCCGGGGGTTTAATCCTCTTCCTTGCCGATTTTTTCCAAGATCGGCCAGAATTCCAGGAACAGCGCCGATTTGTCGGGGCTGTCGCGGCCGCCCTGGTCGGGATGGAAGGCGCGGGCGAAGGCCCGCTTGGCGTCGCGGAAGCGATAATCGATGGCGGCGTTCAAGGCGGCATTGGTGCCGGGCCGCGCCTTGGCCACCGCCAAGGCGTCTTTCAGCACCTCGATCTTGTTGGCCGACAGATTGGCCTCGGCCTCGGCCCGTTCGGCCCGCTGCAACAAGGCTTCGGCACGGGCCTGCCAATCGACGTCGGGGCGCGGCGGCGGCTTGGCCGCGACCGGTGCCGGCGCCACCGGGGCAGGGGCAGGAGCCGAAATCGGCATGGGCGGCGGTGCCGCCGCCGCTTCCTTGCGGGCCTGTTCCAATTGCCGTTCCAAATCGGCGATACGGCGCGAACTGTCCAAACGCAGACGCGCCAGTTCCAGTCTTTGCTCTTCGGCCTGACGGGCCAAGTCGGCATCTGGCGACATCGCCGACGACAGCGAATCAGCCTCCGCCTTGCGCCGTTCTGTCGCCATTTCCGCCTTCAGCCGCTCCGCCACCTCGCCGGCCATGCGGGCAGCGTCACGGGCGGCTTCCAATTCCTGGCGCCACTGGGCCTGCAGACGGATTTGGGCCTGACGTTCCTGCTCGGCCTGTTCCGCCTGGGTCCGCACCGTGGACAGGGAATCCACTTGCTGGCGGGCCAAATCCAGTTCCTCGCGCAAGCCTGCAAGCAAGCTTTCTGCCGCTGCTTGAGTGGCCTCGGCCTCTTGCGCCTTGGCCCGCTGCACCTGGGCCTCGACGCGGCTTTGCTCGGCCTGATGGCGCAAATCGTCCAATTCGCTTTCCAACTGGGCCTGGCTCTGGCGCTGAGCCGCCAAGTCCTTTTCGACCGCGTTGATCCGGGCCTTGGCCTGTTTCAACTCGTCGGTCAGAATGTGATGATTGCTGCCGGTTTCTGCGACGTTTTGGCGTTCGGCGCTTAATTGCGCCTCCAACGCCGCTTCACGCTCCTTGGCCGCCTGCACGGCCTGATCCAAGGATTGCTGATTGCGGGCCGCTTCTTCTTGGGCTTCGCGGGCGGTTTGCAGATCCGCCTCCACCACCGCCAGACGGGCCTTGGCTTCTTGCAACTCATCTTGCAGCGACGCGCTATCCGCCTTGGTCTCGCGCTCGGCTTGCAGATCGGCTTCCAGCGCGGCCGCCCGGTCTTCGGCCGCCTGCAATGCCTCGCGCAGCGCGCCATGGGCGTTCGCCCCTTGTGCATGGGCATCGGTGGCGATCTGCAGATCCGCTTCCAACACCGCCAAACGGGCGGTTGCTTCCTGCAAGGCATCGCGCAAGGCTTGGCTTTCGCCCCCCTCTTCGGCTTGCGCTTGCAGCAGCGGGGTCAACTGGGCTTCCAAGGCCGCCACACGATCTTCGGCGGAACGCAGCGACCCTTGCAGACCCTCGGCATGCTGGGCGCTCTCGGCCTGCGCGTCCCGAACCGCTTGCAACTCGGCTTCCAATTTGGTCCGTTGGCCGGCCTCTGCTTCCAGCGTCTCTTCCAGATCGGCGACATGGCCTTGCGACAGGGCCAGTTCCCCCAGCAAGGACGACAATTCGTCCTCTTTCTCCTGGCGCGCCGCCCGTTCGCCCACCAGTTCCAGCTGCAGCGTTTCCAGCTTGGACTTGGCGGCTTCCAATTCCGCGGTCAGGGCGTGCTGAGCCCCGGCATATTCGCCGGCATGGCGGATTTCCTGTTGCGCCTGGGCCTGTTCAAAACGCTCCAACCATTGCGCCAGTTCCAACTTGTGCTGCTGACGCATGACGTCCACGTCTTCGGCGTGGCTTTCTTCCAATTCGGTCAAACGCAACTTCAGATCGGCGATCTGGCGGCGGGCGTCGCTGAGTGACCATTCGCCATTGGTGCGGGTTTCCGCCAGTTCCTCGGCATGGCGCACCCGAAGGGCGGCCAGTTCCGCCTGATGGGCCTGGGAAGCGGCATCCAGCGCCGCCTGCTTGTCCGCTGCCGCTTGCTCCAAACGCTGGCTCGCCACCTCCAGGCTGGTGGCGGCTTCGACGCCAAGATCCGCACGCAATTGCGCCAAATCCGCCTCGGCTTGCTGACGGCTTTCGGCCAACTGGGCACGCAAGGCCGCCTCGACCCCGGCCAATCGCTCTTCGGCCTCGGCCTTGCGGATTTCTTCCTCGGCGCTTTGGCGGTCCAGTTGCGCCTGGATTTCGGCCAGGGCCAAGTCAGTGCGTTCGGCCGCTTCCTGCAAGCGGTCGCGCAATTCGTCGGCATGCGCCTGTTGGGCATAACCCAGGTCGCCTTCCAACTGGGCGATGCGGGCATGGGCCGCATCCAAATCCACCTGGGTTTCATCGCGCCCGGCTTGCCGGGCTTTCAGCAATTCCCCCTGGTAGACGCGCTGGAAATCCTCCACCAGTTTTTCCAATTGCTCGACCCGCAGGCGCTTGCGTTCGACCTCGTCGCGCATGCGCGCCATCTCGGCTTGAGCCTCGGCCATGAACTCGGCCCGCAATCCGGCAGCCGAACGCTGATGGGCCGCCTCGATTTCCTGGACCATGCGGTCATGGGCCTGCTTTTGCTCGGCCATGGCCTTGCCATGGGTTTCGTGCAGGCGCTCCAGCTCGATTTCGTAATTGTCCAACAGCCGCGACACGTGGGCGGCGTCCTTGATGTTGCGTTTGCGACCGCCGGCCCGCCACATCCAATAACGCAGGTTCTGACCCAACTTGGCCGATTTGTCGGCTTGTTCCGCCTTGCCCGCATTCGCCGATCCGCCGTCAGCACCCTGCAGCAGGCGCTCGGTCAGCGCCATGGTGGTGTTGAGGTCCAGTTCGCGGTCACGGTCGTTGTCGTTCATAAGCGGAAGAATGCCAGGAGTAACGCACTTGGAAAAGACGTAAACCTGTGCGCGACAAGCGCTTTTCAGGCGGTGCTTGCGGGCCGGGCGCCAGGGTCTATACTGTCGGGCTCAACTCTACCCATTTCCCAGGGGCGTTTGCCATGAAGGGCGAAGTCAAGAAGGTCGTGCTGGCGTATTCCGGCGGCCTGGATACCTCGATCATCCTGCGCTGGTTGCAGGACCAATATCAATGCGAAGTGGTGACCTTCACCGCCGACCTTGGCCAGGGCGAAGAGCTGGAGCCGGCGCGCAAGAAGGCCGAGCTGATGGGCATCAAGCCCGAGAACATCT
>DISD01000094.1 GCA_002435715.1 Rhodospirillaceae bacterium UBA6219
CGAGGTAGTCGTTCACCGTGATCACATGGACGCCCTTGCCCGACAGCGCGTTCAGATAGGCGGGCAGGGTCGCGACCAGGGTCTTGCCCTAGCCGGTGCGCATTTCGGCGATCTTGCCGTTATGCAGCACCATGCCGCCCATCAGCTGGACGTCGAAATGGCGCTGGCCCAGCACGCGCTTGGCGGCTTCGCGGACCACGGCGAAGGCTTCGACCATCAGATCGTCCAGGTCGATGCCGTCGGCCAGACGGGCGCGGAATTCCTCGGTTTTGCCCCGCAATTCGTCGTCCGACAGCGGGATCATGGCGGCTTCAAGGGCGTTGATCGCCTCGACGTCTTTCTTCAGGCCTTTGACGATACGTTCGTTGGCGGTACCGAAAAGCCGCCGGGCGATGGCGCCGAACATGGGCAAACCTCTGGAAAAGTCAAAAGGATGGCGAATCAACAGAAGACCGGGGCGCGGGGCCTGATGCGACGGCCAAACAGATAGAGCCCATAGGGGCATCTGTCAATGACAGCCGCCCTTATTAGAGTCCGTCATCGGGCATGGTGAAGGTGAACAGGGCCCCGCCTTCGGGGGCGGTTTCCACCCAAATCCGACCCTTCCACGATTCCACCATTTTACGGGCCAGGGCCAAGCCGGTGCCGTTGCCGGGAAAGCGGTCGCGGGTGTGCAGGCGGCGGAACAAGGTGAAGACGTCGGCCTGGAATTCCGGCGGAATGCCTATACCGTTGTCTTGCACGCGAAACGACCATGACTGCCCATCGCCTTGGGCCTCGACGGTGATTTCACACGGGGTTTCGGCCCGACGGAACTTGATGGCGTTGTTCAACAGGATGTGGAACACCACGCCCAAGCGCTTGGGATCGATACGAAGCTTGGGCATGGGGGCGACGATGATCCGCGCGTTGGCGGCGGTGATGGCGGCGGACAGGTCGTCCAGGACGGTGTTGACCACGGTGCCGACCTCGACCCATTGTTCCTCGACCGTGCCTTGAGTGGTGAAGTTTTCGATATCGGCGATCAGCGCTTTCAGTCGTGCCACGCCTTCGACGGCATAGAAAATGAACTGACGGGCCTCGGCATCCATGTTTTCGGCATAACGGCGTTCCAGCAATTGGACGAAACTGGCCACCTGCCGCAACGGTTCCTGCAGGTCGTGGGACAGGCCGTGGCTTAATTCCCGCATGCGTTCGTTGGTGCTGGCCAGTTCGTCCAAGGTGCGCAGCAATTCGGTTTCCGCCCGCAATTTGGCGGTGACGTCGACCAGCAGGGCCTGGCACAGACGCCGCCCGGATTCCACGTGGGTTTGACCATGGACGGAAATGTCCAGGATGCGGCCGTCCTGATGGCGCAGCCGCCAGGTCACGCTGTGATGGAGCAAGTCGCGCAGGCGGGGTAATTCATGATCCATGGCCTGGGCGGTCACCGGGGACATCAATTCGACCAGATGGTGTCCGTTCAGTCGGTCGGCGTCGTGGCCCAGCAAGCGACCGGCAGAATTGTTGGAAGCGACGATGGCCAAGCTGTCCATGTCGTAGATCAGCAAGGCCTCGGGACTGTCGTCGAACAAGGCGCGGTACCGACGTTCCGAACGGGCCAAGGCGCGGACGAACAAAGTCCCCATGACGAAAATCAACGCCGCCGACAAGCCGACGAAGAACAATCCCTTCCAGCTTTGCACCAGGGCCAGGGTCGCAGGGTTGGGAAACAGGCTGTTGGCCAAACGGTCGGACCCCAGGATCCACAGCACGCCGAAAGCCGCATAGCCCAAGGCGATGCGCAATGCGATCAAGCGGATGCTGGCGACGGGCGTGTTCATCTTCGGCCTGAAATTATCACTAATGGAGTATATAGCATTGCTTGACCACCCAGGTCTGCAAACGGCTTTCGGCAAAAGCGCCCTCTTGTGCGGTCGCCTGGGTTGTGCTTCAACCGCTGCCTGGGCATTGGGCCCACATATGCCTGTCGCTAAGGACGCCATCCGATGAAGATGTCATTCGCCGCTTATTTCGCCGCTCCCGCCGCCTTGGCGCTGGCTGTCGCGGTCATGCCCGCTTACGCCGCCGACAAGAACCCGGTGGTCGCCGAAGTCAACGGCACCAAGGTCATGGAATCGGACCTTGCGACCTATCAGCGTTCGTTGCCGCCGCAAATGGCGGCCCAGGCCCCGTTCGAGGTGCTGCAGGACATGGTGGTCAACAACATGCTGATCGCCGACCAGGCCAAGAAGGAAGGCCTGGAAAAGGACCCCGAGGTCAAGCAGCTGTACCAGCAGGTGTTGGTCAAGATGTGGATGAACAAGCATCTGAAGGCCGAGATCACCACCGCCGCCATCAAGGCCGCCTATGACGGCTATCTGGCCAACACCAAGCCCCAGGACGAAGTGCGCGCCCGCCACATCCTGCTGGAGACCGAAGACCAGGCCAAGGCGGTGATCGCCGAGTTGAAGAAGGGCGCTGATTTCGCCGAAACCGCCAAGTCCAAGTCCAAGGACCCGTCGGCCAAGCAGAATGGCGGCGACCTGGGTTACTTCACCGAAGGCGAGATGGTGCCGCAATTCTCGGCCGCCGCTTTCGCCATGAAGGCCGGCGATTTGTCCGACGCCCCGGTGCAAAGCCAGTTCGGATGGCACGTCATCAAGGTGGAAGACCGTCGGACCGCCACGCCCCCGACCTTGGAACAGGCCACCCCCGCCATTCGTGAGGAACTGGCCGGCAAGTTGGCCCAAAAGCTGGTGAGCGACGTGCGCGCCAAGGCCAAGGTCAAGTTGTTCGACCGCGACGGCAAGGCCGTCGACGCCAAGTAATTTCATTTTACAAGGACGCTGGCGGCGGGTCACCCTGTCGCCAGCCTGTTTTCTTTCCGATCAAGGAGCCGCATCCATGTCCGCCACCGTTTCGCCGCTCGCCCCCGCCGCCTTTCCGGCGATGCCGGTTCTGGCCGGTGTGCGTCTGGCCACCCATGAATGCGCCATCCGTTACAAGGGCCGCACCGACCTGCTGCTGGTGGAAATGGATGCCGGAACCACCGTCGCCGGGGTCTATACCCGCTCGCTGACCTGTTCGGCGCCGGTGGATTGGTGCAAAGCGGCCTCGGCCAAGGGCTCGGCCCGGCTGCTGGTGGTCAATTCCGGCAACGCCAACGCCTTTACCGGCGCTGCCGGCGAAGCCTCGGTGGAGCGCACCGTCGCCGCTGCCGCCCAGGAATTCGGCTGCAAGAAGTCGGAAGTCTTCGTCGCCTCCACCGGCACCATCGGCGTTGTTCTGCCCGACGAACGCATCACCGAAAACCTGCCGGCGGCCAAGGCCAAGCTGCAGGACGATTTCTGGCACCACGCCGCCCAGGCGATCATGACCACCGACACCTTCCCCAAGGGCGCCACGCGTAGCGCGGTGATCGACGGTCAGACGGTCACCATCAACGGCATCGCCAAGGGCGCCGGCATGATCGCCCCTGATATGGCCACCATGCTGTCCTTCGTCTTCACCGACGCCAACCTGCCCCACGACGTGTTGCAGGATTTGCTGAAGAAGGGCGCCGACCGCTCGTTCAATTCCATCACCGTGGACAGCGACACCTCGACTTCGGACACCCTGCTGCTGTTCGCCACCGGCAAGGTCAAGCACGCCACCATCAAGGATGCGTCCGACAAGCGGTTGAAGGATTTCAAGGCCAAGCTGTTCGACCTGTTGCTGGATTTGTCGCATCAGGTGGTCAAGGACGGCGAGGGCGCCACCAAGTTCGTGGAAGTCACCGTGACCGGCGCCGCCGGCAACAAGGCGGCCAAGCGCATTGCGCTGGCCATCGCCAATTCGCCCTTGGTCAAGACCGCCATCGCCGGCGAGGACGCCAATTGGGGCCGCGTGGTCATGGCGGTGGGCAAGGCCGGGGAAAAGGCCGACCGCGACAAGCTTTCCATCGCCATCGGCGGTGTGCAGGTGGCCAAGGACGGCGAAGTGGTGCCCGGCTATGACGAGGCCCCGGTGACCGCCCACATGAAGGGCCAGAACATCGTTATCGAGACCGACGTGGGGATCGGCACGGGCCGCGCCACCGTATGGACCTGCGACCTGACCCACGCCTATATCGACATCAACGGGTCTTACCGCACGTGAGCGGCGAGCTCGGCTGCTGGTCGGCGGCCAGCGTCTGGCGTGGGGCGGTGCTGCTGAGTGCCCGCCTGCGCCTGCGCCCGCTGGTCGAAGCCGACGCCCCGTCCCTGGTGGCCCTGGCCGATGATGCCGAGGTGGTGCGCTTCACCGCCAACATCCCGCATCCCTATGCCTTGACCGACGCCTTGGCTTTCATCGCCACTCAGGACAGCCGCCGTCAGGCCGGCCAAGGCGTGGCCCTGGGTCTGGAACAGGTGGTGGACGGCGCCCTGGTGGGCGTCATCGGCTTTGGCCTGGACAAGGGTGAAAGTCCGGAACTGGGCTATTGGCTGGGCCGCCCCTATTGGGGACAGGGTCTGATGACCGAGGCGTTACGCCGCCTGCTGCGCCACATGTTCGATGAATTGGGCTTCGCGTCGGTGTGGGCGGCGGTGCATCCCGACAACGCCGCCTCGGTCCGGGTGCTGGAAAAGGCCGGAATGGTCGCCGACGGCCGTCATCAATGTGCCATGCCGGCCCGTGGCGCCTTGGTCGATTCGCCGCGCTTTTCCCTGTGTGGCGAGACATGGCGCAAGATCCATCGGGCGCGTCCCATGCTGCTGGTGTCAGCGGGGGCCTTGATCGATGCCGACGGGCGGGTGCTGATGGCCAGCCGCCCACCGGGCAAAAGCATGTCGGGTCTGTGGGAGTTTCCCGGTGGCAAGGTCCATGACGGCGAAACCCCCGAAACCGCCCTGGTGCGCGAATTGGCCGAGGAATTGGGCATCGACGTGGGCGAAAGCTGTCTGGCGCCCATCGCCTTCGCCAGCCATGATTACGACACCTTCCATCTGTTGATGCCGCTTTACGCCATCCGTCAGTGGAAGGGCGAGCCGCAGCCGCTGGAAGGCCAGGGTTTGCGTTGGGTGCGCTCGGCAGTTCTGTCTTCTTTGCCCATGCCCCCTGCCGACATCCCGCTGGTAGCCCTATTGCGGGAATGGTTATAGTCGTCAGGAGCAGATTTCGAACGGTTGCGATCTGGGCGAAATCCGCCACAAGCTCGCGCAGCGCCTAACATTGAGGACCCGATGACGCTGAACCTTAAGGAAAAGGAAGCGCTGAAGTTCCTTGCCACCCATCTGGTGTATGGGCTGGCTGCCGGGGCGACCTTCGGCATCATGGTGCTGGTCACCAACATGGGCAACATCTGGACCCTGGCCAAGGAATCCAACCACACGTTCATCGTGTTGGCGTTGTTCTTCTTTGGCCTTTTCGTCACTTTCGGCTCGGTCGGCATGGGGGTGGGGGTGATGAGCCTGGCCCGTGACGACGAGGTCGATGACCGCGACTGAGTCCGGGGACGACCGGCAGGCTTTGCCAGCCTACCCGGCAGAATCTTCCCGGCAACAGCCTGAAATCCTCAGGCGGGAATATGCTAACTCATTGTTTTAAAACAAAATGACTGTTTGGCACGGTGCCTGCAAAGATGAACGCGGCTTAATGCTTCATCACGGGGAACCGGATCATGACGACGGTCTATTCCATCAACCAACGGGTTTTCGATCAGTCCAATACGAACGGATCGAACAACAAGAACAGTTCGACCACTGCCGACCAGTTCCTGGCCGCCCTCAATCAGGCCGAGGCTCAGGTGGGGGGCGGTACTGTCGCCATCCCGTCCGCCGAACAGGCGCTGAAGCAGGCGTTCGACCGTCCGGTTGCCGAAGCCAAGTCCGCCGACAAGCCCGTGGAAAAGCCCAAGCGTGCCGAGTCCAAGGCGCCCGAAAGCAAGCGTCAGGCTGACGACAGCCGGCAGTCCGACAAGACCGCCGAGCCCGAAGCCAAGGCCAAGC
Source organism: Rhodospirillaceae bacterium UBA6219 (assembly GCA_002435715.1). Classification (GTDB taxonomy): domain Bacteria; phylum Pseudomonadota; class Alphaproteobacteria; order Rhodospirillales; family Magnetospirillaceae; genus Magnetospirillum. The sequence goes on from DISD01000094.1 coordinate 5,949, forward strand.
CCAAGGATGACGCCGCTCCGGCCCAGAATGCGTCCGATGATGATCAAGCCGACGCCCCCAAGGTCACCGAAAAGAAGGCCAAGGACGACGATCAGGGCGTCGAGGTGGTCAAGCAGGCCGTGGACACCAAGATCGAAGCCGCAGCCACCGTGGTCCCCGTCCAGCAGCAAGCCGCCGAGAACACCGTTCAGGCCGGCGAGGCCAAGGTCACCGAAGTGGTCGCCAACACCGAACCGGAAAATATTGCCCAGGGGAACAAGGCCAATCAGGCCCAGTCCGGCGATAGCGGTGCGGTGGATGACGGTGACGATGCCGGCGATCAACTGGCCTTTGATCCGACCGCTGGTCAACAGGCGGCCAAGGCCAAGGGGCCTCGCCATGTCGATCACGACATCGCCGCGCAGAACCAGGCCGATGATTTGGCCGCCCAGCTGGATGACACCGGGGCGCAGCTGAACGTTCAGGTCAAAGTGTCGGAAGCGGCGCGTCCGATGCAAAGTGCCATGGCCCCGCAAGCGGTCCAGGCCCAGGATGTGAACGCCACGGCGATGTCGCAAGACGCCCCGTCCAACGCCCCGCAAGCCAATCCCCAGACGCAGGCCGCCACTGTCCAAAACGGGCCGGCCAGCATGGCCGCGCCGGATGCTTCGGCCATGAACAAGGCCATGGACGCGGGATCGATGGCCGCCGCGCTGGCTGCCGCGCAAACGGAAAACGCCGCCCAGCCGCAGACCGCGTCCTCGGGGTCGGGCAACCAGACCCAGGCGGTGGCGGGTTTGAATGGCGTCACCGGCACCCAGGCCGCGGCCAAGACCGCGCAGGCCCAGGCCGCTCAGGCGCCGCGCCCGCAGCAGATGCCGCAAGCCAAGGAAATCATGGACCAGGTCAAGGTGCAGATCGCCAAGTCCGGGGCCAATGGCGACACCATCAAGGTGCAGTTGAAGCCGGTCGAGCTGGGCTCGATCGAGGTCAAGTTGGACGTCGCCAAGGATGGCTCGGTGTCGGGTGTGGTCACCGCCGACAACAAGGACACCCTGGCCATGCTGAAGAACGACTCGCGCACTTTGGAAAAGGCCTTGTCCGACGCCGGGTTCAAGACCGAGCAGGGGTCGTTGACCTTCAACCTGCGCGGTGAAGGCCAAAGCCAGAACGCCCAGGACCAGGGGAACGCCCGTTCGCGTCGCCGTTCGGTCTTAAGCGCCGCCAACGGCATCGACGCCACCTCGGCCGGCATGGCCGCGCAGGCCCAAGCCCGTCTGGGCGGTGGTCGTGCCGGCGTCGACATCCAGGTGTAAGGAGCAAGACCATGTCCATCACCGGCATCGAAAGCACCGGCTCCTCGTCCACCGGATCGGCCGTCAGCTCGACCAAGCTGGCCGAGAATTTCGACACCTTCCTGACCATGCTGACGGTTCAGCTGAAGAACCAGGATCCGCTGTCGCCCATGGATTCCACCGAATTCACCAACCAGTTGGTGCAGTTCTCGGCGGTTGAACAGCAGATCGCGTCGAACAAGAACCTGGAAAACCTGATCTCGGTCACCCAGACCAATACCAAGGCCCAGGCCATCGCCTATATCGGCCACACCATCGAAGTGGGCGGCACCATGGTGCCGGTTCAAGATGGCAAGGCGGCGTTCAGCTATACCCTGCCGGAAGAGGCCCGCTCGATCGCCGTGGTGATCAAGGACACTTCGGGCGCGGTGGTGGCCAATCTGCCGGGCAACACCACCGCCGGTCGCCACGAAGTCGAATGGGATGGCCGCGACACCGACGGCAACGTGGTCGAGGACGGTCCTTATTACCTGTCCGTCGTCGCCACCAACGGCGAGGGCGAGACCATGGAAGTCGGGTCCACCGTTTATGGGCGCGTCACCGACGTGGCGGCCGATTCCACCGAAACATTGATCGCCATGGGCAAGGTCGTCTCGAAGGTCGAAGACGTTCTGACCGTGCGCGAAAGAACCACCAGCACGGCCGCCAACTAAGGCCGGATCGGAAGTATTTAGGAGGATATCATGAGCTTGTACGGCGCTCTTTTCTCTGGCGTTTCCGGTCTGTCGGCACAGTCGTCGGCCATGGGCGCGATCTCGGACAACATCTCGAACGTCAACACCATCGGCTACAAGGGGTCGAAGGTGAACTTCTCGACCCTGGTCACCAAGCAGGTGTCGTTGACCAACTACTCGCCCGGCGGTGTCCAATCCAAGCCGCGCACCGGCGTCGACGTCCAGGGTCTGCTGCAGGCCACCAACTCGTCCACCGACGTGGCCATGTCGGGCCAGGGCTTCTTCATCGTCAACGAAGCCGCCAACCCGCAAGACGGCGACATGTTCGCCTATACCCGTGCCGGTTCGTTCAAGGTCGACAGCGAAGGCTATCTGCAGAACGTTTCGGGCTGGTACATGCAGGGCTGGCCGTTGATGGGCTGGGACAACTCGACCCAGGCTTCCACCGTCACCATCGGCAACGACGTCTATATGAAGGCGTATAAGGACGATGCCGGCGACACCACCTACATCAACGACAACATCGTTTCGGCCACCCATCTGCAGCCGATCAACATGAACAATATCGGTGGCACCGCGGCGCAGACCCGCAACCTGCGCATGGGCGCCAATCTGCCCAACAGCGCCGACGTGGGCAAGATCTACAAGCAGCCGGTGACCATCTATGACAGCTTGGGCGGCGACGCCACCATCCAGTTCAGCTGGTCCAAGGTGGCGCAGAACCGTTGGGATCTGGAAGCCATCCCGCCGGAAGGCGCCAAGTCGCTGTCGTTGAAGAAGGACAGCAGCACCGTTTACGGTGCCATGGGACGTCTGGATTTCACCGGCACGCCGACCACGGCGGGTTCGATGAGCATGACCATCAACGCCACCACCTATACCTTCCTGACCAATGCGGGTACCGACGGCGCGACCGCCGGCACCTTCCACACCGACGCTTCGGCGGCCACCAGCACCGGCACTTTTGTCGACAGCCTGGCCGACGACATCAACAAAACCTTCCAGATGGAATACAACTCGCTGCAGTTGGACCTGTCGGGCGGTTTGACCAATCCTTCCACTTTGGGGGTGCTGATCGACGGCGCCACCACGACCTTCGCCCTGACCGCCACCACGGCGGACACCGCCGCGGCGTCGTTGAATTCCAGCAATGCCTTCACCAGTCTGGGACTGAAGGCGGTGGCCAACGGCACCGACCTTCACATCTACAGTGAAGACGCCATGAGCTTCACCATCGCCACCGCGGCCTCGACCAATCAATTCGCCGCCGTAGCCAGCTGGAGCGATCCTTCCACGGGGACCTCTTCCGTGGTGACCAAGACCACCGACGGCATCACTTATTGTGAACGGGTGGCGGGTACGGATTCGCTGATTTTCCGCCAACGCGACTCGTCTGACGACATCACCGTTGCCGGTCTTGACACCTTCGATCTGGCCAACGGTAATCCGTCCACCTTGCAGGGGCAGGACCCTGCAGCCACTGACGGTTTCACGGTTGGCGCCATCAACATCTCGGGCAGCGTCAACGAGGACGCCATCGAGTTCAATGGTGACGGCACTCCCAAGCAAATCAACGTCGCCTACATGGACATCGACTGGGCCAACGGTTCCAATGACATGTCGGGTTCGGACTCGGTCGGTGTGTTCCTGGGGAATCTGGATATCCGCGACGGCATGACCCAGTTGGACGGCGATTACCAGTTGGCGTACTGGAGCCAGAACGGTGCCAAATTCGGTAACTTCGCCGGCGTGTCCATTGGTTCCGACGGCGTCGTCACCGCGCTTTTCGACAATGGTGTGACCCGCCCGGTGTTCCAGGTTCCGGTCGCCACCTTCGTCAATCCCAACGGCATGCAAAGCCTGTCGGGCAACGTGTTCATCGCCACCGATTATTCGGGCGAACCCACTTTGCGCACCGCCGGTTCCGCCGGCGCCGGCCAGGTCAACGCCTCGTCGCTGGAAGCCTCGACCGTCGACATCGGTGAGGAATTCACCAACATGATCGTCACCCAGCGCGCCTATTCGGCCGCCGCCAAGATCATCACCACCGCCGACCAGATGTTGGACGAACTGGTCAACATCAAGCGTTAAGTTTACCGCGCAAACTAAGACGACCGGTCCCCAGAATGGGGGCCGGTCTTTTTTTGCGCGTGCGCCGCCTTGTTTGGGCCGAAGGCCGCCCGTGCCGGGCCTGCTCAGACGCCGCGCGGGCTTGTTTGGGTCGAGGGCCGCGCGTCGCGCGAAACACTCACCCGGCAAAGATTGCCGGGTATTAACCATCCTTAAAAGCTTGCGGGATTACCTTGCCAGGGTTGGGCAATGTGCCCGCCCCGCTGGCCGATTGGGATGTACTCGACGTGAACGCCTTTATGCAGATGATGCGTGGCCTTGGGCCCATGCGCCTGGCGGCGATCGCCGGCGTCGGCGTGTCGATCCTGGGCTTCTTCATCTATCTGATGAGCCGCGTCGCCGCGCCGCAGATGGAATTGCTGTATGGCGAGCTCGAGATGGGCGATTCCAAAGCCATCGTCGAAAAGCTGTCGGCCGAAAAGGTTCCCTTCGAAGTCCGTAAGGACGGCGCCGAAATCTGGGTGCCCAAGGACCGCAAGAACGAGTTGCGGGTGCGCATGGCCGAACAGGCCATGCCGGCGGTGGGCCGGGTCGCCGGTTATGAATTGTTCGACAAGCAAGATGCCCTGTCGTCCACCAGCTTCCAGCAGAACATCAATTACGTCCGTGCCCTGGAAGGCGAACTCAGCCGTACCATCCGCTCCATCGACAAGGTCAAGGTGGCCCGTGTCCATCTGGTGCTGCCCAAGCGCGAGGCTTTCGCCCGCGAAGCCAACGAACCTTCCGCCTCGGTGATCCTGAAGATGCAAGGGGCGGCGCGCCTGGACAAGGGCCAGGTGACCGCCATCCAGCATCTGATCGCCGCCGCCGTTCCCAAGATGAAGCCCAACCGCATCTCCATCGTCGACGACAAGGGGACACTGCTGGCCAAGGGCTATGACAACGACCAGGAACTGGCCGCCGAAAACGCCGAAAGCCTGAAGATGAACACCGAGGGCCGCTTGGCCCGGACCATCGAAGGCATGCTGGAACGCTCCCTGGGGGCGGGCCGCGTCCGTGCCGAAGTGTCGGTGGAAATGGACATGTCGCGCGCGGTCACCACCGAAGAGACCTATGACCCCGACAGCCGCGTGGTGCGCAGCCAGGTCACCGTCAACGAGAACGAGGAAAGCAGCGACGGCGAGCCGCCCAACGTGTCGGTCACCAACAACCTGCCCGACCCCAACGCGTCTTCCAATTCGTCCAACCGGTCGTCGTCCAAATCGGGCAAGACCCAGGAAACCACCAATTACGAGATCTCGAAGAAGGTCAAGAACACGGTGCGTGAAATGGGCGAGGTGCGCCGCATCACCGCCGCCGTGCTGGTGGACGGTGTCTATGACGTCGGCGCCGACGGCAAGAAGACCTATCGCGACCGCACCCCGGAAGAACTGGCCAAGCTGGAAGAGCTGGTTCGCAATTCCATCGGCTTTGACCGCACCCGCCAGGATCAGGTCAAGGTGGTGTCCATGCAATTCGCCGGCGGCGAAGAACAATACGCCGCCGAGGAACCGGGCGAGTTCATCTTCGGCATGCGTCGCGACTTCGTCGAAAAGATCGCGTCCAATCTGGGCCTGTCCATCGTCGCCATCCTGTTCCTGCTGCTGGTGCTGCGTCCGCTCATCGGTCGCGCCATCGAAAGCATGCAAGGTCAGGTCGGCCCCGATGGTCGCCGTCTGCTGACCGCCGACGGTTCCGGCGTGCCGCAACTGGCCGGCCCCGGCGCGCCGGCCATGCCGGCCCCGGCCCTGGGCGGCGAGGAAGAAGTGATCGCCGACGAACTGATCGATATCGACAAGGTGGAAGGCCGCGTCAAGGCGTCGTCCATCCGTAAGATCGGCGAAATCGTCGACAAGCATCCGGAAGAGGCTTTGTCCATCATCCGCAACTGGCTTTACCAGGAAGCGTAAGCTTAGGAGTCCCCCGCCATGGCCCGCGTGAAAGAGGATTACCGTTCGCTGAGCGGCCCGCAGAAAGCCGGCATCATGATGCTGTCCTTGGGTGAAGAGCATTCGGTCAAGCTGTTCTCGATGATGGGCGACGACGAGATCAAGGAACTGTCCCAGGTGATGGCATCCTTGGGCACGGTGTCGTCGTCGATCGTCGAACGCCTGTTCGTGGAATTCGCCGACCAGTTGTCGTCCACCGGCTCGCTGGTGGGCTCGGTCGACACCACCGAACGCCTGCTGATGAAGTCGCTGCCGAAAGATCGCGTGCAGCAGATCCTGGAAGAAATCCGCGGCCCCGCCGGCCGCACCATGTGGGACAAGCTGGGCAACGTCAACGAACAGGTTCTGGCCAATTACCTGAAGAACGAATACCCGCAGACCGTCGCCGTGGTCATCGCCAAGATCAAGCCCGACCATGCGGCCCGCGTGCTGTCGATCCTGCCGGAAAACTTCGCCATGGAAGTGGTGATGCGTATGCTGCGTATGGAAGCGGTGCAAAAGGAAGTGCTGGATGGCGTGGAAAAGACCCTGCGCACCGAGTTCATGACCAATTTGGCCCGGACCCAGCGTCGCGACGCCCACGAAATGATGGCCGACATCTTCAACAACCTGGACCGCAACGCGGAAAACCGCTTCATGTCGGCCCTGGAAGAACGCAACCGCGAATCGGCGGAAAAGATCAAGGCGCTGATGTTCACCTTCGAGGATCTGGTGCGCCTGGATGCCGCCGGTGTCCAGACCCTGCTGCGTCAGGTGGAAAAGGACAAGCTGGCCCTGGCGCTCAAGGGCGCTTCCGATGCGGTCAAGGATCTGTTCTTCAAGAACATGTCGGAACGTGCCGGCAAGATGCTGAGGGAAGACATGGAGGCCCAAGGCCCGGTCCGTCTGCGCGATGTCGATCAGGCTCAGGCGCTGATCGTGGTCATGGCCAAGGAACTGGCGGCGTCCGGCCAGATCGTCATTTCCGAAGGCCGCGAAGAAGACGAGTTGGTGTACTAAGCCATGGGCGAACGCAAATACATGTTCGACCTGGATTTCGACCATCCGCATCCCGAAAAGCCGGCGGTGCCGGAAATGGAATCCGAGGTCGAGCCCGAGCCCGAGGCGGAACCGCCGCCGCCCATGTTCTCGGAAGAGGAATTGCTGCTGACCCGCGAGGCGGCTTATGCCGAAGGTCACGAAGCCGGCATGGCCGAGGCCTCGGCGGCAACCGAACGGGCCTTGGCGGTGGCGGTTACCACCCTGACCCAGCAGATGGATCAGGTGCACCGCCAGCAGGAAGAAGCCAACGACGCCAATGCGCGGGCCGCTGTGCGGGTGGCCATGTCGATTTTGAAGAAGATGTTGCCCGCCGCCTGCGAGGCCCACGCTTTCGAGGAAGTGACACGGGTGGTGGAGGAAGTGGTCGGCCACGTGCTGGACGAACCGCGCATCATCGTGCGTGTCGCCGCGCCCCTGGTGGACGGGGTGCGGGAACAATTGGAAGCGGTGGTCCAAGGCCGCGGCTTCGAGGGCCGCGTGGTGGTGCAAGCCGACGACCGGTTGGATTTGGGCGATTGCCGGGTGGAATGGACCGATGGCGGCGCCGAACGGGATCAGGCGCGGCTGATGGCGGATATCGAGGCGGCGGTGGAACACGCCTTGGCGCCGCCGGAACGTCGGCGGGAAAGTGATGCGGAATAAACCGGCAAAGGCCGGTTTCGGAGGGTAGGACATGGCCGATTTCGAACTGAACGACTTCAATCCTGAAAGCGACAGCCGCGCTCAGGAACTGGTGGAAGGGCCGCGCTCGGCCCGCGACCTGGAAGCCGTCTACGACATCCCGGTGCAGGTTTCGGCCGTGCTGGGCAAGGCCAACATGCAGGTCAACCAATTGCTGAAACTGGGACGCGGCGCGGTGGTCGAACTGGACCGTAAAGTGGGCGAGGCCATCGACATCTACGTCAACAACCGACTGGTGGCGCGTGGCGAAGTGGTGGTGGTGGAAGATCGCCTGGGCGTGACCATGACCGAAATCATCAAGACCGACCGCGGCTAAGGGGGCAGGGATGCGACTTCTGATCATCGGCGCCATGGACGGCCAGATCGGTGCCGCCAGCCAGATCGCCATGGCGCGCGGCGCCAAGGTCAGTATCGCCGACGATGTCGACCAGGGACTGGAATTCCTGCGTGGCCAGGGCGCCGATTTGGTCATGGTCGACGTGCGCCGCGACGTGCACCGTCTGATCGAATGTCTGGAAAGTGAACGCATTACCCTGCCGGTGATCGCCTGCGGTATCGAGAACGACACCCAGGCGGCGGTGCGCGCCATCAAGGCCGGTGCCAAGGAATACATCCCGCTGCCCCCCGACGCCGAGCTGATCGCCGCTGTCCTGGCCGCCGTCACCGACGACAATCATGCCATCGTCTATAAAGACCCGCGCATGACCCAGACCATGAAACTGGCCGAACAGGTGGCCGGGTCCCATGCGTCGATCCTGGTGACCGGCGAATCGGGCACCGGTAAGGAATTGATGGCGCGGTTCATCCACAACAAGTCGCCCCGCGCCAAGGGCCGTTTCGTCGCCGTCAATTGCGCCGCCATCCCGGAAAACCTGTTGGAAAGCGAATTGTTCGGCCATGAAAAGGGGGCCTTCACCGGCGCCGTGGCCCGGCGCATCGGCAAGTTCGAGGAAGCCAGTGGCGGCACCTTGCTGTTGGACGAAATCTCGGAAATGGACATTCGCCTGCAGGCCAAGCTGCTGCGTGCCATCCAGGAACGCGAAATCGACCGTGTCGGCGGCAGCCAGCCGGTCAAGGTGGACGTGCGCATCGTCGCCACCTCGAACCGCAACCTGGAAGAATATGTGCGCCAGGGCGGTTTCCGCGAGGATCTGTTCTATCGCCTGAACGTGGTCAATCTGGCGCTGCCGTCCTTGCGCGAACGTCCGTTGGACATTCCCATCCTGGCCGAACATTTCGCCCGCAAATATGCCGACGTGAACGGCGTGCCGCCGCGGCCGCTGACGGCCGAGGCCCGGCAGATGCTGGTGCGCCATGGCTGGCGCGGCAACGTGCGCGAGCTGGAAAACACCATGCATCGCGCCGTGTTGCTGGCGTCGGGCAACGAAATCGGGCCTGACGCCATCATGCTGACCGGGGCGCCCTTGGGCGGAGTCCAGGATCCCATGGTGGCGCAAGTGGCGCAGACCGCCCAATCGGTGGTCGGCGCCTCGGCGGCGTCCCTGGTGGGCAAGACGGTGGCCGAGGTCGAGCGCGAGCTGATCATCGACACGCTTTCCCATTGCCTGGGCAACCGCACCCATGCGGCCAACATTCTGGGCATCTCGATCCGCACGCTCAGGAACAAGCTGAAGCAATATTCCGAAGAAGGGGTGGCGGTGCCGCCCCCGGCCGGCGGCGAGCCGGCCTATTGATGGGGTGGATGTGACCAATGGCTGACGGACCGGCACAAGGCGGCGGCATGGCCGCCATGGGCGAAGCCCGCGCCGCCTGGGGGCGTCTGACCACGGCTGCCCGGCGTGGCGACGTGGCCTTGGCCGTTGGCGTGGTCTTCGTCCTGGCCGTCCTGATCCTGCCCATGCCGCCTTGGCTGCTGGATTTGGGCCTGGCGTTCTCGTTGACCTTTTCCGTCCTGATCCTGATGGTCTCGATCTTCATCGAGAAGCCGCTGCAATTCAGTTCGTTCCCCACCGTGCTGCTGTTGGCGACGCTGATCAGATTGGCGCTGAACCTGGCGTCCACCCGTCTGATCCTGGGCCACGGCCATGAAGGGTTGGAAGGCGCCGGTCAGGTCATCGCCGCCTTTGCCGAATTCATCATGGGCGGCAACTTCGTCATCGGCATCATCGTCTTCGCCATTTTGGTGATCGTCAATTTCGTGGTCATCACCAAGGGTTCGGGGCGTATCGCCGAAGTGGCGGCGCGCTTCACCCTGGACGGCATGCCCGGCAAGCAGATGGCCATCGACGCCGATCTGTCCGCCGGCCTGATCAACGAAGACGAAGCCAAGAAGCGTCGCGCCGAACTGGAACAGGAAAGCCAGTTCTTCGGCGCCATGGACGGTGCGTCGAAATTCGTCCGCGGCGACGCCATCGCCGGGCTGTTGATCACCGGCATCAACGTCATCGCCGGCATGATCATCGGCATGGCGCAGAACGGCCTGTCGTTTTCCCAGGCCGCCGACGTCTATACCAAGCTGACCGCCGGCGACGGCCTGGTCAGCCAGGTACCGGCGCTTTTGGTGTCGGTGGCCGCCGGTATGCTGGTCACCAAGGCCGGTGTCCATGACAGCGTCGACCGCGCCCTGGGGGCGCAGTTGGGTGGCTATCCCCGCGCCATCGGCACCGCCGCCGGTCTGATCTTCTTGTTGTCGCTGGTTCCCAACATGCCGTTCCTGCCCTTCGCCCTGCTGGGTGGCGGCATGGCGACCGGGGCCTATTTCCTGGACAAGGCGCAGCGCGCCAAGTCCGAACGCGAAGAGATCGAAGCCCAGGAACGCGCTTTGCAAACCGCCCCGGTGGCGGAAGAACCCATTTCCACCGCGTTGCGCATCGATCTGGTACGCCTGGAACTGGGCTATGGGTTGCTGCAGTTGATCAACAATCCCAAGGGCGTCAAGCTGACCGACCAGATCAAGTCCCTGCGCCGTGCCATGGCCGGCGAGGTGGGCTTCGTCATGCCGTCGGTGCGCATCCAGGACAACATGCAACTGCCGGCCAATTCCTATGTCATCTATATCAAGGAAGTGGAATCGGGGCGTGGCGATCTGCGGCCCAACCAGTTGCTGATCATGGACCCGCGCGGTGACGAGATCACCCTGCCCGGCGAAAAGACCAAGGAGCCCACTTTCGGTCTGCCGGCCATGTGGGTGGACCCCACCAACCGTGAGGAAGCGCTGTTCCGTGGCTATACGGTGGTCGACCCGCCCACCGTGATCACCACCCATTTGACCGAGGTGATCAAGGACAACATGTCCGAACTGCTGTCCCACGCCGAGACCCAGAAGCTGCTGGACGAGTTGGACAAGGAACACCAGAAGCTGGTGGGCGAGCTGATCCCGGCGCAGATCACCGTCGGCGCGCTTCAGCGCGTGTTGCAGAACCTGCTGAACGAGCGGGTGTCCATCCGCGACCTGTCCACCATCTTGGAAGGCATCGCCGAGGCCTGTGGCCACACCCGCAACGTCACCATGATCACCGAACACGTGCGGTCCCGTCTGGCGCGGCAGATTTCCGACCTCAATACCGGCCATCAGGGCTTCATTCCGCTGGTCACGCTTTCGCCGGAATGGGAACAGGGCTTTGCCGAGGCGTTGGTCGGCCAGGGCGAGGAAAAGCAATTGTCCATGTCGCCGTCGCAATTGCAGGACTTCATCACCAAGACGCGTCAGACCTTCGAACGTTTCGCCATGCAGGGTGAGACGCCGGTTCTGCTGACCTCTCCGATGGTGCGGCCCTATGTGCGATCGATCATCGAGCGCTTCCGCCCCATCACCGTGGTGATGAGCCAGGCGGAAATCCATCCGAAGGCCAAGATCAAAACGCTGGGGCAAATCTGATGGGGGGGCGCGGCTAAGCCATGAGGCTCAAATCTTTCACCGCCCCCACCATGGCCGAAGCCATGGAACTGGTGCGCATCGAACTGGGCGACGAGGCGATCATCGTCTCGACCCAGCGGGCCGCCGGGTCCAAGGGCGTGCGCATCACCGCGGCGTTGGAACCCGCCGACGCCGACATGGCGGTGGCGGAATTGCTGGAGGAATCTTCTGCGTCCTCGGCCGCCGAGACCATCAAGACTGCGCTGGAACCGCACAACCTGCCGCCGCGACTGGCCGAACGTCTGGTCAATGCGGCGCGCACCAGCGAAATCAACGATCCCACCTTGGCGTGTGCGGCGGCTTTGGAAGCCGGGTTCGCCTTCGCGCCGCTGCCCGAACATTCGGCCCCGCGCCCTTTCATGCTAGTGGGGCCGCCCGGTTCGGGCAAGTCCATCGCTGCTGCCAAGCTGGCGGCGCGTTCGGTGTTGCGGCAACGTCAGGTCGGCATCATCACCTGCGACAACATGCGGGCCGGCGCGGTGGAGCAATTGGCCGCCTTCACCCGTATCATGGAAATCGAACTGGTCAAGGCCCGTGGCCCCGATTCCCTGCGCCGGGCGGTGGAAAACGCCACCGGCATGCATGATCTGATCCTGATCGACAGCCCCGGCCTGAACCCGTTCAAGCAATCGGATCTGGATTACCTGCAGGCGATGATCGAAGCCGCCGACGTGGAACCGTTGCTGGTCATGGCGGCCGGTGGCGACCCGCTGGAAGCGGCCGAAATCGCCGAAGCCTTCGCCACCGTCGGCGCCACCCGGTTGTTCACCACCCGGCTGGACACCACCCGGCGTCTGGGATCCATGCTGGCCGCCGCCGAAGCCGGGCAACTGGCGCTGTGCGACGTGTCGGCCAGCCCGCATGTGGCCAGCGGCCTGTCACCCATTTCCGCCATGTCGCTGGCGCGGCTGCTGCTGCCCCAGCCCCCCGAACCCGAACCGCAAAACGACGAAACCTTCTGGACCGACGAGGCACCCGTATCATGACCACGGCAAGCGAAATCCCCTCTTTGGCGCCTCGGCCGGCGCAGCGGGCCAAGGGGCGCAACCTCATGGCGGTGGCTTCGGGCAAGGGCGGCGTCGGCAAGACCTGGTTCTCCATCACCTTGGCCCATGCGCTGGCGCGGGCCGGGCGCAAGGTTCTGCTGTTCGACGGCGATCTGGGCCTGGCCAACGTGGACATCCAACTGGGGCAGATGCCCAAGGCCGATCTGGGCAACGTGGTCGCCGGCCGCATGACCCTGAACCAGGCCTGCGTGCCCTTCACCGAAGGGGGCTTCGACATTCTGGCGGGGCGTTCCGGCAGCGGCACCTTGGCCAACATCCCGTTGTCGCGTCTGCAGATGCTGGGCGACGATCTGGTGGTGTTGTCCAATTCCTATGACAAGGTGATCGTCGATCTGGGCGCCGGTGTGGAAAAGACCACACGGAACTTCGCCCAGCAGGCCGGCACCATCCTGGTGGTGACCACCGACGAACCGACCTCGCTGACCGACGCCTATGCCTTTATCAAGGTCACCCACATGGAGCGGCCGGGCACCGACATGCGGATCGTCGTCAACATGGCCAATTCGACCCGCGAAGGCGAACGCATCTACAACACGCTGTTGAAGGCCTGCGAGGGCTTCTTGAAGATCAGTCCGCCCTTGGCCGGCGTCATCCGCCGCGATCTGAAGGTGCGCGAAGCCATTCGCAACCAGACCCCCATCCTGATCCGTTCGCCCAATTCCGAAGCCGCCGCCGACGTGGAAGCCATCGTCGAGCGTCTGCTCAGGACGTAAACCATGTCGTCGGTCCTGCCGCCTTCGGCTGCCACCTTGACCGTCGCCAATGGCGGGGCTCCGGTGGTGGTCAGCGCGGTGGGCGACGCCAAGGTGCTGGCCGCCTTGGCTCAGGGTGACACCTTGGAAGTGGTGGCGTTGTCGCGATCGTCGCGCGGCATGCTGGAGGTGATGACCGAGCAGGGACCGCTGCAATTGAAGGTGCAGCCGCCCGCTACTTTGCCCGCCATCCCGCAAGGGGCGCGGGTGTTGTTGCAGGTGGGCGAAGGCGGGATGAACATGCTGGCGGTCAATGGCCGGACCTTGGCGGGGGTGACCTTGCCCACGGGGCTGAGCCCCAATCCCGCCGGCTTGGTGTTGAACAGTGGGACCCCCGCGGGATTGTTGGCGCCGCAAAACACCGCGCAAAATCCCCAGGCCGGTGGTTTCGCCCCCTTGGCCCAGACCGGGACGGCACCCGCTCCACCGGTCGCCCCCATGGGCATCACCGCCACCATGGTGAAACCGGCACAAAGCACCCCGTTTCAAGGCTTCGCCACACCGCCGCAACCGGGGCAGATGCCGCCGGCCAATCTGCCCGCCGGCACCCAATTGACCGTGCGCATCGCCGGCATCGAGCCGCCGCCGTTCCAGTCCTTTGCCGGTCAGCCGGCGAAACCGGCCGGATTTGCTCCGGCGGTGCAGCAAAATGTGCCGCAAAGGCCGATGACGGCAATGCCCAATCTGCCGCAAATGCCGTTGCAACCCACCACCCTGCCATCCTTGACGCCGACCGCTGCCGCGCCGGTCCTGGCCGGCACGGTGACCGCCCACCCCCCTGGCGGCCAAGTGGTGATGTCCACGACCATCGGCACCCTGGCGGTGCCGACGGCGGAAAGCGTCGCGGTGGGCAGCGTGGTGCGACTGGAAGTGGTGGGGGCGCCGCAACTCCCTGTGGCCGTATCGGCCACCACCCCCGCCCCACGGGCCGAAGGCTTGACCCCACAGGGCTGGCCGGCTTTGTCCGATGCCATGGAAACCCTGGCGCGCAGCGATCCCCAGGCACTGGACGTCCTGATGCGGGCCATTCCCACCGCCAGCCCGCGTCTGGCCGCTGCCATGGTGGCGTTCACTGGGGCGATGAAAAGCGGTGACAGCAAAGGCGTGGTGGGGGAAACATCCAACAAGGCGTTGGAAAAGGCCGGCCGTCGCGATCTGGCGGAACGGCTGAAATCCGATCTGGCCGACTTGGCCCAGGATGCGGGCCGACCGGTGGCGGGCGGCGAATGGCGCATGCATTCCATGCCCTTCGTCCATGGCGGGGTGGTTGACGCCATCCAGCTTTTCGTTCGTGGCTCCAATGCCGACGACCAGAAACGTCAGGCGGGCGGCACCGGTAACGACCAGCGTTTCATCCTGGATTTCCGCCTGACCAATCTGGGACGACTGCAAATGGATGGTCTGGTGCGGCGCGAGGAAAAGCTGTTCGACCTGATCATCCGCACCGGCGAGCCACTGCCGCAAGAGATGCGCATGGACATCATGGCCATCTTCACCGGCGCCGCCGAATTGGTGGGGACCAAGGGAAGCGTGGCCTTCCAGTCGGGGGGGCGGTGGATCGACATCCGCACCGAGCAGACCGGTCCGACCCGGGTCGAGGTCTGATTACAAAACCGCCAGCAATCCCCAGCCCAAACCGGCCAGAACCGCCAGGGAAATGGCGCTGATCGTCAAACCGACGATCACGCCTAATCCATCGCGGCGCAGGATGGCGATGGACAGCACCAGCACCGCCACCCCGGGCAGGAAATTGCCCAAGGGGATGGGCAGGGCCATGATGATGCTCTGACCCAGGATGGCCAGCCAGACCAAAGCTGGCCAAGCCGCCGCTTCCAGGCGTGGGCGGGCCAGTTTTTCCAGTTTGCGCAAAGGCGGGGCGATCTGCCGTAGCATGACCCGCAAGACGCCAGGGGGAATGCGCTTGCGGGCCATGCTTTGGGGCAGGGCGCCGGCGGGACGTCGCAACAACCCGGCCAGCGCCAGCCAGACCATCAATCCCCCGCAGATGGCGCCCAAGGGCAATCCGGGGGATGGGGTCATGCCCAGGGCGGCCAGCAGGGGAAGCGGGGCCAGCCGACCCAGGGCGGAAAGGGAATCCGCCGCTTGGCCGATGGTCGGCCCGTCATCGCCGCCCAGACGGCGCAGACGGGTCAGGGCCAAGGCCAATGAGGCTTTGTTCATGCATTGTCTCCTTGGGCGCGGGTGCGCCACAGGGACAGGCCGATCCCGGCGGCGATCAGGGCGAAGGTGACGGACAAGGTGAGGATGGGATCGGGTTTGCCCACCAGATGGGACCAGAAGATCTTGGCCCCGATGAACACCAGGATCAGCGCCAGCGAGACTTTCAGATATTCAAAGCGGTGCACCATGGCGGCCAGGGCGAAATACAGCGCCCGCAACCCCAGGACGGCGAAGATGTTGGACGTGTAGACGATATAGGGATCGGTGCTGATGGCGAAAATGGCCGGCACGCTGTCGACGGCGAAGACCAGATCGGCCAGTTCGACCATGCAAAGCGCCAGGAACAACGGCGTCGCCCGCCACCCATCATGGTCACGCACGAAGAAACGGCTGCCATGCAATTGGGGGGTGACCCGCAGCACCTTGCGCAGCCAGGCCATCACCTTGCCTTGGGTGGGGTCGTCGTGGCTTTCCTTGACCAACAGCATCTTGATGCCGGTAATGACCAGAAAGGCGCCGAACAGATACAGAACCCAGGAAAATTGCGACACCAAGGCGGTGCCGAAACCGATCATCAGACCGCGCAAAAGGATGACGCCCAGGATACCCCAGAACAGCACCCGGTGCTGGTAGAGGCGCGGCACCGCCAGGCTGGTGAAGATCAGCGAGATGACGAAGACGTTGTCCAAGGACAGGGTTTTTTCCAGCATGTAGCCGGTGATCCAGGCCAGCCCGTCCTCGGCACCCCGGCTGTGCCAGATCCAGCCGCCAAAGGCCAAGGCCAGGACGATGTATCCCGCCGACAGGGCCAGACTTTCACCGATGCCGATTTCGCGCTGCTTGCGATGCAACACCCCCAGGTCCAGCACCAGCAGAACGCCGACGATGCCCAGGAACATCAGCCACAGCCAGGATTGGACGCCCAGGACAGGGGTGAACAACAAGCTGTCCATGTCAGTGGGCCGCCGCCTGTTCCACGAAGCCGATCAACCGGCCGGTCAGTTCGTCACGGTTGACGCGGTACGCTTGCAGGTCGACCAGCAGCGGTTTCATGATGGTGTCGTCGTCGGCCTCGCCCACGTCCAGCGACACCAGGGCAAGGGCATAGGCCTGGGCGTGACCGCCGCGCAAACCGATCTTGTCGGCCGCCCACAGGCCCAATTGCCGCACACCGTCGGCGCGGGCTTGGAAGGCGCGTTCATGGTCGAAAGCGCGGGGATTGGCAATGGTCTTGGAGCCGGTGTTCATGATCGCCTCCTGCTGGGCCGTGGAACGAAAAATCGTCACTGGCCGCAGACATGGGGCGGAAACACCACGGTTAAAGGCGGATCAGTCTGATCGCATTGATAGGAAAATCAGATCAGGAATTGGCCTTCATAGGATACCACCGGGGCGGTGCCCGGACGCAGCGCCCCCAGCAGCCGTTCGATGCGTCCGGCGGTTTCGACATCGTTGCCGCCATTGATCAGGCTGGGGCGGAAGCGGCGCTGAAAGGCCACCATGGCGGCCACCGGGTCGGTGATGTCATAGCCGATCAAGGCCAGCCGGCGCAGCGAATCCTGGGGCAGGCAATCCAGCTTTTCCTCGCCCGAGAACGGCCACAGCCCGATACCATAGGATTTCAGACGCAGCCAGGGGAACAGCTCGCCGGGATCGGTCTTGCGGGTGGGGGCCACGTCGGAATGGCCGACCACGTTGCGCGCCGGAATGGGGTGGCGGATCAGCAGCGATTGCACCAGTTCGATCAGGGAATCGATCTGGGCGTCGGGAAACGGGCGATAGCCGAATTCGTGGCCGGGATTGACCAGCTCGATGCCGATGGATCGGGAATTGATGTCCGCATGACCGCGCCACGATCCCACCCCGGCATGCCAGGCACGCCGGGCTTCGTGCACCAGGGCATAGACGGTGCCGTCCTCGTCGATCAGGTAATGGGCGCTGACCTTGGCCGCCGGGTCGCACAAGCGGTCCAGCGCCGCCTCTCCGCTTTGCATGCCGGTATAATGGATCACCAGCATGTCGACGACATCGGCGCGCCGTTCGTCGTGGTTGGGCGAAGGACGCGGGATCGGTTTGATCATGTGCCCGGCTCCGGTTCGGCCGGCGGCTGGTGGTTGCCGCCCAGGAATTGCACCACCGCCACCCCGATGATGGTGATGGCGCCGCCCACCAGTTTCTGCCAGGTCAAAGCCTCGCCCAGGACCAGCACGCCCCCGGCCACGGCGACCACCGGCCCCAGCAGGGTGACCGGCACCACCCGGTTCATCGGGTGGCGTCGCAACAGACCATACCACAAGGTATAAGCCACCAGCGACGAGCCGATGACCGTATAGGCGATCCCCGCCCAAGGTCGCCAATCGGCCATCATGCGCGCCGGTAATTCGGCATGGCCGGTTTCGGTGGCCAAGGACAGCACCGCCAGCATGGGGGCGGCGCACACCGCCATCCAGCCGTTCAGCGCCAGCGGATTGATGTCGCCCAGTTTCTTGACCTGGACGTTGCTGGCGGCCCAGGCCAGCATGGCGGCCACCAGAATCAACACCGGGACGATGGACGGCAGGCTGGGTTCGCCGGCCAGCAGCGCCCCCCCGGAAAAGGCCAGGATCAGGCCGATGCTGCGCCCCAGCCCCAGGGGCTCGCCAAAGAACAGCCAGGCCAGCAGGGCCGAGAACGGCACCCCCAATTGGGTGATGATGGCGGCGCTGGCCGCGTCCATGCCGGACACGCCGACGAACATCAGGCCGAAATGGCCGACCCCCAGCACGGCGCCGACCCCCAGAATGCCCTTCCATTGCGACCGGGCCGGGCGGTAAAGCGGTGCCAGCACCAAGGCCACCAGGGTGAAGCGGATGGCGGTCAGCAGGAATGGCGGTACCGTCTGCACCGCCACCTTGACGGCGATGAAGTTCAGCCCCCACAGGCAGACCACACAAAGTGCCAACAGCCAGTCCTTGAGGGGCATTGCCGCCTATCCCGCCAGTTCTTCGCGCAAGGTTTCCAATTCCAGCCAGCGTTCTTCCGCCTGTTCCAGTTCCGCCCGGGCGGCATCCAGACGTTTGGTGACGGCGTCGAACCGGTTGGGGTCGCGGGCATAGAGGTTGGAATCGGCCATCTCGGTTTCAAGCTTGGCGATTTCCGTCTGCAACTTGTCCATGCGCTTGGGCAGGTCGTCCAATTCGCGCTGGTCCTTATAGGACAGCTTGGCTTGGGTTTTGGGACGCGGTGCGGCAATGGCTTCCTTGGCCGGTTTCGCCGCCTCGGGGGCTGCATCCTTGGGGCGCTGGTCCAGATAATCGGAATAGCCGCCCACATATTCGTGGATGTCGCCGTCACCTTCCACGGCGATGACGCTGGTTACCAGACGGTCCTGGAAGTCACGGTCGTGGCTGACCACCAAAAGCGTGCCCTGGTAATCGGCCAGCATTTCCTCCAACAGATCCAAGGTGTCCATGTCCAGGTCGTTGGTGGGTTCGTCCAGGATCAAAAGATTGGACGGCTTGGCCAACAGCTTGGCCAGCAGCAGGCGGTTGCGTTCACCGCCCGACAGCGCCCGGACCGGGGTGCGGGCCTGGTTGTCGTCGAACAGGAAGTCGCGCATGTAGCCGACCACGTGACGGGGCGAACCGCGCACCCAGACATTGTCGCCGCGTCCGTCGGTCAGGGTGTCCCAGACGGTGATGTCGGGGTTCAACTGGTCGCGGCGCTGGTCGAAATAAGCCGGTTCCAAATTGGTGCCCAGGCGGATTTCACCCGAATCGGGGGCCAGTTCGCCGGTCAGCATGCGCAGCAACGTGGTCTTGCCGGCGCCGTTGGGGCCGATCAGACCGACGCGGTCGCCGCGCAGGATGCGGGTGGAAAAGTCCTGGGCCACCACCTTGTCGCCGAACACCTTGGTGACATTGGTGGCTTCGATGACCAGACGGCCCGAGATGTCGCCGGCATCGGAATCCAGGACGACGCGGCGGTCGTTGTCGGCTTTCGACGAAATGCGGGCCGAGCGTTCCTTGCGCAAAGTCTGCAATGCCCGCAAGCGGCCCATGTTGCGCTTGCGGCGCGCGGTGACGCCACGCGCCAGCCAATGCATTTCCTGACGCATCTGGGTGTTCATGCGGGCGATTTCGGCCTCTTCCGCCGCATAGGTTTCTTCCTGCCATTGCGGGAAGCCGACAAAGCCGAATTCGGCCCGACGCACTTGGCCGCGCTCCAGCCACAGGGTCTGTCGCGACACCGCATCCAAGAAACGGCGGTCGTGGCTGATCATCACCAGGGCGCCCTGGTAATCCTTCAGCCATTGTTCCAGCCACAGGATCGAGGGCAGGTCCAGATGGTTGGTGGGCTCGTCCAGCAGCAAAGCATCGGGATTGCCGACCAAAGCCCTCGCCAAGGCGGCGCGACGGCCCTCGCCGCCTGACAGGGTCGCCGGGTTGCGGGCCGGATCGATGCCCAGATCGTTCATGATGGCGTCGACCCGCCACGTCTGGTCGCTTTCCGCCTCGGGCAGACCTTGGGCGATGAATTCGGCGATGGTGGCGGTGGTGATGGCCGGGTCCTGGTGCAGATAGGCGATCCGCGCCCCGGGCTGCACGAAGCGTTCGCCGGAATCGGGCAGGATTTCCCCGGCCAGGACCTTGAGCAGAGTGGACTTGCCGGAACCGTTGCGACCGACCAAAACGGTCTTGTCGCCCTTGCCGACCCAAGTGGTGACGCCTTCGAACAGCGGGTTGCCGCCAAAGGTCAGACGCACGTCGCGAAGCGAGAGAAGAGGTGGTGATGCCATGATGGCTTCACCTAACATCCTCTCGCTTGCGGGCGCAAGCGAGAGGTTGGGTGAAGTTCGGGCTTGATGCTACTCGCGCAGGCGCGAGCCGCATTCGTCCACCGCCTTGCCCACCTGCTTGCAGATGGTGGCGCGCTCGGCTTCGTCGCTGGCCAAGCCGTAAAGCCGCACCCACTTGCCCTTCTTGGGGAGGTCGACATGGGTGAAGATGGGCTGTTGCTTGGCCAAGATCGGTGACTTTTTGGCCAACACCTTCCAGCCGGCCTGGGCCTTCTTTTCGCTGGGATAGGACGCCAGATAGACGATGGTGCGCTTGTCGGGTTCGGCCATCTTCGCCGGCCCCGGCTTGGCCGGTTCCGGTTCCACGACTTTCACCGGTTCAGGCATTTTCACTGGTTCGGGGGCCTTGGCCATTTCCGGGGCGGCACGGTTCAGCGTCAGCACCCAATCGTTGACCCGGGTCATCAGGCTGCCGTCGGCCATGCCCACATAGGTGCCGAAAGCCTCGCCCTTGCAGGTCACTTCCATCACCGGGCGGGCTTCACCCCCCTTGATGCTGTCGCCCAGCACACTGGCCGGGGCGGCTTCCCAGCCCATATAGACCGGCGTGTCGCAGGAACGGCCCGCCGGATCGGTGGCGGATTTGTCGTAAAGGCTCAGCTTCTGCCCCATATAGGGGGCATTGTTGCTGCCGGTGGGGGCGACGGCCAGGGCCTCGGTCACTTCCCATTGCCCGCCGGGGGGCGTCACCATCCGCTTGGCCGGGGCGGACATTTGGGGTTGCGGGTCAGCGGCGCAGGCCGACAGGGCCAGACCGGCCATGGCGACGCAAATGACGGCGATACGATTCATGCAGGTGTCCCCTGTAACCCAACCCCTGGGCGCACATTACGCCTTTCGGGTGGGGCGGGCAACTGGCTGTGAAACAATGGGTTTTTAACGGCCAATCATCCCCGGCCGCTCAGCGGCCAATCACAAGCGTCGCCCATCCGTCGATGACGATGCGTTGCTTAAGGCGCAGGCCCTGCGGCTCGTGGGCGCCCATCACCATGCGTTCCTGCCATTCCAACAGGCCGGACAGCACCGCCACCCCGTCGGGGGCCAGATGGGCGGCCAGGTCCTTGGCCATGCGCATCAGCGGCTTGGCCAAGATGTTGGCGACGATGATGTCGAACGGCTTGCCCTTCTTCAGCGCCGGATTGCGATAGCCGTCGGACACCACGGATGTGAAACGGGCGCCGACGCCGTTCAGCTTGGCATTGTTGGCGGCGACCTTGACGGCGGACGGGTCGATGTCGGTGGCCAGCACGTCCACCGCCCACATCTTGGCCATGGCGATGCCCAGGATGCCGGACCCTGCACCCAGATCCAGCGGGCGCAGATAACGGCGGCGCTTGGCCAGACGGTCCAGCATGGTCAGGCAGCCGCGCGTGGTGGCGTGCTCGCCCGAGCCAAAGGCGGTCCCGGCGTCGACCAGCAATTCGGTGCGTCCCACCGGCACCTTGCCGTCCCAGTGGGACCCACGGACAAAGAAGCGGCCGGCATCGATGGGCGGGAAGTCGCGCAGGTTTTCCAACACCCAATCGACGTTGGGCAGGCGTTCGGTTTCCAGGGCCGGCAGCTCGTGTCCGGTGGCGGCGGCCACCGCCGAAAGCGCGGCAATGATCTGGACGCGGTCGGGGGGGGTGCGCGAATAGCCTTCCAGGTGCCACAGGCAGTCACCGTCGGAAATGCCCGACTTGTCTTCCATGAACATGGTCACCGATTCGGCGAAGCGTTCGAACACTTCTTCGAAAGCGTCCACCGCTTCGGGGGCGACGATCAGGCGCAGGTGCCAGATATCGGGGAAGATCACGGGCATAATCGGCAACTCCGGTTGGGGTGGCTTCGCTTAAGCCGGTTCGACAAAGCTGTCCAGCACCTTCTTGGTGCCGGCCTTGTCGAAAGCGATTTCCAGTTTGTCGCCATCCACCGCCAGCACCGTGCCGGCGCCGAATTTCTGATGGAAGACCCGTTCGCCGACGCTGAAATCGCCGCCCGGGCGCAAATCCACCGCCCATGGGCTGGGTTCCTTGGGTCGCGACACCTGCTGCCAGGAGCTGGACCCCATCAGCCCGCGTTCGGCCTCGCGGTCCGTATGGGCGGCGGGCAGTTCGTCGAGGAAACGGCTGGGCAGGGCGGTCTGCCACTGGTTATAGATGCGGCGGTTGGCGGCGAAGCTGACCAGGACACGTTTGCGGGCCCGCGTCAGTCCCACATAGGCCAGACGACGTTCTTCTTCCAGTGCCGCATTGCCGCCTTCGTCCAAAGCGCGCTGATGCGGGAACACCCCTTCTTCCCAGCCGGGCAGGAAGACATTGTCGAATTCCAGCCCCTTGGCGCCATGCAGCGTCATCAAGGTCACCTTGTCCGTGCCGTCCCTCTGGTCGTTTTCCATGACCAGGGCCACATGTTCCAAAAAGCTTTGCAGGTTCTCGTAATCGGCCAAAGCGCGCACCAGTTCCTTCAGGTTTTCCACCCGGCCGGGGGCTTCGGCGCTTTTGTCGTTCTTCCACATCTCCACATAGCCGGATTCGTCCAAGATCATCTCGGCCAGCTCGGTGTGTGGCAGGTCTTCCAGCAATCCACGCCAGCGCAGGATGTCGGCGCAGAATTTGCCCAAGGATGCTCGGGGCTTGGGTTTCAACTCGTCGGTTTCGCAAAGCAGGCTGGCGGCGTCGAACAAGGCCAGGGTCTTGGCACGGGCCAGTCCGTGCACCGCCTGCAAAGCCGCCTCGCCCAAACCGCGCTTGGGCAAATTGACGATACGTTCAAAGGCCAAACCGTCATCGGGCGAGTTGACCAGCCGCAAATAGGCCATGGCGTCTCGGATTTCCTGGCGTTCATAGAAACGCGGCCCGCCGATGACGCGATAGGGCAATCCGGTGGTGATCAGGCGTTCTTCGAATTCGCGGGTCTGGAAGCCGGCGCGCACCAAGATGGCCATGCTGGCCAAGGATTCGCCGCGCCGTTGCAGGTTTTCCATTTCTTCCACCACCACCCGGGCTTCTTCCGGGCCATCCCACACGCCGCGCACCCGGACCTTTTGGATGTCGGCGGCATCGTGTTGCAGACCGGGGCGCAAGGTCTTGCCCAGGCGGTCGGAATTGTGGGCGATCAGATGGCTGGCGGCGGCCAGGATGTGCGGCGTCGAGCGGTAATTGCTTTCCAGGCGCACCACGGTGGCGCCTGGAAAATCGCGTTCGAACTTCAAGATGTTGCCCACTTCGGCGCCGCGCCAGGAATAGATCGACTGGTCATCGTCGCCGACGCAGCAGATGTTCTTGTGCTTTTGTGCCAACAGCCGCAGCCACAGATATTGCGCCACGTTGGTGTCTTGGTATTCGTCCACCAGGATATAGCGGAACTGTTCCTGATAATGGGTAACGGCTTCCGGATGCTTCAGGAACAAAGTCAGGCAATGCAGCAGCAGATCGCCGAAATCGGCCGCGTTCAGCGTCAGCAACCGTTCCTGGTACAGGCGGTACAACTGGACCATGCGCCCGCCGGCCAGATCACCGGCCTGGTCGCTGGTCACCTTGTCGGGGGTCAGGCCGCGGTCTTTCCAACGCTGGATGGCACCCATCAGCGATTGCGCCGGCCATTTCTTGGTATCGACCTGTTCGCCTTCCATCACCTGCTTCAACAGACGCAACTGGTCGTCGGCATCCAGGATGGTGAAGTTGGATTTCAGCCCCACCGCCTCGGCGTGGCGGCGCAGGATGCGCACGCACAGCGAATGGAAGGTCCCCAGCCACAATTGTTCCGCCACCGGGCCGACCATGGCGCCGACGCGGTCCTTCATCTCGCGCGCCGCTTTGTTGGTGAAGGTCACCGCCAGAATCTGCCAAGGCTGGGCCTTGCGTCCCGCCAAAATCTGCGCCAGACGGCTGGTCAGCACCCGGGTCTTGCCGGTACCGGCACCCGACAGCACCAGAACCGGGCCGTCGATGGTGGTCACCGCCTGATGTTGTTCGGCGTTCAGCCCCACCAGCCACGGCGCATCAGCGGGCACGTCCACGGCACCCGAACGGCGCGGGGCGGATTGGAAGGGATCGGGGATGTCGTCGTCAAGCGAGAAGGGATCGGTCATGGCATGGGACTATAACGAGAACTTTCGCCGAAAACAGCCCCGATTTGCGGCAAATATTGCAATTCGGATGGCGAATCCTTAAGTATCGCGCCATGAGCGACACCAATATGAAAAACCTGATCGGCCTTTCCCGCGAGGAACTGGCCGCCGAGATGGCTTCCATCGGCGAGAAGCCCTTCCGCGCCAAGCAGCTATGGCATTGGCTGTATAATCGCGGCGAGACCGATTTCGCCAAGATGACGTCGATCTCGAAGGTCATGCAGGCCCGTCTGGCCGAGCATTACGTGGTGCGCCGTCCGCTGGTCGAGCGCGAGCTGACCAGCGTCGACACCACCCGCAAATGGCTGTTGAAGTTCGAGGACGGCAACGAGGCGGAAACCGTCTACATCCCCGACGAGGACGAACAACGCGGCGCGGTGTGCATTTCGTCCCAGGTGGGCTGCACGCTGACCTGCAAGTTCTGCCATACCGGCACTCAGCTTCTGGTGCGCAACCTGACCAGCGCCGAAATCGTCGGCCAGTTCATGCTGGCGCGCGATTCCTATGGCGAATGGCCGACGCCCGACGATTCGACCCGGTTGCTGTCCAACATCGTGATGATGGGCATGGGCGAGCCGCTTTATAATTACGAGAACGTCGCCAAGGCCCTGAAGATCATCATGGATGGCGAAGGCATCGGCATTTCCAAGCGCCGCATCACCCTCTCCACGTCCGGTGTGGTGCCGATGATGGCCCAGGCCGGCGCCGAGCTGGGGGTGAACCTCGCCATTTCGCTGCATGCGGTCACCGACGAGGTGCGCAGCCAGATCATGCCCATCAACAAGAAATATCCGTTGAAGGACTTGATGGCCGCCTGCCGCGACTATCCCGGCGCGTCCAACGCCCGGCGCATCACCTTTGAATATGTCATGCTGAAAGGCGTCAACGATTCCCTGGCCGATGCGCGCCAATTGCTGCGTCTGGTCAAGGGCCTGCCGGCCAAGTTCAACCTGATCCCGTTCAATCCGTGGCCGGGCTCGGAATATGAATGCTCAAGCATGAAGGACATCCGGGCGTTTTCCGACTTCATCCAGGACAACGGCTATTCGGCGCCGATCCGCAAATCGCGCGGCTCGGACATCCTGGCCGCGTGCGGGCAGCTGCGCTCGGAAAGCCAGCGGCAGAAATGCTCGCGCCTGAACGACCGTCTGGCCGCCGGCATCGCCGACGAACACCATCCGGCACCGGCGCCGGCTCTGGCGGTTTAATCCGCCCCCAGGTCCATGTCGGCCTTGATGGCCAGGATGTCGGGCAGAATTTCCAGGAACAGCTCCACCAGGTGCGGGTCGAAATGCTTGCCCG
This sequence comes from Rhodospirillaceae bacterium UBA6219, assembly GCA_002435715.1. Classification (GTDB taxonomy): domain Bacteria; phylum Pseudomonadota; class Alphaproteobacteria; order Rhodospirillales; family Magnetospirillaceae; genus Magnetospirillum. The sequence continues at coordinate 31,864 of DISD01000094.1, forward strand.
CTTCCTTGCGCAGCAGGTCGCAGGCGTCTTCGATGCTCCATGCCGGCTTGTAGGGGCGCTGCATGGTCAGCGCGTCGAAGACGTCGCAAACGGCGGTGATGCGCCCTTCGATGGGAATGTCAGGCCCGGCCAAACCATCGGGATAACCGCTTCCATCCCATTTTTCGTGGTGGGTCCGGGCGATGACATGGGCCATGCGGATCACCGGGTTGGGGGAGTTGCCGCGCAGGATGTGGGCGCCGATAGCGCTGTGCTGGTTGATGATCCGGCGTTCCTCGGCATCCAGCTTGCCGGGTTTGTGCAAGATGGAATCGGGAATGCCGATCTTGCCCAGATCGTGCATCTGCGACGCATAAAGAATATGTTCGCAGGAATGGGGCGGCAGGCCGGCGGCACTGGCCAGACGCTGGCAGAACAGGCTCATGCGTTCCACATGCCGGCCGGTGTCGGAATCGCGGTATTCGCCGGCGCGGGCCAGATGGCGGATCACTTCGTATTGCGCCTCGCGCACTTCCAAGGTGCGCTCGTGGACCTTTTGTTCCAGGATTTCGGCCTGGTTTTCCCGTTCCCGCAGCATCAGCCGTAATTCCAGCAGATTGCGCACCCGCTGCAGCACTTCTTCGGTGTCGAAGGGCTTGGTGACGAAGTCCCGGGCTCCGCCGGTCAGGGCGCGCAACCGGGTTTCCCGGTCGTTCTGCGCGGTCAACACCAGGACCGGCAAGCCGTGCTTCAGCTCGTCGGTCAAGGCTTGCATCACCTGGAAACCGTCCATCACCGGCATGCGGATATCCAGCAAGATCAGGTCGACGCAATGCGCGCGCGCCAGGGTGACGGCCTTGGTGGGGTCGGTGGTGCTGTACAGGCTTTCGTACCCGCCTTCGTCCAAGACGTCTTCCAACAAGGCGACGTTGACCGGGTTGTCGTCGACGATCAGGATCGGGGCCTGGCTCACGGCCAGCTTCAGGTCATCCATGACGGCTTTCAGTGACGTGGTGAATGATGTGCTCCAGGTCGGACAGAACCAGCGGCTTGGCCAGGAAGTAATCGGCCCCGGCCTGCTTGGCCTGGCGTTTGACGTCGGCCAAGACGTTGGCGGACAAGATGGCCACCGGAATGTGGGCGGTGTCCTGGGTGGTCTTCAGGATGCGGGTGGCTTCCAATCCCGAGGCGCCGGGCAGGTTGATATCCATCACGATCAGGTCGGGTGGATTTTGCATGGCCAGCAAGATACCGGTTTCGGCGGTCTTGGCCACCGACAACACGATGTTGTCGAATTGCTCCATCACATCCTGCATCAGGCTGATATTGGTCGGGTTGTCTTCCACGTACAGCATGGCGAAGCTGTTGTCCGGACCGGCGCGGGTAAGTGGGGCGGGGGTCTTGGGTTCGGTTTCGGCGGCCTGGTTCATGGCCATCAATTGTCGGTCGCAGGCGCAGGCCAGTTGGATGGCGAAGGTGGTGCCCTCGCCTTCGATACTGGAAAAACTGATGTTGCCGCCCATGCTTTCCACCAGCGACTTGGTCACCACCAAGCCGATACCGGTGCCTTCGATGGCGGTGGCTTCCGCCCCCAAGCGGTTGAAGGGCTGGAACAATTCGCCTTGCCGGTGGGCGGGAATCCCCAGACCGGTATCGGTGACCGAAATGGTGATGACATCCGCCGCTCAACTGGTTTCGATGGTGACCAGGCCGTCGTCCCGATTGTACTTGATGGCGTTGGTCAACAGGTTCAGCAGCACCTGGCGCAGACGGCGCTGGTCCGAGCGGGCACGCAGCGGCACATCGCCTTCGTCGCGGATGATGATGTCGATCCGATGGTGCCGGGCGGTTTCGCTGACTTGGGCGACGCATTCGGCGATCAGCGGCGACAGCATCACCGCCTCCATGGACAAGTCCAGCCGGCCGGCCTCGATGCGCGACAGGTCCAAAATCTCGTTGATCAGCTCCAGCAATTGGTTGCCGGCGGACAGGATCATTTCGATCCGTTCCTGTTGCTTGGCCGATAACGGGTCCTTGCGAATGGACAGCATCAACTGGCTGAAACCGATGATGGCGTTCAACGGCGTGCGCAATTCATGGCTCATGGCCGACAGGAATTCCGACTTGGCCTGATTGGCCTTTTCCGCCTGTTCCTTGGCTTCCTTCAGCTCGGTCACGTCTTCTTGCACGGCGACGTAATGGGTCAGGACGCCGGTTTCGTCGCGGATGGGGTCGATGCTGGACTTGACCCAATATTCGCTGCCGTCCTTGCGACGGTTGCGGAACTCGTCGTGCCAGACATGGCCGGCCTTCAACTGGCTCCACATGGCATTGTAATAAGCGGGCGACTTCTCGCCGCTTTTGAACAAGGCCGGGCTTTGTCCGATCAGTTCTTCGCGGCTGAAGCCGCTGATGGCACAAAGTCGGGGGTTGGCGTAATCGATGCGGCCTTGGGAATCGGTGATCAGCACGCTGGCCGAAGAATGTTCGACGGCGCTGGACAGGCGGCGCAGTTTGGATTCGGCGGCCACCCGGTCCGATTGGTCGGTGACCAGGGCGATATAGGCGACATTGCCGTCATCGTCCTGGACCGTGCTGACCGCCAGCTCCATGGGGAAGATTTCCCCGTTCTTGCGCAGGCCGTGGACTTCGCGGTGAATGCCTTTGCCCGGTTTGCCGAGGTCGGCGTTGAACAGCGCCTTGGCCGAATGATACGAGGTCCGCACCGCAGGCGGGACCAGCATGGCGACGTTCTTGCCCACCATGTCGATCACCGACCAGCCGAAAATACGTTCGGTGGCCGGGTTGATGCTTTGCATGATGCCGTGCTGGTCGATGGTGATGATGGCGGTGGCGGCGGAATTCAGCACCGCCAGCAATTTCTTGCGTTCCTTGTCCAGCTTTTCCTCGGTTGCCCGCAAATCGGTGCAGTCCCGATAAAGCGCCAACAGATGGCGTTCGCCGTTCAGGTCGAAGGTGGACAGGTTGATGTCGGCCCAAAAGTCGCGGCCATGAAGTGTGGTGAAATGATACACACCTTGGCCGGGCTTGCCGGTTTTCAGGACGCGTTGCGCCAAGCGCAGCAAGCCGTTGTCCCGCCACGTGCGGATCTTGTTGAAATCACGCGAGCGGATTTCGTCGGCGGGGCTGCCGACCATTTTCGCCAAGGCCGGGTTGACCAGGATGCAGGGGCCGTCGGCCCGAAAGGCGATGATGCCCAAGGGCGAGGAATCGATGATGTTTTGGTGCAGCGTCGACAACGCCGTCAGGTCTTGCTGCATCCCCTGGCGGGCGGTGCTTTCCTGATGCAACCGGCTGATATGGTCCAGAAGGTCCAGATTCTGATAAAGCCGGCAGAACAATTCCTCGGGGATATAGGGCTTGCACAGGAAGTCGCTGGCCCCCGCTTTCATGAAGCGGGCCGACAACAAGGTGTTGCCATAGGCCGACAAGCCGATCACCACCAGACAATCCGCCGGAAAGCGGCGGCGGATGGCGGTGGTCAGGGCGCAGCCGTCCATGCCGTCCATATGGTAATCGGTGATGACGATCCGGGTGTCGGGGTTTTGCTCCAGCATGCTTAACGCCTGCTGTCCGCTGGCGGCTTCCAAGATGGCGAAGCGGTGGATGGCGAGATGACGGGTCAGAATCTGACGCGAGGTACGCGAATCGTCGACCACCAGCACCTTGGTCTTGGGATTGTCGCGCAGACGTTGGACGGCCCGCATGACTTGGTCGATGCTGGTGGGGTTGTTCTTGGGAACGTAATCCACCACCGCTTTGGCCAAAATCGCTTCGCGCAGGTCGTCGTCGAAATTGGAGGTGAAAACGATGGTCGGCACCCCCGCCGCCAAGGAATCGTCCACCACTTCGCCGTCTTGGCAATCAGGCAGGTTGATGTCCACCAAAGCCGCCAGATAGAGATCCGGGTTTTCGTTTAACAGGTGGCGGGCTTCGGCGCGGCTGATGGCCAGATCGTGGTCAAGAGACAGCTTCCGCAACCCTTGCGCCAGGGCAGCGGTGAAAAAACGACTGTCTTCGACGATCAGGACTTTCACGGCGGAATCTATGCCAAGGGGACGCGTTTATGTCTTAAGTTTTTACGCTAAAGGATAGATAATCAGCGCGCAATCAAAACGGTGCGCAATTCAGCTATTCCGACTTCTTGCGGATGGTTTCCCAATCCTTTGGGATGAGGGTGGCGGGCGCCCACAAACCCTTTTTGGCGGACAGCGCCGCCGCCTGTTCCGTATCGTAAAATCCGCCTTTGTCGGCGCGGGCGACGCCGGCCGCCACCAAGGCTTGGCCCAAATCGCCGGTGGCCACGTTGCAGCGGCCCCAGATCGCCCCCCCCGACACGTCCAGGATGTCGCAGGCCACCCCCTTGGCCAGCAATTCACCCATGTGTTTGCGCGCCGGTTTGGCGCAATCGAAGCTGGTCTTGTTGGTCTTGTCCTGGCACAGCTCGCGACGGGACGGCACGGCGATTCCCATGATCTGGATGGTCAGGCCCCTGATCTGAACCGCGGCGCCGTCATAGCCTTCGACCCGGCCCCACACGCAGGCCCCGCCTTCGCCATCGTCGGAACAGCGGATGGGGGCGGAAAGGGCGGGGGAAACGGCCAACAGCAAGGTGGCGGCCAGGGGGATGAATACGCGCATGGACAGCATCTTCTATATTCCGTCGGGAAGTTTCGACCGCATCATCTGTTTCCTGTCGATTTTTGCGCCATCGACGATGAAGGTGCCGTCGCCGACGGCATGGATCAGTCTTTGTTCGGCGCGGGTGGTGTCGAAATAGGCGGCCACACCTTCAAGCACGACGATGTTGTGGCGCTCGATGATGTCGACGACGCGGCACTCGATATTGGCCAGGCATTCCTTGATCAGCGGCGCCCGGACATGCGCGGCCTTGACCGGGGTCAGGCCGAAGCGCTGGAACTTGTCGGTGTCTTGCCCGGAACAGGTTCCCACGGCGACGACGTCGTCGATCAGATCCAGTGTGGGGATGGCGATCACGCATTCCTTGGTTCGCCGCAGGGCGTCATAGGAATGGTTCCACGGCCCGGTGGTGATGGCGAACGAGGCGGAAAAGTCCAGGACCATGGTCCAACTGATGGTCATGACGTTGTCTTTGCCGCCGTCATGGGTGGTGACCAGAACAACGGGCCCTGGTTCGATCAGTGTGAAGGCTCGGCTGAGTTGCAGTGCTTCCATTCCAGCCACCATTCGGCATCGACGAACACGATGGGCTCTATCTTCGCTCTACTCGGGGCGTCGCTCCACCCGAAAAGTGCGCAGGCCCGGCTTTCTTCATCGCTTCGCCGCAAATCAGGCGGGGTGCGGCAGAAGAAATCCGGTCCAGCCTTCGCGCCGGCTGTCTTGCGGGGCCGTGCGGCCAACTGGACAGCCAAGGCCAATCAAGGGTACAAAGCCCGTTCGTTCCAAGCTGCCGAACTTATGCGTAGGTCCCATGCAAACTGCCAACACCATCCGCCGCGCCTTTCTCGACTACTTCGCCAAGAACGGCCATGAAGTGGTCAGCTCCAGCCCGCTGGTGCCGCGCAACGACCCGACGCTGATGTTCACCAATGCCGGTATGGTGCAGTTCAAGAACGTGTTCACCGGGGTGGAAAAGCGCGACTACACCCGCGCCGCCACCTCGCAGAAATGCGTGCGCGCCGGTGGCAAGCACAACGATCTGGACAATGTGGGCTACACCGCCCGCCACCACACCTTCTTCGAGATGTTGGGCAATTTCTCGTTCGGCGATTATTTCAAGGACGACGCCATTTCGCTGGCCTGGAACCTGATCACCAAGGAATTCGGCCTGGCCAAGGACAAGCTGCTGGTCACCGTCTATCACGACGACGACGAGGCTTATAATATCTGGAAGAAGGTGGCCGGCTTCTCGGACGACCGCATCATCCGCATTCCGACGTCCGACAATTTCTGGTCCATGGGCGATACCGGCCCTTGCGGTCCGTGCTCGGAAATCTTCTACGACCACGGTGACAAGATTCCCGGTGGCCCGCCCGGCAGCCCCGACCAGGACGGCGACCGCTTCATCGAGATTTGGAACCTGGTGTTCATGCAGTTCGAGCAGGTGGACAAGCAGACCCGCCTGCCCCTGCCCAAGCCCAGCATCGACACCGGCATGGGGCTGGAACGTCTGGCCGCCGTGCTGCAGGGCCAGCACGACAATTACGACGTCGACCTGCTGCGCTCGCTGATCGAAGCCTCGGCCAACGAATCGGGCACCGACGCCGACGGCCCGCACAAGGTGTCGCACCGCGTGGTCGCCGACCATCTGCGTTCGTCGTGCTTCCTGATCGCCGACGGCGTGCTGCCCAGCAATGAAGGCCGTGGCTATGTGCTGCGCCGCATCATGCGCCGTGCCATGCGTCACGCCCATCTGATGGGCTGCACCGACCCCTTGCTGTGGCGTCTGTTCCCGGCCTTGGTCAAGCAGATGGGCGAAGCCTATCCCGAACTGGGCCGCGCCGGGGCGCTGATCACCGAAACCTTGAAGCTGGAGGAAACCCGCTTCAAGGCGACGCTGGACAAGGGGCTGAAGCTGTTGGACGAAGAAGTCACCCGTCTGGTGCCCGGCGCCAAGCTGGCCGGCGAAGTGGCGTTCAAGCTGTACGACACCTATGGCTTCCCGCTGGATCTGACCGAAGACGCGCTGAAGGCCAAGGGTATCGGCGTCGACACCGACGCCTTCGCCTCGGCCATGGAACGCCAGCGCGCCGAGGCCCGCAAGGCGTGGTCCGGTTCCGGCGAAGCCGCCACCGAGACCCTGTGGTTCGAAATCAAGGACAAGGTCGGCGCCTCGGAATTCCTGGGCTATGACACCATCACCGCCGAGGGTCAGATCGTCGCCTTGGTGGAAGGCGGCAAGGCGGTGGAAGCCGTCCATCCCGGCCACGACGTCATGGTGGTGGCCAACCAGACCCCGTTCTATGGTGAATCGGGTGGCCAGATGGGCGATGCCGGGGTGATCAATGTCGCTGGCGGCAAGGCTCGCATCGTCATCAAGGACACCCAGAAGAAGCTGGGCGACCTGATCGTCCATATCGGCACCGTCGAAGGTGGTCCGGTGGCGGTGGGCGAAGACGCCCATTTCGCCGTGGACGAAGACCGCCGCGACGCCACCCGCGGCCATCACTCGGCCACCCATCTGTTGCATCAGGCCCTGCGTGATGCCTTGGGCGAGCACGTGACCCAGAAGGGCAGCCAGGTCGGCCCCGACCGTCTGCGTTTCGACTTCGCCCATCCCAAGGCGCTGTCGGGCGAAGAAATCCGTCTGGTGGAAGCCCAGGTCAACCGCCAGATCCGCAAGAACCGTGAAGTGGTCACCAAGCTGATGACCCCCGACGACGCCATCGAAGCCGGCGCCATGGCGCTGTTCGGCGAAAAATACGGCGACGAAGTGCGCGTGGTGTCCATGGGCGGCGACGACAGCGCGCCCAACCCGTTCTCGGTGGAATTGTGCGGCGGCACCCATGTGCGCCGCGTCGGCGACATCGGCGGCTTCAAGATTCTGTCGGAAAGTGCGGTGGCCGCTGGCGTACGCCGCGTCGAGGCGGTGACCGGTCCGGCCTTCCTGGCCTGGGCCAACGAACAGGAAGAACTGGTGGCCCGCACCGCTGCTGCCTTGAAGGCGGCCCCGGCGGAACTGCCGGCCCGTATCGCCCAGTTGGTGGAAGACCGCCGCAAGCTGGAACGCGAATTGTCGGAAACCCGCAAGCAACTGGCCACCGGCGGCGGACAGGGCGCGGCCACCATCAAGGTGGGCGAAATCACTTATGCCGGTCGGGTGCTGGACGGCGTGCCGGCCAAGGATTTGAAGGGCATGGCCGACGAGATCAAGAAGCAGATCGGCTCGGGAATCGTCGCCCTGGTGTCCAATGATGGCGGCAAGGCCTCTGTGGTGGTGGCGGTGACCGAAGATTTGACCGGTCGTTTCTCGGCCGTTGATCTGGTGCGCATCGGTTCCGAAGCGGTGGGCGGCAAGGGCGGCGGTGGTCGCCCCGACATGGCCCAGGCCGGTGGTCCCGATGCGGACAAGGCTCAGGACGCGGTGGACAAGATCGCCGCCGCCTTGGCAGGATGATGATAAAAGGGCGACCCAAGCGGGTCGCCCTTTTACTTGGCATCGGCAAGTGCCAAAAGGCCGTTTTGAAACTGTCGAAAGCTGGTCGAGCGATTATTGCTCAGGTTCATCAATGGTGCGAGTTTTCTGGCCACTGCAACCTTGGGCAGCTTTTCAGATCGTTCGTAATGCCCGGCTTCTTGCAAGACCTTCAGCAATCTTTCCCACGTTCCGCCTTTGATGCTGTCCGGATCCCGGTAGGCCGACTTCTTTTCAAGAGTGAGCGGCACGCCAGGATAGGCCTTGGATAAGGCGGGGATGTCGCCGAAGAACCACGCTTCCAGTTCCTCGACCACGATGCGGTTGACTACGTTGAAATTTCCGGTTTTGTCTGGCGTGCTTTTCGTGGAAAGCTGTGCCGCATGGGCCATGGCCTCAAGCTTGTTTTTGAGCACGCGGCAGTCTTCGTTGTCCCGATCCACCAGGATAAGAATTTTGTTGTTGCCTTGCTTCCACGCGGCATAGCCCTTTAGCCGTTGTGGCAGGTCCTTCAATAGCCTGTCCTTTGATCCATGGTTGATGATCTTGTAATCATCGTTCGCGATCATGCGTGGGAGAAGTCCAAGCAGGGCGCTTTCCATGGAATCTTCTTCGACATGGACGAAAAGGGTCATGGGTTGCCCTGTTCAAAATAGCCTTCCATCCAAAGGTCGCCCAGAACGGCGCCAGCATCCAGCATAGGCTGGATGCCCGCCATGGTGGATACTTGCTTGTTGACGGTATAGCCCGAGTCGTCGCGGGCAATAGCCCAGACTTGTCGAGGGGCAAGGGCGTTGATGAAAAACGGGGAATGCGTGGTGACGATCAGTTGTGAGCGAGAGGTGGCTTGCTCGCATTCTTCAGCCAGTTCACGCAGCAATTTGGGATGGAGAAAATTCTCGGGCTCTTCAATGCCGATCATTGGGGCTGGATCGGGGTCGTAAAGCTGAACAAGATAGGCTAGCAGCTTCATCGTTCCATCTGAGGCATAGCGGGCCTGGACCCCCTCGGAGAAGGGGGCGTCTTTGACCATCAGCAGCAATTGTCCGGTGGGCAAAGGTTGAGGGATCACTTTTTCAATTTGCGGAATACGACGCCGAAGGGTCTGGAAAATTGCCTCCAGGCGTTCCGGATGACGCTCGTGCAAATATTCGATGACGTTAACTAGGTTGTCGCCACTTTTCGAAAGCCGCTCTTGCGGCCCTCCTTCGGGAATGCCGCGCATGTCCTGCGATGATAGATGCGACAAATGCCAATCGGTGATGAATTCCCGCAACGCCTTGACCCGGGGGTTTTCTGCCAGATTGCCTAATGTGCTGACTGCCAATACATCAGGTCCTGCCAAAGCACGTTCGACTCGTTGATCTTCGGGCTCGGGCAGTTCCCCGGTAACGACCGAGCCCTGACCGCGTTCATAGGTCAGGAACTGAAAGGGGTTGCCGACTCTTTTGTTTCGACGCCAACGCATCCATTCACGGGCGACGACGGGGCGCCCAGCCTCTTCGTCGATTTCAAGGTAATAGGTAATCAACGGAGGTTGGGGTTGCCCCCTTTCCTTGGTGTGTCCCTCACGGTAGGCGATTTCGAAACTGATGGGGCCTGAGGAATCTCGACTCCGCAAATCCTTCAAACCGTGCCCACGTTTGCCGATAGCGCGCCGTAATCCTTCCGAGAAGCAATCGGACAAAAAAGCGAATACGTCGAAAAATGTAGATTTTCCGCTGCCATTCGGCCCCAGCAAGACAGTGAGTGGTGTCAAGCCCTCAAAGGTGACGTCTCGGAGGACTCGAAAATTGCGGATCTTGATTTTTTCGATGCGCGGAGGGATGTGGATGGCCGAGGACATGGGCACCGTTCATGCAGAGTCTAAGATGATAGAGTAGCGACTTGAGCACGACGTCACAAAGCAAAAGCTGTCCGGTTGGCGTTGCTGCCAGCTTTGGGGGCGATGGGCTAAGCAGGCTTCTCCTGGGGGCGCCCTTTTTCTTTGCGACTTTCGTCTCTCTTTTCCGCAAGTGCAAACGGCGCGATGCTGAAGTCCTTGTTGGGGTTCAACCGGAGTTTTCCATGAAGCATTTCATTCCCGCTGCCGCCGCTATGCTGTTGCTGTCGGCCGCGCCGGCTTTCGCCCAGTCGGCGGTGGATGCCGTCACCCAGGCGGCCAAGGAAGCGGCGACGCAGGCCGCCACCGACGAAATCAACAAGGCCGCGGGGACCGGCAGCACCACCAAGGCGCAGGGTTCCAAGGATTCGCCCAATTATGGTCGGTCCGACGACCATCGCCAGGACGCCGACAAGCGCGGCCACGGCAAGGACAAGGACAAGAAGAACAAGACGGACAAGAAGGACAAGAAGGACAAGAAGGGCCGGGATTAACCATTCCCCCGGCACGGCCTTAAAAGGCTTTCTTTTTTCCTCGGGCGCGGGTGCAATGGCGGGGCCGTTCCCTGCGCCCGAGGTTGTCTTGAAATCGTGTTTCCATCTGGCCTATCACGTCACCGACCTGGACGCGTCGCGTCGCTTCTATGGCGATTTGCTGGGCTGCGCCGAAGGCCGCAGCACCGACACCTGGGTGGATTTCGATTTCTTCGGCCACCAGATTTCCCTGCATCTGGGGGAACCGTTCACGGTGACCGCCACCGGCAAGGTGGGCGAGCACATGGTGCAGATGCCGCATCTGGGGGTGATCTTGCCGGCCGAGGACTGGAAGGCCTTGGCCGCCAAGCTGGAAGCGGCCGGCATCGACTTCGTCATCAAGCCGTTCCTGCGCTTCCCCGGTCAACCGGGCGAGCAATACACCATGTTCTTCCTGGACCCCAGCGGCAACCCCATCGAGGTCAAGGGCTTCACCGATTTCGACCGGATTTTCGCCAGCTAGGGGAGGGGGCGTTTGCCGTCGAAGCGTGCAAGCGCCATAAGCCCGAGCGGCGCTTGAGCCGCCCGGCAGGGCGATCCCAGCTTTAAGCGCTGGGTTGGACCACGGCGCAGGATTTCTTGGCTTTGCTCAGGCGCTTGCAGGCGGCGCGGGCCTGATCTTCGGTGAAGCCGACCAGACGCGAACGATAGATGGTCTTCTTGCCCGACTTGGCCTTGCTGACGTCCACGGTGGCCGACGACACCAGGCCCCCCAGTTTCTGGGCGGCGCTGCTGGCGGCCTTGTGCGAGGTCTTGTAATCGCTGAAGGCGCCGACCTGGATGCCCCAGGTGTCGGGGTCGGCGTCGCCCACGTCTTCGTCACGCGGGCCGGCGCTTTTGAACGAAGCGCTCTTGCGCAGGGTGGAATCGCCGGTCGCCGAGGCGATCAGCTTGTCCAATTCGGCGCGGTCTTCTTCTTCCACCCGGGCCGAACGGATGTCGGTGCCGCTGTTCAGGCGGGCGAAGCCCTTGTCCAGGATCTGGGCCATGTTGCGGTCGCGCCAGCCGGCGGTGTCGCCGCCGAACACCACGCCGACGACGCGACGGCCGTCGCGCTTGGCCGAGGCGATCAGATTGAAGCCCGAGGCGTTGATGTAACCGGTCTTGATGCCGTCGGCGCCTTGGTAGCGCAGCATCAGGCGGTTGTGGGTGGAAATGGGCTGACCCTTCCAGCGGAATTGGCGGGTCGAGAAGTAGTGATAGAACTTGGCGTGGTGGCGGACCAGGGCGCGGGCCAAGGTGGCCTGATCACGCGGTGTCGACACCTGACCCGGGTCGGGCAGGCCCGACGCGTTGCGGTAGGTGGTGGCGGCCATGCCCAATTGGCGGGCCTTGCGGGTCATCAGTTCGGCGAAGTCGTCTTCGCTGCCCCCCACCGCTTCGGCCACCACCACGGCGACGTCGTTGGCCGACTTGGTCACCAGGGCCAGCACCGCGTCTTCCACGTCGATTTTTTCGCCGACGCGCAGGTTCAACTTGGACGGCGCCTGACGGGTGGCGTGGGCCGATACCGGCAGGCGGGAATTCATGTTCAGCTTGCCCTGTTCCAGGGCGTCGAACAGCAGATAAAGGGTCATCACCTTGGTCAGGGACGCCGGGTACGACCTGCGGTCGGGATTGACCGCATAAAGCACGTTGCCGTTTTCGGCATCGACGACGATCGAGGCATAGCGGCTTTCCTTGGCGGCCTGGGCGGCGGGGGCCACCAGAACCATAGCAAGGACAAGCAGCACGGCGCGGCTGAACATTCCGGCGAGATGACGGGTCAAGGGCAACTGTCCGACCTTCCCTTCCTGACGTGTTGGCCTAAGAATCCGCCGAAGACCTTAAAGAAATCACAATTTCATGTCTACTTTCCCGGCCAAGGCTTGAACATTTCCAGCATCGCGTGTTGGTGGTGGACAAGGATTGGGCGTATAAAAGTGTGCGAATGCGAAAGGAAACGAGCATGCGGACCCAGATTGGCGTGATTGTCGGTGCCTTGGCTTTGGCGGGCTGTACGTATGGCGGCGGCGATATGGGCGATCCGGTCACCCGCAAGTTCCACTGGTTTTCTTACGTCGCCGGCGACGACATCAAGGCAACGTGCCAGGCGGGTTCACCCGACCGTTTCCGGCTGGTCTATAACGGTCGGTATGATCAGCAATTGCGCCTCTATGATCTTGATTCCGTTCGGCAATTGCTGATCGCCAAGGTGACCCGGCCGGGCAACGCCGCCAAGGTCAGCGTCGACGACCTGCTGGCGCCCTGGCGCGCCACCGAGGCCAAGACCCCGCTGGATCAGCCGGCCTATCAATCCCTGGTGGCGGCGTTCGCCGAGGCGGGGATGTTCGGTCCACCGGCGGTGGGGCGCGAATTGCCGTCCCATGGCTTCCACTGGGTGGCGGCCAGTTGCAAGGATGGTCAATTCCGCTTCACCGGCTGGGCTTATCCCGAGACCGATTTGATGGCGCTGCCGTTCGTCGCCCCGCTTCTGGCCGCCGACGGAACGGCGATCGCCATCAACCCGCCCGGCCCTATCGCCTTTGACCCGCAATACGAAGACAATCTGAAGCGGGGGCTGGTCACCTCGTTCAATCTGAAGGTGGGCGAAAACGGCATGGTGCGGTGACCTGTTACGGTTTTGCTGCGCTGCACAATAATCCTTGACTTGCATGAGGGCTTTCGCCCAGACTGCGCCAATCGCGTCGCAGCATGTGCCCGATCGGTCTGTTCGCCGGTCACGGCCTGTCATTCGAGCCCCGACCGATGTGCCGGCGACGCCTTTGGATTCCCAACGCAAGGATGTGCCGCCGATGAGCTCCGCCGAGACCCCCGCCAAGCCCGTGACCAAGCCCGCCGTCAAGAAGGCCCCGGCCAAGACCGTCGCCAAGCCGGTTGCCGCCAAGGCCCCCGAAGCCAAGGCCGAGCCGGTCAAGCCGGTTGCGCCCCAGCCGGTCGCCGCCGCCCCGGTTGTGGCGCCGGTTGTCGCCCCGGCCGCCGCGCCGGTTTCTGCCCCGGTCGCGGTCGCGCAGCCTGTCGCGGCTCCGGCCCCGGTGGCCCCGGCTCCGGTCGCTCCGGTGGCGGCCTCGGTTGCCGTGCCGTCCCTCGACGAAATCAGCGGCAAGGCGCTGAAGTCCTACGAAGACGCTTCGGCGGTGGCCAAGGATGCCCTGGACGCGGTGGTCGCCTCGTCGGAAGTCCTCAGCCAAGGTCTGCAATATCTGGGTGACACCGTTTATGGCCTGACCCAGCAAAGCATCGACGACGGCATCGAAGCCGGTAAGCAGATCATGGCCGCCAAGACCCTGCGCGAACTGGTCGACCTGCAATCCAGCCTGGCCAAGACCCAGTTGGACCGCCTGCTGGCCGAAGGCCCGCGTCTGGGCGATTTGTCGGTCAAGCTGGTGGAAGACACCGTGGCGCCGCTGTCGGCCAGCCTGAACGCCGTCTTCGACAAGATCGTCAAATCGGCGGCCTGATCCGTCTTTTCAGCCTTTTTCAGACGGCCCGATGTCCTGCATCGGGCCGTTTTCTTTTGTCCTCGGGCAAAGACCCCCTTTTCGGATTGCGGATTTGACCAATATGATAGGCGTGTACCAGTGGGCAGCCACCGCTTGCGAGATCATGAGCGACCATAAAGACGACAGAAAAGACGGCGACGGCAATCAGACGGGTGTGGTCATCAAGACCCGGCCCAAGACCAAGAAGCCGTCCATGTACAAGGTGCTGATGCTGAACGACGACTACACGCCGATGGAGTTCGTCGTCCACGTGCTCGAGCATTTTTTCAACAAATCGCGGGAAGACGCCACGCGCATCATGTTGCACGTGCATACCCGCGGTGTCGGAATCTGTGGTGTCTTCACCTACGAAGTGGCGGAAACCAAGGTGACCCAGGTCATGGATTTGGCCCGGCAGAACCAGCACCCGCTGCAATGCACGATCGAGAAGGACTAGACGTGCCGAAACATTAGGCGTTCCAACAATAAGGAGAGGGCCGCATGCTGTCGCAAAATCTGGAACAAAGCCTGCGTCGTGCCTTGGCCCTGGCGGCAGAGCGCCACCATGAATACGCCACCTTGGAACATCTGCTGCTCGCCCTTTGCGAAGACAGCGATGCCGTGGCGGTCATGCGGGCCTGCAATGTCGATCTGGATCGCCTGACCGGCGATTTGCGCGATTTCGTCGACAATTCGCTGAAGGATCTGGTCAGTGAAAAACTGGCCGAGCCCAAGCCCACCGCCGGCTTCCAGCGCGTGGTGCAGCGTGCCGCCATCCATGTGCAATCCTCGGGTCGCGAGGAAGTGACCGGCGCCAACGTCATCGTGGCGCTGTTTTCCGAACGTGAAAGTCATGCGGTCTATTACCTGCAAATCCAGGACATGACCCGTCTGGACGCCGTCAACTACATCAGCCATGGCGTCGCCAAGGCGCCGGGGCGCAGCCAAAGCCGCACCGTGCACGGCGCCGACGAGGATTCCAATCCGGAAAAGGTGGTCAAAAAGGGCCAGGAGGCCCTGACCGCCTATTGCGTCGATCTGAACAAGAAGGCGCAAGACGGCAAGATCGACCCGCTGATCGGCCGTGAAGCGGAAATCGAACGTACCATTCAGATCCTGTGCCGCCGGTCCAAGAACAACCCGCTTTACGTGGGCGACCCGGGCGTCGGCAAGACCGCCATCGCCGAAGGTCTGGCGTTGCGTATCGTCAAGGGCGAGGTCCCCGACGTGCTTCGCGGCGCCACCATCTTTTCCTTGGACATGGGCACGCTGCTGGCCGGCACCCGCTATCGTGGTGATTTCGAGGAACGGCTGAAAGCGGTGGTCACCGAGCTGGAAAACTATCCCGGCGCGGTGATGTTCATCGACGAAATCCACACGGTGATCGGTGCCGGGGCCACCTCGGGCGGTTCCATGGACGCGTCCAACCTGCTGAAGCCGGCCTTGGCCTCGGGGTCGTTGCGCTGTATCGGCTCGACCACCTACAAGGAATACCGCAACCATTTCGAAAAGGATCGCGCCCTGGTGCGCCGGTTCCAGAAGATCGACGTCAACGAACCGTCGGTCGAGGATTCCATCAAGATCCTGAACGGCATCAAGGTCTATTACGAAAACCACCACCACGTGAAGTACACCGCCGACGCCATCAAGGCTTCGGTGGAACTGGCGGCCAAGTACATCACCGACCGCAAGCTGCCGGACAAGGCCATCGACGTCATCGACGAAGTGGGCGCGGCCCGCATGCTGTTGCCCGAATCCAAGCGGCGCAAGACGGTGACGGTCAAGGACGTGGAAGAAATCGTCGCCAAGATCGCCCGCATTCCCCCCAAATCGGTGTCCACCAACGACGTGGAAGCCCTGCGCAATCTGGAACGCGACCTGAAGACCATGGTCTATGGCCAAGACAACGCCATCGAGGCGCTGTCTTCCGCCATCAAGCTGGCCCGCGCCGGCCTGCGCGAACCGGAAAAGCCCATCGGCTGTTACCTGTTCAGCGGCCCCACCGGTGTCGGCAAGACCGAAGTGGCGCGGCAATTGGCCCGCATCCTGGGCATTGAACTGACCCGCTTCGACATGTCCGAATACATGGAACGCCATTCGGTGTCGCGTCTGATCGGTGCGCCGCCCGGCTATGTGGGCTTCGACCAGGGCGGGCTGCTGACCGACGCGGTGGACCAGCATCCCCATTGCGTGCTGCTGTTGGACGAGATCGAAAAGGCCCATCCCGACCTGTTCAACATTCTGTTGCAGGTCATGGATCACGGCCGCTTGACCGACAACAACGGCAAGAATGTCGATTTCCGCAACGTCATCTTGATCATGACCACCAATGCCGGGGCGGCCGACATGGCCAAGCCGGCCATCGGTTTCGAACGTGAAATGCGTACCGACGAAGACCAGGAAGCCATCCAGCGCATGTTCAGCCCGGAATTCCGCAACCGTCTGGATTCGGTCATTCCCTTCGCCAACCTGCCCACCGAAGTGGTGGCCCAGGTGGTGGACAAGTTCGTCATGCAGTTGGAAAGCCAGTTGGGCGACCGCGACGTCCATATCGAATTGACCGAAGCCGCCCGCCAATGGCTGGTGAAAAAGGGTTACGACCGCGCTTTCGGCGCCCGCCCCCTGGGCCGGGTCATCCAGGAACACATCAAGAAGCCGCTGGCCGAGGAATTGTTGTTCGGCAAGTTGTCCAAGGGCGGCTTGGTCAAAGTGGACGTGGGCGAGGACGGCAAACTGACCTTTGCCATCGAATCCGCCCCCGGAAAGCCGGAAAAACCGGAAAAGGTGGCGGAACTGGTGGAGTAGTGAGCCCAGAGGAAATAGAGGCCCGCATCCTTTACAAGGATCAGGACGTCATCGTCCTGGACAAGCCGGCGGGGCTGGCGGTTCACGCCGGCCCCAATTCCCCCGATCATCTGGAATTGTATCTGGACGCGTTGAAATTCGGCTGGAGCCAGGCGCCGCGCCTGGCCCACCGTCTTGACCGTGACACCTCGGGCTGTCTGTTGTTGGGGCGCCACGACAAATCCATCAAGCGCCTGGGCAAGATGTTCATGCAGGGCCGCATCGAAAAGGCCTATTGGACGGTGGTGCAGGGCGGTCCGGCCGCTGACCAAGGGGTGGTCGAGGCGCCGATCCTGAAGATCACCGGCAAGGGCGGCTGGCGCATCGTCATCGACCCGGCGGGGCAACCGGCCATCACCCAATGGCGGGTGCTGGGGCGCGGCGATGGGCTGGCTTGGATCGAATGCGTGCCCAAGACGGGGCGGACCCACCAGATTCGTGTCCACATGAAGCATTTGGGGTGTCCGGTCCGCGGTGACGGCTATTATGGTCCCGATCCGATTCCGGGCCAGATGCTGCATCTGCAATCACATATGATCGGGGTGCCGCCGTTGTCGTCGGGCAAGGATTGGATCCGGGCTGCGGCGCCGCCGCCGCCGCATATGATGGCGGCTTTGTCGGAATGCGGCTGGCGGGACGATATTCAGGCTGGGTTCATCTAAGGGGGATAAATAAGGTGGGGAAAACGTCATCAGGGGGGCATCAGATGACCGAGACCGCCGATCTTCCATATCCCATCCAACGACTGTTCCGCACCCGGGTGGTGCCGGTGCTGATCCTGTCCGGTCTGCTGCTGCTGGGGGGAGGCTGGATCGCCGTCAACTCGCTGGAACAGCACGTTTATCTGGAAACCACCCAGCGCCGGGTGGAAACCACCATCGATCTGGCGGAACGGGCCGAGCCGGAAATCTGGAACCAGTTGCTGTCGGGTGCCGATCCGGCCAAGGTCTTCGCCGATCCGGCGGCGGCCCGCGCGGTGGCCATGCTGGAAGCGGTCAGCAAGGACGGCCATGCGCTGCAACTGAAGATTTTCAATTCCCGCGGCGTGACCATCTATTCCACCGATCCGGTTGATTGGGGCGTGCGCGAGGAAAACGCCCTGATGCGTCAGGTGATCGAAACCCGGCTTCCGGCCCTGGAAACCTCGCTAAGTCACAACCAAAAGGTCTATGAACTGTTCATTCCGTCGGAAACCAATGGTCAGGTCCTGGCCTTCGAGGTGTACGAGCCGGCCAGCGTGCTGGACGAGATCATCGCCGACAGTTTCATCCAATTCGCCATTTTGCCGGTGTCCATTCTGCTGATGTTGGGGGTGTGGCTGGCCCACATCACCCGCAAGGCCCAGGCCGACATCGACATCCGTGTCCAGGCCCAGCAATCCCTGCGTCGGCAGTTGGAACGCTTCGTGTCGCAAAGCGCCGGCATGGCGGCGCGGCAATCCCCCGATGGCAGCGTGCCGGTGACCCGGTCGGGCATGACGCTTTTCTATTCCGACGTGCGCGACTTCACCAGTCTGGCCGAATTCCATCCGCCCAAGGCGACGGTGGATTACCTGAACGAATTGATGACCCGTCAGGTCGAGGCGGTGACCCGTCACGGCGGCGACGTCGACAAGATGATCGGCGACGCGCTTTTGGTCCGTTTCGAAGGCGCCGACCGCGAAGCCCGTGCCGTGTTGGCGGCCCAGGAGATCCTGGCCGATCTGGCGGCGCGACCGATGGCGCGCGGCATCGGGATCGGCGTTCATGACGGCGAAGCCATCTTGGGCCCCATCGGCCCGGCGGAACGTCAGGATTTCACCGTCATCGGCGACAGCGTCAATCTGGCGGCTCGGCTGTGTGCCCTGGCCGGCGAGGGGCAGTTGGTGGTGGACGAACTGGCGCTGCGTCGTTCCGGCCTGCCCCGCGACACGTTTTCCGCCCCCGAGGAGCAACAGGTCAAGGGGCGTGCCGGATTGGTCGTTGTCCAACGCTGGCAGCCCTAGACGGGTGGCTGAGCCCGGTGCTCACCACCACCATCACCCCCTGTGTAACCCGTGCAGATCGACACGGATTTCGACATGAAGCTGTCGGCCGGGCGCGTTCTGGCGATGTTTATACGCTGATGTCGACCACATGGCCCAGGCTGCCCTGGGCCTGGGGTCGGGTGGGCGTGCCGCCCTCGACCGCGGCGGCGACCATTTGGGCGACGGCGGCGTCTTGCTGTGCCGCTTGGCGCAACATGCGGATTCCGAGATCCTGGCCATGATGGCCTTTCCATCCGGCCAGGGACAGCTCTGTCATGCCGGTGACATCCATGAGCATGGTCCCTTTATGCACAAACTGGGATGAGTCTTTATACCACAAAGCGAGGTGGTTTTTCAGGGTCCGAAGGTATGAGCGTGCTATAACGTGTATCGCCTTGACGGCGGATGGCATCTGGCGGAGCGATGGAAAACCTGATCCCGATCGTTTTCGGCCTGACTTATCTCGGCATGGCGCTGGGACGGGTTCCGGGGCTGAAACTGGACCGAACCGGCATCGCGCTGATCGCTGCCGTGGTCTTGCTGGCCTCTGGCAAAGTGGCGGTGGAAGATGCCGGCGCCGCCATCGACATGTCCACCATGCTGCTGTTGTTCGCCCTGATGCTGGTTTCCGCCCAGTTCCAGGAAGCCGGCCTGTACCGGGTGGTGGCGGGCAAATTGGCGGTGGACGCCGCCAGTTCCGACCGTTTGCTGGCCTTGGTCATCGGTATTTCCGGATTGTTGTCGGCGGTTTTGGCCAACGACATCGTCGTCTTCGCCATGGCGCCCATGCTGGTGGAAGGCGTGCGAGGTCGCGGCATGGACCCGCGCCCGTTCCTGTTGGCTTTGGCCGGCGGCGCCAATGCCGGCAGTGCCATGACCATCATCGGCAACCCGCAAAACATCCTGATCGGCCAGGTGGGCGGTTTGGATTTCTGGCGCTTTCTGCTGGTCTGCGGTGTGCCGGCGGTGGTGGCGATGATCTTGGTGTTTTTCGTCATCCGCCGCATGTGGCGGACCGAATTGTCCATTCCACCGGTGCCGGCGGCGGAAGGCATGCTGCCGCAACTGGATGTCTGGCAAACCGTCAAGGGCGGGGCGGCGGTCATCGGATTGCTGGTGCTGTTCGCCACCGACCTGCCGCGTGAGGTGGGCGCCTTGGCGGTGGCTGCCCCCTTGCTGCTGTCGCGCCGTCTGGCCAGCCGCGACATGATCGGTGCCGTCGATTGGCATCTGTTGGTGTTGTTCGCCTGTCTGTTCGTGGTCACCGATTCCTTCGCCGCCAGCCCGTGGGCGGCCAGCGGGGTGGAATGGCTGGCGGAACGGCAATGGCTGCCCGACCGCATCTCGGTGATGGCGCCGTTGCTGACCGTGGCCTCCAATACCATCGGCAACGTTCCTGCGGTGATGGTCATCTTGTCCATGTGGCCCATCGAAGGCGACGGGCCGCTTTACGGTCTGGCTTTGTTGTCCACCTTGGCCGGCAATCTGTTGTTGGTGGGATCGTTGGCCAACATCATCGTCGCCGAGCGGGCCCAGGCTTTGGGGGTGCGCCTGTCTTTCCTGGATTTCGCCGCTGCCGGTATCCCCATGACATTGGCATCGCTGGGCTTTGCCTGTGTGTGGCTGCTGCTGGGCGGCTGGATGGGGTGGTAGACGGTTAGTGGCGATCCAAGATCGTGCTGGCCAATCCGCGCGCGGTTTTCCAGGCATCAGGGGCACCGCGCACGAAAGCCTCGGCGATGGCGCCTTCCTTCAATAAGGCCAATTGAGCGGCGGTGTCGGTGGGCAAGCCAGCTTGCCGGCATAATCCGGCCAGATGATCCAAGATCGCCTGTTTGTGGGCGGCTGCCTGACGGTGCAGCGCATCGTCGGGGGCGACGAATTCGCCAGCGGCGCGGACGAAGGCGCAGCCCTGGAAGGTGGGGCCCAGCGGTTCGGCGTGACCCTTGATCCATTCCCCCAAGGCGTCGAACAGGGCCAACAAGCGGGCCTTGGCATCGGCGCCGCCCAAATCCTCCATGCGGCTGAACAGCCAATGGCGAAACAGCTGGTCGCGCCGTTCCAGGGTGGCGGCGATCAACGCTTCCTTGCTGGCGAAGTGGCTGTAAAGCGTCATCTTGGTGGTGCCGGCTTCGGCGATGATGGCGGCGATGCCGGTGGCATGGAAGCCGTCGCGCAGGAACAGGCGAAGCGCGGCTTCGATGATGTCGTCACGGCGGGACGGCGGGGCCATGGGAAACTCCAAGACTGAACAGCGGCGATGGTACGCGGAGAAACCTGCGTTGACAATAACTGACCGGTCGGTATAGAAAGAAATCGCCAATGCCCCACCCCCGGGGCCGCAACGGAGGCGATCATGGACAAGAAGAACGGTTTTCGTTTGGGAATCTATGTGTTCAAGGATGCGGAAATCGTCGATTACGCGGCGCCGCATGGGGTGTTTTCGGTGGCACGGCGGCTGAACCCGGAACTGGACGCTTTTCTGATCGCCGATGCGGCCCGGCCGGTACAGACCCAGGCCGGCTTCACCGTGCTGCCCAATTACAGCTTTGCCGATCTTCCGGCCATGGATGCGTTTCTGATTCCCGGTGGTTTCGGCACCCGTCAGGAAATGCATAACCGTCGCCTGCACGATTATATCCGGGCGCTTCCCCAAGACACCTTGCTGACCAGCGTGTGCACCGGGTCGTGGATCTATGGCGCCATGGGATTGTTGGACGGTGTCGCCGCCACCAACCGCAAGGAACCGGACCGGCTGGAAGCGTCAGGGGCCGGCATGGTGCCCATCGACCGTCTGGCGCTGATCGCCCCTCAATGCCGGATCAGCCGCGCCCGCGTGGTCGATGCCGGGCGCATCGTCACCGCCGGCGGCATCGCATCGGGGATGGAAATGGGGTTCCATCTGCTGCGCCGGGCCGGCATGGGCGAGGATTTCATCACCGAGGTCGCCCGGGTGATGGAATATGCCGCTGCTTACGAGACCTATCGCGACGACATCGAATATCAATAAGGCTGTGGGATTTGGCGCGACGGATCGTATCCGTCGCGCATGGCCGCCAGCAGAATCTCGGCACAGGCCAATGCGTCGGACAAGGCGTCGTGGTGCTTCAACGGTTGGGCCAGGAACCGACAGACGTCGGGCAGCTTGGTTGGCCGCAAATTCCAGGTGTCCCGCGCCACTCGGACGGTGCAGACAAAGGGTGAAAGCGGCGCGGCAAAGCCATAGGCGCGACAGCATTCCGTCAACACCCCTTTGTCGAATGGGGCGTTGTGGGCGACCAGAAACGGGGCGTTTTCCACCCTGTCGCGGATTTCCGGCCACAAATAGCCGAAATCGGGCTGGTCGGCCACCATGTCCCAGGTGATGCCGTGAATGTGGGTGTACATCACTCGGGGGCGTGGCGGACGGATCAGGTGATGCCAGGTTTCACGCACCCGGCCACCCTGCACCATCACCAGGGCCAGGGAACAGGCGCTGTCGCGGCCGTGGTCGGCGGTTTCGAAATCCAAGGCGATGAAGTCGCTCATGGATTGCGAACGTCATCCGATTCGGGGGGCGTCGGGCGATTGACGGTAATGGTGGCCGCCGACTTGGACGCCCCTTTCAGGCGCAGGCCCAGAAAGCGGGCGGACAGCGCCCGATACAGCGGCTGCGGACAAATCAGGCGCGAAATGCCAAAGGAAATCAGCGCGGTGGCCAGCAGCATCAAGGTCATGGCCGGGCTTTCGGTCATCTCCATGACGATGATGACGGCGGTGATCGGGGTCTGCACCACACCGACGAAATAGCCGGTCATGCCCAAGATCACCACCGCGCCCACCGGCACCATGGGCAGGAACTGGGCCAGGTTGGCTCCCAGACCGGCGCCCACCGACAGGCTGGGGGCGAAGATGCCGCCGGGAATGCCGCTGGCGTAAGAAGCCAGGGTGGCCAGCAATTTCAGGATGCCGAAACTGGCCGGCACGCCGTCGCCGCCTTCCAGCAGGGTGCGGGCCTGTTCATAGCCGGTACCATAGGTGTTGTTGCCCGACACGATGCCGATCGCGGCCATCACCAATCCGCAAAGCGCCGCGAACAGAACCGGCTGGGCCTTGATCCAGCGCCCGACCTTACCCGGCACGCCAAGGGAAATCTGGATCAGCATGCGGGCGAACAAACCGCCCAGCAGGCCGCCGAACACCCCGCACAACAGTACCGCCCGCCAGCCTTGTTCGATGACGATGTTGGCGTTGGTGCGGCCGAAATAGGTGTAGTTGCCCAGCACCGCCATGGACGCCAGGCCCGAGACGATGACGGCGGTCAACACCGTGCCGCTGGTGCGTTCCTCGAAGGATCGCGACAATTCCTCGATGGCGAAGACGATGCCGGCCAAGGGCGTGTTGAAAGCGGCCGAGATACCGGCGGCGCCGCCGGCGATGATCACCGCGCGCTGCATGTCGGGGCGGTGCAGACGCAGGATGCGCCCCATGGAATGCATGATGGCGGCACCGATCTGAACGGTGGGACCTTCGCGGCCCACCGAGGCACCGGCACACAGGCCCAAAGTGGTCATCGCCACCTTGCCCAAGGCGATTCGCAGGGACAGAACCTTGCTGCGTTGGGCGGGGTCGGTCATGGCCAGGGCGGCGATGCTTTGCGGGATGCCGCTGCCTTCGGTGCCGGGAAACACCCGACGGGTCAAGAACACGATGCCGGCCAAGCCCGCCGGACAGATGACCAGGGCCAGCCAGGGCGACCAGGCGATGGCCTTGTGGAACAATCCGCTGCCCTGTTCGGCCAGTTGCGCAAAGGCGATGGCGAAGCCGGCGACCAGGATGGCGCCCGCCCAGAACATCATCCGTCGCAGCCAATAGCGCGGGGACAGTTGCAGACGCCAACGATGTTTCACCGACAATGCCACGACGTGATTCCTAGATGTCCTCGAATTCCACGGTGGAGGTGGTGCTGAGATCGTCCTGACTGGCCACCGCATTGCGGCCTTGGCGCTTGGCCAGATACAGCGCCTCGTCGGCGCGGTGGACGAAGGCGCCCAGGGTTTCACCGAATTCGTATTCGGCGACGCCCACCGACAGCGTCACCTGTCCCAACACCTGACCGGTGCGACGGTTCAGCACCTTGCGGCCGGCCACTTGGCGGCGCACCGTCTCGGCCACCGCGACGCCGTCCTTCAATCGGGTGTCGGGCAAGATGATGGCAAATTCCTCGCCGCCGTAACGCGCCGCGGTGTCCTTGCCCTTGATGCAATCCTGGATGGTCCGCGCCACCAGCTTCAGCACCTGGTCGCCCAGCATGTGGCCGTGGGTGTCGTTGAACTGCTTGAAGAAATCGATGTCGATCATCAACAGCGACAGGAACTTGCGGTCTTCCTCGGATTCCAGCGCCGCTTCGCGCAACGAGACGTCGAACAGCTTGCGGTTGGCCAGACCGGTCAGGGCGTCGGTGGTGGCTTCGCGCTTCAACTGTTCCAGGTCTTCGCGCAGGCGGGCGATTTCGCCGGAAGAGGTTTCCAGGCGTTCTTCCAACTGACGGTTGACCTCGATCATCACCTTGGTTTCGTCCAGGATGGACTTGACCAGACTGCCCAGCTCGGCCGGTTTCTGGGGCGCCCCCAGCTCGCCGCTGAAGTTTTCCAGGGCGTTGCCGTATTGCATGGCGCCCTGGCTGGCGGTGGACAGGTAATCCATCACCCGGGCCACCGCGTCCTCGATGCGCTTGCCCACCGCCCGCAATTCGGCTTCATGCTGCGAGATGCCGAAGAAGCGTTCGTAAAGGTCGGAACTGACGGTGTCGGTGAATTTCTGGCCCGAGCGCAAGATGCCGTTGATGGCCTTGGTCAATTCCGGGTCACGGTCGGCGACGAAGGCGTACCAGACCATGAAATTGTTGGGGTGGGCGGCGACACCGTAGCGGTCCATCATGCCCATGGCGGCGCGGGCGCAATGGGCGGCAATGTCGACGGGATCGGTGAAGGTGATCATCGTTGCGGTCCTAGTTGCATTGACCGACCGAGCCTTCGGCGCAGACACGCTGTCCATCGGTCCAGCGCGCCCCGGAAAGGTCGGCGTTCAAAAGGTCGGCGCCGGTCAGGCGGGCACCGGTCAAGTCGGCCCCGCGCAAGCTGGCGCGGAAAAATCGGGCGCGGCGCAGGTCGGTCTGCTTCAGCGACGCACCGGCCAGATCGGCTTTGGTGAAGTCGGCCTCGGCGAAGACGCCCCCGTCCAGTCGGGCCTCCTTCATCACGGCGCTGACGAAACGGGCGCGATACGAATCGCTGTCGGTCAGCTTGGTTCCCACCAGTTTGGCGCGCTGGAAGCTGGTTTCACGCAGCCGTGCCCCGGACAGGTCGTGACCGGACAGGTCGCGTTCATCCACATAGCAGCGCTGCCAATCCACCTTGGGGGCGGCCGGCAGGGTGCAATCGGCGGCATGGGCGGCGGAAACGCACATCAACAGGGTGACCACGGCGGAAACTGGAATTGCTTGTCGCATTTCTCTTTTTTAGACGCGGCGCGCTCTGGGCGAAAGCACTATTTGGCTGTTGTGCTGCATGGTTTACCTGCGCCTGTCACAGGCGTAGGCTGTGATGACCTTTCCGTGACACCATGGGGCAAGTCATGAGCGAGCATTCCGCCGACACCATTTTGGCCCAGGCCGAGGCCCATTGGATGTCGGGCGAAACACAACAGGCCCGAGAAGCCTTTCGCCGTGCCCGTATGCTGTTCCATCAGGCCCAGGATCCCGAGGGCGAGGCCAACGCCTTGGCGCAGATGGGGGATTTTGAAGCCGATCACGACCATTGGGACGAAGCCGGCCAGGCCTTCGCCGAAGCGCGGGAACTTTACACCCGTCTGGGGGACCAGCATGGCCAAGGCAACGTCCTGGTCCGGCTGGGGCGTCTGGCCCAGGCCCGCGCCCGCATCGCCGAGGCCGAGCAATATTTCCAGTCGGCGCAAGAGGTGTTCCACGCCGCCGGCGATCTTTCCGGCATGGCCCACGTGACCAAACGGCGCGGCCATCTGGCCCGCGACCGCGGTCAACACGACGTGGCGCTGGATCATTACCATCAGGCCTTGGAACTTTACCGTCGCGCCGCCGACACCTTGGGTTGTGCCCATACCTTGAAGGGACTGGCGTCGCTGCATCGCCGTCTGGGCCATGCCGACATGGCCCACCAGAATTTCGAAACCGCCCGCGATTTGTATGCCGAGGCCGGGGACGTCCTGGGCGAGGCGGCGGCCTGTCGTGGCTTGGGCCATTTGCTGCGGCAATTGGGTGACCATGACGGGGCGGTCACGGCCTTGGATGCCGCCCGTCAGCTTTATGCCGCCATGGGACATCTGAAGGCGGAAGCCGAAACCCGGTTGGAACTGGCCGAGGATCTGGCCCCGTCCGACCCGACCAAGGCCCGTGCGCATCGGAAGCACGCCCACGACCTGTTCGTCCGCCTGGGCGACGTCGAACAGGCGGGCGCTATCGCCGTCGATTAGCGGCCATAGCCGCCGCCGCCGGGGGTTTCGATCACCAGCACGTCGCCGGGTTCGACCTGCAGGCTGGCGGTGCCGGTCAGGATCTCCACCCGGCCGTCGGCGCGTTCCACCCGGTTTTCCCCTGTCTTGCCGTCACCGCCGCCCTGCAATCCAAAGGGGGCGATGCGGCGGCGGTTGGACAGGATGGCCGCAATC
Organism: Rhodospirillaceae bacterium UBA6219; assembly: GCA_002435715.1. Classification (GTDB taxonomy): domain Bacteria; phylum Pseudomonadota; class Alphaproteobacteria; order Rhodospirillales; family Magnetospirillaceae; genus Magnetospirillum. Next base: position 58,409 of record DISD01000094.1, read on the forward strand.
ATCGGCTCCAGGAATTTCAGCCGGCGGATGACGCCGTCGCCGCCTTTCCATCGTCCTTCCCCGCCCGAGCCATGGCGGATGGCGAAGCCGTCCACCAGCACCGGATAGCGCCATTCCAGCACTTCCGGGTCGGTCAGGCGTGAATTGGTCATGTGGGTCTGCACGGCGCTGGCGCCGGCAAAGCCCGGCCCGGCCCCGGCGCCGCCGCAGATGGTTTCGTAATATTGGCGGGTCTGGTCGCCGAAGGTCAGGTTGTTCATGGTGCCCTGACTGGCCGCCATCATGCCCAACGCCCCCATCAGGCAATCCACCAGGGCCTGACTGGTCTCCACGTTGCCGGCGACCACCGCCGCCGGCGGCAAGGGCGCCAGCAACGAGCCCTCGGGGATGATCAGCTCCAAAGGCTTCAGGCAGCCTTCGTTCAGCGGGATGGCATCGTCGACCATGCAGCGGAAGACGTACAAAACGGCGGCGCGGGTGATGGATTTGGGGGCGTTGGCGTTGCCGGGGCGTTGTTCGCTGGTGCCGGTGAAGTCGATGCGGGCCGAGCGTTCGGAAGGGTTCACGCGGATCGCCACGCGGATGATGGCGCCGTCATCCATTTCCACGGCGAAGTGGGAATCGGTCAAATTGGCGATGGCGCGACGTACCGATTCCTCGGCGTTGTCCTGCACATGGCCCATATAGGCGGTGACGGTGTCGATGCCGTATTGGTCGCACAATCGGATCAGTTCGGTGGCGCCCTTTTCGTTGGCCGCCAGTTGCGCCTGAAGGTCGGCGATGTTCTGGGCGACGTTTCGGGCGGGAAAGGGGCCGGAACGCAGCAAGTCTTCGATCTCGGTTTGGCGGAAATGGCCGCTTTCCACCAAGGCGAAATTGTCCAGCATCACCCCTTCCTGGTCGATGCTGGTGGAATGGGGCGGCATGGACCCCGGAGAGATGCCGCCGATATCGGCGTGATGTCCGCGTGACGCCACATAGAACAGCGGTTGGTCCGCGACGAAGACCGGGGTGACCACGGTGACGTCGGGCAGATGGGTGCCGCCGTTATAGGGCGAGTTCAACACATAGGAATCACCGGGGCGCAAGGTGTCGCGTCGGCTGGCCAGCACCACCCGCACCGATTCGCCCATGGATCCCAGATGGACCGGGATATGGGGGGCGTTGGCGATCAGCCCACCTTCGGCATCGAAGATGGCGCAGGAAAAGTCCAGCCGTTCCTTGATGTTGACCGAATGCGCCGTGTTGGCCAACACGGCGCCCATCTGCTCGGCGACGCTCATGAACAGGTTGTTGAAGATTTCCAGCATCACCGGGTCGGCGCTGGTGCCGGCGGCCCGGGTGGTGGGGCGCGGGACCATGCGGCGCAGGATCAGATGGCCCTGGGGCAACACTTCGGCCCGCCATCCCGGTTCGATGACCGTGGTGGCGTTGTCCTCGACCACCAAGGCGGGGCCGTCGACCCGCTGGCCGGGGCGCAATTGGGCGCGGGCCAATATGGGGCTGTCGCGCCATTGCCCGGCGCAATACATTCGGGTCCGGGCCAAGGGGATGGCCGGTTCTTCGGTCGGTTCCAGCGGCTTCAAGGCGCAGGCTTCGCCGCCGCCGGCCACTTCGATGACGGCCGATTCCACCACCAGCGTCCGATCCGCCATGACGAAGCCGAAACGGGCGCGATGGGCGGCGGCGAAGGCGGCGGCGATTTCGTCCGCCGTGCCGAAGGGCACCGGAAGGGCGGTGTCCGATCCCTGATACTTGACCTTCAGGCTGCGGCTGGCGCTCATGTCCAGGCGTTCGACACCCTGGCGTTCCAACTCGCAGCGGGCGGTGGCCTCGATGTCGGCCATGGCGCGGTTGATCGCCGCCATGCCGTCTTCGTCCAAGGCGGCTTCCAGGCCGCGTTCCTTCAACACCCGCAAATCGGCCAAGCCCATGCCATAGGCCGACAACACCCCGGCCAGCGGATGCAGGATCACCACATCCATGGCCAGTTGGTCGGCCACCAGACAGGCATGCTGACCGCCGGCTCCGCCGAAACACGCCAAGGCGTGGCGGGCGACGTCATGGCCACGGGCGACGCTGACCTGTTTGATGGCATTGGCCATGTTCATCACCGCGATGGCCAAAAAGCCCTCGGCCACCTGTTCCAGGCTGCGGCCGGTCTGTTCGGCCAGCTCGGCGAAGCCGGACCGGGCCGCCGCCACGTCCAGGCTTTGGTCGGCGCGGGGGCCGAACACCTTGGGGAAGTGGTCGGGATGGATCTTGCCCAGGGCGACGTTGCAATCGGTGACCGCCAGCGGGCCGCCACGGCGATAACAGGCCGGACCGGGATTGGCCCCGGCCGAATGGGGGCCGACGCGGAAGCGCGCCCCGTCATAGGACAGCACCGAACCGCCACCGGCCGCCACCGTGTGGATGTCCATGATGGGGGCGCGCACCCGGATGCCGGCGACCATGGTGTCGAAACTGCGTTCGAAGGCGCCGTCGTAATGCCAGACATCGGTCGAGGTGCCGCCCATGTCGAAGCCGATGATGGCGGAAAAGCCGGCCTCCAGGCTGGTGGCGACGCCGCCGACCACGCCGCCGGCCGGACCCGACAGGATGGAATCCTTGCCCTGGAAACGCCGGGAATCGGTCAAGCCGCCCGAGCTTTGCATGAACATCAGCTTCGAGCCGCCCAGGTCGGCGGCCACCCTGTCCACATAGCGGCGCAGGATGGGGGACAGATAGGCGTCCACCACCGTGGTGTCGCCGCGTCCCACCAGCTTCATCAAGGGGCTGATTTCGTGGGACAGGCTGATCTGGGTGAAGCCGATGTCGCGGGTCAGGCGGCCCAGGATCTTTTCGTGTTCGGGAAAGCGATAGCCGTGCATCAGCACGATGGCCACCGCCCGCAATCCGGTTTCATAGGCTGTGGTCAGGGCGGCGCGGGCGTTTTCTTCGTCCAACGGGCGCAAGACCTCGCCATGCGCGCCCACCCGTTCGTCGATTTCGACCACTTGGGAATACAGCATTTCCGGCAAGATGATGGCGCGGGCGAACAAATCGGGGCGGTGTTGTTGGCCGATGCGCAAACAATCGGCGAAGCCGGCGGTGACCACTAAAAGTGTGGGTTCGCCCTTGCGCTCCAACAGCGCGTTGGTGGCCACCGTGGTGCCCATCTTCACCGCCGCCACCTGTTCGGGCGGAATGGCGCCATCAGGGGCGATATCCAGGAAACGGCGAATGCCGGCCAGGGCGGCGTCGGAATATTGCTCGGGATTTTCCGACAACAGCTTCAACGTGCCCAGCGCGCCATCCGGGGCGCGGGCGACGATGTCGGTGAAGGTGCCGCCGCGGTCGATCCAGAACTGCCAGCCGCTCATGCAGACTCCCAAGCCAAGGAGGGGTGATGCTAGCCCAAGCCCTTATCCGACGAAAGGCCTTTGCTTCCTTCGGATGAGGCGTTCTAGCCAAGTGATCATGGCTGGTATCCCTTGGTGATGTGGCAAAATTCTGGCCGAAGTGTAATTTATGGCGATTAGTACCGGGGTATGGGTTATGGGGGCTAACATGTCCAAGTTGCTGCATTCTTTTTCGATCGCCGTGCGGTTATGGGCCATTGTCGGCTTGACCGTCATCGGCTTGGCCATCGCTTTCGTGACCGAAGTCCAGATGCTGTCGCAAGACACCATGGAGGCCCGTCAAGCCAAGGTGCGCAACGTGATCGAAGCCGCCACCGGGGTGGTGAACAACTTCACCAATATGGCCGAAAGAGGCGAGATGACCCGTGAGCAGGCGCAGAACGCCGCCATGACCGCCATCAAATCCATGCGCTATGACGGTACCGAATACATCTGGATCAACAACCTGGATGGCCGGATGGTCATGCATCCGACCAACCCCAAGTTGGATGGCAAGGAATTGTTCGGTCTCAAGGATCCCTCGGGCAAGCTGTTCTTCAAGGAAATGGTCGACGTGGTGCGCGCCAAGGGCGAAGGCGTCGTCGAATACATGTGGCCGAAACCGGGCTCGGAAGTGGCCGTTCCCAAGGTGTCCTATGTCAAGGCTGTGCCGGGATGGAACTGGCTATTGGGCTCGGGCGTCTATGTGGACGACGTGGCGGCGACGGTGCGCGAGCGCGCCATCGCGCGCGGCGTGCAGACGGCTTTGGGCGTAATGGTGCTGACCGTGGTGGTGGTGGTGATCGCGCGTTCCATTTCTTCGCCGTTGAAGCGTCTGACCGGCACCATGGAAAGCCTGACCAAGGGTGAACTGGAAGTCACGGTGCCCGACACCGAGAAGGGGGCCGAAATCGGCGCCATGGCCAAGGCCATCCAGGTGTTCAAGGACAATGCCCTGGCCATGCATAAGATGGAAAGTGAACGTGCCCAGGTCGAGGCCCGCGCCGAAGAACAGCGCCGGGAAATGCGCCTGAAGATGGCCAGCGATTTCGAATCTTCGGTCAAGCACGTGGTCAGCATGGTCGGCCAATCGGCCCAGGCGTTGAAGGGGACCGCTTCGGCCATGAGCCACAATGCCGACGACACCGCCGAAAAGTCCCAGGCGGTGGCCGCCGCCGCCGAACAGGCGACCGCCAACGTCCAGACCGTGGCGGTGGCCACCGAGGAATTGTCGGCGTCGATCCAGGAAATTTCCGGTCAGGTGCATCGCTCGGCCTCGATCGCGCAAAGCGCGGTGGACGCCGCCGAGCGCACCAACACCATCGTGCGCGGTCTGGCCGAAGCCGCCGCCCGCATCGGCGAGGTGGTCAGCATGATCAACACCATCGCCAGCCAGACCAATTTGCT
>DISD01000088.1:0-37612 GCA_002435715.1 Rhodospirillaceae bacterium UBA6219
CGCCGATCAAGTTACGAATGCAGCCAACGCAGGCGTCCGGCCTCGACCAAATCGGCCTTGTCCGCCGCCAAGGCGGCGAAATACGCCCGGATTGCCCCGGCACTGCCGTCCAGGCGCGGGATCGGTCCGGGCCGCACGCTCACACCGTGGGATTTCGTCACCTGTCGTTCCTGCGCGGGCGCCGGGATCAGAAACACCACGTCGCCGTCCGCCTCCAGGCGGGCCAGCATGACGATGCGCCGCTCGGCCTGGTAATCGGCCAGATACAAACCATCGTTCAGACGCTCCAGGCGAACTTCGCCACCCGCCCCCACCACATAGGCGGCACGGCCGCCATCCCAACGGATGTCCACCTGGGTTCCGTCGTCGCGACCATAGATTCCGTCTTTCCACCCCGGCACCGCCACGCCGTTTTCCACCACCGGCGGCGTCACCTGATAACAGGCCGACAGCAGCAACCCCAGCACCAGCACCACCCACGACCCGCGACCCATGACCCGACCTCTTGGTGTCTTCATCGCCGACAGCGTGCCCCCTCGGCGCCCCCCGGCGCCTTGACAACGGACAAGCGTAGTAGCCGGCTGTTACCCGCCGGTTCTTCCACCGCCGCATAATGCCGCCACACAAATCACAGGGAGGAGCCGAAAATGGCCGCGAAAAACATCCTGATGCTGGTCGGCGACTATGCCGAGGATTACGAAACCATGGTGCCGTTCCAAATCCTGCTGGCGGTGGGCCACAAGGTCGACGCCGTCTGCCCGGGCAAGAAATCCGGCGAACAGGTGCGCACCGCCATCCACGATTTCGAGGGCGACCAGACCTATAGCGAAAAGCGTGGGCACAATTTCACCCTGAACGCCGATTACGCCGCCATCGATGCCCAGGCTTATGACGCCCTGGTCATTCCCGGCGGCCGGGCGCCTGAATATCTGCGCCTGGACAAATCGGTGCTGGACCTGGTCCGCGCCTTCGACAGCGCCCAAAAACCCATCGCCGCCATCTGTCATGGCGCCCAATTGCTGGCCGCCGCCGGCGTGGTCAAGGGACGCAAGGTTTCCGCCTATCCCGCCTGCTCGCCGGAAGTGGTCATGGCCGGCGGCGACTATGCCGACATCGCCATCGACGGCGCCGTCACCGACGGCCATCTGGTCACCGCCCCCGCCTGGCCCGCCCATCCTGCCTGGATGGCACAATTCCTGGCGGTTTTAGGCACCCAAATTAGCCACGGATAAGCTATGATGAACCTCCGACGCCCCAAGCATCGCGGAGACCACCATGTGCGACATCTATGCCAGCACCGATCCGGCGCTTTACGAAAGCGTGTCCCGATCGGTCCGAATCGGTGGTGTGGTCACCAGCTTGAAGGTGGAACGCCGGTTCTGGCAGATCCTGGAAGTCATCGCCGCCGACAGCGATTTGTCGTTGTCACAGTTCTTGACCCAATTGCACGACGAAGTGGTGGAGCGGCGCGGCGAAGTGGGAAACTTCGCCTCGCTGTTGCGGGTGGTCTGCACAACCTATCTGGGCCGTACCGTTCCGGCCTGAATCCTTGCTTATCCCACAATAAAAAGCTGGACATCCGGCGCTTGACTCGGGCCCGGAGGTGCGTATAAGTGCCGCCAACGATTCTTAGAAACCTTATAGAATTGATGGAGTCCGCTTTGCGCCTTCTGCCCTATCTGCTTGTTTTGTTCATGGCCGCTCCGGTCCTGGTTTGGGTGATGATCAATTCCTTGGTGATCAAAGGTCAGGCCACCAGCTTCGGCACCACCGACCTTTGGGTGTTGATTCCTTTGGGTCTTTGCATGGTTGCCGCCTTCGCCCTGCTGGCGACTTGGATGGACAAGCTGATCGTCCGCACCCGCGGCTGATCGTCATGATGCATAAGGTGATCGTCCGCAGCCGCGGACAATCACCAGGGGCCGGCCCCGCTCCCCCCCACACCAGGCGGGGCCGGTTTCCCCTTCGAAAAGCCCGGTGCCACAGGCACCGGGCTTTTCTTCTGCGCGAGGCGCAAGCCCATGCCGGGCCGGCTCAGACGCCGCCGGGCTTTAAATGGCGTGGGGGTTGTTTCACAGGGGCCCTTGAGTCTAGAGTGCGCGCCTCGACACCACCCCCGAGGCCAAAATGTCCGACCGCATCCTGATCCTTGATTTCGGCAGCCAAGTCACCCAGCTGATCGCGCGGCGCGTGCGCGAAAGCGGTGTCTATTGCGAAATCCATCCGTTCAACCGGGTGACGGCCGAATCCCTGGCGCAATACGCCCCCAAGGCGGTGATCCTGTCGGGCGGCCCCAGCTCGGTGGCCGATTTCGGCAGCCCCCGCGCCCCCGAAGCGGTGTTCGATTTAGGCGTGCCGGTCCTCGGCATCTGCTATGGCCAGCAGACCATGTGCGAACAATTGGGTGGCAAGGTGGAACCGGGCGACCACCGCGAATTCGGCCGCGCCTATGTGGACGTCATCGACGATTGCGCGCTGTTCACCGGGGTGTGGGCCAAGGGCGCCAAGGAACAGGTGTGGATGAGCCACGGCGACCGCGTCACCCAGTTGCCCGACGGCTTCCGCGTCGTCGGCACCTCGGAAGGCGCGCCGTTTGCCGCCATCGCCAATGACGAGCGCCGGTTCTATGCCGTCCAATTCCACCCGGAAGTGGTGCACACCCCGCACGGCGCCCAGTTGCTGAAGAACTTCACCCATGGCGTCGCCGGCTGCACCGGCGATTGGACCATGGCCGCGTTCAAGGAACAGGCCATCGCCAATATCCGCGCCCAGGTGGGCAAGGGAAGGGTGATCTGCGGCCTGTCCGGCGGTGTCGATTCCTCGGTGGTCGCCGCCCTGCTGCACGAAGCCATCGGCGAACAGCTGACCTGCGTTTACGTCGATCACGGCCTGATGCGCCTGGGCGAAAGCGAACAGGTGGTCAGCGTCTTCCGCGACCGCTTCAACATCAATCTGGTACACAAGGACGCGTCCGACCTGTTCCTGGGCAAGCTGGCCGGCATGACCGACCCGGAACAGAAGCGCAAGACCATCGGCGCCCTGTTCATCGACGTGTTCGAGGAAGAAGCCAAGAAGGTGGGCGGCGCCGACTTCCTGGCCCAGGGTACGCTTTACCCCGACGTCATCGAATCGGTCAGCTTCATCGGCGGGCCTTCCGTCACCATCAAAAGCCACCACAATGTGGGCGGCCTGCCCGAACGCATGAACATGAAGCTGGTGGAACCGCTGCGCGAATTGTTCAAGGACGAAGTCCGGGCCTTGGGCCGTGAACTGGGCCTGCCCGACGAAATGGTCGGCCGCCACCCCTTCCCCGGCCCCGGCTTGGCCATCCGCATTCCCGGTCAGGAAATCACCCGCGACAAGCTGGAAATTCTGAAGAAGGCCGATGCCATTTACCTGGAAGAGATCCGCAAGGCGGGCCTGTACGACACCATCTGGCAGGCCTTCACCGTGCTGCTGCCGGTGCGCACCGTCGGCGTCATGGGCGATTCGCGGTCCTATGATTACGCCTGCGCGCTCCGCGCCGTCACCAGCACCGACGGCATGACCGCCGATTTCTTCCCCTTCGACATGGCCTTCATCGGCCGCGTCGCCAACCGCATCATCAACGAGGTCAAGGGCATCAACCGCGTGACCTACGACGTGACCAGCAAGCCGCCGGGCACGATTGAGTGGGAGTGAGGGTCAAGCCTTGAGCTTGGGTTAGAGGGCGCCGCAAGGCGCCCTTTTTGCTCTATTCTGAGTGAGAGCGCGCTTTCCGATCCAGCTTTGTTAGATTTATCGATTTTAGCGAGAATGGACTCAATTTAGATAAAGTCGCTATGGATCCCGTTCGGAACCCATTTGCTCCTGGCGCAGGAAGCCCCCCTCCAGAACTGGCTGGCCGAGCGGCTGTCTTGGAAGATGCTCGAATTACCCTCCAGCGGATAGCTCTCGGAAAGCATGCCCAGAGCCAGATTTTGGTTGGCCTCCGAGGCGTAGGGAAAACTGTGCTACTAGTTCGCATCAGGGAGATCGCTGAACATCTCGGCTACAAGACGCATCTGGTGGAAGCCCACGAGGCTAAAGGGCTCCCCGAGATGATTGTGCCAGGACTGCGATCAATCCTATTTGCGCTGTCGACTGTGGAATCCGCGAAAGAGGCTGCTCGAAAAGGCCTACGAGTTCTCAAAGGATTCGTCTCCGCTCTCAAAGTCACTGTAAATGATATTGAATTCGCCCTAGGGATAGATCCCGATGTCGGCACAGCAGATAGCGGCGACCTAGAAGCAGATCTACCAAATCTGCTCTATGCTGTGGGGGTTGCGGCAAAAGCAGCAGGAAGGCCTGTAGCGTTATTTATTGACGAACTGCAATATCTTTCCGAGAAAGAATTTAGTGCTTTAATTATGTCGATCCATAAACTGAATCAGGATCAGCTCCCTGTCGTACTATTCGGGGCTGGGTTGCCTCAAATTCTGGCATTGGCTGGCAACAGCAAATCGTATGCGGAGCGACTGTTTAAATACCCTAAGATTGGCGCTCTTGAAGATGAGTATGCCATTGAAGCAATCATCACACCCGCGCAAATAGAAGGCGTTTCAGTCGATGACAACGCTCTATCCGAGATATTGTCCGTTACTGAGAGATACCCTTATTTCCTACAGCAGTGGGCACACGATGCCTGGAATGTTGCGCAAGGGGAGCATATCTGTCTTGAGGACGTTCGACAGGCGACACAGCTTGCTGTAGGAACGCTGGATGAGAGCTTCTTCCGCGTCCGCTTTGACAGGTGCACTCCGGCAGAAAAGCGTTATATGAGGGCGCTTGCAGATCTTGGCCCAGGATCCCACAGATCGGGTGACATCGCTGAACGATTAGGCGTTAAATCAAACAGCGTCGGACCGACAAGAGGAAAACTAATCAAGAAGGGTATGATTTATTCACCGCAGCATGGAGACACAGCATTTACAGTTCCTCTATTCGATGCATACATGCTCCGTGTCATGCCAACATTGGATTAAGCCGCACTCAGCCCAGAGGACTAAAACCATTTCATAAGGCAGGCGCCTTTTCTTTTCACCCCAGCTTATCCTGCGTTTTCGTGTCGAAATCGCTGGCATCGTGGCGTTCGTGCAATTGATCGGACAATTCGCCGAAGGTGCGGTTGACCTTGCGGCCACGGATAACGGCCGGGCGGGCCAGCAATTCGTCGGCCCAGCGGATGACGTGGGGGTATTCGTGCACCGACAGGAACTCGGCGGCGTTATAGCTGAAGCCTTTGACCAGCCCGCCATACCAGGGCAGCACCGCCATGTCGGCGATGGTGTAAAGGTCGCCGGCCAGATAGCGGTTATCGGCCAGACGACGGTTCAGCACGTCCAATTGGCGTTTGGTTTCCATGGCGAAGCGGTCGATGGGGTATTCCATCTTGGTGGGCGCATAGGCGAAGAAATGCCCGAAGCCGCCACCCACATAGGGGGCGCTGCCCATCTGCCAGAACAGCCAGTTCAGGCATTCGGTGCGCCCGGCCACATCCTGGGGCAGGAAGGCGCCGAACTTTTCCGCCAGATACAGCAAGATGGAGCCCGATTCGAACACCCGGATGGGTTGGGGGCCGGAACGGTCCATCAGCGCCGGGATTTTGGAATTGGGGTTCACCTGGACGAAGCCGCTGGAAAACTGGTCGCCGTCATTGATGCGGATCAGCCAGGCATCGTATTCGGCATCGGAAAACCCCGCCGCCAGCAATTCTTCCAGCATGATGGTGACTTTCTGGCCGTTGGGGGTGGCCAGGGAATAAAGCTGCAGCGGGTGCTGGCCCACCGGCAAGTCCTTGTCATGGGTGGGACCGGCAATGGGGCGGTTGATGCTGGCGAAGGTGCCGCCGCTGGGCTTGGTCCAGGTCCAGACCTTGGGGGGGACGTAGGCATTCTCGGTCATGCGGAAGGATCTCCGTGAAGGGCAAGCCCTGACATAGGGGGCCGCCGGCTGATCGGCAACCTCATCCGATGGTCAGGGGTGACGCAAACGGCGATAAAGGGTGTTGCGGCTGATTCCCAATTGCTTGGCGGCGCGGCTGACATTGCCGCCGCAAGCGGCCAAGGTGCGCTCCATCACCTGATCCGACACTTTGCGCAAATCGCCCAATCCTTCCGCCTCGGGGGGCGCCGGGGTGCGCATGTCGTCGATCAGATCCTCGGGCAGGTGCTGCCAGCGGATGCGCGTCTCGTCCGCGTCCAACAGGGCGCAGGCGGTGCGCAGCACGTTGGCCAATTGACGGATGTTGCCGGGCCAGGCGAAGTCGACGAAGGCCTTGGCCACTTGCGCCGACACCGACAGACCGGCACCGGGCTGGATCTGGTCCAGGATGCGGGCGACCAGCGCCTGCAAATCCTTGCGCTGACGCAAGGGCGGCAAGGTCAGCGACAAGCCGTTCAAACGATAATACAGATCGGCCCGGAAACGCCCGTCGGCCACCGCCTGTTTCAGCGGCTGGTGGGTCGCCGCCATCAGGGCGAAATCCACCTTGACCGCCTTGCCGCCCCCCAAGGGCACCACCTCGCGGTCCTGCAACACCCGCAGCAAGCGGCTTTGCAGGGTCAGCGGCATGTCGCCGATTTCGTCCAGGAACAAGGTGCCGCCCTGGGCTTGACGAATACGCCCCGGTGCGCCGTCGCGCCGCGCCCCGGTAAAGGCGCCCGGGGCATAACCGAACAATTCCGCCTCGATCAGATGTTCGGGAAGAGCGGCGCAGTTGACCGCGACAAAGGGGCCATGGGCACGCGGGCCGCTGGAATGAACGGCCTGGGCGAAGACTTCCTTGCCCACCCCCGATTCGCCCATCAACAACAGCGCGATGTCCTTGCCCGCCACCTTGCGGGCCTTGGCCACCGCTTGCCCCAACACAGGATCGCCGATTTCCAAAGCCGACAGGGCATCACGTTGCGAAGTCTTGGCGGGATTGACGCGCAGCGGCCGGGGCGGTGCCTCGACCTGCAGGAACAAACGCTGCCCCCGGGTACTGTCGGCCATCAACGGCGCCGCCCTGCGGCTGCTCCCCCAATCCAGCAATCCATCCACGTCCACCGCCAGACGGTCTTCGACCCGCACCTGTCCCAGGCTTCCCGGGCTCAGCCCCAACAGTGCCAAGGCGGCACGGTTGGCGCCGATGATGCGGCCGTCGCCATCCAAAGCCAGCAGACCTTCGGCCAAAGTGCCGATGCCGTCGGGTTGGGGATGCAGGCGCAGACGCAAACCGCCGGCGTGGCGGGCTTCGAACAGGCGGTTTTCGATCATATGGGCGGCGGCGCTGACCAGACCGGCGGTATGCGGATGGCGGCCACGACGGTGCCCGGAAATGTCCAGCACCCCCAACAGCTTGCCGTCCGGGCCGGCCACCGGGGCGGCGGCGCAGGTCAGAAAGGAATTGTGTTCCAGGAAATGTTCGCCGCCATGCACCGAAACCGGCGCCGATTCGGCCAAGGCGGTACCGATGGCATTGGTGCCGCGATGGGCTTCGTGCCAGGACGCCCCGGGCATCAACGCCACCCGCTCGGCCCGGCCCAGGAAATCGGCGTCGCCCAGGGTGTCCAGCAACACGCCGCCTTCATCGGCCAGGATGACCATGGACCCCGAGCCCCGGGTCTGAGCATGCAAGTATTCCATCACCGGCCGCGCCCGGGTCACCAATTCGCGGCGGTGGTCGATGGCGCGGGTCAGATCGGGGGCGGACAGATGCGCCCCGTCCAGGCCCCGCCACGGGGTCAGACCGGCATCCATGCTGCGCCGCCAGGATTGCGCCACCACAGTGCCGACCAGACCGACCGGGGGCACCTGACCGCATTCCAGCAATTGCCGGGCGTGACGAAGGGAATCGGCCTGCGATTGGCCATTGGCACGGCCGTCGGGGGCGGTATCCATGACGTGTTCTCCCAAGATGCGGCCTTGTGACCGTCACCATCTTCGTTGCCCCCAGTGTCCAAGTTTGCCCCCCTTCGACGCAAGGGAAACATGCTTGTGCGGCGCAACTGTCCCATTTTGACACAATGTTGCAGGATGGCGCAGTCATGTTGCGCAGCAATATAAATGATTTCAATGTGTTATATGTGGCACGCCCTGTGCCTTCCTGGGTGTTCAGGCCGCGGCAAGCGGCATCGACACAACGGGAGGATCATCCATGCTTTACGCCGCCCCTGGCACCGCCGAAGCGCCGGTTCAGTTCAAGCCCCATTACGACAATTTCATCGGCGGCAATTGGGTCGCTCCGGTGAAGGGCCAGTATTTCGACAACATCACCCCCATCACCGGCAAGGTGTTCTGCCAGGCGGCGCGGTCATCCGCCGAGGACATCGAGCTGGCGCTGGACGCCGCCCATGCCGCCGCCCCCAAATGGGGCCATACCAGCGTGGCGCAGCGCGCCCTGGTCATGACCCGCATCGCCGACCGCATGGAAGCGAACCTGGAAAAGCTGGCTTATGCGGAAACCGTCGACAACGGCAAGCCGATCCGCGAGACCCTGGCCGCCGACATCCCGCTGGCCATCGACCATTTCCGTTATTTCGCCAGCTGTATCCGCGCCCAGGAAGGGTCGCTGGCCGAGCTGGATTCCGACACGGTGGCCTATCACCTGCATGAACCCTTGGGCGTGGTCGGCCAGATCATCCCGTGGAACTTCCCCATCCTGATGGCGGCGTGGAAGCTGGCCCCGGCCATCGCCGCGGGCAATTGCGTGGTGCTGAAGCCGGCGGAACAGACCCCCATCGGCATCCTGGTGCTGATGGAACTGATCGCCGACATCCTGCCGCCGGGCGTCATCAACGTGGTCAACGGTTTCGGCGTCGAAGCCGGCAAACCGCTGGCGTCTTCCCCGCGGATCGCCAAGATCGCCTTTACCGGTGAAACCACCACCGGCCGGCTGATCATGCAATACGCCTCGCAGAACCTGATCCCGGTGACCTTGGAACTGGGCGGCAAGTCGCCCAANNAGGTCTGCACCTGCCCGTCGCGCGCCCTGATCCACGAATCGCTTTATGACCGCTTCATGGACCGTGCCATCGCCCGCGTCGGGGCCATCAAGCAGGGCAACCCGCTGGATGTTTCCACCATGATCGGCGCCCAGGCGTCGTCCGAACAGATGGAAAAGATCCTGTCCTATATCGACATCGGCAAGGGCGAAGGCGCCAAGGTGCTGACCGGCGGCAGCCGCGCCGATCTGGGCGGCGAGCTGTCGGGCGGCTTCTACGTCAACCCCACGGTGTTCCAGGGCAACAACAAGATGCGCATCTTCCAAGAAGAAATCTTCGGCCCCGTCGTGTCGGTGACCACCTTCAAGACCGAGGAAGAGGCCCTGCACATCGCCAACGACACCCTGTACGGCCTGGGTTCCGGCGTGTGGACCCGTGACGGCAACCGCGCCTATCGCTTCGGTCGCGGCATCAAGGCCGGCCGGGTGTGGACCAATTGCTATCACCTGTACCCGGCCCACGCCGCCTTTGGCGGTTACAAGCAATCGGGGATCGGCCGTGAAACCCACGCCATGATGCTGGACCATTACCAGCAGACCAAGAACCTGCTGGTCAGCTACAGCCCCAAGGCCTTGGGCTTTTTCTAACCTCCCCGTCTGTTTCCGCAAACTGGGGACGGCCGCCGCCGTCCCCCCTTTTTCTGGGAAGACGAACATGGTGCAACGGGTGTTGGCCACCGATGCGGCGCTGGATTTGATCAAGGTCCTGCAGGCCAAGCACGGGCCTTTGATGTTTCATCAATCGGGCGGATGCTGCGACGGCAGCGCGCCCATGTGTTACGCCCGGGGCGAGTTCCTGGTGGGTGATTCCGACGTGCTGTTGGGCCAGATCGGCGATTGCCCGTTCTATATGGGCCGTGCCCAATTCGAATATTGGCGCCACACCCAATTGATCATCGACGTGGTGCCGGGACGCGGCGGCATGTTCTCGCTGGAAGGGCCGGAAGGCTTGCGTTTCCTGACCCGTTCGCGCGTTTTCACCGATGCCGAGGCGGCTCTGTTGACAGATCTTTAGCCGACCAGCCTGGCGAAGTTGCGCACATTGCTGATCAGGATTCCCAGCAGCTTGATGACGAAGGGATCGACGCCTTCAAGCTTCCCCTCGAAGACGGCGCGCGGCAACAAGATGACGTTGATATCGGTCCGGGCCTTGGCCGTCGCCATGCGCGGCGCCCCGTCAAGCAGCGCCATTTCACCGAAAATGGCGTTTTCCTGTAACTCGGCGATGCAGGTACGCCCACACCACAATTCCACCACCCCGGATTGGACGATATAGGCGACACTCCCTGTATCGCCCTCGTTGAAAATGGTGTGCCCGGCAGCAAAGAAACGGCGTTCCAAGACGTTGTTGACGGCCATCGAGGGGGGCTCCGACTGAGACCGCCCCATCTTAGAAGCACTTACCGTGAGCGCAATCCCGACAGAAGGTGGAGACTGACGCAAACCACCCCATATCAGTGGTATGAAAGCCCTGTTGTGGAACGATGAAAGCGAGCGCCGCCACCTGTGGCGCAACCGAATGCAGACCGTGTTGATGCTGGTCGGCATGGGTGGCCTGCTGGCCGTCTGCGGCTGGGTGGTCGCCGGCCCCGACGGCATCGTCTGGCTGGTTTTGGGCGGCGGCATCGCCCTGCTGCTGGCCCCCAGCCTGCCGCCGGGGTTGCAGATGCGGATGTTGGGGGCGCGGCCCCTGGCGCCGTGGCAGGCGCCACAGCTTTACCGCATGCTGGAAATCCTGGCCGGGCGGGCCGGACTTGACGCGGTGCCGCAGGCCCATGTCATCGTCAGCCCCATTCCCAACGCCTTTGCCATGGGCAACCGCCACCAGGCCGCCATCGCCGTCACCGACGGCCTGTTGGGGGGCCTGAACAGCCGCGAACTGGCCGGGGTGCTGGCCCACGAAATCAGCCATATCCGCAATGGCGACATCCGCATCATGGGGTTGGCCGACCTGACCAGCCGCATGACCCGGATGATGTCGTGGCTGGGAATTTTGCTGCTGGTCCTGTCCCTGCCCCTGCTGCTGAGCGGTCAGGCCAGCGCGCCTTTGCCGCTGGTTCTGCTGTTGATGGCCTCGCCCAGCCTGTCGGCGCTGTTGCAACTGGCACTGTCACGCACCCGCGAATTCGACGCCGATTTGGACGCCGCCCGGCTGACCGGCGACCCGCTGGGCCTGATCTCGGCACTTCGCAAGATGGAGGCCCCGGTGTGGACGTTCTGGGGACGGGTGCTGCTGCCGCGTCGCCGCGACGACCAGCCGTCCTTGCTGCGCACCCATCCGTCCACCGAAGAACGCGTCCAGCGTCTGGCCAGCCTGACGGTGCCGGTGGATTACCCGGAAAACAGCTGGCTGTAGCGCTCGGGCTTGAAGCCGATCTCGATGCCGGCCGCATGTTCCAGCACCGGCCGCTTGACCAAGGACGGATTGGTCATCATCAGGGTGATGGCCTTGTCCCGGTCCAGATCGGCCTTGTCGGCATCGGACAGCTTGCGGAAACTGGTGCCGGCGCGGTTGATCACCTTTTCCCAACCGCAGGCATCGCACCATTTCTCCAGGACGTCGCGGCTGACCCCCAGCTTCTTGAAATCGTGGAATTCATAGGCGACGGCGTGGTCGTTCAGCCAGGTGAACGCCTTTTTCATGGTGTCGCAGGCCTTGATGCCGAAGACGGTGGTCATGGAAATCCTTGTCAGTTCAGGCCAAGTGATCCAGCGGCAAGGGCGCGTTGTCCTTGACCGTCTGGATGGCGAAATTGCTGCGAATATCGGTCACGCCGGGCAGTTTCAGCAACACGTCCAGCAGAAATCGTTCATAAGCGGCCAGATCGGCCACCACCACCTGCAACAGGAAATCGGATTCGCCCGACACCAGATGGCAGGACACCACTTCGGGGCGGGCATGGATGGCGGCGCGAAACGCGTCGGCGGTGGCATCGTGGTGGCGTTCCACCTTGATGCCGACGAACACCGTCAGCCCCAAGCCGATGCCCTGACGAGAAAGCTGGGCGTGATAGCCGCCGATGATGCCGGCCTCTTCCAATTGCCGCACCCGGCGCAGACAGGGCGACGGCGACAGACCGGCCCGGGCGGCCACCTCCACATTGGTGGCGCGGCCGTCTTGTTGCAGAACCGTCAGAATACGGCGATCGATGTCATCCAGCCTCATGGGCAATTTATTGCCATGAATAGGCATATCACCGCAACAGAATGCCAATAATGTCGGAATTATTAGCCATATTCGCAAGGACATGCCCCACCCCCGCGACCTAGGCTGGGGCCATGGAAATCAGTCTTTTCATCCTGGCCCTGCTGGCCGCCTATGCCCTTCCCGGCCCCGACATGGTGCTGCTGTTGCAAGCCTGTGGCGGCGGCCTGCGCCCGGCCATCAGCACCGCCTTGGGCCTGGCCCTGGCGCGGGCCCTGCATGTGCTGCTGGCCGGATTGGGGCTGGCCGCCGTGCTGCGGACATCGCCGCACGCTTTCACCATCATTCAGGTGACGGGCGGGCTTTATCTGGGCTGGTTGGGTTGGAGGGTGTTGCGCGCCGCCGGTCGTGTCCCGGCGCAGACCGCGCTTCCGACCGGCAGGCTTCAGCGCAGTTTGCTGCGGGGCTTCGTCACCAATCTGACCAATCCCAAGGCGCTGCTGTTCTGCTCCATGCTGCTGCCGCAATTCATCACCCCCCAGAACGGGGGGATCGGCAGCCAGTTCACATTGTTGGGATTGATCCTGGTGGCGGTGGGTTTGGGCTGGGACGCCCTGGTCATCGGCGCGGGCAACCGGCTCAACCATTTGTCACGCCGCCATCCAGGTGCCGAAACCGCGCTTCATCGCGGCTTCGGGCTCCTGATGCTGGGCTTCGCCCTGCGGCTGGTTTTCTATCAGGCCTTGTAAGACAACGTGATCTTGGCCGCCGCCTTACGCGCCGCGTCGCGTGCCGTTTCCACATCCGCCGCCTTGGCCAGGGTCACCCCCATGCGGCGATAGGGCCGGGTGGTGGGCTTGTTGAAGATGCGCAAATCCAACGCAATCCCGGGGGCTTCGGGGACCAGGGCCTCGGCCAGACCGGTGACGGTGAAATCGGTGCTGTGGCGATCGGCCAGCACCACGGCACTGGCGCTGGGGCCCAGTTGTTCGATGGCCGGAATGGGCAGGCCCAGAATGGCCCGCGCATGCAGGTCGAATTCGGTCAAATTCTGCGAGATCAGGGTCACCATGCCGGTGTCGTGCGGGCGCGGCGACAATTCCGAGAAAATGACGCTATCGCCCTTGACGAAGAATTCGACGCCGAACAGACCATAGCCGCCCAGATTGTCCACCACCGCCTTGGCCATGCGCTGGGCTTCGGCCACGGCGGCCGGGGTCATCGGCGTGGGCTGCCAACTTTCCTGGTAATCGCCGCGTTCCTGGCGATGGCCGATGGGATCGCAGAACACCACGCCCTGACGGGTGCGGATGGTCAAAAGGGTGATTTCGTAATCGAAGTCGATGAAGGCTTCGACGATGACCCGGCTGCGGTCGCCGCGCATGCCGGCCACCGCGTAATCCCAGGCGGAATCGATGCCATCGGCCGATTTCACCGTGCTTTGGCCCTTGCCCGACGACGACATCACCGGCTTGACCACGCAAGGGATTCCCACCTGGGCCACCGCGTCGCGCATTTCGCCCAGGCTTTCGGCGTAGAGATATTTCGAGGTCAGCAGGCCCAGTTCGGCGGCGGCGACTTCGCGGATGCGGTCGCGGTTCATGGTCTGGATGGTGGCGCGCGCCGAGGGGACCACGTTGAAGCCCTTGTCCTCGTAATCCTTCAGCACTTCCGTGCGGATGGCTTCCACCTCGGGGACGATGAAATCGGGCTTGTGCTTGTCGATGGCGGCCCCCAAGGCGGCACCGTCCAGCATGGAAAACACTTCGGCTTCGTCCGCCACCTGCATGGCCGGCGCCCCGGCATAAGCGTCACAAGCCACCACATGGGCGCCCAAGCGCTTGGCCGAGATGACGAATTCGCGGCCCAATTCGCCCGAACCCAGCAACAGAATCTTGGCGGTGGCGGCCATGCTTGTCCTCCTGGAATGAGAATGGCCCATACTTAGCCGCAGCCTTCATCATGTGGCAAGCATTGCCACGCTATGGTCAAAGGTTCGTGGCATGGACGGAACCCGACCAGAATGAGCACGCCCTTTTTCATCGACGGCCGCCCCATCGGCCCCGGCGCCCCGCCTTATGTGATCGCCGAGCTGTCGGCCAACCACAACGGCTCCATCGAACGCGCCAAGGACAGCATCCGCGCCGCCGCTGCCGCCGGCGCCCATGCGGTCAAGCTGCAGACCTATACCGCCGACACCATGACCATCGATTGCGACCGTGACGACTTCGTCATCAAGGGTGGTCTGTGGGATGGATACAAGCTTTACGACCTTTATGCCGAAGCCCACACGCCGTTCGAATGGCACGCGGAATTGTTCGCCCTGGCCCGGTCCTTGGGCATCGCCATCTTTTCCAGTCCGTTCGACGAAAGCGCGGTGGAATTGCTGCATGGCCTGGACGCCCCGGCCTATAAGATCGCGTCCTTCGAATTGACCGATCTGCCGCTGATCGCCTGCGCCGCCGCCACCGGCAAACCGCTGTTGATGTCCACCGGCATGGCCAGCCAGACGGAAATCGCCGAAGCGGTGAAAACCGCCCGTGACGCCGGAGCCAGCGGCATCTTGCTGTTCCACTGCATCAGCCAGTACCCCGCCCCCATGGAAGCGGCCCATCTGGCCAAGATCGTGTCGTTGCGCGATGCTTTCGACGTGGTGGTGGGGCTGTCCGACCACACCATGGGCAATGTCGCCGCCATCGCCGCCACCGCGCTGGGGGCGGCGGCCATCGAAAAGCATTTCACCCTGTCGCGCGCCGACAAGGGACCGGATAGCAGCTTTTCCCTGGAACCCGACGAATTGCGCCGGCTGGTCACCGACACACGCGACGCTTGGGCCGCCCTGGGGCAGGCGGGATTCGACCGACCGGCATCGGAAGAAGCCAGCAAGGCGTTCCGTCGCTCGCTTTATTTCATCGCCGACCTGCCGGCCGGAACGGTCCTGGACGAAACCCATATCCGCCGCATCCGCCCCGGTTTCGGCCTGCCGTCCAAGCATTTGGCCGAAGTGCTGGGCCGCCGGCTGGCCAAGGCAGTCAAGCGCGGCGACGCGGTCCATTGGGACGCCATCGGCGATTAACCCCTTACCCTCCTCGCACGCAGCGGACGTAATTGTTGATCCGTAGCACGTCACCTTGTGGGCCGGCCCCTTTCGGCAGACGCGATTCGTCGCCCGATTTCGGGCTGGACCGTTGGGCACCGGCACCGTGCACGTCGGTCAGGACCATCTTGCCGCGTGACGCGCCATAAGCGCCGCCGCCCATTCCGGGTGGCCCCATACCCGGCCCCATGCCGGGGGGACCGCCCATGCCCATCCCCTGTCCTTGGCCCATTCCTTGCCCTTGGCCGCCCAAATACCCCAAGGCCCGGCCAAAGGCGAAATAGACGGCGAAATCACCGGGGCGACGCCCATCCAGATGACTGGTCGACGTCCAAAAGAACGGCCAATCCGAACCACCGTCCTCGTCCCGGATGGCAGTGATTTGAAAGATCGGATCGATCGCCGCTGAATGGGTGGCGTCGGGCGAGCGGGAATAATCGACGATGGAATGCAGTTCCTTGGCGTTGGGCAGCCGCCAATCATCGTGGCCGGCAAACGCCAAGCCGTCACACCGCCCCAAGGCCTGTGCCCAATTCATGCCGCGCCCCGAATCGGCCTTTTCCCAAACCAGACCGGTGGCGCGATCCGTCACGCTGCCGTCGCCGTTGTCGTGAAAATCGTTGTGCCCATAAGCCGGATTGCCGCGCACCAGCCGCAGATACCATTGCCGCTGGCCCGGCCCGCCATCCTGGGGATAGCCCTTGATGCGGCCATCGGCGAAATTGACGCCGAAGAACGCCCGGTCGCGCCCCATCACCGTGCCCGAATAGGCGGTTGAACTGATGTATTGGGCATCGATGAAACGACCGACCGAGGGGTATTCGAAACGGAACACCCGGGTATTCAGATAAGGACGCGCGTCAGAGGGCGCCCCGGTCTGCGAGGGGGCGGCACGGCCCGTCGCCCCGGAAAAATCCATCAGCGAATATAGTTCCTTGATGGTCGGCACCCGCCAGTCATCAAAGCCGCCGGTGCGCGCCGCTTGCGCCTTGGCCGGCGCTTCGGACCATTGGGCGCGGTCGAAATCGCGGCTCCACGTCAAGCCGGTGTTCAGGTCGCTGACCGTGCCGTCGCCATTGTCCCGGTAATCGGGCGCCAACCCCTGGTGGGTGGCGTCCTGGCCGGCGGGGCCGCCGCCACATCCGGTCCGTCCTTGGTCGTCATAGCATTGGCTTTGGTTGGTATCGACCACCGCATAGGAATGTTCGGCGGCCAAGGCTGGATTTGCCACCGCCATCCCCAGCAGCACGGCACACTTTTTCATGGCAGCCTCCGCAGCCTGCAATTTGTGTTGCGCGAATTACGCAGCCCATCCCCGCAATTTTCAAATGGGTATTTGCTTGCCCTCTTTATATGACTTCGGCATTATGCGCGCATCGTCAACCGACACCGCCAGTCGCCGAACACAAGGAAAGAATGACATGGCCGTACTCGAGTGGCACGAGGGTTTGAACGTAGGCGTCGGTTTCATGGACGACGACCACGCGGTGGCCGCCGAGCAGATCAACGCCTTGGCCCAGGCCGCGTTGCCCCAGCGGTTGGAACTGGCCCGCGAATTCCTGGACCATTGTCGCCACCATTTCGCCCGCGAGGAAGAGATGATGGAAGCGACCGGCTTTTTCGCCCTGGGCTGCCATCAGGGCGAACACGAACGGGTGCTGACCGAGTTGGAAGGTGTTGTCGCCAAGCTGGAAGCCGGCGATCCGCAGGACGCTTATTTCACCAAGGGCTTGCCCGAATGGCTGATGATCCATCGCAACACCATGGATTTCGTCACCGCCGAATTCGCCCAGAAAGCCGGCTGGCGCGCCGCCTGATTTCCTTGGACCTGATTGTGCAAACAGGGGGGCGGCAACGCCGCCCTTGCGCGTTGGCGCCTTCGTGATTAGTTTTCGAGCAATCGCAACCAGATAAGGGCCGGCGCCCCATGGACATCATCCTGGAACCATTGCTGACGGTGATTTATTTCGCCCTCGAGTTCTATTGGTATGTGGTCCTGGCCACCGTCATCTTTTCCTGGCTGATGGCGTTCGGGGTCATCAACACCTACAACCACGCGGTGCGTACCATCGGCGACGTGCTGTCGCGGCTGACCGAGCCGGCGCTGCGCCCGCTGCGCCGCTGGCTGCCCGATATCGGCCCGGTGGACCTGTCCCCCATCGCTTTGTGGCTGATCATCTTGTTCCTGCAGATGGTGGTCCGTAAGCTGCTGTTGGCGGTGCAGGGCTTTTGAGCCCGCCCCCTTATGTTTTGACGCCGGGCGGCCTTAAGCTGTTCGTGCGCCTGACGCCCAAGGCGTCACGGGACAAGATCGACGGCCCGGCCCCCGAAGCCGATGGCGGAACGGTGCTGAAGGCTTCGGTCACCACGGTGCCCGAGGACGGCAAGGCCAATGCCGCCCTGATCAAGATGCTGGCCAAGGAATGGCGCCTGCCCAAATCGACGTTCGAAATCGTCGCCGGCGCCACCGACCGCCGCAAAACGCTTTTGATATCCGGCGACGCGGCCGATCTGGCCCAATGCCTTGACCAATGGATGGCGAAACGACAATGACCCAGGCCAAGCTTATCGACGGCAACGCCTTTTCGGCCAATCTGCGCGACGAGATCACCGCCCGCGTGCACGAAATCCGCGACTTCCACCACATCACCCCGGGTCTTGCCGTGGTGCTGGTGGGCGAGGACCCGGCCAGCCNNCTGGTCGGCGAGGACCCGGCCAGCCAGGTCTATGTGCGCAACAAGAACAAGCGGGCGCAGGAATGCGGCATGAAGTCGTTCGAGCACGTGCTGCCCGCCGACACCAGTGAAAAGCATCTGCTGAACCTGATCGAGGGCCTGAACGACGATTCCGAGGTTCACGGCATCTTGGTGCAATTGCCGCTGCCGCGTCACATCGACAGCCAAAAGGTGATCGAGACCATCCGCCCCGACAAGGACGTGGACGGTTTCCATCCGTGGAACGTCGGCATGCTGGCCTCGGGCGGCGTGGGCATGATCCCGTGCACGCCGCTGGGCTCGATGATGATGCTGCGCGACCATCTGGGCTCCTTGACCGGGCTCAAGGCCATCGTCATCGGACGCTCTAACATCGTCGGCAAGCCCATGGCCCATCTGCTGATCCGTGAAAGCTGCACCGTGACCGTCGCCCATTCGCAAACCCGCGACCTGCCCGCCGAAGTCCGCGCCGCCGACATCGTCGTCGCCGCCGTCGGCAAGGCCGAGATGGTGCGCGGCGACTGGATCAAGCCCGGCGCCACCGTCATCGACGTCGGCATCAACCGCATCACCTTGGCCGACGGCAAGACCAAGCTGGTGGGCGATGTGAAATTCGACGAAGCGGTCAAGGTGGCGGGCGCCATCACCCCGGTTCCCGGCGGCGTCGGCCCGATGACCATCGCCTGTTTGCTGCGCAACACCCTGACGGCGGCGGCGCGGCTGCACCGTCTGGACATCCCCGAGGCCCATCCCTGGAACTAGGCCTTTTCCATCTGGGTCTGGCGGTGGGCTGCTTCCTGATCAGCCACCGCCTGACCAACGCACCGGGCTTCCGCCGTCGCGCCGAAGCCCTGACCGGCGGTGCAGCCGGTTTCAACATCGCCTATTCCATCGTCTCGCTGCTGTTGCTGGCCTGGATCATCCGCGCCTATCAACTGGCCCCCGCTTTGGTCATGTGGACCCAGGAACCCTGGATGCGCTGGGTGCCCCCCATCGCCATGGCCCCCGCCTGCCAGTTGCTGACCATCGGCATGACCAGCCCCAACCCGTTTTCCATCGGCCCGGGATCGAAGGGTTTCGACCCGGCGGCTCCCGGCATCCTGCGCCTGACCCGCCACCCCATCCTGTGGGGGCTGAGCCTGTGGGCCGGCGCCCACATGGTGCCCAACGGCGACGTCGCCGCCTGGATGATCTTTGCGCCCTTGCTGGCTTTGGCGCTTCTCGGTCCGAAATTGCTGGATGCCAAGCGCCGCCGCACCCGCCCCGATTGGTCCGCACTGGCGGCGGCGACCAACCGCCCCCGCTGGGTCATGCTGGCCGAGATCGGCTGGTGGAAGCCGCTGCTGGGGCTGGCATTCTATGCATTCTTGATTGTCTCGCATGAACCGGTGATCGGGGCGTCGCCGTTGCCTTAAGGGCCGTTTACGCCTAATGTCCGCCCCATCATGACCGCTATCATCTATCACATGTGCCGGGCCGAAGAATGGCAGGCGGCACAGGCCACCGGCCTCTATCCCGGGTCCAGCCAGGACCGGGCGGACGGCTTCATCCATTTTTCCACCGCCATGCAAGTCAAGGAAAGCGCGGCCAAGCACCGCGCCGGCCAGGACGGATTGCTGCTGCTGGAAGTGGACGCGCCGGCCTTGGGCAAAGCGTTGAAGTGGGAGACGTCGCGCGGCGGTCAATTGTTCCCGCATCTTTACGCGGCACTGCCGATCAGCGCCGTCATCAGCGCTGTTGCGCTGCCGCGGGGCGCCGACGGGCTGCACATCTTCCCAGATTTGAAGGACTGACATGGCCGATCTTTATTCCCTGGTGGGGCCGCTTTTGCGCAAATTCGACGCCGAATGCGCCCATGGCCTGACCATCCGCGCCCTGAAGACCGGCCTGGTGCCGGGTCGCCGCGCCGTCAGCCATGCCAGCCTGGAACAGACTTTGTGGGGTTTGCGCTTCCCCAATCCGGTGGGGCTGGCCGCCGGCTTCGACAAGAACGCCGAAGTTCCCGACGCCATGCTGGGCCAGGGTTTCGGCTTCGTCGAAATCGGTTCGGTGACACCGCGCCCGCAGCCCGGCAACCCCAAGCCGCGTATGTTCCGCCTGACCGAGGACAAGGCGGTGATCAACCGCATGGGCTTCAACAATGAAGGCTTGGACCCGGTGGCGGCGCGGCTTTCCGCCCGGCCGCGCGTCGGCATCGTCGGCGCCAATCTGGGCAAGAACAAGGACACCGAGGACGCCGCCAGCGATTACGAAAAAGGTGCCGCCAAGCTGGCCGCGCTTTGCGATTACATGGTGATCAACGTGTCGTCGCCCAACACGCCGGGCCTGCGCTCGCTGCAGGGCCGCGACCAGTTGGAAGGTCTGGTCGGCCGCACCCGCACCGCCCTGGATCAGGCAACCCAAGGCGCCAAGCGTCCGCCGCTGTTGCTGAAGATCGCCCCTGATCTGAACGACGAGGATCTGACCGACATCGCCGCCGTCGCCTTGGCCGGGGCGTTGGATGGCTTGATCGTGTCCAACACCACCATCGCCCGGCTCGAAACCTTGCAAAGCCCGCATGCCAAGGAAACCGGCGGCCTGTCGGGTGCGCCGTTGATGGTGCCCTCCACCGCCGTTCTGGCCCGCATGTATGCCCTGACCGAAGGTAAACTGCCGCTGATCGGTGCCGGCGGCATCGCCAGTGCCGCCGATGCTTATGCCAAGATCAAGGCTGGCGCCAGCTTGGTGCAGGTCTATTCCGCCCTGGTCTATCAGGGCACCGCCTTGGTGGAAGCCATCAACAAGGGGCTGATCGAGATGCTGGCCGCCGACGGCTTCAAATCCATCGCCGACGCGGTGGGCGCCGCCCATCGGGGGAAATGACATCATGACCGTGCCGATCATTGCCGGCCTGTCGGCCATCGCCGACCAAGCCGATGCCTTCATCTTGGATTTGTGGGGCGTCATCCATGACGGCGTCGAATCCTATGCCGGTGCCCGCGACACCCTGGTCGCCCTGCGCGGGGCGGGCAAGCAGACGCTTTTGTTGTCCAACGCGCCGCGCCGTGCCGACGCCTTGGTCGAACAATTGGCCCGCATGGGCATCGGCCGCGAGCTTTACGACCATGTGCTGTCCTCGGGCGAGGCGGTGCATCTGGAACTGCAAAACCGTACCGACCCGTTCTACGCCGATCTGGGCCGCAACCTGTACCACATGGGCCCCGAACGCGACGAAAACGTCTTCTTGGGGCTGGATTTGGTCGCCGTCGACCTTGAACATGCCGATTTCATCCTGAACACCGGCCCCTGGGATCTGGACGAGACGGTGGAAGATTACGTGCCGGCCATGAAGAAAGCCTTGGACCGTCACCTGCCCATGGTCTGCGCCAATCCCGATCTGGTGGTGATGCGCCAGGGCCAGCCCATCGTCTGCGCCGGCGCCTTGGCCGAACGCTATATACAGATGGGCGGAAGCGTTTCCATGCGCGGCAAGCCCGACCCGGCGATCTATGCCCAGGCTTTGGCCATCTTGGGTTGCCCGCGTGATCGCGTCATCGCCGTCGGCGACGCCCTGCACACCGACGTCAAGGGGGCCAATTGTGCCGGTCTGGCCGGGGCGGTGTTCGTGACCCAGGGCATCCACGCCAAGGATCTGGGTATCAAGCCGGGCCAAGTGCCCGAGCAATCCCGTTTGGACCAGTTGGTCGCCGAAGACGGCAACGTGCCGCTGGCCGCCATCCGCAGCTTTATCTGGTAAGGATCATCCCATGAAGCACGAAACCGATGTCGTCGTTGTGGGGGCTGGCCCGGCCGGTCTGTTCGCCGTCTTCCAATGCGGCATGGTCCGTTTGAAGTGCCATGTGGTGGACGCGCTGGACGCGGTGGGCGGTCAATGCGCCGCCCTTTACCCGGAAAAGCCCATTTATGACGTACCGGCCCAGCCGTCCATCCTGGCCGCCGACCTGATCGAGCGCCTGACGGAACAGGCCAAGCCCTTCGCCCCCACCTATCACCTGGGCCGCCAGATGGTGGGGCTGGACAAGACCGAAAGCGGTTTCACCTGCACTTTGTCCGACGGCACCGAAATCAAGGCCAAGGTGGTGCTGATCGCCGCCGGGTCCGGCGCGTTCGGCCCCAACCGTCCGCCGCTGGACGGTCTGGAGGCTTACGAGGGCAAGGGCCAGGGTGCGGGTATCAATTACTTCGTCACCAAGCGTGAAGCCTTCCGGGGCAAACGGGTGGTGATCGCCGGTGGCGGCGATTCCGCCGTCGATTGGGCCATTTCGCTGTCGGAACTGGCGGCCAGCGTCCAGGTGGTGCACCGTCGCCCCAAATTCCGCGCCGCCCCCGAATCGGAAGCCAAGCTGAAGGCGCTGTCCGATGAAGGCAAGATCGAGCTGGTGGTACCCTATCAACTGCACAGCCTGGACGGCGCCGACGGCAAACTGAACGCCGTCATCGTCGCCACCCTGGACGGCCAGACGCGGCGCCTGGATGCAGACGTCATGCTGCCCTTCTTCGGTCTGGCCACCGAATTGGGCCCCATAGCCCTTTGGGGTCTGGCCATGGACAGGAACGTCATCGCCGTCGATCCGGCCAATATGCAGACCAGCGTGCCCGGCATCTTCGCCGCCGGCGACATCTGCACCTATCCGGGCAAGCTGAAACTGATCCTGTCGGGCTTCGCCGAAGCGGCCAGGGCCGCACACTCCGCCTATGAAGCCGCCCATCCGGGCGAGGCGCTGCACTTCGAACATTCCACGTCCATGGGTGTGCCGGGGGGCAAGTAAGCCCCCCTACCCTGGCAGATCGAAGCTGAAGGTCGCGCCCTGACCCAATTCGGAAACCACGTGGATTTCGCCGCCATGGCGTTCGATGATGCGTTTGACCACCGACAGGCCGATGCCGGTGCCGTCCACCTTGGTGGCGCCGACGCGTTGGAAGATCATGAAGATACGTTGGTGATATTCAGGGGCGATGCCGATACCGTTGTCGGTGACCCAATATTCGCGCCGCCCATCGGCACGCACCCGGCCACCGATGCGGATTTGCGGCGGGCACGCGGGGTTGCGGAACTTCAAGGCGTTGCCCACCAGGTTCTGCACCACCCGCACCAATTGCTCGCGGTCGCCGCTGGCGTCGGGCAGGTTGGGCTGGATGGTGATCTCGGCCTTGGTCTCGTCGATGGACAGCGCCAGATTGGCCAGACCGTCATCGACCACCTGTGACATATCGACCGGGGCGAATTCATGCCCGCGGGTTTCAACGCGCGAAAACTCCACCAGATCGGAAATCATCCGCGACATGCGTTTGGCGCCGTCCACGGCGAAGGCGATGAACTCGCGGCCATCGTCGTCCAGGCGGTCGTCATAGCGTCGCGTCACCAATCCCAGATAGGACGACACCATGCGCAAGGGTTCCTGCAAATCGTGGGACACCACATAGGCGAAATCCTGCAAATCGTGGTTGGACCGCTCCAGACGTTCCAGCAATTCATGGCGCCGGGCCTCGTTTTCCTGGCGTTCGGAAATATCGTGGAAGACCAGCACGGCGCCCGTCACCCGCCCCCCCTCCATCACCGGCGAGGATTGCACTTCCACCGGCAAGGGGGCGGCGCCCTTACGACGCAGCAGCTCGCCGACGCTTTGCCGGCCCTGGGCGCTCATCAAGGTCGGGCAACACGAATTGACCCCGGGGCACGGCACACCTTCGACCCGCGAACCGGGCTCGATCAGGTCGTGGAACTTCTTGCCCATCAGTTCCGCCTCGGACCAGCCCAGGATGCGGGTGACCGAAGGCGACGCGAACACCACCGCGCATTTGTCGTCGATGCCGACGATGCCTTCGCCCACCGAATTCAGAATGGTCTGGTTGCGATGGCTGAGTTCCACCACCAACCGTTCGTCATCCAGCTCGTCTTCCATGCGCTTGCGGTTGCGGCTGCCGACGATGCCGATGCCGACGATCCCCACCATCCAGATGATTCCGTGGCTGACGGTCTGCAGACGCAAGGCCGAGGATTGCAGTGACCGGAACCCTTCCAGCGGCACCGACACGCCGATACCGCCCCGGATGTCGCCCACCTCATAGCCCTGACCGGCGTGACATTTCAGACAGCCGGTTTCGGTGATCATGGCCCGCATCAGCCGTAATTGCGGTCCATCGGGACCATCGACCACTTCGCTGATTTCGCGCACGTCGCTGGTGGCGAAACGCTGCAGCACCGATGTTTCCCACGCATCGGCGGCATTGTCGGGGTTCAGCGGCTTCAGGCTGGTGATGCGGCCGCGCACCGAATATTCGGCGGCGTATTCCTCCATCATCTGGCGCAGCATGTAGGCGGGATTCATCAGGGTCAGTTGCTGACCGCTGTCGGTGACCACGTCGCGGTCGGGAATATGCGCCATCCACGGCGAAGGCGGCGTGCGTTCGTCGACGGGAACGTAGACGCCGCCATGCTGGGTCGCCCAACGCCGAAAGGCGATGTCCTTATTGAAATGGATGCGCGCTTCGCGGGTCGCCAGTTGCTCGGTCTGGTGCATCTCGTTCTGGATGTTCCAGGTCAACGAGCCCCCCACCAGGACCGACCAGCCCATCAGGGCCAGGACCAAGTGACGGCGCAAACGGGCTTGGGCCCGTCTCAGCCTTTCCGCGAGTGGTTCCTGCATGGCACCCCCGAGATTCATGCCAAATCAATAATACACCACTTTGGCACAGGGGCATCACAGCCTTAAGGTTGTCCGGTCAGGACTTGATCCCCATCAGCATGTAATTGACGTCCAAATTCATGGTTTCCACCCATTCGTCGGACAGCGGCTTGAATTCCATGCCGCGGAACGCCTTGGTTTCGACCCCGGCCTGGCGCAGATAGGCGGCGAATTCCGACGGGCGAACGAACTTCTTCCAGTCATGGGTGCCGCGCGGCAGCCAGCGCAGCACATATTCGGCACCGATCACCGCCATCAGATAGGACTTGGCGGTGCGGTTCAGCGTGGCGCCCAGGAAAACGCCGCCGGGCTTCAGCGCGCCCCCCGCCAGGGCCATGAAGCGTGCGGGATCAGGCACGTGTTCGATCACTTCCATGGACATCACCACGTCGAAGCTTTCGGCGGTGACGTCCTCCGGACCGCCCACCCGGTAATCCACCGCAACCCCCGACTTTTCCGCATGGATGCGGGCCATGGCGACATTCTTTTCACCGGCGTCAATGCCGGTGACGGCAAAGCCCATGCGGGCCAAGGGTTCCGACAGCAATCCGCCGCCGCAGCCCACATCCAGCAGGGTCAGTCCTTCGAAGGGACGCGCCGCCTGCGCATCGCGGCCGAAATGGGCCGCCATTTCGCGGCGGATGAAGCCCAGGCGCACCGGATTGAAGCGATGAAGCGGACGGAACTTGCCGGCCGGATCCCACCATTCTTCGGCCATGGCGGTGAAGCGGGCGACCTCTTCCGCCGAGGCGGTTCCCTGGCGGAATTCGGTGGCGGCAGAGGTCATGGGATGCTCCTGGAAAAAGGCATGTTTGGGCTGGGGACCGGGCTTGCGTCCCGATGGGGGACAGAGTATGAAGGGGCGCCCTTCGGGCGGCAACCGGGCAGACGAAGAAATTTGAACCGGCGGCCCAGACGGCCCCGGTGCTGAAGGAAGTTTTCATGGCTCGTATCGTGATGAAATTCGGCGGAACCTCCGTCGGCGACATCGACCGTATCAAGAACGTGGCGCGACGTGTCAAGCGCGAGGTCGAAGCCGGCAACCAGGTCGCCGTCGTGGTTTCGGCCATGTCGGGCGCCACCAACCAATTGGTGGATTGGTGCAAGCAGATGGCGCCGCTGCATGACCAGCGCGAATACGACGCCGTGGTCGCCACCGGCGAACAGGTGACCACCGGTCTTTTGGCCATCGGATTGCAGGAACTGGGGATCGCGGCCCGGTCGTGGACCGGCTGGCAGGTGCCCATCCGCACCGACGACGTGCATGGCAAGGCCCGCATCGACAATATCGACACCTCCGAGATGGTGGCCGGCATGGAACGCGGCGAAGTGGCCGTGGTCGCCGGCTTCCAGGGCATCGCCCCGGGCAACCGCATCGCCACTTTGGGCCGTGGCGGCTCGGACACGTCGGCCGTTGCTTTGGCCGCCGCGCTCTCCGCCGATCGTTGCGACATCTACACCGACGTGGACGGGGTCTACACCACCGATCCGCGGATCGTGACCAAGGCGAAGAAGCTCGATAAGATCACTTACGAGGAAATGCTGGAACTGGCGTCCGTCGGCGCCAAGGTGCTGCAGACCCGCTCGGTCGAGATGGCCATGAAGCACCATGTGCGCGTGCAGGTTCTGTCCAGCTTCGAGGACAAGCCCGGAACTCTGGTTTGCGATGAGGATGAGATCGTGGAAAAGGAATTGTTGAGCGGTATCGCCTATAGCCGCGACGAAGCCAAGATCACCCTGGTGAAGGTGGCCGACCGCCCCGGCGTCGCCGCCGCCATCTTCGGCCCGCTGGCCGATGCCGCGGTCAACGTCGACATGATCGTCCAGAACGTGTCGGAAGACGGCAAGTCCACCGATCTGACCTTCACCGTCGGCAAGGCCGACCTGGACCGCGCCAAGAAGGTGATCGAGGACAACAAGGTGAACTTGGCCTATCAGGGCTTGATCGCCGATTCCAATGTGGTCAAGGTGTCGGTCATCGGCGTCGGCATGCGCAGCCATGCCGGCATCGCCCAGAAGATGTTCCAGACCCTGGCGGCCGAAGGCATCAACATCCAGGTCATCTCGACCTCGGAAATCAAGATCAGCGTGCTGATCGAGGAAAAGTACACCGAGCTGGCGCTGCGTGCCCTGCACACCGCTTACGGCTTGGACGCGGCGTAACCACGACCGGGTGATCGGATGACGGCAATGGCTAGCCTGGGGCGGCTGGACCGGCTGTGGCAACGGGGACGCGAGTTCCTGGGCACGGATTACGCCATCATGGGCGGAGCCATGTCCTGGGTCTCGGAACGTCACCTGGTGGCGGCCATCTCGAATGCCGGCGGCTTTGGCGTCATCGCCTGCGGGTCGATGGAGCCTGCCCGGCTGACCCAGGAAATCACCGCCACCCAGGCGCTGACCTCCAGGCCGTTCGGTGTCAACCTGATCACCATGCACCCGCAATTGGACGATCTGATCGACGTCTGCGGCGCCAACCATGTCAGCCATATCGTGCTGGCCGGTGGTTTGCCCAGCGCCGCAGCCATCAAGCGGGCCAAGGATACCGGCGCCAAGGTGGTGTGCTTCGCCCCCGCTTTGGTGTTGGCGAAAAAGCTGGTGCGCTCGGGCGTCGATGCCCTGGTGATCGAAGGCGCCGAAGCCGGCGGCCATATCGGCCCGGTCTCCACCAGCGTGCTGGCCCAGGAAATCCTGCCGGTGATGGCCGAGCAATTGCCGGTCTTCGTCGCCGGCGGCATCGGTCGCGGCGAAGCCATTGTCGGCTATCTGGAAATGGGCGCCGCCGGGGTGCAATTGGGCACCCGTTTCGTCTGCGCCGAGGAATGCGTGGCGCATCCCAATTTCAAGCAAGCCTTCATCAAGGCCGCCGCCCGCGACGCGGTACCCACCGCCCAGGTCGACCCGGCCTTTCCGGTGATCCCGGTCCGCGCGCTTTCCAACGAAGGCACCAAACGTTTCGTCGAGTTCCAGCACGAAGTCATCAGCCGCTATCGGTCGGGCGAGCTGGAGCAAAAGGACGCCCAGTTGGAGATCGAGCATTACTGGGCCGGCGCGCTGCGCCGTGCCGTCATCGACGGCGACGTCGAACTGGGCTCGGTGATGGCCGGACAAAGCGTCGGCATGGTCACCAAGGTGCAGCCTTGCAGCGAGATTTTCGCCGAATTGCTGGACCAGGCGGGCCACGCCCTGGCCCTGCGTCAGGGATTGTCGTGATGAGCCCGGCGGCGCCTTCGGTTTCGCGCCGCCTGCTGGCGCGTCTGCGCGACGTCATGGCCGGCGGCGGCACCGCCGAGGAACGCCTGAGCCGCGTCGTCGGCCTGATCGCCGCCGACATGGTGGCCGAAGTGTGCTCGTGCTATGTCATGCGCGCCGGCGAAGTGTTGGAACTGTTCGCCACCGAGGGCCTGAAAAAGGGCGCCATCCACAACACCCGCCTGCGGGTGGGCGAAGGTCTGGTCGGCGACATCGCCGCCCATGCCCGGCCGCTGGCCCTGGCCGACGCCCAAAGCCATCCCAATTTCGCCTATCGCCCGGAAACCGGCGAAGAGATTTTCCATTCGCTGATGGGCGTGCCCATCATCCGCGGCGGTCGCGTCGTCGGCGTGCTGGTGGTCCAAAACCGCACCATGCGCCATTACACCGACGAAGAAATCGAGACCATGGAAACCGTCGCCATGGTGCTGGCGGAACTGGTGGCCTCGGGCGAGTTGGTCAGCCGCGAGGAACTGACCCCGGTGGACGGCAACGCGTTGTTGCCGCTGCGTCTGGAAGGCATCCGCCTGAATGGCGGCGTCGGCATCGGCACCGCCATCTTGCACAATCCGCGCATCGTCATCCGCCGCCTGGTGTCCGAGGACCCCGAGATCGAGCAGGAACGCCTGAAGACGGCGCTGTCCGACATCAAGAAGGCGTTGGACGATTTGTTCTCGCGCCCGGAAATGCGCGACGGCGAGCACCGCGACGTGCTTGAAACCTATCGCATGTTCACCGAGGACAAGGGCTGGCTGGGCAAGATCGGCGAGGCCATCAACACCGGCCTGACCGCCGAGGCCGCGGTGCAGAAGGTGCACGAGGACATGCGCGCCCGCATGAGCCAGATCACCGACCCCTATTTGCGTGAACGCCTGCACGATTTCGAGGATCTGGCCAACCGTTTGCTGCAGCATCTGTCGGGCGAAAGCGGCTCGGCGGCGGCAGGGGAATTGCCCAGTGACGCCATCTTGTTCGCCCGCTCCATGGGACCGATGGAGCTGTTCGACTACGACCCCAAGCGCCTGCGCGGCCTGGTCATGGAAGAAGGCAGCCCGACCATGCACGTGGCCATCGTCGCCCGCGCGCTGGACATTCCGGTGGTCGGCCGCTGCAAAGAGGCGCTCGACAAGGTCGAGGCCATGG
Source organism: Rhodospirillaceae bacterium UBA6219 (assembly GCA_002435715.1). Classification (GTDB taxonomy): domain Bacteria; phylum Pseudomonadota; class Alphaproteobacteria; order Rhodospirillales; family Magnetospirillaceae; genus Magnetospirillum. The sequence goes on from DISD01000088.1 coordinate 29,042, forward strand.
ACCCGGTGGTCATCGACGGCGACAACGGCCAGGTCTTCCTGCGCCCCAGCGACGACATCCGCGACATCTTTTCCGATGCGTTGATCCAACGCCACCGCCGCGCCGCCCATTACGCCAAGCTGAAGGATTTGCCGGCCATCACCCGGGACGGCATCGCCGTGCGGCTGATGATGAATGCCGGTCTGTTGCTGGACATGCAGCATTTGGCCGACAGCGGCGCCGACGGCATCGGCCTTTACCGCACCGAACTGCCGTTCATGGCCCGCAACGCCCTGCCCGACGTCACCGCGCAGACCAATCTTTACAAGAAGATCATCGACCAGGCGTCCGGCAAGCAGGTGGTGTTCCGCACGCTCGACGTGGGTGGCGACAAGGTGCTGCCCTATTGGAACCCCTATGACGAGGACAACCCGGCTTTGGGGTGGCGTTCGATCCGCATCACCTTGGACCGTCCGGCGGTGATGCGCCATCAGTTGCGCGCCCTGTTACGTGCCGCCCAGGGCCGTGAATTGTCCATCATGTTCCCGATGATCGCCGAGGTCGCCGAACTGGTCCAAGCCCGGCAATTGCTGGACATGGAAATCGCCCAAGAGGCGGAACGGGGCCACCCCCTGCCCAGCAAGTTGCGGGTCGGCACCATGCTGGAAGTGCCCGCCCTTGCCTTCCAGATGGATTCGCTGCTGCCGCTGGTGGATTTCGTCTCCATCGGGTCCAACGACCTGACCCAGTTCCTGTATGCGGTGGATCGCGGCAACCCGCGCATCGCCGACCGCTATGACCCGCTGTCGCCCGGCCTGTTGACCTTCATGCGCTATGTGGCGGCCAAGTGCGACGCCGCCGGCGTCACCCTTTCGGTCTGTGGTGAGATGGCGGGAAGGCCGTTAGAGGCCATGGCGTTGTTGGCCTGCGGTGTCCGCGTGCTGTCGGTGTCGGCCCCCAGCATCGGCCCGGTCAAGACCATGATCCGGTCGTTGTCGGTCGCCCCGGTCCGTGCCTATCTGGAACACATGCTGAAACTGCCCGACCGGTCGTTGCGGGACCGCTTGCGGGCGTTTGCCCTGGATCATCAGGTGATCCTTTAGGGATAAGCCGCAAGTTTCCGGCAATGCGCACACATTGACGACAGGCGCGGTTTCCGCCAGCCTGTAGCGGGGTCGAATCAACGGGAGACCGTCATGCAAACCGTCGCCGCCATTTCTTTTCGCGACAACCATTCCCTGTCCATGGACGTGGAAAACGTGTCCCGGATCGAAATTTCACCCCCGCGCGAAGTCGACACTGGCGTCTGGTTCTGCGAATTGATGGTCCGCAATGAAAGCGGCACCGTGGTGCTGAATCTGGTCGCCGACGAACCCGGCAAGCTGCAGGTGGTGACACAAGCCCTGGAATAGCGCCGAAACGTTAAAGAATAGCCCGTGCCGGGCCGCTCAATCGCCGCTCGGGCTCGTCGCATATCCACGCTTCGCGTGAAAATACTCTACGGAATGGCGTAAGTGGCGGTGGCGTGGGCCACCAGATCGTCGGTGTCGGCCCGGATCAATTCGATGGCCGACACGGCCAAACGACGCCCCATCTTCAGGATCTTGGCCTCGGCGACGATATCGGCCGATCCCGGCATGCGCAGGAAGTTCATGGTCAGGCTGGTCGTCACCGCCATTTCCTGACGCCCGATCACCGTCAACACCACCGCCCAAGCGGCGACGTCGGCCAAAGTCATCAAGGCCGGACCGCTGACCGTGTCCACCGGACGGGCCAGGGCGTCGGAAAACGGCATCAGCAGACGGGCTTCGTTCTTCACCAATTGGGTGGCGCGGATACCGATGTTGAACGCCATGGGAACCTTGGGCAAAAACTCGACATTGAACTCTTCAACCGAAATGGCGGCCATGACGTCCTCTGGGTTATTGAACGATTGATCGTTTCCTGGGCACACTGTGCCCTGAACCATAAGCCCATGACAAGGGAGCCCAGATGTCCACCGAACCTATCGTGCTGACCACCATCTCCGACGGCGTTGCGACCCTGACCCTGAACCGCCCCCAGGCCCGCAATGCCCTGTCCATCGCCATGATGACGGAAATCGAAGCGGCCTTGGCCCAATTGGCCGCCGATCCCACGGTGAAGGCACTGGTTCTGGCCGCCAACGGCCCGGCCTTTTGCGCCGGCCACGATCTGAAGGAAATGCGCTCGTTGGAAAGCCGTGACCAGATCGCGGCGGTGTTTTCCCAATGCTCGCGCATGATGAAGGCCATTGTCCGCTTTCCTCGGCCGGTGATCGCCCGCGTCCACGCCATGGCCACCGCCGCCGGCTGCCAGATCGTCGCCTCGTGCGATTTGGCGGTGGCCGCCGACGACGCCAAATTCGCCACGCCGGGGGTCAATATCGGTCTGTTCTGTTCCACCCCCATGGTGGCGCTGTCACGCAATGTGGGCCGCAAGCAGGCGATGGAAATGCTGCTGACCGGCCATGCCGTCGACGCCGCCACCGCCTGCGCCTGGGGCCTGGTCAACCGCGCCGTTCCCGCTCATGATTTGGATCGCGACGTCGCCCATTTCGCCAATCTGATCGCGTCGAAATCGTCGCATACGCTGAAAGTGGGCAAAGAGGCTTTCTACGCCCAGTTGGAAATGGGCTTGGACGACGCCTATGACTATGCCGCGCAAGTGATGACCGAGAACATGCTGGCCCGCGACGCCGCCGAAGGCATCGACGCCTTTTTGGGCAAGCGCAACCCGGTCTGGCAAGGCTGTTAATCCCTTCAAAGGTTGCCTGAGCGGTCAAGTCTTTGTAAAACAATCCCGTCCGCAGGGTTTTGCGGACGGGAACACCCGTTGACGGCAACCTTCCCTTGCGCCGCCCAGGCGCTTCATCCAGGCAACAGGAACGACGCCCGTGTCCGACATCACCCCTGACGAGCCCGTGGCCGCGCCCCCGCCTTCGCCCCAGGGCGTCGGCACCACCTTGCGCAATGCCCGCGGCAAGACCGGCAAGTCGCTCAGTGAAGTCGCCACCTTGCTGCGTATCCGCCAGCCTTATCTGTTGGCGCTGGAAGAAGGCCGTCACCGCGACCTGCCCGGCGGCGCCTATGCCATCGGCTTCCTGCGCACCTATGCCGATTTCCTGGCCTTGGATGGCGAGGAAATGGTCCGCCGCTTCCGTGCCGAAGCCTCGGACGACCTGAATTCCCGTTCCGAGCTGGTTTTCCCCTCGCCGGTGTCGGAAGGCCGCATTCCCGGCGGCGCCGTGCTGTTCGTCGGCCTGCTGTTGGCCGGTCTGGCCTATGGCGGCTGGTATCTGCTGTCGTCGCGCGATTCGTCGGTGGCCGAGATGGTGCCGGCCCTTCCCGAACGCCTGAGTTCGGTGCTGAACCGCCCGGCCAGCGTCACCGGAGAGAGCCAGCCGCCCGCCGCCACCGAAGCCGCCAAGCCGGCCGAAGACGAACAGACCAAGCCGCAAGACCCCAATCCCCCCGAAGCCGCCCCGACGGCTGCCGCCAAGGAAACCGAAGTGGTCCCCCCGGCCGAGGACGACGAGGCCAAGACCCCCAAGAGCGAACCGCTCAAGGTCGAGCCCGCCAAGGTGGAACCGGTGAAGCCGGAAGCGACCAAGGTGGAGCCGGCCAAGGTGGAGCCGGCGAAAACCGAACCGGCCAAGGTCGAACCCGCCAAACCGGCGGTCAGCGAGAACACCGATACCCGCGTCCAACTGACTGCCGCGGGTGACGATTGCTGGATCCAGGTGCGTGAAATGGACGGTCAGTTGGTGATGAGCAAGCTGCTGCGCAAAGGCGACAGCTATGCCGTTCCCAACCGTCCCGGCCTGACCTTGATGGTCGGCAATGCCGGGGCCCTGGACGTGCTGGTGGACGGCAAGAAGGCTCCGGCCTTGGGCGCGGCCGGACAAGTCCGGCGCGACATCCGTCTCGATCCCGACAAGTTGGTGGGTGGTTAAGGAACCAGCACCACCTTGCCGGTGCTGGCGCGAGACTTCAACAGCCCGATGGCCTCTGCCGCTTGCGACAGCTTCAGCACCTGGCTGACATGGGGATGCAGATTGCCCTGGGCCCACAGGTCCAAGGCGGCCGCCATGCTGTCGCGCACCAGCATGGGGTTGATCTTGCGATACGCCCCCCACCAATAACCGATCACCGTGACGTTCTTGACCAACAGATGGTTGGCGGGAATTTGCGGCACCGTGCCCGAAGCGAAACCGATGACCAGGATGCGGCCATCGGGGGCGACACAGCGTAAGGAGGCGTCGAACACGTCGCCCCCCACCGGATCATAGATCACGTCGGCGCCGCGCCCGTCGGTCAGTGCCTTGACCGTCTCGCGGATGTCTTGGCTTTTGTAGTCGATGCCGTGATGGGCGCCGTGATCCAAAGCGATCTGGACCTTTTCGGGACCTCCGGCCGTGGCGATCACCCGCGCCCCCATGGCCACGCCGATTTCCACCGCCGTCAGCCCGACCCCACCGGCGGCGCCGTGTACCACCAAGGTTTCGCCCGGCTTCAATCCGGCTTTCAACAACCCCAGATGCGACGTGCCATAGGCCACCGGAAAGCCGGCGGCGGCGACGAAATCCAAGGCTTCGGGCAATTTGTGCACGTCGGTCCAATCGGCGACGCAATGGGTGGCGAAGCCGCCGCCGCTGACATTGGCCATCACCCGATCACCCACCCGCACCTCCGGCACGCCCAGGGCCACCTCGACCACCGTTCCGGCCAGTTCCAAACCGGGGGTGAAGGGCGGCTCCATCTTTTCCTGGTACTTGCCGGCAATGGCCAGGGAATCGGCGAAGTTCACCCCGGCGGCGGCAACCTGGATGCGCACTTGACCCGTGGACAAGGGGACGGGTTCGACGTCGCGCCATTCCAACGCGGCGCCGAAGGCGGGACAAACCACGGCTTGCATGAAAAATCCTTGGGCTTGTTTCAGGCGGAACGCGGGCGGTCCTTTTGCGCCGCCCAGGCAAGCTTCAAGGTGGTGAACAGGAAGATTTCCGTCAACTGCTCGCGGCTCAAAACATTGGCCACTTCCTGGCGAGCATAGCGAATCAGTTCCGGGTCAACCTTGGGCGAGGCCAAAAGATTGGTCACCAATTCCTTGCGAATCAACGGCGGGTAATTACAGATCTCGCGCAGCAGCGACGCCTTGACCCTCACCGGGATGCGTTCGGACACGAACATCCGGTCCACGCACATGGAATAGATACCGAAATCCAGCTTCCCCGCCACCGTGCGGGTGAAATCCATGAACTCGTCCAGGAACAGGGCTTCGGAAATCTTCTTTTCGGTCAACAGCTTGACCACATCCAAGAAGGCCTTGTAGCGCTGCCGGGCCGGCCCGACGGTACCGCCCAACTCGGCCGCCAGTTCCTTGATCTGGTTTTCGCGGAAACGGGCGTGGATCAGGGTTTCCGCCGATTCGCGGACCCCCGAATCAAAGGCGGTTTCTTCGATCAGGGCGAACAGACGTTCGTATTTGGCCCGTTCCGACGCCTTCAATTTGCTGGCGGCCAGACCCAGGGGCAAAATCGCCGCCTTGGCCACCATGCCGTCGCGGGCAACGATGGCGGCCATGGAAATGGCGGCCAGATCGGCGACCTGACCGCCCAGGAAATCGTCGGTGATGACCATGCGGGCGCCGGGGGCCAAGGTCAAATTGGTGTTCAGCGCCCCACATTCCATGAAATGGGTGGCGAGGTCTCGGGGCTGACCCAGGCCCGTGGCGGGGCTATTGATCTGGCTGTCCATAACCGCCATTTAGCCCCAACCGCCAGTCTTCTTCAAGCACAAGTGCTTAGGAACAGCCTTTTGGACGCGGTAATCCGGCGATTTTATTGCCCTGTTTCAACGGTCCATGAGGAAACAATTGGTAAAGATATTGTTGAGACGAGCGATCTGCCCCGTATTTTTCCTTCATCAGCTTCATGAACACCCGCTGTTCCGCCACAATGCCATATTCGTCGAAATAGGCCCGCGCCTCGCGGATCACATCCCAATGCTCGTCGGTCAGCGAGACACCCTCCGCCTCGGCGATGGCGCGGGCGATGTCCTCGTCCCACGCCCGGCAATCTTCCAGCCATCCGGCTTCGCTCACCTCGACCGCGCGGCCGTTGACCATCAAATCCGGCATTCCTCAATCCTCCCAATTTATTAGTTTGTTCGCATATAGTGGGGATGCGGTCGCCCGTCGTCAATGGTTCGGCATTCATGGAATGGTAAGGGGTGGGCGTGCTATAATCGTGTCCTCGCGCGGGAAGATGACATGGCCGACGATCTTCGCATTCCACCTTCGGGATCCGGACTGGATTCCATCAAGCAAGCCCTGGGGATGGGTGCTGGCAGCCGTGAGGTCCCCATGGCCGGCACGACCAGCGATTCCAGCGCGCGTGGGGCCATCGGCGGCAAACCCGGCAACCGTATCCTGCCCCCCGATTTCCCCCTGGACCAATTGGACCGCAGGGCGCGGCGCGGCACTTATCTGGATATCCTGGTTTAATTCAGCACACGAGATTTCAGCACACGAGATTTCAGCACTCTGGCCTTGCCTGATGGGGCCGGCTTGTTCAGACTGCCTGCCATGCGACTGCAAGGCCCAAATTTACGCATGATCCCGGAAGGCGACGACCGCGAACGACTGGTTTGCGGCGATTGCGGCTTCGTGGTTTATGAAAACCCCAAAGTCATCGTCGGCGCGGTTTGCACCTGGGAAGACAAATATCTGCTGTGCCGCCGCGCCATCGAACCGCGGGTGGGGTTCTGGACCATGCCGGTGGGCTATATGGAACTGCACGAAACCACCGAACAGGGCGCGTTGCGGGAAGTGTGGGAAGAAGCCCACGCCAAGGCCGAGATCGACGCGCTGCTGGCCATCTATTCCATCCCCGAAATCAGTCAGGTCCACATGATCTATCGGGCCCGCATGCTCAGCCCCGACTTCGCTGCCGGTCCGGAAAGCCTGGAAGTGATGTTGGTGCCGTGGGACGACATTCCGTGGGACGACTTGGCCTATCCCAATGTGCGCTGGTCGCTGGAATATCATCGCCAAATGGACGGCAAGACCACTTTCCCCCCGCGCGGCCGCCCCATCGAAGGTTGACAGCGACCCTGGGGCTGGGCTTAAACCGTTTCGCACTTGCGAAACTGATAAGGTTGCCCGACATGTTTGGTCGTTCCCTTGCCACCCTCGCCCTGATCGCCGCCGCCCTGCCAGCGTTCGCTGCCGACGCCCCCAAGCGTCTGGGCCGCACCGGGGCCTGGGAAGCCTATGTCTATCCCGAGAACGGCGGCAAAGTGTGCTACATGGCGGCCCAGGCGGACCGCATCCAAGGGGGCGAGAAAGGCCGGGTCGGCACCGTCATCGCCGTCACCCACCGCGCCAAAAGCGAAGGCGAGGTCAGCCTGACCGCCGGCTATGGCTTCAAGAAGGATTCGGAAGCGGAAATCCAGATCGGCGGCATGAAGCACAGCTTCATGACCTCGGGCAAATCGGCTTGGGCCAAGGACGCCAAGGCTGACCCCGCCATCATCGCCGCCATGATCAAGGGCCGCGATGTCACCGTGCGCGCCGTTCCCAACAAAGGCGGCAGCGTGACCGACGTGGTGCCGCTGTCGGGCTTTTCCGACGCCCTGACCGCCATCGACAAGGCCTGCGGCGTCAAGCGCTAAGCTTCCCGTCTGCTCCGTCATGCCCGCCCAGGCGGACATGACGGCCTTTAAAGCTGACTGCGTTAAATCGAACGCAGTCAGCGTCCAGCGGCCATTGAGATACCGTGTTCGCGGTCAAGCTGGGATGAAGGCCCGCTGGGTCTTCATGACGCCGTAGGCAATGACCAAGAGCTTTCGTGCGACGGCGATCAGAACGACCTTTGGGGGCTTCCCCGCCTCCTTGAGGCGGTCGCCGAAGGCCTTCAAAGTGGGGTTGGAACGCCGCGCCGAGAGGGCACACATGTACATGGCTGCGCGAAGCCTTGGATTGCCTGCCTTGCTGATGCGGGTTTTTCCGCGTACCGAGCGGCCCGAGGTGTGCTCTTGGGGGCTGAGCCCGGCGAAGGCTGTGATTTTCTTATTGTGGCCAAAGGCGCGGAAGTCCGGGACTTCGGCCAGCAGGATGGCGGCGGATTGTTCTCCGATGCCGGGAATGGAGAGCAAGAGCGTCAGGCTGCGGCTGAGATGATCGTCCTCGGCGCTGATGGCCGAGACGGCGGCGCTGATGGCCGCGATCTCCTCATCCAGGCGGCGGATGCTTTGCTCGATCGATGCGCGGACCAGGGCGGAGGCACTGCCATGTGCTCGGCGCTGCACCTCTTTGCCGCGCATTTCCTTGAGAGCCGCACAGCGGCGGACCAAGGCGCGCAATTCCCGCATGCGCGGCGTCGGAGGCGTCCAAGCCTCCGGCTGGTGCGCACGGCAGAAGCGCGCGATAACACCGGCATCGACCTTGTCCGTCTTGGTGCGGATTCCTTCGCTTTGACCGAATGCCTTGATGCGGGCCGGATTGACGATGCTGACCCGGTGCCCCTGCTCGTACAGAAACAGCGCCAGGTCGTCGCCGTAACCGCCGGTG
>DISD01000088.1:37663-43004 GCA_002435715.1 Rhodospirillaceae bacterium UBA6219
TTTTTCCTTGGAAACGTCAATCCCAAGAATGATCCGCATGTCGCCCCCCTGTCGCTGCCTGGGCGGCCATGCCGTCTGAACCAGCCTTGTTGATCCAGGCTCACCACACAATTGGAGGCCTACGATACCATCCGGTCAGAGCATGGCGGGGAGACGGGGCTCAATCTCAATGACGTGCGTGCAAGCAAGGCCGCGGACAAGCTCACCGTCTCCCGCCCGTCCCGATATCAATCACGGGATACGGCAAACATACAAGGCCGCGGCCAAGCAATCCGAAGGATTGCGCCCGGCGAGGGGCTTATGAAAGTGAGACCGTGATCCGTATGATTTTACGCATGACGCGTCTAGCGCAAGGCTTGGCGCCAACGCCGACGAAACCAACCCCAAAAGACAAAAAGCCACCCACCAGCCATTCGATACAATGGCCGGTGGATGGCTTTTCAAGCGATCCGGATCAGATCAGGGCGACGGTGTCGGCCTGCGGACCCTTCTGACCCTGGGTGGTGGTGCAGCGCACGCGCTGACCGGTTTCCAGAGCCTTGATGCCCGAGCGTTCCAGGGCCTTGATGTGCACGAACACATCCTTGCCGCCCACGTCGGTCTGAACGAAGCCGAAGCCCTTTTCAGCCGAGAAGAACTTGACCACGCCTTCGACGGTTTCGGTCGGGCCGCGCTCGAAGCGCGGAGCGCGCGGAGCGGCGGTGGCGGTCGAAGCGTCGACTTCATGCACGGTGACCACCTGCGGGCCACGGTTGCCCTGGCCCAGGTCGACGACCAGGGTGGTGCCTTCGGCGACCTGGGTCAGACCAGCACGCTCCAAGGCGGAGATGTGCAGGAAAGCGTCCGGGGTGCCGTCGGACGGAGCAACGAAGCCGAAGCCCTTCGAGGCATTGAACCACTTCACGGTGGCGGTCACGTTGGTTTGGGTGACCGCCTGACGGTCGAAGCTGCTGGGGCCAGCCATCCGCGGGGCACGCGGCTCGTACCCGCCCATATCGCCACCACCAAAGTCGTCCCGCCGACCGCGATCGCGGGAGCGGCCACCATGATTATCTCGGTTCCATGCCATGTGTCGTTACTCGTCCTAGAACAAAATCGCCCCCGCAAAAACGCGGGGTGGCCCCACTCGCCCCCTTCATTGAGGTCCGAGTACGGCCTGAAACTATATCATTACCTGAGAAATGCCTCGCCGCATAGGCCCTTGCGAGGACTCGGGGCGATTCAGTCGATTATTTTTCCATGACTCTGTTCGGCGGACGCAATCAACCGCCGATACAGCCAAAGATTCACCCCGACCACCACCACCGCCGAGAACACCACGTCGGAAAAGAAATGCCCCCCCTGGGCGATGCGGACGAAGCCGACCATCACCCCGAAAGCCAGGGCCACCGCCAAGGCTGCCCCACGCCATGGCGGCGGCACCAACAGGGCCACCGCCACCGGCCAGAACCCCAAGGCACCATGGCCGGACGAGAACGAACAATTGCCGTCACATTGATTGGACAGCACCAAAGGCGGCACGAAGTAATTGTCGCCACCGAAATCACGGATGGTGCTGGGACGGGGGCGGCCCCAGTTTTCCTTGAGCAGCAGGTTGACGATCAGCCCCGGCCCCAGGGCCAGGGACAACAACAGATAGGCCGCGACCCGGCGGGTGACGCCCAGGAAGACCTGCTTCATCAGCTCGCCCGCCGCCCACAGCACCGCCACATAGCCGGCCCCGGCGAACATGAAATAGGGCATCACCTTGCGCACCCATTCGTACATGGGCGACGAACGGGCGGGGAAAACCCGATGCACCGGGTCATAGAACTGGGCCGAGATACTCAGATCGATGGCGGGAACGAAAATCAACGGCAGCAACAGGACCAGCGTCCAACGCCAGGGATGGCGTTCCATGTTGCGCCACAGGGCGTGCAGCGGACTCATTACCGATACCCTTTGAAACCCGAAACCCACCAGACGCTGATCGGCCGGCCGTAGCTGCCGCTCAGATGATTGTCGATCCGTCCCAAGGGCTGCCAGGACTGGAAACGCGACAGCACCGTACTCGGCTCGTTGGGATTCTCGGTGAGATAAAGATAATCCCCCGCCCCCACCAGCAATTCGGTGGTCTGGTCGAAATGGTCGTGGATCTGTCCCGTCGGGTTCCACTTCACCGCGTCGAAGGGATGGGGATGGACGTAATAGGTCAGGGTGGCCAAGACCTTGCGTTCATCGGCCAAAAGACGCGCCCCCGGATGTTCGGCCAGCAGAACCGAAACACGCTCGCCCACCACATCCCAGCCGCGAATGCGCTTCATGGGATCAAGCCGGCTGTTTTCCGCCAGTCCCAGACCGTGACGGACGGCGTCCAGGTTATAAAGCGTTGCCATGGCCAGAACGTGCAAAGCCAAAGAGGCCACCAACAGACGCGGCACCCGTTGTCCCAGCACCGCACTGGCCAGCACCACACCGGCGACGAAGGCCGGCGCCGTCCAATTGGCGTTGGCGCGCGACAAGAAGGCTTCAAGGGTCATCACCGCCAGAACCGGCACGGTGAAACACGCCATCATCTTCAGACGCGGCTCGGCACCCCGCCGCAATCCCACCCACAAGCCGAACAGGATGGCCGCCATCATGATCGGACCGGCGACACCGAACTGACCGCCGACGAATTCCGCCAGCTTGCCGAAATTGAACATGTCGCCATGCAGGTTGGCGTTGTCGCGGGTATGGGCATAGGAAACGAAACCGTTCAAAGCGTTCCAAATGCCGTTGGGGGCATAGATCAGCGCGCCCAGCCCCAGGCCCAGCCACAGCCCGCCGCCACGCAACAGCCGTCGTGCAGCGGGCTCCAGCACCATCCAAACCGCCAGCCCCAGCAACAGGAAGGCCATGGCGTATTTGGACAACAGCCCCAGACCGAAAGCCAGACCAAAGGCCACCCACCAGCGATGGAGACCGGGGCCTTGCTTCTCGGCCCTGACCAGGAAGAACAAGGCCGCCGCCCACGCCGCCAGCAGGAAGGGATCGGTGGTGATCATCAACGACGACAGCGACACCGCCGGCAAGGTGATCCACCCCACCGCCGCCCAGGCGCCGACCCGGCGGTCGAACAAAGCGCGGCCCAAGGCGAACAGGAACAAGGCGGTGGCCAGATGGGCCAGGGTCGAGGGCAGCTTGACCGCCCCTTCGCCTTCACCGAAAAGCGCGGTGCTGGCGGCGATGGCCCACGCCACCATCGGCGGCTTCGAGTAATAGCCCAGTTGAAAGCTTTGGGCCCAAGCCCAGTATTGGGCTTCGTCGAAGGACAGATTGGGGGCGTCGAAGGCCAACAGGGCCAGCCGCCAAAGGGTGACCAAGGCCACCAGCGCCAAAGCCGCCACCGGCCAGCGTCGCGAACAGGTCATGGATCAACCGTCTTCCAGATGCAACAGACCGGACACGCCGATCAGGCCGACCACCAAAGCCGGGCTCCACGCCGCCAAGCCCTGGGGCAGGGTGGCCGAAATGCCGAAGGCATAGACCAGCTTATTGAAGAAGTAAAAGCCGAAACCGGCAGCGACGCCGCCGCCCACCCGCAACATCAAGCCGCCGGCGCGCATATTGGGGCGCAGGGAAAACACCGCCGCCACCAACACCATGGCGCAGTAAAGCAGCGGCGAGGACAACAGCGACTGGAAATACATGCGATGCTTGACGGCGGTGAAGCCGGCCTTTTCGAAAAAGCTGATGAAGGCTGGCAATTGCCAGAAACTCATGGCTTCGGGCGAAGCGAAATTGTCGTGCACCCGATCCAGGGTCAATTCGGTGGGCAGGCGCAGGCTCGGTTTGTGCACCGACGACTTGCCGGCTTCCATTTCCCACACATCGTTCAGGTCCAGCCAGCCATCGGCCAGCTGCCCCGACGCCGCCGAGACGCGATGGGTGAAATGCTCGTTCTCGTCCATGAAGAAGACATGCACGCCGCGCAATTTCAATGTCAGCTCTTGCTGGCTGACCTGATCGGCATGCAGCACCACTTGGCGTTCGGCATTGCCTTCGCGCAGCCACAGCCCCACTTCCGACACGTCCAGCGCACTGGTCCGGCCCAACAACACCTCGTCTTCAAGCTTCTGATAACGGGCATAAAGCGACGCCGCCAACGGATTGAACAGCGTCAGCTCGACCACCCCCAGACCAAACACCACGACCAGAACCGGGGTCAGGAACTGCCAGGCGGAAATGCCGGCCGACCGAGCGACCACCAATTCGTGGGAACGGGTCAGGCGCCAGAACGCCACCATGGCGCCGATCAGCACGGCGAACGGCAAAATGGTGTGCATCATCTGCGGCTGCTTCAAAAGCGCCATCAACATCAGGCTGTCGACGCCGATGCCCGGACGCCCGGCGGCCCGGCGGATCAGCTCGATGACGTCGAACAGCACCACCACGCCCAGGATCACCGCCAAGACCGAAACGAAGGCCAGCAGGAACTGGCGGCCGATATAGGCGCTAAGGGTCGGTGAAAGGCGCATGGATTCGTCCCGAGGAAAAGTCCGGCGGATTATAGTGCGATTCCCGGCCAGGGGAAGGCTCGCATCGCATGGCGTGCCATGGCATAACTTTCGCCCACGCCATCAACCGAGGTGAACCATGGTCCGTCTGACCCGCATCTACACCAAAAGCGGCGACAAGGGGGCGACATCTTTGGGTGACGGTTCACGCGTGCCCAAGCAAAGCCTGCGGGTCGAAGCTTACGGCACCGTGGATGAAGCCAACGCCGTCATCGGCGTGGTCCGTCTGCACACCCATGGCACCCCGTCCGACGCCCTGCTGGCCCGCATCCAGAACGATTTGTTCGATTTGGGCGCCGATCTGTGCACGCCGCCGGCCGCCGACGAAGCCCCGGGCGCCGCCCTGCGGGTCACCGCGTCCCAAGTCGAGCGCCTGGAGGCGGAAATCGACGCCATGAACGCCGAACTGGCGCCGCTCAATTCCTTCATCCTGCCCGGCGGCTCGGCGGCCAGCGCTCATCTGCACGTGGCCCGCACCGTCACCCGACGCGCCGAACGTCTGATCTGCGCCCTGGCCCAGGAAGAAAACGTCAGCGCCCAGGCCATCGCTTATGCCAATCGATTGTCCGATCATTTGTTCGTCATGGCCCGTTGGCTGAATGCCAAGGGAACTGCGGATGTCTTGTGGATTCCGGGTGGAAACCGCTAATACCGATGTCAAGTGGGTGTCGTTGACAAGGATACCCACACGTCTTATGGTGCAATGCAATACTGAAATACGCAACGCCATGCCTATTTCAATTTGGGCAGCGTGCGACTGATCAAGGGATCGGGAAGACCATGAAAGTCCTCGTCGCGGTCAA
>DISD01000055.1 GCA_002435715.1 Rhodospirillaceae bacterium UBA6219
TCAAGGCGGTGCCGGAATTGGCTGAAAAGCTGTAAAACCCAAAAGGGGCGGAAAGTTTTCCGCCCCTTTTTATTTGTGCCAGCGGATTTCCAGATTTTGCAGGTCGCGGGAATTGGGCCCCACGCCGATGACGAAGCGGCCCGGCTCCCAGATGCGGTTCAACTGGCCGTCGTGGAATTCAAGGTCGGACGTGCTCAGGGTGAAACGCGCTGTCTTGGTTTCACCGGGCTGTAAGGCCAGCTTGGCATAGCCGCGCAATTGCTTGGATGGGCGGACCCGGCTGGCCACCGGGTCGGTCAGGTACAGTTGAACGATTTCCTGACCGGCATATTTCCCATGATTGCTCACCGACACGGTGATGGTCAGCATGTCGTCGGGCCCCAATTCCACCTTGTCGGCCTGGGGCGCGCCATAGACGAAGTGCGTGTAAGACAGGCCGAAGCCAAAGGGGAACAGCGGCTCGGACGATCCATCCAGATAGCACCGCGTGGTGTACTTGCCCGGATCCTCCTTGGGATTGCCCGGCCGGCCGGTGGTGGCACGGTCATAGGGAATGGGTACCTGGCCCACATGGTGCGGCCACGACGTGGTCAGCTTGCCCGACGGCACCTTGTCGCCGAACAGCAGGTCGGCGATGGCCGGACCGGCCTGATGGCCGCCGAACCAAGTGGCCAGGATGGCGGGAACATGGTCGTTTTCCCACGGCAGGGTCAGCGGGCGGCCATGCATCAGCACCAGCACCACCTTTTTGCCGGTTCCCACCAACGCCTTCAGCAGGTCGCGCTGGTTGTCGGGAATGCCGATATCCAGGCGTGACGCCGCTTCACCCGACATTTCGGCGGCTTCGCCCAAGACGGCGATCACCACTTCGGATTCTTGGGCGATGGCGATGGCCTCGGCCATCATCTCGGCCGGCGGGCGCGGGTCGATGTCCACCTTGGGGCCGGCGAAGTTCAGCAATTCCACCATGCGGCGGTTTTCGGTGATGTTGGCGCCCTTGGCGTGGCGCACCTTGGTGCCGTTCCCCAAGGCGGCACGAATGCCGTCCAGAACGCTGACCGCGTGGGCCGGGTCGCCCTGGAAGGCCCAGGGACCGGTGATGTTCCTGGTGTCGTCGGCCAGCGGGCCGATCACCGCGACGCTGCCCAGTGTTTTCGACAGCGGCAGCAACCCGCCATGGTTCTTCAGCAACACGCAGCACTCGGCGGCGGTTTCGCGGGCGGCGGCGGCATATTCGGGGGCCAGCACGTCACGTTTGGCCCGTTCGGGATCGAAACGGGCGAAGGGATCGGCGAACAGGCCCAGCTTGTATTTCGCTTCCAGCACGGCACGGCAGGCGGAATCGATCTGGGCTTGGCTGACCCGGCCCTCGGCCAGGGCCTTTTCCAGCCGATGGATGAAGCCCCAGCCCATCATGTCCATCTGCACACCGGCGCGCAGCGCGCGTTCCGACAGGGTCTGCAACGGGTCGGCCTCGTCGATCCGTCCGGCTTCGTCGCCCAGACCGTGGGCGATCAGTTCGGGGATACCGTCGAAATCCGACACTTTCAGCACGCCGCCCAAAAAGGCGCCCAGAAGTTCGGAATCGGCGTGGGACGGCATGCCGTTGACCGCCGAGAACGACATCATCGCCGACGCCGCTCCGGCATCCACCGCCGCCTTGAAGGGGGGCAGATAGACGTCGTGCAGCCGGGTCGGGCTCATGTCGGCGTTGTTGTAGTCGCGGCCGGCTTCTGGGGCGCCATAGCCGACGAAATGTTTGACGCAGGCCATGACGCTGTCCGGCGCCGACAAATCCTGGCCCTGCAGCCCTTCGATCATGGCGCGTGCGATGTCACTGCCCAGGAACGGGTCTTCGCCCGAGCCTTCGGCGATGCGGCCCCAGCGTGGATCGCGGCCGATGTCGACCATGGGCGAGAACACCCAATTCAGGCCACTGGCGCTGGCCTCGCGGGCAGCGAAGCGGGCGGTGGCGCGGACCCGTTCCATGTCCCAGGCGCAAGACAGCGCCAGCGGAATGGGAAAGACGCTTTGATGGCCATGGATGACGTCGAAGGCCAACAGCAGCGGAATGCCCAGCCGCGATTGAAGCGCGGCTTCCTGGGCCGGGCGCAGGCCGTCGGGGCCGTTGACGCCAAAGGAAATCTTGTCCAGGCCGCCCAGGATGCCGCCCACCTTGCCGTCGCGGATGTCGGCCAGGATATTGTCGCCGACGGGGACGTTCGAGGTGACCAGATTGATCTGCCCCAGCTTCTCGGCCAGGCTCATCTTGGCCAGCAAGCCGTCCAGGAAATCGTCCATTTCGCGCTTGGACGTGGAATCGGTACCCATGGCTGTTCCCCTGCGGCAAGATCGGTGCTGATCCATACTTGCGCAGTCCGGGAATTAGTCAAGGGAGCGCCTATTGGGTGACGCCCGCTCCCAGTCCCAGCTTGCCTTGCTGGCCGATCAGCGCCTTGATCCTGGCGTCATGCAGATACCATTCGCTGGCAGCGTCGGCTTTCTGATGGTTGTCCCTGGCCCAGGATTGGGAAAAGCCGGTGGCGTCGCGCCATTCACCGCCCATGGGGCGCAGGCGTTGCAGGGCGAACAGCGTCACCCCCTGATTGCTGGTGAACAACCCGTCGGCGGTGATTTTCTGGCCGCAATAAGGGGCCAGATCGGTGCTGGCCCCGGCGAAGGGATCGGCGTTCTTGCTGACCAAGATCAGCTTGCCGGCGCTGGTCAGCAGTCCCAATTGGCGTTTGCCGGCGCCGCATCGCGCCGGGCAGTCGCCGGTCAACTGGCACACCATGTCGACCACCTTGGCGTCGAAGGTGGCGGGCTTTTCATCCGGCAGGCCCCAGGATTCGGCGGCCATGACCGGCAGCGGCAAGGCCAGACAAAGGCTCAGGATCAGGCGTTTCATCGGGCTTACTCCCCAAACGGCTGGATGCCGTAATCGCCATGGGTGCGGTTGACGATGCCGTGATCGTCCATCACTTGGTCGATCAGCAAATAACGGTTGCCGTCGCGTTCGATCAGATCGGCGGCGACGCTGACCTGATGGGTCTGGATTTTCAGCAGACGGGGATTGGCGACGTTGCGCTGGTCCTGATCCACCCGCAAAATGGTGTAAAGGGTGCCGTCCTCGGTGCGCAGCCCCACCGGAATGCCACCCACCGCACACCAGATGGCGCATTGGTGGTGGGCGGTGCCCAGGGCATACATGATGCCGGTGGTCTGACACCACGAATCGATGACTTCGCCGGTCACGGTGACGCGCTTGGCATCGGGCACCGAAGCGGCGCCGGCCCAGGCGGCGCCCATGCAGGCGATGGCGAAAGCACTGCCCCAGACCAGCCGGCGGATGATGGGCGTTGCCATGATGGACTTCCTTGCAAAGGAAAAGGACCGGGCCGGCGCGACACGCCGGCCCGTTGCCGGAACTTATTTCTTCACCGCGCACGGATTGGCCGGCTTGGCGGCACAAGGGTTGGCGGGCTTGGCCGCACAGGGGTTCGCCGGCTTGGCCGCGCAGGGATTGGCCGGCTTGGCGGCACACGGATTGGCGGCCTTGGGGGCGCAGGGGTTGGCGGCTTGCGCCGGAACACCGGCCAGGGCGACCAAGCCGCCGACACCGGCGGCGGCCATCAAAGTGCGCAGGGAATGAGACATGGGGAAACCTCCTCGAAGTTTGGTATCAGCAGCGATGGCTGTATCGAGGAATTCGCCGCCCTTACCGGAAAGGTTACGGCGGCGACGCATTATTTTTTCAGCCCGGCCAGTTTTTCTTCCAAATCGATCATGCGGGCCGAGGTGATTTCCAGGCCGCGATCCTCGAAGACATTGATTTCGGGATGGCTGTGCTGCCATTGCGCCACGGCCATGTCGCGTTGGCGCAGCAATTGGGCGATTTCATCGCGATACAGCACCAAAAAGGCACTGAGCCAGCGGTTCAGCGGCCAGGACGGCCACGCGGTGTCGAACCGCACCCGGTCCAGCATGGCGATGACGTCGTCGGCCCCATACCAGGTTTCGGCGGTGACCCAGCGGTTGGTGGTGAACAATCGTTCCGGTTGGCCCGCCCCGGTCATGGAAATGGCGATGATGTGGCTGAGGCGGTCATTGCCGTCCCCCTCGGCCGCCAAATCGGCGACCGCGACAGGGGTGACACCCGCCGGCATGCCCTTGGGGCGCAGGAAGATGTGGAAATGGCCGTAATCGGACCATTCGCGCTCTCCTGGCGGATGGGCGTGGAAATAATATTGGGCGTGGCTTTCCGGGTCGTAGGAATCTTCCGGCGGGTAATGTTCGAATTCGATGAAGTCGCCGAAGCCGCGCAGCACCTCGCCCACCAGGTTCAGCCCGCTTTTGTCCAGGATGCGGCGGCTTTCGCTGATCTCCGCCGCCGCTCGGTTCAGCCCGTCTTGCCCAATCTCGTCCATGTCGTCCTCGTCACTTTTGCACTGGCTTCGGATTCGCCGTGACAGCCACAAAAGTTACAGGGGTTTTGCGCTCAGCGTTCCTGCAGCGCCTGATCGGTATAACCCAGGAAAGGTGCCGCCAGATATTCCAACACGGAACGGGAACCAGTGACGATGCTGGCATCCACCTGGACACCGGGGTAAAGCAGGTAATCCTGTCCCCCGCCGGTGAAGCGGTCGGCGGCGGTTTCGATCCTGACCTGATAATAAGCAGCGCCCTGGTCGGTGACCAAGGTGTCGGGGGAAATGTGGATCACTTGGCCGTCGATGGCGCCGAAACGGGCCGCTTCGGCCGAATTCAGCCGGATGCGGACCTTTTGTCCGACCCGCACATGGCCGACTTCGTAGACCGGCAGACGGCCTTCGACGATCAGCCGGTCGCCGGCGGGGACGATGTCCACCACCACTTGTCCCGGTTTGATGACGCCGCCTTGGGTGACGACGTACAGGGTCTTGACGATGCCTTGCACCGGCGAGCGCAGGATGGTCCGGCTTTGGCTGTCCGAGAACCGCCGGGCGCGTTGCTGAAATTCGTCATGGTCACGCTGGGCGGTGGCCAGTTGTTCCTTCACTTCCTGGTCATAGGCGTGACGGATCTGGTCCAGGCGCGAGCGGGCTTCCTCGATGGCCAGTTCGGCACGCCGCGCGGCGGCGCTGTCCTCGTCGATGCGGCTTTTCAGGTTGGATTGTTCGCGCAGCAGCGCCAAATGGGTATAGCGGTTGGACAATTCGTCGCGGATCAGGTCTTCGCTGATGCGTACCTGTTCGTTCACCAAAGTCAGCGAATTGCGGGTGTTGCGCAGCCGGGCGGCGATTTCGGCGGCGGCTTGTTCGCGCTGGCCCAAGGCCTGTTGCTGGCTGACCACCGAGGCATGCAGCTTTTCCCGGCGCGAACGGAACAAATCCTGGGTCTGGCGGGCTTGCTCGGCATGGTCGCGCGAAAGCTCGGCGGGCAGTTGCAGTTTGTCGGCATCGGCGGCTTCGGCTTGCAGGCGGGCGATCTCGAAGCGAAGCGCGGTCAGGCGCACCGCCAATTCGTCCACCTGGGTGTCGGTGCTGACCGAGGACAGGGCCAAGAGTGGCTGGTCGGCCGCCACCTTCTGGCCTTCGCGCACCATGATCTCGGCGACGATGCCGCCTTCCAGATGCTGGACGCTTTTCACCTGGCTGGAAGGCACGACCTCGCCGCTGGCATGGGCGACCACGTCGATGTGCCCCAGGGCCGACCACACCAGCAAGGCCAGGAACAGGCCCAGGCTGACATACAGGAACAGGCGGTGGCCGCCCAGATCGCGCAGGCGTTCAATCATGACCGGCCTCGGCATCCTGGGGTTTGGCGGCCAGCCGGGGAACCGGCTTGGTGCCCAGATCCAGCAACAGGCTGGCGCCCCGGGCGATGGCCGGGTCGTTGCTGCAGATGACCATGGTGCGGCCCTCGGCGCTAAGACGTCGCAGGGTGTCATACAGCGCCTGACGGGCCTCGGCATCCAGGCCGGTGCTGGGATCGTCGAACAGACACAGCTTGCCGCCGCCGGCCAGGGCGCGGGCCAGGGCCAGACGATGGCGCAGGCCGGGGGGAAGCCGTCGCCCGCCTTGTTCGATCATGGTCTGCAGGCCGTTGGGGGTGGTGTCCAGCCACGGCTTCAGGCCGGTTTCGGCGATGGCGGCGTAAAGCGCCGCGTCGTCAACCCCGTCACGGCCCAGGTGCAGATTGTCGGCGATGCTGCCATCCAGGAATTCCGGTTGCTGCGGCACATAGCACACTTGCTGGCGCCACCATTCGTGGCTGATCTGTCGCAATTCCAGCCCGTCGACCAGGATACGTCCGCGCAGCGGATCGGCCAGGGCCAGCAACAGGCGGGCGAACACCGTCTTGCCGGTGCCGCTGGGACCGATCACCACCAAGATGCCGCCGGCCGGCAGGGTCAGGGTGACATGTTCGGCCAGGGGGGCCACGGCGCCGGGATGGGTGAAGGCCAAATCCTGCAGTTCCAGTGTAGCGCGCCACTTGGTTTCGCAGAGCGGGACACTTGGTTTCGCAGCACATTTGAGTGATGGCAAGGGCGCATTTCCAGGGGCGTGTTAAACGGCTTTTAAGGCGGCTCAGACGACCGCCTAAGAGCTAGGGGCGCAGGTCGGCCAAAACCACCACGAACTCGGGTGAGACGAAGCGTCCCTCGTCGAAGACCGACAGCTCCATGAACGGGTGCGGGCCTTTCTTGGTCGGCATGAGCTGCCCGTCGACCTCGATCCGCTTGCCCACCTTGAGGCCCGCCGCCACGTCGAACAGCTTTGAGCCCGGATTGATCCCGCTGGGCTGGGAGGTCTTGATGATGGCGGCGCAGGGCAGCTCCAGCTCGATCGAGGCCGAGCCGTCGAAGTGGGTGCTGACCTTCTTGACCCTGGCCTGCCAGTCCTTGAAGGCGCCGTCCCCGCCCACCGTCTTCAGCTTGGTTAGGTTGTCCGCCACGGTCCGGTCGAGAGCGGCTTTGCGGGCGATTTCGTTGTCGAGCTTCGCCGCGCCCTTATAGGCGTCCCGGTTTTCCTCGATCACCTGACAGAAACTCTTTTCGGTGCCGGCCTGTGCCTGAGTGGCCAGGGCGACCATGGCGGCCGCCAGCAGGGCGATTTTGGATCGGGCCATCTGTTTCCCTCTCGGATGAGCAATTGCGCGCCATCCTACGCCAACCGGCCGAGGTGGTCACCCCGGCCGGTGGTCGATCTATTCACGATGTCAAACAGCCTGGGTGCCCCTTGGACGCCCTATTCAGGCGCCGCCGACGATAATCAGCTCGCCCACGGCCTTGGCCCTGCCCTTGCCGCCGACGGTGAAGGTGTTGGACGCTTCGATGATCTGGCAGCCGTCGAAAGCCTCGCGGACCTCGGGGCAGTCCATATTGGACAGGATGAAGCGGCCCTTGAGGCGCCGGCAGCGTTCAGCCAGGCGCACCAGGTCGGCCGGCTTAAAAAGATCCTTCCCGTAATAGCCTTCCGAACCGACATAGGGCGGATCGAAATAGAACAGGGTGCGCTCGCGGTCGTAGCGGTCGATGAAGGCCTCGAAGTCCAGGCATTCGATGACCACCCGGGCAAGGCGCTCATGCAGCTCCTCCAGGCGCTGGGCGAGCGTGGTGAGGTCGAACCGTGCCGGCCGGCCAGGATCGACGCCGAAGGTGCGGCTGGCCACCTTGCCGCCGAAGGTGAGCCGCTGCAGGTAGAGGAAACGGGCCGACCGCTCCAGATCGGTCAGGGTGGCGGGGTCGGTCCTGGCCAGCTCCTCAAAGCGGGAGCGTGAGGTCACCTGGAAACGCAGCGTGTCCATGAATTGCGGGAAGTGGCGCTGCAGGATGCGAAACAGGGTGGCCACGTCACGGCCGGCGTCGTTGATGACCTCGGCCTTGGGGCGCCGGGCACGGCGCAGGAACACGCCGGCCATGCCAACGAAGGCCTCGCAATAGGTGTCGTGGGGAATGCCGTCGACCAGCTCGGCGATTTTGCCGGCCAGAAGGCGCTTCCCGCCGACATAGGGTGCCGGCGGGGTCAGGGGCTTTACGATGGTGTGGGTGGGGTTGGCTCCCATGGGCCTGTCTCCGAACTCGGCGCTCCTGGGCGCTCCGGTGCGGGGCTCGCGGCCCTCAAGATGACAAAGGTGCGGCAGCGTCGGCATTTGATCTCGACGTCGCCCTGGATGGCCCCCATGGCGGCGCGCAACAGGAGCGCGGCGCAATGGGGGCAGCGGATGGACTCCATTGGATATGACCGTTAGAAGTGCCCCGCCCCTGCAGGGGGTGACGGGGTGGCCAGTGTACCGGCCGGTGCTGGTCATGCGGGGGTCCTTCCCGCGGCTCGGGGCGTTGACGCGCCCCGGCCCCCGTCGGCCGTAGCCTCGAGGGGAATCAGGTAGGGGCTGAGGAGCAGATCGCGCGGCGTGATGCGCCATGCGTCCTCGGCCCGAAGAAGGGGATGGCCGGCCTGCAGGAAGGCCCAGGCCACCAACTCGCTGCAGAACCACGAATCGTCTTGCTGCCAGTTGCGCTGGCGCAGGCCCCAGCCGAGAACGCCGGGCCAGTCGTAGGGCTTGCCCAACTGGGCTTCGGCGAATCGGAGCACAGCGCGTTCGTCAGCGGCAGACAACCCACCAATGCTATAGCGCTCCACCCTGGCGGTCTCTTCGGGGGCCCGCATCACCACGCCGTCACCGGGCAGCGCGCCGAGCAGCCACTGGGGATGAAGCTCGATGTCCACATGGGAGCACCATGACCAGGTGGCCAACTGGATCAGTTGGCCGACCGCGCCGAGGCCGCCGGTGAAGCGTAGGGTGATCATTCCGCCTCGTCCCCAAAGGCTGTGTCGATCTCCTCAAAGCTGGTGATGACGCCGGCGCCGATCCCCACTGCCAGCTCGGCCTCCTTGGCGTAGCTGG
This sequence comes from Rhodospirillaceae bacterium UBA6219, assembly GCA_002435715.1. Taxonomy (GTDB): domain Bacteria; phylum Pseudomonadota; class Alphaproteobacteria; order Rhodospirillales; family Magnetospirillaceae; genus Magnetospirillum. The sequence continues at coordinate 8,890 of DISD01000055.1, forward strand.
CCAGGACGTGGCCACGCGCGGCGATGGCCATCTCGCGGACCTGCTGGTTGGACAGGCTCTCGAAGCCATGGGGGAACTTCCATGGGCTGCCATCGACACGGACGCCCTCGTTAACCGCCGCCAGCTCGGCCAGATACTTGCCCTGGCTGCGCTCGTCGGTCGCCAGCTGCCAACCATTCCAGAGCGTGCCGCCGACTTCAGCCCGCCAGCGGCGGTCGGCCAGATGGGACAGCAGCTGCGCCTGGATTTGCTCGGTCGGCCATGGCGTGGCGATCAGGCGGTGCACCGCGCCATCGAATTCTTCAGTGTTGTCGTACAGGCGCGGGTCCTTGTGCTCGCCTTCCACCACCACCTTGGTGCCGCCGATGGTGGTCAGGTCCTCGTCGGTGGCCTGCTCCAGCCAGTTGGGCGGGAACTGCCGTTCGTCGTCATCAATAGTGAGGCTGAAGGCTTGGCCGATGCGGATGTAAGCCGAGGGGATGGCGCCGGGGATGTAAACAAGATCAGACATGGCTTGACCTCTCGGTTATTGGGCGGTGTTGACGGTCTCAGCGGTGGCGAACTTGGCGCCAAGGGTGGCCGTCCAATTGTTGGTGCCGCTGGCGTTGTAGGAGGCACTGGAGGTGATGACCTTGAACCCGGTGGCCGTCTTGATGGCGTGGGTATCCCAGATCACCACATTGCCGTTGATGATTACGGTGGCCGGGGTGCCACCGCACCACACGTTGGGACCGCGCGCGTCGGCAGTGCCCTGGAAGCTGCCACTGCCGACGAAGGGCGGAAGCAGGTTGTCGGAACACAGCTTCTTGTGAAGAGCCGGCGGGGTGTGAGTGAAGGCGAACTGGCCGAAATTGAGGTCAACCGTGCTGGTCGAGGCGGTATAAATCCACGGCGTCCAGTACCCGGTCAGTCCGCTCGCGGCCACGCCCTGTGACACGCCGTTTTTGTAGAAGGTCAGCGTGCCGGCATCGAGGTCCAGCGCCACCCCGATGACATCGCCAGCGCCGAACGTAGCGCCATAGGCCCCCAGGTTACCGCCCGCACCGTTGGACCACTGGTACTTATTGCCAGCATGGTTGTATGCCCAACCGTTCATAAGATATGGCGACGCCGGGTTTCTACAGATGCCAGGATACAGCCCGATGCCGGAAACGATCTTCCATTCCCAATACCATTTGCCGCTGTTGACCCACTGCGTGCAGTTGGCCCAATCATCGTTGCTGTTCACGCCCCGCAAGGCGCCCTGCTCGAAAGAGAGGGTGCCGTAGGTGTTGTTCTTATCCAGAGTGTTGATGGTGCAGAAGTTGGTGGTGGGCGTGTCCAGGCTTTGATCGGTCGAAAGCAGGCCGCTCACGGTGAAGTTCTTGCCGTTGCCGCTGGTGTCCTTGCCCATCTGCGACGGGTCCTTGAACTCCAGGAAGTGACTGTTGCCGCCGAAGGTGCCCGCGTACTTCTTCGGCGCCCACACCCCGCCCCGCGTCTCGCCGAAATGGGAGGCGGTCAGGGCTTGGCCGTCGATCAGGTAAACGTCGGCCATGTAGCCGTTGTGGGGCCGATGTTCGCCCGAATAGAAGCGGCTGATTTGCAGGTTGAAACCGGCATCGTTGACGTAGGCGTAGCTCGTGCCCGAGGGCCATGCGTAGTCCACCGTGATGGACTGGAGCACGCCATTCACCCACATCTTCACGTTGTTGGAGGCGCCCAGCGTGGTGTCCTTCTGGACCACCAGATGATACCAGCCGGTGGGGTCCTTAAGGGAACGACAGCTCACGGCGGCACCGCCGTTGGCATAGCCGAGGCGCATGCTATCGGAGACCGTGATTACGATACGCTCGTAAGCGGAACCCGCTGTATCGCCGCCACAAAGCAGCGTCAATTGGTGCTTGGTGGAGCCCGTCAGCCCATGGTCGATGGCCTTCACCCATGCGGAATAGGTCCAGGTTTGCTTGTTTCCGGCGACTTGGGCACGGGTCATGTAGGGCGTGCGGGCGTGATCGAACCGGCCTGAATAGTCAATCTTGTAGCGCCCGCCGGGGATCAGCATGGATATGGCGTTGATGGGCATAGCGACCTCACTTCACGTCGGAGTGAAGGCGCGCGGTGATGCGATTGGCGCTCTCCACATAGTAGGCCAGCACATCCACCGCGTTGGCTGTGGTGGTTAGGCTGGGCGCCGAGCCGCTGGCAAACTTCCAGTAAGACCCGAAGGCCGCCGTGCGCGAGCCGGTGGCGTCCTGGGTAATCACGATGATGCCCGATTGACCGGCCACTAGGTTGGTGGGGTTGGCCAGCGTCCGGTTGCCGGCGATCGTCAGGGAGAAGTTGTTGCCCAGCGAGAAGTCGGGGGTGATCGTCGCGCCATCCACCAGGGCGACCACGGCGCCGCGTTGGGCCTTGGTGAAGGACTGCGCCGCCGCGAGTTGGGCGTAACCGGCCAAGTCGGGAGCGTAGCCGGCCAGGGCGTTGGCGATCATCTGCGCGATGGCGGCCGCCACCTGGGCGTTGTTGCCCTTCACCATCACGATGCCGGCCGCGTCCAGCACACCCTTCAGCTCACCCTGAACCATGTTGAGCCACCAGTCGTCGACCGGGGTGGCGGGCTGGTTGATGGAGGGGTTGCCGATGGTGAACCACCCGGGGTCACCGGCGGCGGGAACCGCCGGCGCCACGGCAAGCGCTTGGGGGTTGTCGATCAAGTGCATGGGTCAGTCTCCGTAACCGAAAAGAGGGCTGGTGTGGGCGGGCCGGCGGGTCTTGATGCCGCACTCGAGCAGCTCGTTGCCCCACTTCGCCAAGGGCTCGCCGGCGGCCGAAACGCCGGCACGGAACTGGACGACGGTGACCGCCGGGGCATTGACCCTGAAGGCGTGAGCCCACGGGCCGTTGGTCAGCGGGTCGCCGGCGCAGGACATGCCGGCGCGGAAGGGCCGGTATTCGGTGATGGTCACCGGAAAGCCCAGGGCGGCAGCTCGCTCGGCCAGATAGGCCGGCGACTGGCCGCCTCGGGCGGTCATCTTGTTGTGGACCACACGCCGGCGCTCCTGCAGCGTGGTCGCCGCCTCGGCCGAGCACAGGTCAGGAAGGCCGAAATCCTGCTCCCATTCGGGCAGGGTCTCGGTGGCGTTGCGAGGATCGGCCTCGTCAAGGGCATCGACGCCACGGTTATGCAGCCGCGCGAAAGATGCGGCCAGGGACCGCAGCAGGACGGTCAGCCAAGCGTCCTCGTCCCTGGGCCACACCACTCCGGACGGCAAGAGGGCCTGCAGGCGGCCGAGATAGTCGCGGATGGTAGCCCGCATGGCGTCAGCTCCAGGTGATCTCGCCCGGCACGGCGATCTCGCCGATGCCGTGGGCGACGTTGGCGGCGGGCTGGACCAGGGCGTGGTCGTTCTCGCCGGCGGCGATGGAGATCGCCTCGCGGATGTGCGACAGCAGGATGGTGATTCCGGGCTTGGCTTCACGGCGTAGCAGGTCGCGGATCTCCGCCTCGACCGCGTCCCGCACTGCCTGGGTGGCGGGGTTGAGGCCGGAGATCTCGATTTCCAGCGGCACCGGGATCGGCGCCACCACGAACAGCTCGGCGGTCGTCGGCCGACGAATGGAATTGCCGTCGGCATCGCGCTCGTCGATGTAGCCATAGACGGCCGCCAAGTCGCCGGCATAGGTGCCGGTGCCCGGGTCAAAAGCGCCCTGCGGGATGCCGTTCTGGGAGGCACGCACCTCGTCCATCATGAAGCGGACCGTCACGGTGCCGGGCCCCATGGCCTCGGGATAGACCCATGCGCGGGTGACACCCGGCACCTCCAAAGCCCAGGTGACGTAATCGGCGCCGGCGCCGCCGTGCGGGGGCTCCTGCATGCGGCGGAGGATGCGCGCCCGGTAGGATTCGGGATCTTCCTGGTCGGCTCCGCCAGTCAGCCCCGGGGCGGCGACCGAGCCAGCGGATTGGAAACCAGCAACGGGCGACACCAGCGACAGAGGCGTGCCGGCGGCCGCGTTGCCGGCGGCGCCGGGCAGAAGGGCGGCCAAGGTCACGCTGGCCACCCCGCCGGCGGCCACCGCCTCGGCCGTAATCTGATAGTCGACGCCGTCGGCACGCCGCACCAGCATGCCGGGGAGCATGATGCTGCCGTTGATGCCGGGGATGGTGGCCGGCCCGCCAGCGTAGGTGGCCGCCTTGCGCGCCACGCCCCAAGGTCCGCCATGCAGGATCTCCAGGAACTCGGCATCGGCCAGGGTGACGAAGCGCTGGCGCCAGATCCAGTCGAGGAAGCCATAGGCGAGGTGCAGTGCAGTCCCCAGCACCCAGGCCAGGACACCCTCGACCGAGCGGCGCAGGCCGGCGGCCGACAGGCCTTCGGTGACCATGTCGGCGCGGATGCGGTCGATGATCTCGGCGCGGGTGGGGCGGATAAAGGCCATGTCAGTTCCTCTCGGACTCGGCCGCCCAGTTCAGGCGGAAGCGGAAGGGGATACGGCTGCCGTCGGGCTTGACCACCACCACATCAAGGCCCAACACCTCGTGGGCGACCCATTCGGCACGGATCTCGATGGCGACGGCGACCTTGTCCTCGATCATCCAGGCCAGGGCTTCGGTGGCGTCGGCCTCGACCAGGGCGCGGGTCCTCTCGGTCTGCTTCTCGCGCTGGCGCAGCCACAGCTTGGAGCCGAAGCGATCGCCGGTCGGCCCGACCTCCTGTTCGCCGGCCCAGCCGCGGCGGAAGGTTTCGCCCGCCGGCAGATCGTCATCGGTGGCGCGGGCATCGGAGAACAGCGAGATCAGCACCGAGGTCAACAGGCCGTCATCGGTGGCCAGCCGACCGGCGACCACGGCGATGTCGCCGAACAGGCGCTCGCTGTCGAAGAACAGGGCGATATCCATCAGGGCACCTCTGGCGGGGAATAGCCGTGGTCAGGTTCGGACGTGACGACGGCGCCGTCGTGCCAGACCTCTTCGATCAGCTGGCCTTCGCTGACGTGGGTCAGCTTCTCGGCATAGCCGCCCACATCGCGCAGGATCGACCTGGTGGCGTGGTGCTCGATGTCCTCGGCATAGACCTCGTGGCCCTTGGGGGTGCGGAAGATGAAGCCGCCCGGTGCGAAGAACTCCAGCACGCCATCCTCACGCCAGTGGACGAGGTGGCCAAACACGGTCCAGTCCTTCATCTCGCCGGGCTTGCCGTTCTTCGGCCGCAGGTGGGAATCGACCCCGGTGGCCAGGCCATGGCCACGGCTGCCGAAGATGAACTTGAGCGCGGCCGTCATGCCGGGCAGCGGCACCGAGGTGCGACCGTAGTTCTGGACGCGCTGGACGCGGCTGGCCAGCTCGCCGTCAGTGATCTTCACCTGCAGCATCTGGAGTGGGCCGGAATCGTCGACCGCGGTGACGGTGCCGCGCGCGATCGACGCCCACACCCGACTCTTCACGTCCTTGAGCGACTGGCGCAACAGGGCGAGGCTCATGCGGCCCTCCCCTTCAGCTGCTTCTCGTCGGTGACGACCTCGGTGCCGGGCGGCAGGCCGGTCGCCTTGTTGCCCTTGGGCACTTCCGGCAGCAGACGGTAGGCGTCGGCGCGGGCCAGCTCCAACTCGGTGGTGCTGCCGTTTTCATCCAGGACGACCCGACGCGAGACGATCAGCAGGGTGGCCTCGATGCCCAAGGTGGGGATCTGCACCGGCACCAGGCCGTTGAGCGGCCACAACTTGCCATCTTCCTGGCGCCAGCCCTGAACCTTGACCGACACGCGGGTGGCGCGGCCGGCGCGCACGCTGGCCTCCCACTGGGCGCGTTCCTGCGGCGACGTTCCCTCGGCCAGATCCTCGGCCAGCACGACCAGAGGGCGATAGCGCTTAACCCCGCCGTCACGGGCCGTGGCCTTCACCGTGGCGGCGGCCTCGGAGCCCTGGCCGGTGTCGAGGGTCTGCCCCTTCACGATGTACTGGCTGAAACGGTCCTTCTGGCTGTAATGGGCCTTGGCCCACAGCAGGTTCTTGCCTTCGATGATGGGCGAGCCGGTGGTGGCCGAGCCGGCTCGGGTGAGCACCAAGCCGCCCACGCCGTCGGACATCGGCAGAACCGCCCGCATCCGGCACATGCGCTCGATGGCGGCGAAGGCGGTCTCGTCAGGCTGCAGCTTGAACGGCTTGAAGGCGGCACCGGTGGAGATGTCGCGGACACTCACCTCGATGCCAAAGTCCCGGCACAGGATGCGCGAGACCTCCTCGAGGTGAAGGTTCCATTCGTCGGGCGAGTGGACGGCGCTGCAGTCCACTAGGTCGGCGGTGCGGTCCCGCCCGGTGACGGTCAAATTATGGTTGTCAGGGCTCAGCTCGGGCTCGGCGTCGTCGATCCAGCCGACGATGACCGGGTCGTCCCCGATGAGAACCCGGCAGGCATCGCCCGGAACGACGGGCCAGGTCACCACCTCGGCCGGAACCTTGATGCGGGAATCCTTGGGGTCGGCCATGCCGATGCTGAAGCCGCCGGCAATGGTCTCGATGGACCCCTCGACCGAGACGGATTTCCAGCCGCCATAGGCGCGCTCACCCACTTCCAGCCAGACGCGGTCGCGGTCAGCCATCGCTCAGGATCTCCAGCGGCTGGCCGCCCGGCACGAAGGCGGGATGGCGGACGTTGTTGCGGGCGACGATCTCGCTGTCCCGGCTGCTGTCGCCGTAGATCTCGTAGGCGATGACCGGCGCCGGCAGGGTGGCCGCCGGCGTCCAATGGGTCACCCGGGACAGGTCGGCGCCCCGGGTGGTGATGTCGCGCACCATGGCGCCCTTCAGGTCCTGCAGGGCGACGAAGAGCGGGTCGGGGGCGGTGTCCAGCTCGCGATCGAGACGCTCGGCCAGCTCGTCGCGGGCTTGGGCCGCCTCGTCGTAGTTGTCGAACGACCAGGTGGAGGTGGCCCGCGCGCTTTCGATCAGGGCCGAGCGGCGCACCAGGGCGGCCATGGCCTCGCTGTTGGCGGCTTGCCGCGCGCGGGTGGGCGTGGTCGGGGGCACCACGGCACTATCGGCGCCGTAGTCCCACAAACCGCGCTGCGCGGTCCACGCCTGGCGGGGCGAGGCGGAGCGCACGGACAGCAGGCGCATCAGGCCGATCATGCTGCCGCCCAGCCCGGATGAATCCTGCAGCGACGACAGCCCACCCATCCGCAGGCCGCGCAGGGAATGGGAGAAGAAGGCCGAGCTGTCGAAGCGGCCGCCCAACTGGGGCGAGGTGCCGGCGAACCAACGCAAGGCGCTCGCCACGGTACCAAGCGAGAGGTCGCCGCCCCCCAGGCCGGTGCCGGCCCGCTCGATGCCGGTGGTGGCGCCGTCGAGGTCGCCCAGCGCCCCGTCGGCGGCGAAGCCGGGCAGGCCGTCGACGCTGAACGAACCGGCGAAATCATCCTGCACGCCCCGCAGCGCGCCATCGGCCTTGTTGTTGACGATGGCCGGGGTGTTCAGGCGGGTCGTCGGCCGGCTGTCCGCGGTCTGTTCGAGGAAGGTGATCGAGAACCGGACCACCCGGTATTCATCAACCGACTCATTCGCCCGCCATGCGGTGACGGCCACAGTCTTGCGACCGCGCCAGGGATGGACCAACTCGCCGGTGCCGCCTTCGCGCAGGGCGCGCTCCAAGGTGTCACGCTTCTGCTGCCAGTCGTCTCCGACGACAAAGCCCTCGACGGCAAAGGTCATGTCGCCTTCACCCAGCGGTTCCCAGAGGGTGCCTTTGCGCTGGGGGAACTTGTGGATATGACCATGCGGATCGCCGTCGGCGCCGGATTTCTCGACACCGAATTCGACGCCCCGGAAGGACGCGGCGAGGAGCTTCCTTTTGCCCGCCATCACGGGCCTGCCATCGAGTAGCCGAGGTCCATGGAGGTGCGGTCGGCCTGGGACCTGGGCGCCGACACGGCCATGCCGGCCGGCAGGTTCTCGCCCTTGATGACCACCTCGGTGCGGACGGTCTGCTCACCGGCCGCCGCCGGCGACGCCGCACCACCGGCCATCACTGCAGCGGCGCCGGTCTTGGTGGGCGTGACGGCGGCGGCACCGGTGGCGGCAGGTGCGCCGCCCAAGCCCAGACGGGCCTTGAGACCATCGGGAACCAAGTCCAGCAGACCGGCGACCGCGTCCCGGAACCAGGCGCTGACCACCTGCCACTGGGCGGCCAGGCCTTCACCGAGAGAGGCAGCGATCCGGGCCCCAATGGCGGACAGGCTGAAACCCTGAAGGAACGCCAAAACCCCGTTGAACGCCCCCTTAACGCCCTCCCAGAGGCCGGTGAAGAAGCCGGAAATGGCGTCCCAGTTGGAGATCACCACGTAGGCCAGGGCGGCGATCGCCGCGACGATGCCCAGGAACCAGCCGATCGGCGTAAACCCGATAGCGACGCCCAGGGTGACGAACGAGGCGGTGAGACTGGCGATGGCCATCAGCAGCGGACCGGCGACCACGGCGGCTGCCAGCATGGCCACGTTGCCCCAGCCGCCCATGAAAGACGCCAGCTTGGGCAGGAAAGCCAGCAGGTCCATCAGGGCCGTGCCCAGTTCCTTGCCCGCCTCCCAGGCCATTTTCAGGCCTTCCACCAGCTTGACGCCGATGTCGTTGGCCAACTGCTGCAACTCGCCAGAATCAGCCATCTGTTGCAGCATGGCCAGGAAGCCGCCCAGCTTGTCCTTCAGCCATTCGAACGCGCCCGACTGCATCACCATGTTGGCGAAGCGGGTCCACCAGTCCGACAAATTCGACAGCATGCCGTTCCAGGTCTTGGACCGGGCGTCCATGGCGCCGGCATACTTGGAGTTCCAGATGGATTCGATCGTCTTCTGGATCAGGTGTTTATTGTTGGCATCGACCGCCTTGTGCATGGTCTTGCCGTCTTTGGTGTACTCGTAGACGATCTTGCTTCCGACCTTCGACGCCTTGATGCCGAACTCCTTCAGGCGCTCGTTCTCGCCGGTCACCGCGTCAGCGATCGCCTCGACCGCCTGCATGTAGTCCTTGCCCATGGCGGCGGCGGCATCACCGGTGGAGGTGGCTAGGCCGTCCATGGGATCGAGGCCGTAGGACTTCAGCTTTACGAAGGCGTCGGTGACAGTGTCCAGCTCATAGGGGGTCTTGGCGGCGAACTCTGATATCCAGGCAAAGTCCTTTTCGGCCTTGCCGACGTCGCCGCCCTCGAGGGTGGTCAGCACGGCCTTGAAATCCTCGAACTTCCCGGCGACGTCGACGAATCCCTGTTTGAAGGCAAATATGGCTGTGCCGCCCAAGAGGGCCAACTTGCCCGCCAGGGCGCCGGCGGCGCCAACGGCGTTCTTCAGCTTCGACCCGACGTCCTGGATGCCGGCCGCCAGCTTGGACAGGCCGGACACCCGGCCCAGGCCGGCAAAGGATAGCCCCAGCCGCCGCACCGGCTCGCTGAAGCGCTCGATCCGCTCGTTGATACGCCGCATGGGCGCACTGAAGCGGTCGACCGCCTGAACGATGATGCCGATGGAGTGGCCGAGGCTCACTTCTTACGTTCCTTTTCGATACGGCCGGCAGCCCGTTGGACCCAGTAGCAGGCGTCGTCGGCTTCCATATCCATCAGCTCGGACGGCGAGACGTGGAAGGCGTTGTCGCCGCGCAGCTTGTGGCGCGGATACTTGCGGTCCATGTAGTTGCGCCAGTCGTAGCGCAGGTAGCCCAGCGTCAGCATGGTGTTGAGCTTGAGATAGCTGATGTCGTCGGCGCCGGCGGCGTTGGTCTTGTAGGTCGTCACCATCTGCTTGATGCGGACCTGGCCCGAGGCGTCGACGTCGTGGGTGCTGATGCCGTCGAAATTGAGCAGGTTGCGCTCCTGCTTGGTGCGGCCGCCGCTGGCATCCATGATCGACAACCACGCGCTGTTGCGGCTATCTCCCAGGGTGCCGAGGGCGCTGAGATCTCCGTAAGCGGCGGTGATCGCCGAGCCCTCGACCATGCGCAGCGGGCCGAACCGGGACAGCAGTTCCGCCTCGAGGGCGGTCAGGTTGGCCGCATCGAGGTAGGGGGTGGTGATGACGTGGAAATGGACGTCCCCCAGCACGGCGATCAGATCGGCGATGTCGGGGTTGGCGGTGCCGCCGGACAGACGCATGCCCGGCGAGACCTTGGGCGCCAGCACGCCCTTGAGCAGCAGGGTCTTGAACGGCCGCGCCTGATCGATATTGCCGTAATAGGCAACGGTGGCGGCATTGGCGGCCGCCCACTCCCACGGCGGCGTCGGGCTGCCGTCAACGAACCCGCTGCCAGGGAAGGTCACCGTCAAACCGGCGGGCAGGGCTTCGCCGTCATAGTAGTTGATGCGGACGTCGATGCTGTTGCCCAGCTCGCCCTCGTTCTTGGCGGTCAGATTGACCTTGGCGGTGTCGGCGCCGTCGACGGCGGCGGTCACCGGCATGCGGGTGTCGGCGGTGATGGCGGCCACCACGGCGGTGGCCACGCTCGCCGCGCTCTGTCCGGCCGCCGCCGACACCTTCACTCGCCGGCCGGCGATGTAGAGGTACAGAGTGCCGCTTGCGGTCGGAGAACCGCCCAAGGTGAAGCTGCCCGTGGCCGGGGCGGCGGCCGCGTCATCGTCCAGCGCGATGCCGATCACCTCGGTGACGTCGTTGTTGGCCAGCCAGGCGCGCGCCGCCGAAGTGATCTCGGCATCGACGCCCCAATAGGCTTCGGCCTGGGCCGGCGAGGTGAAGCGCTTGGCCACCAGGGCGGCCACGCTGCCCGACGACCGACGCTGGCCCACCACCAGGCAGGTATAGGGCATCTGCGACGGACCGCTGACAGCCCGCGAGTTGTCGATCTCGACCGTGGTGCCCGGCTCGCGCCAGGCATTGGGGGTTTCGTTGAAGGCGATTCCGGCCATTCTGTATTACTCCTTCTTCCCGGGCTTGCCGGCCGCGGGCTTCTCCTCGACGGTCGCCGCGTCGCCGCCGGCGGCGTCTTTCGCGGCCTGGGCCGCCTTCCGCTCGGTGTCGCGGCGCTTCGTTCCCTCGTCGAGCTGGGCCCGGTGTGTGGCCGCCGCCGCCTGCTCGCCCGTCTCGACCTCCTCCTTTGTGGTTTTGACCACCGCGCCTTCCGCCAGGCGGCGGCGCCAGAAGGGGCCGTCCTCGACCGGCTTGCCGTAGGGCGGAAGCAGGGCCTTGCGCGGATCGTCGGGATCGCGGGTTCGGACATTGGGTTGGGCGGGTTTGACGTAGATGACGGCCATCTCGGGGCTCCACTCAGCTGTTCGGGAAGGTGATGCGGTCCTCGGCGTCGACCTGGTCGTCCCGCCCGGTCGGGCTGCCCGTGATGTTCGGGTTGGCCATGTCCCAGAAGACGAAGATCGAGTTGAGGTCGTCGGCGACCGGGGCGCCGATCTCCACCTCGTAGGCGGTGGTGAGGCTCATCCGGGCGCTATGGCACAGCGCGCCGGCGAACATGACCGGGCCGGAATCGTCGAGCTGCAGGCCGACAGCCGCACCATCCGCACCGGACTCGGACAGGCCGTCGATAACACCCCCCAAGGTCTCGTCGTCGCGGAAGGCGGCCGCCGCCCGGTCGATCAGCAGATCGAACTCCAGCTCGCTCGCTTCGGCATCCAGCAGCGAGGCGTAGGCGCGGATCTGCCAACGGACCACCAGGGCGTTGAACCGCGAACCGGCACGCACCTCGCGGAACGAAGCCCGGCGAACGAGCCAGCCGGCGATCTTCTCGTCCTTGACGAAAAGGGCCTGGAACTTCGGCGGCTCCTTGGCATAGCGCTCAAAGGCATGCACCAGGCCGATGCCGGTGATCCCCTGAAGCTTCGCCACGATGGCATTGCGCACCTCGGTGGTGGTCGGCATCACTCGGCCCCCTTGGCGAGGTTCTCGGCGATGCGGTCGACGCCACGCTGCAGGATGCGGCGCACCTGGTTGCCCTGGGCCTCGAAGGTCTTGCCGAACATGCCGGCGCCCTTGGTGCCGTGGTGGTGGATCTTCCAGGCGATGCGCCGCGCCACGCCCTCGGCCTCGTCGGGGCTCTTGTGCAGCTTGTGGACCACCCAGTCGATGATCGGATCGATCGGCGGCATATGCGGTTTGGTGCCCAGTTCGACCGGCACCACATGGGCGGCCGAGCTGGAGACCTCGCCGATCACGTTGTCGGCAAGGATCTTCGGCTCCTGGGCCGAGATCGAGGCGCGCAGGCCGGAGCCGCCAGACACGCCGACGGGCGTGATCTCCTGGACCTCGCGCTGCAGCAGGAACTCGGCTTCCCAGGTGGCGGCGAACATCTCGCGCTTGGCCATCGCGGGGGCGCGGCCGAAGGCGGCCGCCACCACGTCGGCGCCGCGCACCTCGATGTTGAAGTCGACGCCCGCCATCAGTTCCCCCTATGGACGAGGGAACGGCGGCCGCTGGTGCCGGCACGAACAACGGTGACGACGGCGCCGGCGGCGATGGTCCGCTTGTTGTCCACGCCCAAATGATCGAGGTAGAGCTGGCGGTGCGCCTGGGCCCGCTTGCCGTAATCGCGGCTCTTGTATTCGTGATCGACGCTGTCGGCCTGGATGGTGGCTTGGCGCTGACCGGAGAAGGCGTTGGCCAGCTGGTCGAGCAAAATCGCCGCCGCCCAGTTGGCCACCGCCTCGCGGTCGGCGCTGGGGACACTGTCGACGGTGTCGGTCACCTCGTGGGGAACGATAAAGGTCAACCGCACGGCCGCATCAGCCTGCAGGGGCGCGTCCAGCATCACTTTCCAGCCGGCGGGCAATTGGTACATCTGCCACGTGCCGGCCGGCAGCACCGCCGGCGGCACTTGGCCGACCGGAGTCTCGATGGCGGTGATGCGGGAGTACTCGTCGACCCAGCCCTCGGGCAGGTCGAGGAAGTGGCCGCCCGCCGCCACCAGGTCGGTGACCTGGGTGCGGGGACGGTCCGAGGAGAAACGGATGACGGCGGACGCGATGGCCCTGTCGCGGTCGGTGGGCTCGATGGTCCCACTCACATCCCGCACCAGGGCATCGACCAGGGCCTGAAGGTCGGTCAGCATCGCGTCCGGCCCGCCCTAAGCCACCACCGACTTCACGGAAGCCCGGAAGTCGACCACGACGCCGCCGTACACGAAGCGGATCTTGTAGGTGATGGTGTCGTTGTTGAACAGCGAACCCTGGTTGGGGCTGTCCTGGATGAACAGCTCGGGCTCCTGCTGGCCGTTCCAGAAGCCGATTTCGATGAAAGGCATCTCCATCGGATCGGCCACGGTGGCCCAGTCGTTGGCGTCGGTCCAATACCAGACCGGGATGATGGTCGGCGTCAGCGACTGGATGAACGTCTTATCGTTCTCGGTGTTGCGGCGGAAGATGTCGGCCGCACCCTCCTCCAGGTCCTGGGCCACCAGCAGGCAATGCGGGCCGATGCCAAGGCGCTCGCCCGAGCCCGGCTCGGTCTGCTTCATGTGGGCCAGACGAGCCGCCGCATAGCTGGCCTTGTCCAGCGCCCCCGACAACAGGTTGCCGTGGCTGGCGTGATAGAGGGCGACGCCGTCGTAGATGACCGCGTTGTTCTTGACGAAGTCGAAGACGAACTTGGCCAGGCCACGCTTGGCCGCACGCGACAGCTTGACCGGGATCTGCCGGATAACTCCGACGTCGTCGTTGGCGATCATCTCGATGGAGATGCTTTCGGTGCCACCGCGCTTGGTGATGCCGTAACTGGCCTTCTCGTCGGCGGGAGAGGTCAGCGGGTCGTAATTGCCGCGCTCGGCCACGGCCGGCAGGTCGCCGTAGCCGCCCCAGCGAGTGCGCTCCTGGGTGCGGAAGTCGGCCACCGGAACGACGTTGGCAAACTGGCGCCAGCCGTCATAGATGCTGGGGGCGTTGTAATCCGCGATCATGCGCCGAGTGATGGAATTGCCCAGCACGTCGTCGAAGGTACCGGCGCTGAGGGCCTCACGCATCAGCGCCTGGTCGCAGTTGGACAGCCGGCCGGTGACCTGGTGATCGCCGGTGATGGCGACGTAGATGCCCTTGAACGACTGGGCGTGGCGATGGTCCTTGTGGGCCGGGTCCCAGAAGGCTTCCAGCATCTGCTGGATGTTCTCGTCGATCTCCCAGATGCGCGCTTCCTGGTCGGTCATCTCGAAGACGAAGGCCGGCACTTCGGTCCAGCCGAGCAGCTGGATGGCGCGGAAACGGTGGCCGCCCGCGACGATGGTGTAGGAATCGCCTTTGCGGCCCTTGGCCTTGCGCACCTCGATGGGACTGCGCAGGCGGCCGATCTCCTGGATGTTCTCGGCCAGGTGCTGGGCGTGGACCTCGTCCACGACGCGCAGGCGCAGGCCCAGGGAAATGCTGGCGACGGGGATGGTCTGGAGGCCGAGTTCCTTCATCGAACGTCCTCCTGGAAGCTGGGGCCGTGCGCGATCTCGATACCCAGCAGCCAGCACTCGCGCACCAGATCAGGAACGTCGACGGCGTTGTCGATCTGCACCACCGCCGGCACGCCGGCGGCGAAGACCGCGTTGCCGAAGGCGGTGACCATGGCGTCGTCGCGGCTGGCGCTGACCGCGGTGCCCAGCACCCGGCGGGTGGCGGCGTCCATGCAGACCGCCGCCTGCAGCTTCAGATCGGCGATCTCCATGTTGAAGATCGCGCTATCGAGGATGAAGGTCGGGCGCTGCATCACGCTGCCCTCCGGGAACGAGACAGCGCGCGGGCCTCGGCGTGGTATGCCTTGTCCAGCACCACCTTGACGGCGGTGCGGCGTTTGGCGGCGGCGCGGCGGCAGGCCATGACGGCGTGCATCTGCTCGCGCAGGCGGGCCTCCTCGGCCCACAGGGGGGCCGTGTCCTCGGTCGGCGGATCGCCCTGCAGCATCGGTTTGATGGCGTCGCTGAGGCGGCGCCCGATAGCTGTGTGCTGGTCGAGAACAGCGGTGAAGGCGCCTTCCAGCGCGCGACACCATTCGTCGGCTTCTCTCCAGGTGACTTCCAGGCGGTCATAGGCCGCTGCGGCCTCTGCCACTGTCAAAGGTTGTGTGCGCTTTGCCATGTTCACGCGGCCTCCGATTTTTGACGGTGACCGGTCTGGGCGCGGGACCTATAGTTGGCAGCAGGTTGAGGACGTTTCCGGGTGCCGCCGGCGTTGTAGCGGTTGGGCCACAACAGGGCCGGCGAGATGCCGAGTGCGGCGGAGATCGCCGCCTCGCCCTTCGGGTGAGGCTTCGACAAAGCCGCGCTGCAGGTGCCTTTCGGCAAGCCATTGGCTTTGTCCAGGTCGGACAGCGTCAAGCCGCGCTTCTCCAGCGCCGCCTTGATGTCCGACTTGTGCCAGCCCTTGGCCTTCGGCATCCGGATCATTCCTCTTTCTTGCTCCAACCGGCCCCGCCAGGCCGGTTTTTTGGGGGTGTGAATTTCGATGTGTCGAAAGATTAAGCCCGAAACAGCGTATTCAGCAAGCCATTTCGGCGCTTTCAGCCTTTTGGACGCACGCACAGCACTCGGCGCCGATAGTTATTTTGGAAATTCAATAGGTTATCGCCAGCGTGAAAGCTGTTTCAGCGATTTCAGAAGGTGCTTTCAGGTATGGCAAGAAAGCTGAAACCGGCTACTCCGTTCGCTGAACGGCTCGTTCAGGCGCGAGGAGTGCGTAGTCGAGCCGAAATCGCTGAGGCGCTGGGCATACCGAGCAGCACCCTGGCGAACTACGAACAGGGCCGAACCTTCCCGGACCAGGAGACCCTGGCCAAGATGAAGGATGTGCTTGGCGTTTCGCTGGATTGGCTGGTGACGGGCGACGCGAATACGCGTACGCCCGAGGCGGTTCCGACCGCCGTCCGGGCCGGGGTGGACGAGGAGCTGATGGCCCGCGTCGCCGAGGGGATTGCCGAGGTTTACAAGGCCGAGAACGCCCGGATCTACACGGGGCCGCTGGTGCGGGCGGCAGCCCGTATGTACGATGACCTAGTGGCCGCCTACGACAGTCCCGAGGAGCGCCAGGTTGGCCTCAAGGGCATGCTCCAGCAGCTGCGCCGCGAGCTGCGTTCGCCGGGGGCCGCAGGGGCCAACAGCAAACAGGTATCCTGATCCCAGTCAGGATGCGCCCATTGAGAGAATTGCCTATGCCATTGGTCGCGGTCAATTGGCGATTGTATGCGAGTGGCGCAGGGCGCGGGCTGATGGCCGGGATGGTCTTAAGAGGCCTCGGCCGCCGTCCTAAGAGGCTTCTGAAGGCCGCCCCGCTGCCAGCCCGCCTACTGCAAAATCATCTGTCCCAGCGGCCGATTTTGGCGGAGGTTGCGAAACCAATGGCCGGCGGCCACAATAGGTCACCGGCCACCCCGGCCACCCTTGATTTCAGCGGCCTTCCCATCATTTCCCGCGATCATCCGGGTTTTCCCGGGTTCCTGCGAGACCATGTGTCCGGTAACATCCAGACGGCCCTGAAACTGGCTGAGCGCGGTGCCGTTCACTTGCTCGCGCGGTAATTGCGCCGCCTCGGCCAGCAATTTCAGCGCCATGGCGGCCCGTGCCATGGGTTCGGCCAGTTGCGCCAGTCGCAACAGCGGCGCCATGGCGCGACCGGCCAGGATGTTGGCGCCGATCAACTGGGCGGTGGTCAAGCTGCCATCCACGCAAAGCGTGGCACCATAGCCGATGACCGCCACCGTCTGCGCCCCGGTCAGAAAGCTCGACGCCGCCGATACGGCGCCTTGGATCGAGGCGCTGTCGTCGGCGTGGCGGGTCAGGTCTTGGCGGATTTGGCGCCAGCGCCGCGCCAGCCAGTTGGCGGCGTTGAAGGTGCGGATGGTGTCCAGATTGGCGGCGTCTTCGGCCAGACCACGCAACTGGCGTTCACTGTTTTGCGCCAAGCCGATACGATTTCGGTACCAGCGTTCCCCCGCCCAGGTCAATCCGCTGGACAGGGCCAGGAACACCACGGTGATGCTGCCCAAGGCGGGGCTGATCAACAGCAGCGCCAGCACGGTGATGGCGGCAAACGGCACATCCAGCAAGGCGGTCAGGTTGGCGGCATTGTGGGTGCGTTCCACGGTGTCGACGGCGCGCAGGATGTCGCTGCGCCGTTCCGTCGGCATGCGGTCGAAGATCGCGGCCTTGACGTTCAGCAGGGCGGCGAAGCCGTCTTCGCCCCGCTTTGTCGCGTCTTGTTCCAAGGCTTCGGCGGCCAAGCGACGCCGGGCCAGCCGCAGGCCGAATTCGGCGGCCAAGGCGATAACCATGCCCACCGACAAGGTGACCAGAGTGGCGGTGATGCCATAGGGCACATAGCGTCCCAGCACCAGCATGACGAAAACGGTGCCGGCCAGCCCCAGCAGATTGATCAGCAGCGAGGCGGCCAGCAACTCGGCCAGCAGACGGGGACGGGCGGTCAAGCCATGGAAGAACCGGATCATGTCCCCGACTTACTGGTTAGCGAATGGCGTTTTCGTCCAATTGTCCCATGGTCGACAGCAAAGTGAAAGCGGCGATGGCGACGTCGGCTTCGGCGGCGGCAGCGTCGGAATTGGCGCGGATCAGCGCCGTTTCACCGCTCAGCACGTCGATCAACGAGCGGTTGCCCAGCTTGCGCTCCTTGCGGGCCAGTTCCAGGAATTCATTGGCGATGTTGGACTGGTTCTTCAGGTAATCGGCCCGCGACTGCTGGGTGGCCAGGTTGTTCCAGGCATTGCGCACCTGTTCTTCCACCGTGTCGTGAGCGTCGGCCAACCGGTGGTTGGCGGCGGTCACCGCGCTGTCGGAAGCCCGCAGCGAGTTGATTGCGGTGAAGCCCAGATTGAAGGGATAGGTCAGTTCCACCTTGGCCACCTGTTCGGTCTGGTTGCCCATGGTGCCGCCGTAATTCTGCTTGTTGCGGGCTTCGCCGATCAGGTCCAGACGGGGATAGAATTGCGAGGCTTCGGTGGCCTGCGACGCCTTGATGGCAGAATCAGCGGCCAATTGCGCCAGTTTCAACTGGATCGAGCCCTTCTTGGCGGTGGCGATGGCGCCGTCCAATTCCTGGGGCATGATGTCGCGCGGCACCGGCGGCAGGGCCAGGGTGGACAAATCGGCGGGCGAACGGGTGAAGACAGCGCGGAAGCGGTTCTGCGCCAGGGTCATGGCGCCTTCGGCGGCGACCCGGTCGGCTTCGGCGCGGGCCAGTTGCGACTTGGCCTGCAGCACGTCGGTGGCCAGACCCGAGCCGCGGTCGACACGGGCCTGTTCCAGACCGGTCTGCTTGCGGATGTTGCTTTCCGATTCACGGGCGAAAGACAATTGCTTGCTGGTGCGCACCAGGTTGACATAGGCGGTCAGCGCGTCCAGCACCAAGGCCTGGCGGGCGCCGGTGCGGCTGGTCTCGGCCTGAATCTTGGCCAGTTCCGCCTTGTCGATATTGGCGTTGGCGGCGCCGAAATCCCACAGCATCTGTTTCAGCTGCACTTCATAGCGCTTCAGATAGGCGTCGGTGTCGACGCTGCCGCTGGGCTTGTTCTGGCTTTCATAACCATAATCGATGGTGGTGGTCAGCGTCGGATACCACGAACCACGGGCGACCTCGACCATGTTGGTGGCGCCGGTGACGTCGGCCTCGGCCGCCTTCATGCGATTGTGGCCGGGCAGCATCTGGTCCAGCATCTCGCGCAAGGTTTCGGCATGGGCCGTGGTGGCGACCGGCAACAAGCCGAGACCCACAGCCAGGGCGGCGGCGGCGACGTGAACACGCAAGGCCATAATCTTGTTTCCCCTGAATACGGTGCGATTAAACAGCGATGATGATGTCTTGTTCGGTCATGGTGCCGGTGGTCGAGCCGAACTCGGCCACTTCGACCATATCCGAGCCGGTGCCGTTGGCGCTGAACCACAGGGCACCGGGACCTCCGGCGATGGTCGCGGCGAAAACGAAATGCTGGCCACTGAAGGTAAAGGCCCCCATGTTGGTGGTGGTGGCGAAATCGCCGGCGGTGACCGAAGAGAGGCCCCCCGCCGCGGCACTGGTGAAGCTGAAGACATCGCCGGCACCACTGCTGAAATCCAGGCTGGTGATGGTGTCGCCAAATTCGGAAATGGCGGTGTAGCGGAAAACGTCGTTGCCTGCGTCACCCGTCAGGGTGTCGGCACCGGCGCCACCGATCAAGGTGTCGTTGCCCATGCCGCCGTTCAGGGTGTCGGCGCCGCCATTCCCCGACAAGGTGTCGTTGCCCTGGCCGCCATTGACCACGTCAATACCGCTGCCGCCATTGACGTTGTCGTCGCTGGCGCCGCCGGTGACGGTGTTGGTTCCAGACAAAAGGGTGATGTTGTTCTTCACCGAGCTGCCGATGATGGTCATGGACGAGCCGTTCCAGGCCGAATTGCCTTCGTGTTCGTCACCAGCCCCACTGTCGTCCACGGCTTGCAGGGAAACCATTTCGATGTTGCTGAGGGTAATGCCGGACGCATCCAGGGTGCTGCCGGCCTTTTGCACGAAGAAGGCGACCGTATCCGAATCACCGCTGCTGGCATCGTTGTCGACAAAAGTCAGGGTGCTGGCGATCGAGCTGCCGTTACCCAGAGCGTCATCGAAGCGGACGGTGTCGTTACCGGTGCCCAGATGGATTTCATCGATGTTGGACAGGGCAATGCCGGTCAGGTCGAAGACGGAACTGGCATCGGCCAGTTTCAGGATATCGGTTTCGCTGGCTCGGCCAGAGATGGTCTGCCACGAGCCAGGCTGGCCTTCCGCCCAGCTGACGGTGGTCGAGCCGGATTCGGTGGCGATCACCATGTTTTCGAAATACTGGATGGTGCCGGCCGAGAAATCCACCGTTCCGGCGGCGCCGTGCAGTGTCAAGGTATCGGTCCCGCCATCGCCCGACAGGTAATCGCCGCTGCCGAAATCGGTAATGCTGGTCAAGATGATGTTGTCGTCGCCATCACCGCCAGAAGCGCTGGTCAGGCCGCTGATGGTCATGGAATCGGCCCCCGAGCCACCGGTGAGCGTTTCGATCCCCGAAACCGTGACGGTATTGTTGCCGGCCGCCAGGGTCAGGTGGTCGGCCCCGCCGGTGCCGGACAACGTCATGCCGCCGGTGTTGACCAGCAAAGTCAGGTCGATGGCGCTGCCAGCGGTCATGTAGATTTCTTCGACACCGTTCAGCGTGACCGAATGGGTGCCGCCAGTGAGCAAGAACAGCTTGTCGGTACCGTTGCCCATGTTCAAATTGTCGGCGCCCAGGTTGCCGGTGATGCTCCATTGCTGGTGGCCGGTGGCCAACAATTCGGTTTTTTCACTGAGTGCACTGGACGAAATGGAATCGACGCCCGCGCCGCTGGCCAGCGAGATGAAGGTGCTGCCGTCGCTGCCGATGATAAAGGTGTTGGGGCCGGTGGTGGCCGTCAGGTCCAGGTGCTCGATACCCGCCACCCGCCAGCCGACATTGGTCGTCCCCGTGTCCAAGGTCAGGGTGTCGTTGTCGCCCGACGAGTAGTCCACGAAAGTGTCGCCCAGGCCCATCGTCCCCGAAATTTCCACCGAATCGTCGGTGTTCTCGCGGCCGACGATATAGTCGGTTTCGCCATCGGTGGTGGTGATGACGAAGGGGGTTTCCTCGGTCATCTGCCCCAGGATGAATTGATTGCGGTCCTGGCTCAGCGCCTGGTCTTCAAGGTCGTCGATCACGTCCTGGATGGTTTCGTCGATCAGCGCGGTGATGTCCTCGCCCAGTTCGGTGATCAGGTTGCCCAGATTGAAGTCGCCAGCCCCTTGATCGCCAAAGGGATCGAAGGTGGCGAACAGGTCGTTCAACTCGGTGAGCAAATCGCCGAAGGCGTCACCGGCGGGGCCGAAATCGCCAAAGGCGCTGTCGAAGAAATTGGCCAGGGCGTCGTCAAGGGTGGCGCCTGCCTCGCCCAAGGCTTCACGCACGGCTTCGGCTTCGTTTTGGGCCTGGGCGTCGGCGTTGCCGTCGGTGGCGGCTTGCTCGCCGTCGGCCTGCTGGGCGGCGGCGTCGGCGGCTTGCTGTTCCGCCTCGGTCTGGGCGTCGGCCTGACGCTGTTGCTGCAATTGCTGCAGCTGTTCCGGGCTGGGCGGCGGCGGCAGGGTTTGCAGGGTGTCGCCGTATTGCTGCTGAATCTGCTGCGGGCTCAGGATCACCGGCGGTGGTGGCGGGGCGAAGGCGCTGGACACCTGGGTGGTGGCGCCGGGCTGCGACAGGGTCTGGGTGCCGGATTGGGTGGTGACCGACACCTGACCCACGGTGCCGTCGGGGTCGGGCAGCAACGAAATGCTGTTGGGCGTGCCTTCCGGACCGGCGGTGCCGGCGCCGGTGGTGCCGCGGATGCCGATGCTGGCCACCGGGGTCTTGATCAGCATGGCGTCGGGATAAGCCTTGGCGATGGCGCCGCTGCTGAACGAGAACGAGCCGCTGTCGATGCTGAGGGTTTCCTTGCCACCCAAACCCTGGGCGGAAGGCAGGGCCATCTCGTCGACGCTCATATGGCCCTTGGCCCCCAGGGCGAAGGTCGATCCGTCGTCGAAGGTCAGGCCGACCTTACCGTCGGCACCGGTGTTGATGACGTCGCCCACCTTGATGGCGACGCCGCCTTTCAAAGCTTCCTGGCTGCCGTCGGCATGGGTGACGCTGACCTGGCCGGAAACCTTGCTGACCGTACCGATGGCCGGGGATGGCGAAGGGGCGGCGCCGTCCGCTTGCGCAATCAGCGGCAAATTCTGAAAGGCGTTGGGGCCAGTGGCCAAGTCACCTTGGATTGCGTCTGTATCAAGCATGAATCTGCGTAAGTCCCGCTAATCTGACATTGGCAGCTTATACCTTTTGGGTTGGGCGGAAAACCCTTGCGGACATGCAACCATAATGTTTCTTGTTCGCGCCACGTCGTCCAAGCCCTTGTCAAGGGCTTTGCCGCACGCTAATCAACGCGGCAGCATTTGGCGGAGGCCCTGAATGATCGAACGCGCCATCGAAACCTTCCTGTTCTGGAGCCGCTGGCTGCTGGTGCCGCTTTATGTGGGCCTGACGGTGGTTTTGGTGTTCTTCGCCTTCAAGTTCTTCCAGGAACTGGTCCATCTGGTGCCGCTGTTGCCGCAGATGGCCGAGGCGGATTTGATCCTGACCGCCTTGGGGCTGGTGGATTTGGCGCTGGTGGGCAATCTGCTGATCATGGTGATCTTGTCGGGCTACGAGAATTTCGTCTCGCGCATCGACGTGGCGGCCCAGACGGAAACACTGTCCTGGCTGGGCAAGCTGGATGCCGGCACGCTGAAGATCAAGGTGGCGGCGTCCATCGTCGCCATCTCCTCGATCCATTTGCTGAAGGCCTTCGTCAACGCGTTGACCATCCCCAACGACAAGTTGATGTGGCTGGTGATCATCCATCTGACCTTCGTGGTTTCGGCGTTGATCCTGGCCTATGTGGACAAGCTGGCCTTCGCCAGCCACCGGGAGCATTGAGCATGAACGCCGCCGAAATCAACTTCATGGCGCTGCCCGTGGTGGTCGTGCTCGCCCTGGTCGGCGGACCGTTGGCCCTGCGCCGCGCCGGTTTCTTGTGGGCCAAGGTGGTGTTCGGTTCCTTGACCTTCTTGTTCGCCGCCTTGGCCATTTGTGGAATCGTGCTGTCGGTGCAGCAAAAGGTCGGGCTGTCCGACCTGCCCATCGCCTGGCTGGTGGTGCCGGTCCTGGGTGTCGCCCTGTACCGGGTGTCCTGTCTTAAGGTCGAGCACTAAAGCCGATTCTCGGCTTTAGTGCTGTCTATACGGCCCGTGGCCGGGCCCGCTCAGGCGCCGCGCAGGCTTGGGTTTACTGTGTGGGTTTTGGCAAGGCGGCGCTGACCGTCTGCGGGTCCAGCCGTACATCTTGCCAGGACAATCCCCAATGCAGATGCGGGCCGGTGGCCCGTCCGCTGGCGCCGACCGCGCCGATGACCTGGCCTTGGCCGACCGTCTGGCCAAGTTTGACATCGGTGCGCGACAGGTGCGCATAGACGCTTTGCACCCCCAAACCATGGTCGATCATTACCGTCTGGCCGGTGAAATACATGTCTGGATGGGCCAAGGTGACGGTGCCGGCCGCCACCGCATGGACCGGGGCGCCGACGGGGGCGGCGACGTCGGTGCCGGAATGGGGCGCCCGGGCTTCGCCGTTCAGCACCCGCTGGCTGCCGAACACCCCTGAAATCACGCCCTCGGCAGGGGTGACCAATCCATCCAGGAAGGTGGCGGGGGTGGTCACTTTTTTACGGGCCTCGGCCACCTGACGGTTTTCCTCGGTGATGCGGGCCAATTGCGCCGGGTCGGGGGTGACCTTGGCCGGCGGCAATCCGTCGATACGTTGAATTTGCCAATCACGTTTGGCGACAGCCAGGGTTTGGCTTTGCCCGCCCACCTGCAAATGCGCGGTGGCGGCGGCATCGCGGCTGAAACCCAGGACGAAATGCCCCTGGTCGTCCAGGGGAACATCGCGGCCGTCCAGACGGACCTCGGTGCCGGGTCGGGTTTGGCCGATGACCAAACCGCCTTGTTCCATTCGGCCGGTCAGTTCCACCGCCTGGGCCGGAACGGCGACCAGGGCCAACAGCAAAACCAGGGGACGCATGTCTATCTCCGCAGGGACGCCAAACCCCAACATAGCAGAGACAGCAGCATGACCGCGCCCCCCTGATGCATGGCCGCCAAGGTCACCGGGGCACCGTGCAACAAGGTGGTGACGCCCAATCCGGCCTGAACCCAGGCCCAGATGCCGGCCAGGACCAGTGCCGGCGGCCCTTTGGACCGCCAGGACCACAGCGCCAGCAGGGTCAGCCCGGCCCAGGTGGTGAGCGCCAGCACTCGGTGGACATATTGCACCGCCGCCGGGCTTTCCACCGCGTTGATCAGCGGCGCGCGCGCCTCGGCCGGCCACAGGGAGCCCGACATCAGCGGGAAGGTGTTGTGGATGCGTCCGGCATCCAGGCCGGCGACCAAGGCGCCCCACACCATGGTGCACAGCGCCAATGCGCTGATGGCCAGCGCCACGTGGAAACCCAATCTGTGGCGGTGCAGCCTGACCCTCAGCAAGGTGCAGGCGCCGAGGATCAGGGCCGACAGGATCAGCAGGGCGACCAGCAAATGGGCGGCCAGACGGAAATGGCTGACTTCCGGGCGGTCCACCAAGCCGCTGGCCACCATCAACCAGCCCAAGCCGCCTTGCGCCCCGCCCAACGCCAACAGACCGACCAGTGGCCAGCCCCAGCCGGCAGGGATCATGCGGCGCCAGGCAAAAAAGGCCAAGGGGGCGGCAAAGGCCAGTCCGATCAACCGGCCCCACAGGCGATGGATGTATTCCAGCCAGAAGATGCCTTGGTATCCGGTCAGGTCCATGTCGGCATTGACCAGACGGTATTCCGGGGTCTGACGGTAAAGCGCGAACGAGTGTTCCCAGTCCTGATGGGTCAGGGGCGGCAGAATGTGGTGGGGGTTCCATTGCGCCATGGACAGGCCCGAGCCGGTCAGCCGGGTCACGCCGCCCAAGGACACCATCACCGCCACCATGGCGGCGACGGCCAGCAACCACCATGCCAGGACGCGGCGGTGGTCGGTGGTGGATGGTTCCAGGTCGGCAGGCAGGCTGTCTCGCATGAAAAGGCATATGGGGCGGGGTTTTCCACATGCCAAGCCCGTGCTAGCCTGGATGCTTGCCCATTGGAGGAAGCCCATGTCCAAATCCGAAACCCTGTCCCTGCTGGACGATCTGGTGACCCGGGCCCGCAAGGCCGGAGCCGATGCCGCCGACGCGGTTTCCGTGGACACCGTGTCCCTGTCGGTGGGGGTGCGGCTGGGCGATTTGGAACGCATGGAACGCTCGGAAGGCGACGACATCGGCCTTAGGGTGCTGATCGGCAAGCGTCAGGCCATGGTGTCGTCGTCGGACCGGTCGCCGGAAGCCCTGGCCCAATTGGTCGAGCGCGCCGTTTCCATGGCCCGCGCCGTCCCCGAAGATCCCTATGCCGGTTTGGCCGATCCGTCGGAACTGGCCACCGAATTGTTGGACCTGCAATCCTGCGACCCCGACGAACCCAGCGCCGAGACGTTGCTCGACATGGTGCGTCGTGCCGAAGATTCGGCCCGTGCCGTCCCCGGCGTGACCAATTCGGAAGGGGCCGAGGCCGGCTGGGGACGGTCCGGGGTGGCTTTCGTCGCCTCCAACGGCTTTTCCTTTGAATATGCGGTGACCTCCGGCTCGGTATCGGCCGCCGTTTTGGCCGGCGATGCCGAACAGGGCATGGAACGCGATTACGATTACACCTCGGCGGTGTTCATGTCCGACCTGCGCAGCCCCGAGGACGTGGGCCACGAAGCCGGCCACCGGGCGGTGCGCCGTCTGGGGGCCCGCAAGGTCAAGACCTGCAAGGTGCCGGTGGTGTTCGACCCCCGGGTCAGCCGTGGTCTGGTGGGCTCGTTGATCGGCGCCATCAACGGCGCCGGGGTGGCGCGCGGGACCACCTTTTTGAAGGACAAGATGGGGAGCCAGATTTTCGCCCCCGGCATCCGGGTGGTGGACGACCCGCATCGCCTGCGCGGCATGCGTTCGCGCCCCTGTGACGGCGAAGGTGTCGCCACCAAGAAGCTGAACGTCATCGAGGACGGGGTGTTGACCACCTGGCTGCTGGATTGCCGTTCCGCCCGCCAGTTGGGCTTGAAAAGCACCGGCCACGCCAGCCGCGGCACCACCAGCCCGCCCAGCCCCTCGGCCAGCAATTTCTATATGGAAGCGGGCGCGGTGACGGTGGCGGAAATGATCGGCGACATCACCGACGGTTTCTATGTCACCGAATTGTTCGGTCAGGGGGTCAACGGGGTGACCGGCGATTATTCGCGCGGCGCCGCCGGTTTCTGGATCGAAGGCGGCGAGATCGCCTATCCGGTGTCGGAAATCACCGTGGCCGGCAACCTGAAGGACATGTTCCGCAATCTGGTGCCGGCCAACGACCTGGTGTTGCGCTATGGCGTCGATTGTCCGACCTTGCGAATCGACGGCCTGACCATCGCGGGGCGCTGATTCCTGTGAACACGGCGTTGATTCCCTTTGCAAGTTCTTAACCTTTTGATAAGACTCGGTCATCAGGTGAGCCCAGAACGGGCTCATGGATGACGGGGATTGCCATGATGCTTGCCAAGATCACCCTTGCCGCCGTTTTGACCGCCAGCCTGGCCGCCTGTGTGGCGCCGCCCTTGGGCGAGGCTTCGTCCGGGGCGTCGCCGGCCAATTTCAGCTACAAATCCGATGGCGAGAACGCCAAGGCTTTGCTGGTCGCCGCTGAAACAACCAAGCCGGTCAGCTGGAAAGTGTCGGATTCGTCTTATGGCGCGGTGACCCCCGATGGCAGCGCTTTTCCCGATCAGGTGCGCCGGACCTGTCAGCCGCTCAAGCATCAGCGCGATGGAATCACCCGTTCGGTGACCGCCTGCAAGGGGGCCGACGGCATGTGGGTGGTGGCTGAATGGGTGCCCGCCAAGGGCGAATGATCCCAGCGTCGGCCCATCGAAATTCTGGACAACCCGGCCAACTGGTCGGGTTGTTTTTTGTGCGTCTTTAAACCGGGGGATAATGAGCGTCGTTTCGTTTGATTCCCATTTCAGAATCAGAGCATCCATTCATTTTAAAATATAACCATTTACATAAAAAACGGTGAAACACCTATACTAAAGGTACTAAAATTCAGCTTGCCTCCAGGATCATTGGGTGTGAGGGAAGGTGATGGGTTTGCGTCAAAAATTTGTGCTCAGCATGATTCTTGGACTGGGTGCCTTCCTGTCGCTGTTGATGCTGTCGCTTTATGCGCAACGCCAAGCGGTGATCGACGCTTATTCGACCCGCAGCCACGCGGTGGTCAGCCTGGCCATCTCGTTGTTGCAACAGATCGAGGACCGTCGCGCCACCGGCGTCATCAGCCTTGAACAAGCCCAGGCGGAAGCCAAAGAGATGCTGAGCCGCCTGCGTTACGAAGACGGCGAATATTTGTTCGCCGTGGACCGGCAGGCGGTCATGGTGGTCAACCCGGCGCGACCGGAATTGGTGGGCACCAGCTTGCTGGAATTCCGCGACGCCGATGGGAACAATTTGGCCAAACTGGCCAAGCTGGCGCTTGATCAGGGCGAAGCCACGGTTCGCTATGTCTTCACCCGCATGCAAGGTGGGGCGCCTATAGAGAAGATCAGCTATGGGATGTCGTTCAGGCCGTGGGGCTGGTTGGTCGGCAGCGGTGTCTACCTGGAAGACGCCGAGGCGGCGTTCCAGCGCGGGGCCAAGCACATGGCGGCCATTGCCGTGCCGTTGACCGGCGCTTTGCTGCTGGTGGTGTTCTGGCTGGCCCGCTCGGTGGCCAAATCGGTTCGTGAACTGGCCCAGGTGGTCGACGGCGTCAGCCGGCGTCGTTACGACCAGCCCATTCCCCATACCGGACGCTCTGACGAATTGGGGCAGTTGGCCCGGGCGGTGGCGGCCTTGCAAAAGGTCGCGGGGATGGAAGACGAATTGCGCCGTTCGCGCGATCTGGTCGCTTCGGTCTTCGACGCCAGCGAAGAAGCGGCGGCGGTGTGCGATGCCACGGGCCACATCTTGTTCGTCAGCGCCGCGCTGTCACGCATGACCGGTTACGATGCCGGTTGGTTGGAAGGCAAAAGCCTGGACGTCTTGCGCTCGGGCCATCAGGACGACGAATTTTTCGATCAGGTCGAATCCCATCTGCGACAGCAAGGCTATTGGGAGGGGGACGCGTGGTATCGTCGTGCCAATGGCCAGATTCTGGTGGTTCATAAACGGGTGACCGCCATTCGCGGAGAGGACGGCGCCGTCATCAACACGGTGGCGATCATGCGCGACGTGGTCGAGCGTGGACGGCACCAACGCTCGCAGCGTTTCCTGCCCATGCACGACCCGCTGACCAATTTGGCTGACGGGCAATTGCTGGGGCAGCGTTTGTCGCGTTCCCTGGCGTTGACGGCGCGCAGCGGCCGTCCCACCGGGTTGGTGTTGGTGGATGTCGACGACTTCGCCAGGGTCAACCAGGAATTGGGCATGGTCGGCGGTGACGAGGCCCTGCGTTTCCTGGCTTTGCGCCTGATGAAGGCGGTGCGTTCGTCGGATACGGTGGCCCGCCTGGAAGGCGACGAATACGCCGTGCTGATGGAAGATGTGCAAAGCAGCGACGAAATCCGCATGGTGGTGGGGCGGATCCAGGAAGCCATGCGGGCGCCGCTGGTGGTGGGGGGCCATACCTGCGCCTTAAGTGTTTCCATCGGGGTGGCGGTGGCGCCCGATCATGGCCATGGCCAATCGCGAATGCTGCGTTCGGCCCAAGAAGCTTTGGAAAACGCCCAACAAGACGGGGGCGATCGTGTCGCCTGGGCCAGCCAAGCCCTCGCCGTGGCGGAGTAAGGAAAAAGGGCGTCCCCTGCGGGACGCCCTTTCGTTCAGCCCCTGCGGGGACGTCCTTTTGTTTAGACGGTGAAGTACTTGGCCTGCGGGTGCAGGCAGACGATGGCGCTGGTGCTTTGTTCGGGTTCCAACTGGAATTCGTCGGACAGCGTGATGCCGACGCGGTCGGCGCCCAGCAAGGACAACAGCTGCTTTTGGTCTTCCACATTGGGGCAGGCGGGATAGCCGAAGCTATAGCGCGAGCCCTGGTAGTTCTGCTTCAACAGCTTGTCCATGTCGGCGGCGTCCCCAGCGGCAAAGCCCAGTTCGGCGCGGATACGCTTGTGGACGTATTCGGCCATGGCTTCCGCCATCTCCACCGACAGGCCGTGCAGGTACAGGTAATCCTGGTACTTGTTGGCCTCGAACCACTGACGCGCCACGTCGGACGCCTGTTGGCCCATGGTCACCACCTGCAACGCGATGACGTCGCGCTGCGGGTCGCTCACCGGGCGGAAGAAATCGGCGATGCACAAGCCGCCGTCACGGGCCTGACGGGGGAAGGCGAAGCGGGTCAGCTCGGTGGTGCCGTCCTGGTCGAACACCACCACGGCGTCACCGTCGCTGGCCGCCTTCCAGTACCCATAGACGCCCTGGGCCTGCAGGATGTTTTCCTTGGCACAGCGCTTCAGCATATCCAGCGCGATGGGCTTCAGTTCCTTGGATGCCCAGGCCTTGAATTCGTCGATGCTCTTGCCCTGTTTCCGATAGCCCCAGTGGAACTGGTACAGCATGGTTTCGTTGAGGAAACCGGCCAGATTCTGCAGTGGCACGTTCTCGATGACCTTGGCGCCCCAGAACGGCGGTACCGGCGGCGGCACGTCACGGTGCAATTCGGCGCGGCGCAGGTTCACTTCGTCCCAATCAACGGGGCGCAGCGTGCTGGAAACATCGGCGGTGGGCTGGCCGATGCGCTTGGAATTGCCCGATTTCGGCGCCTTGGCGCGGGCCTGGACAAAGGTGTCGAAGCTGCCTTCGGCCACCTTGGCCATCAGGTCCAAACCGTCAAAGGCGTCCCGCGCATAAGCGACACCGGACCCGCCATAAGCGGCCAGGCAATCTTCTTCGACGAATTTGCGGGTCAGCGCAGCACCACCCAGCAGAACGGGGACGTCCAGGCCCTGGGCGCGCATTTCTTCCAGATTGTCCTTCATGATCACGGTGGACTTGACCAGCAGGCCCGACATGCCGACGGCGTCGGCCTTGTGTTCGCGGGCCGCCTTGATGATCTCGGTGATCGGCTGCTTGATGCCGATATTGACCACCTTGTAGCCGTTATTGGTCAAAATGATGTCCACCAGATTCTTGCCGANNCGATGTCGTGGACGTCGCCCTTGACGGTGGCCAGCACCATGGTGGCCTTGGCCGAACCGTCGGTCTTTTCCATATGCGGTTCCAGATAGGCGACCGCCGCCTTCATGGTTTCCGCCGATTGCAGCACGAAGGGCAATTGCATCTTGCCCGACCCGAACAGCTCGCCCACCACCTTCATGCCGTCCAGCAGCAGGTCGTTGATGATGGCAAGCGGCTTCCAGCCTTCTTCCATGGCGGCGGCCAGATCGTCGTCCAGACCGGTGCGGTCGCCATCGACGATGCGCTGCTTTAAGCGATCCTCGATCTTGGCCGGCAGTTCCTTTTTGTTTTCGGCGGCCTTGCGGTCGCCGAACAGGGCGATGAAAGCCTGAAGGGGGTCGTAACCTTCGGCGCGGCGGTCGAAGATCAGATCCTCGGCGGCCTTGACCTCTTCCGCCGGGATCGAGTGCAGCGGCAGAATCTTCGACACGTGGACGATGGCGCCGGTCATGCCGCGCTTGACCGCGTAATCGTTGAACACCGAGTTCAGCACTTGGCGGGCGGCAGGCTTCAGACCGAACGAGATGTTGGAAAGGCCCAAGATGATGCCGCATTCGGGCAATTCACGGGCGATGGCCTCGATGGCGTCCAGGGTTTCGACACCCAGGCGGCGGTCGTCCTCGTTACCGGTGCAGATGGTGAAGGTCAGCGGGTCGAACAACAGATCGCTGGCCGCCAAGCCGTGCTTGGTCACCGCGAAGTCGTAAAGACGCTTGGCGACCGCCAGCTTGGCTGCCGCGTCCTTGGCCATGCCTTCTTCGTCGATGGTCAGCGCGACGACGGCGGCGCCGAACTTCTTGGCCAGTTTCAGGCGGTCCTCGGCGTCCTGTTCGCCGTTCTCGAAATTGATCGAGTTCAGGATGGCCTTGCCGCCATACAGCTTCAAAGCGGTTTCGAGGACGGGCAATTCGGTGGAATCGATGACCAGCGGCGTGGTCACCGAACCGCGCAGG
Source organism: Rhodospirillaceae bacterium UBA6219 (assembly GCA_002435715.1). Lineage (GTDB taxonomy): Bacteria > Pseudomonadota > Alphaproteobacteria > Rhodospirillales > Magnetospirillaceae > Magnetospirillum. The sequence goes on from DISD01000055.1 coordinate 39,626, forward strand.
CGGGTCACCACCTGGGTCATGTCGTTGACTTCGTTGCGACCGACAAAGGCGGTGCAGACATCCAGGGTGTGGCTGCCTTCCTTGACTTGTTCACGGGCCATGGCGACGATGCCGTCCCAGTCCTCGGCGTCCTGCAGGTCGCGGAACTTCTTGGAACCATTGGCGTTGCAGCGTTCGCCGATGGCCAAAAAGGCGTTTTCCTGGCGCAGCGTGCATTGGGAATAAAGCGAGGCGACGGCCGGCACCCAATGGACGGATCGCTTGACCGGATTGGGGCGATGGCCGGGTGCGCCGATACGCTGCAGCATCTGGTGGGTGGCGCCGATATGGGCCGGCGTGGTGCCGCAGCAGCCGCCCAACAGATTGGCGCCCAGGCCGACGAAACGTTCGTGCCACACCGCCAGTTCTTCCGGCAGCAGCGGGTACCGGGTCTGGCCATCGACCAATTCCGGAAGGCCGGCATTGGGCTGGATGGAGATCAAGCCGGGCCAGTTTTCCACCAGATATTTGACGTGTTCCAGCATCTCTTGCGGGCCGGCGGCGCAGTTCAGGCCCAAGCTGGGCACGCCCAGCGACTGCACCACGGTGGCGGCAGCGGCGATGTCGGCACCCACCAGCAGGGTGCCGGTGGTTTCCACCGTCACCTGGACGAAGATGGGGGTGTCGGTGCCGGCAATCTCGCGGGCCAGTTTGGCGCCGTTGACGGCGGCCTTGATCTGCAACGGGTCCTGGCAGGTCTCGATCAGGATGGCGTCGGCACCACCGGCGATCTGACCGGCGCATTGGGTGTGATAGGCGGCTTCCAGTTCGTCATAGCCGATATGGCCCAAGCTGGGCAGCTTGGTGCCGGGGCCGACGGAACCCAGGACGAAGCGGTCGCGACCGTCCTTGAATTCTTCCGCCGCCTCGCGGGCGATTTCGGCGGCGCGCTTGTTCAGGTCAAAGGCCTTATGGGCGATGCCGAATTCCGCCAGGGTCACCGGATTGGCGCCGAACGTGTTGGTTTCCACCATGTCGGCGCCGGCGGAGAAATACTGCATGGCGATGTTGCGCACCACGTCGGGGCGCGATTCCACCAGCACGTCTGTGCAGTTCTCAAGGCCCATGAAATCCTTGTCCACCGACAGGTTCATGGCCTGGACCAAGGCGCCGGTGCCGCCGTCGCAAAGCAGGACGCGATTGTGCAGGTGGTCGAGAATCTTGCTCATGGTCTTCCTCAGATCGCCTTGGGCCGAACGCCCAGGATGTGGCTGATGGCATAAGCCAAATCAGCGCGGTTCAACGTATAGAAATGGAAATCGGTGACGCCGTCGGCGGCCAGAGCCCGGCATTGCTCGGCGGCGACGGTGGCGGCCACCAGCTTGCGGGTTTCCGGGTCGTTGTCCAGGCCTTCGAACAATTTGGCCATCCAGGCCGGCACGCTGGCGCCGCAGGCGGCCGAGAATTTCTGCACCTGAGCGAAATTGGTCACCGGCAGGATGCCGGGCAACACCGGCACGGTGATGCCGGCGGCGCGCACCTTGTCCATGAAGCGGCGATAGACGTCGACGTCGAAGAAATACTGGCTGATGGCCCGTGTCGCGCCCTCATCGATCTTGCGCTTCAGATTGTCCAGGTCGAAATCGGCGCTGGGGGCATCGGGATGCATTTCCGGATAGGCCGCCACCGAGATTTCGAAATCAGCGATGCGTTTCAGACCCGCCACCAGATCGGCGGCATAGGCATAGCCGCCCGGTGTGGGTTCGTACTTGCCCGACCCTTCCGGGGCGTCGCCGCGCAGCGCCACGATATGGCGGATGCCTTCGTCCCAATAGCGCCGGGCGATGTCGTCCACCTCGCCGGTGGAATGGCCGACGCAGGTCAAATGGGCGGCGGGCTTCAGTTTTGTTTCGTGGGCGATGCGCACCACCGTGTCGTGGGTGCGTTCCCGCGTCGAGCCGCCGGCGCCATAGGTCACCGAGACGAAGCTGGGATCAAGCGGTTCCAGGCGCTTGATGCATTCCCACAAATTCTCCTGCATCTTCTCGGTCTTGGGCGGGAAGAATTCGAACGACACGGCGACCGGCTTGGCCGAGGCGGTGGCGATGGGCAGGCTCACGGGCGAACTCCTTGGTTGGGCTTTTCGGCGCTCCACAGCACCACGGTCAGGGTCGAACCGGGCAGGTGGCGGACGGTCAACAAAGACAGGCCGGCGGCGGACAGCCAGCCGGCGACTTCTGAATCGGTGAATCCCAAACGACGATGGGCATGCTGGTCGCGCAGGATTTCCAGGTCGTGGGGGGCGAAATCCACCACCAGCAGCAAGCCGCCGGGGCGCAGGATGCGGGCGGCTTCGGCCACCACCTGGGCTGGGTCGGCAGCATAATGCAGCACCTGGTGGACGGTGACGACATCGGCACTTTTGTCGGCCAGCGGCACCTGGGTGATGTCGCCTTGACGGATCATGCAATGACGCAGGTCGGCCCGTTCCAAATTGGCACGGGCGATGTCCAGCATTTCGCGGGACAAATCGATGCCGATACCGCGTTCACAATAGGGGGCCAGCACTTCCAGCACCCGTCCGGTGCCGGTGCCCAAATCCACCAGTTCGATGCCGCGCCGCCCTTGGATGGCCTGGATCAGCGCCTGTTCGACTTCCGATTCGTCCACATGCAGAGAGCGCAACTGGTCCCATTGATGGGCGTTTTGGGTGAAGTAATCCTGGGCGCGGCCGGCACGGGCGGCGCGGACGGCCTCGAGACGCGCCTGGTCGCGCGACAGCACCGAATCGTCGGCCGGCAACATAGAGAGGAGGCGGGATGCCAAATCGGCCCCGGCGCCATGGGCGGCAACGCGATAGAACACCCAGGCCCCCTCGGGGAAGCGGTCCAGCAGCCCGGATTCGCACATCAGCTTCAAGTGGCGCGACACCCGGGGCTGGCTTTGCCCCAGGATGTGGGTGAGTTCGGAAACAGTCAGGTCGCCATGCGCCAACAGCCGCAGCAGACGCAATCGCGTCGGCTCGGCGGCGGCGCGCAGGGCGGCCAGGATGGTTTCCATTCTTGTCTCTCCAGAACTCTCAAAAACATATAAACATATCTTTATGCGAATTGAAACGAAAAATGGGGGATTCTCCCGATGCTGTGTTGCTTGAATGCAACATTTCGCGTTTGGGAAAAAACTCTTCGAATTGTGCCTACTGGTCTTTCGGTCGGGACTGTGTTACCTCCAATGGTGCATGGATGTCGCAGGTGCGGGATTCATGTTGGTCGTAGTACCAGTCGCAAGTCGTTGTCCTTGGTCCGAAGAAAACAAGATGTCGTTCTTCAAGCCCCGCCCTGTCGCTCTGCGTTTCGTCGCATCGGTTTTTGCCGTTGCCCTGGTCGCAGGTTGCGCAACCCCGCCGCCTGCTGACGACAAGGAAGCCATGGCCGAATGGGAGCAGGTCAACGATCCGCTGGAGCCCATGAACCGGACCATCTTCGAATTCAACCAAGCGGTGGACAAGGCGCTCTTGAAGCCGGTGGCCCAGGGCTATCGCTGGGCGGTGCCGCAATTCGGCCGCGACCGTGTCCGTGATTTCGTGCGCAACCTGCGTGCCCCGGTGGTGTTCGTCAACGACGTGCTGCAGGGTGAACCCGACCGCGCCATGCAGACCCTGATGCGTTTCGCCTTCAATACCGGCTTCGGTATCGGCGGCTTGATCGACGTCGCCGAGCCCGGTGGCATCCCGTACCATGACGAAGATTTCGGCCAGACCTTCGCGGTCTGGGGGATCGGCGAAGGTCCCTATCTGGTGCTGCCCATCCTGGGCCCGTCCAACGCGCGTGACGGTGTCGGCCTGGCCACCGAATGGCTGAGCGATCCGTTCAACCTGTATATGGACCGCATCGGTCAGGACTGGGCGATCTGGACCCGCGCCGGTGTTGCCGGTCTGGAAAAGCGCGAGCGTCTGCTCGACACCTTGGACGAAATCGAACGCTCTTCGCTGGATTACTATTCGGCGTTGCGTTCGACCTACCGCCAGAACCGCGCGGCCGAGGTCAAGAACAAGCTTGATGCCGACGGGCAGCGCTAGACCATGCTGAATCGTCGTTCTTTCCTGACGGGTGTCGCAGCTGTCTCCTTTGGTTTGGCCCATCGTTCCGCCTGGGCGGTGACGGGCGATGCCGGCGCCTTCATCCAGTCTTTGGCCGAAAGCGCCATGAACACCGTCGCCGTCAAGGATCTGTCCGATGGCGAACGGGTCAACCGTTTCCGGACTTTGTTCGTCGACACCTTCGATTTGCCGGAAATCAGCCGCTTCGTTCTGGGGCGCTATTGGCGTGCCGCCAATGACGGGCAAAAGGCCGAGTTCCAGAAGTTGTTCGAAGACATCCAGGTCTATACCTGGACGCGGCGCTTCAAGGAATATAACGGTGAAACCCTGGAATTAGGGAGCGTCAAGCCGGAAGGCGACGCCGATTTCATCGTCGATTCGCAGATGAAGCGGGCCAAGCTGGCGCCGATCAACGTCAGCTGGCGGGTGCGCCGCGCTGCCGAGACTTTCCGCATCCTCGACATCATCGTCGAAGGCGCGTCCATGGCCATCACCTTCCGCTCCGATTACGGTGCGGTGCTGTCCTCGCAAGGGGGCAAGATCGATGGTCTGTTGGACGTCATGCGTAAAAAGGTCGACCAACTGAAGCTGGGGTAAGCGGCGGTCGAAACCGTCGCTTAATACCCGTACGGCTTGTCGCCCCACAACAGGGTGGCGACATGGCGGCTGACCATTTTCATCAGATCATAGGGCGGGCGGACGAATTGCACCGCCACCCAATCCTTGGTGATGGCGCGCACCTCCGCCTTTCCCTTGGCGACGCGCATGTCGGGCCAGTGCACCGACGCCATCTCGAACGCCACTTCTTCACCCTTCCAGGTGCGCCGTCCGTTGGGCATGGAAAATTTCATGCCGCCGATGGAAATGTCGAGAACGGGGATTTCCACCTCTTCCATGCGAATGACCAGTCCGGTGCCGGGATGGCGTTCATCAAAGCGACGATCGTTGCTGGGCTTCTTAAGCATGGTTGTTCCGTTCTGGGCAGGCTTTCTGCAGCGATAGTATCGTGCCCGCGCCACAAGCGCTACAACCGATCAACAGGTGAGTTCGGCACCCTTGACAGTACCGCAGCCTTCCCCTAAGTTCCCCACCTCTTGGGGCCGTAGCTCAGATGGGAGAGCGCCGCAATCGCACTGCGGAGGTCAGGGGTTCGATTCCCCTCGGCTCCACCAAAGTTTCAAGAAGCCCGGTCAGAAATGGCCGGGCTTTCTTGCTTTGACGGCAATCCATCGCCCCCAAGGGTTCAACGCGTTTCCTCTGTTCCCGAAACCGCCTCCAACCGGCAGGAGAGAGCTCCTGGGATGTGTGAGGTCAGCCTTGGTTGTCGTGCCGTCTTCCCGCTTGGAGCTTGGCCCAGGAGGTGTCCTGGGGCCAGAACCCATGC
>DISD01000081.1 GCA_002435715.1 Rhodospirillaceae bacterium UBA6219
TGCACGAAGATGCCTTCCAGATCGACCTTGTGGACTTCGTCGGTGTTGCGGTCCTTGTAGGACAGTCCCACCACCTTGTTGCCATCACCATGAACTTCGGTGGTCAGCGCCGAAGTGATGACGGTGACGTTGGGCAAGCTGCGCAGCTTGGCCTGCAACACCGCGTCGGCACGCAATTGGCTGTCGAACTCGATCAGCGTCACTTGCGCCACGATACCGGCCAGATCGATGGCCGCTTCGACGCCGGAATTGCCGCCGCCGATCANNCTTGAACAGCGGGCCGTCGCAGTGCGGGCAATAAGCCACGCCCTTGTTGCGGTACTCGGTTTCGCCCGGCACGTTCATCGAGCGCCAGCGGGCACCGGTGGCCAGGATGACGGTGCGCGACTTCACCGAAGCACCGTTGGCCAACTGCACTTCGATCAGACCACCGGGCATGGCGGCCGGGATCAGCTTTTCGGCGCGCTGCAGGTTCATGATGTCGACNNACCGAGATGAAGTTCTCGATGGCCATGGTGTCCAGCACCTGACCGCCGAAGCGTTCGGCGACCACGCCGGTGCTGATGCCCTTGCGGGCGGCATAGATGGCTGAAGCCGCACCGGCCGGACCACCGCCGATGACCAGAACCTCGAAAGCGTCCTTGGCGGCAATCTTTTCGGCGTCACGCGCCGCAGCGCCGGTGTCCAGCTTGGCCAGGATCTCTTCCAGACCCATGCGGCCCTGGCCGAAAGCTTCACCGTTCAGATAGACGGTGGGCACCGCCATCACCTTGCGGGTCTCGACTTCCGACTGGAAGGCGGCGCCGTCGATGGCCACGTGCTTGATGCGCGGGTTGACCACACTCATGGTATTCAGCGCCTGCACCAGATCGGGGCAGTTCTGGCACGATTGCGAGAAATAGGTTTCGAAGCTGTAATCGCCCGGCAGCGCCTTGATCTGGTCGATCAGATCGGCTTCCACCTTGGGAGCCCGACCCGAGACCTGCAACAGCGCCAGCACCAACGAGGTGAATTCGTGACCCAAGGGAATGCCGGCGAAGCGCACGGCCACGTCGGTGCCGGTGCGCTGGATCAGGAAGGACGGCTTGCGGGCATCGTCATCCTTGCGCACCAGGCTGATCTTGGGCGAGAGCGCGGCGATTTCCGCCAGCAGCTCGGACAATTCTTGCGAGACGGCGCCGTCATCGAGGGAAGCAACCAGATCGATGGGTTGCTCAACCATCTCGAGATAGGCCTTCAACTGATTCTTCAGGGTATCGTCCAACATTTGAAAGGCTTTCCTGCGAGTGTGGGGGGCATGAGCAAGGGGTGGGCCGCCGGCCCGTCCCGCCCCGGCTTTTGATGGCCGGGGCGGTCCGCGCTGGGATTATGAAGACTTAACCCAGGCTGGGATCAGATCTTGCCGACCAGGTCCAGCGACGGGGCCAGGGTCTTTTCGCCTTCCTTCCACTTGGCCGGGCAGACTTCNNNTGCCGTCGGGATCGACGACGAAGGTGCCGCGATCGGCCAGGCCGGCTTCTTCGATCATCACGTCGAAGTTACGGCTGATCACGCCGGTCGGGTCGCCGACCATGGTGTAGTCGATCTTCTTGATGGCCGGCGAGCTGTCGTGCCAAGCCTTGTGGCAGAAATGGGTGTCGGTGGACACCGAGTAGATTTCAACGCCCATCTTCTGGAATTCGGCGTAATTGTCGGCCAGATCTTCCAGTTCGGTGGGGCAAACGAAGGTGAAGTCGGCGGGATAGAAGAAGACCACGGACCACTTGCCCTTCAGGTCGGCGTCCGAGACTTCGATGAACTTGCCGGACTTGAAAGCCTGGGCCTTGAACGGCTTCACTTCGGTGTTGATCAACGACATTTGGTTTTCTCCACAGCGTTTTGTGTTTCGGAACAGGGGCGATCCTAGGGGCAAAACTCATATTGAGGAAACGAGTTTTTTTTCTGACAAAAATCGATAATAACGATTAATGCAGAAGACCTTTTCCACCCGGCCAGTGTACGCCTGACGTCGCCGCGGTAAAAATGGAATGCTTCCAAAAAATGAAGTTTCCTCGTGTGGAAACAGTGTCCTAATGACTTAAGTCAAGAACTGTTCCGACAGGCCAAGCCAACAGGTGACTTTGGCACCTCCGGCAATCGGAACTGCCGAAGCCGGGCCAGGGAATCGGCAAATCGGACAGGCGGGCCACCAAGTCGCATTCGTTGCCGTCTTCGAACACATAGGCCCCTTCGACATGACCGGCCTCGGTCAGGCGGTCCACGTGCCAGCGGATTTTCTTACCCTTCCTCATGTGGCGCCCTAGGCGCGCTCGCAAGCCGCCCGGTCCCTTGGCTGACCCGCAATAAAGGTAACGCCCCGGCGCCAAAGGCGGCAGCGGGGTGTCAAGGCGGATGACCAGCACGTAGGCGCCGGGCAAGGGCGGGATGGTGTCGAGCGTGGGGTGGAAATGACCGCTCATGTTCAGCCGTGCAGGCGGATCAACCGTTCCAGTTCGGTCAGAAATCGTTCCTCGGCCACCCGCATGGGCCAAGGCTCCCACGGCGTGCCCCCGTAACGGCGCAGCAAGGGGTCCTCGGTCAAGGGCGCCAGACGGATTTTCAAGGTGGTGCGGATTTCCTGAGGGCTCCAACCGGCTACGTGCAGAGCCTCGGCGCTCGCGGCGCGGCGGTCGGCATCCTTGATCGCCTTTTTCCATTCGACCGGCAGATCGGCGGGAATGCCCAGACGGATGTGGATGGCGCGTTGGATGGCGCGGTCCATCTTGTGGAAGCCTTCCCCCAAAAACGGTTTCACCGGGGTGATGGGGTCCCAGCGCACGCCCAGGGCTTCCGCCCCGTCATGGACCAGATTGGCCAGTTCCAGGGCTGTCGACAGGCCGGTGGGGGCAGCGGCGCGCTGGATTTCCAGGGTCATCAGACTGTGCTGGGCCACCGAAAGCGGCCAATCCCACACCGACGACCCGCCCCAGCGGAAAGTCCGCGCCTCGCCCTCGGCCAGGTCGCTCAATTCCCAATCCAAGGGCGTGGGGTCCAGCAGGTTGAAGCGCCGCTTGGACCGCAGCAAAACCCAAGCCCGCGCTTCCGCCATTTCAACCGTCCGTTACTTGGTCAACACCTTGCGCTCGGGCTTGGTGTTGCCCCCTGTTTGATAGGGCGGCGGCTTCAGTTTGCGCGGGTTGGGCACCCGGCGATTGCCCAAAGGCTTGATCCGCTGCTCGTAGGTATAATGCAGCAAGGCGTGATTGCGGAACAGCCCCAGGTCGCCACGGAACGATTCGAAATGATCGAAGAAGTTGGTCTTCCAGAACATGGCGTGCTTTTCGGTATCAAAGCACCCCACCCCGTCGGCCACGTCGTATTTGACGCTGACGGTGGCGATGTTGGACACGTCCCAGATCCGCGTGATGCCAAAGCGTTCCGGTTCCTTGAAGATCACCGAACCGTTATCCAGCGAGAACCCACAGGCCAGGATGCGGTGTACGCTGTCGCGGTTCTTGTACAGGAAATCCATGGTTTCCATGTATTCGCGCTCGGTTTCCGACGGGAAGCCGACGATGATGAACAGGTGGTTCTTGATACCGGCCTTGGTGGAGCGCGCCAGCACCTCGGCGACGCCGTCGGGCGTGGTGCCCTTGTCCATCAGATCGATGGTGCGCTGGTTGGCCGATTCCACCCCCCACAGGATGTAACGGCAGCCGCCCTGGTACATGATGTCCAGGATTTCGGGGGTATAGATCAGATCGGGTTTGGCCAGGGCATACCAGGTGATGTCGATGCCCTTTTCGATCAAATCTTCCGAGATACGGCGGAAACGGCCGGGCGAGATCATCTCGTCGACGAAGGCGAAGCGCTTGACGCCGTAAGTGTTGACCATATGCTCGATCTCGCCCACCACCCGGTCGGTGGCGGCGGCGCGGTGCGCCCCGGAATAGGACCGGTGATGGGTGCAAAACGTGCATTTGTCCCAGGCGCAGCCCTTGGACGACATGATGGGAAAAACCGGTTCCGGCTGGAAATAGGATTCCAGGGCGTAATCGGAAAAATCGGGATAAGGCTGGGTCTTGAAATCCACCGACGGCGATTTGGGGTTCTTCACCCAACCATCGGCGGAATCGGCATCGCGCCAGATCAGATTGGGGATGCCGTCGAAACGGGTCTGTCCCCGGTCCAAGGCCTGCAACAGATCATGGAAGCCCCCCTCGCCTTCGTTGAAGACGACGAAGTCGATGAATTGGTTGGCGAACACCACCGACGGGTGGCAGGCACTGGTATAGCCGCCGCCGAAGACGATCTTGACGTCGGGCTTCAGCGCCTTGACGTAATAGGCGATCAACACAGACGGCATGTATTGTTCACGGAACATCAGCGAGAAGCCCACCATCGACGGGTCGTTGGCCACCAACTTGCGCGCCGCGTGTTCGGCATAGGCCTTGATGGGGGGCACATATTCACCGCGGGCGCAGACCCGCTCGAAACCGTCCAGGAAGACGTTTTCCACCTTGCGGATGGTGCTTTCGAAAAAGCGCGACAGACGCAGATATTCGGCTTCGTCCCAGAACGCGTCGCCGCCCTGGCGGAACATGGCCGCCGCCTTGGCGAAGTCGCCATGGGCCTGGGGGGTGAACTGGATGAAGCTTTTGCCGGCCAGGGCGGCATCGACGAAGGTGTTGTACCACTCGGCGTTCAGGTCGATGCAGCTGACCTTGAAGTCGGAATGTTCCTCGACGAAGGCCTTGATGATGGATGGCCCCAACGGCAGGCTGGCCGGAAAGGAAAACGGGCAGATGGCGATGTTGACCTGCCGATTCATGGACTTCCTCGATCAGCCTGGGGGAAAACGTCAGGCACCTTAACGTGTCTGGGAATCCATCTCAACAATTGGACTTGTGGGGTTTTTCAAGCCGCGCCCCCTCACCCCACCAAGTCTGGTAGGTACGAGAAAACCCACAAAAGGCATAGGTTTGCTTAACCGTGCCAAGGAGGGTTGGAAATGAACGAAGCCAAAAGCCGCAGCGAAAACGCCCGAGCAATCAAGCATTGCCTGGAATATCTGGCTCGCGAAGCCCGCGAGGCCGATCTGCGTGAACTGGCCGAACTGATCGAGGTGGCCGGCTTGGCCGCTGAAGACGTCAGCAACCCCCTGCACTGATCTTCCCCCCCCCGATGACGTTCCAAGGCCCGCCCCCCTGGGGGAAGCGGGCCTTATGCCGTCAGTGATGCAGCTTGGCGGCGAAACGGGCGATCTCGGCGGCTTCGATGCCCAGCACTTCGATGGATTCCGCCAGATCCGCCAACCCCAGGTCGCGGGCCTTGCACGCCAGGGCGTCCAGGGCCTGCCCCAGGATGGCGGCATCCCCGGCCAACGGGCCGGAACCACGATGTTCACACGCGGCACCGCCGCGATGTTCACACGCGGCACCGCCGCGATGATCGAACGCGGCACCGCCGCGATGATCGAACGCCGCACCGCCGCGATGATCGAACGCGCCGGCCATCACGCGGCCTCCGCCGCACGATCGTGGCGACGCAGCACCGAACCGGGGATGGCGCATTTCGTCCGGGCGCTGGCCAGGGCTTGCTCGCTGACCTCGATCTCGGCCGCCGCCACCGGATAATCGGTCAGCGTCCGGCTTTCCCCCAGAAAACGGAACTTGCACCCCGCCCCACCGATGGTCCGGCGGATGATCAGATGCGGCATCAGCACCAGATAGCGGTCAATACCCATGGACAAGCCGAATTCCAGACAGCCCAGCACGATTTCGGCGGCGACCCGACGCTTGACCGCCGGTTCCAGGTCATCGTCGATGCCGAAGCGGGTGGCTTCCCACACTTGCGACGAAACCGGCACGTCGTCGCCCAACAGATCGGGCCACAATTCCTTCAGCATATAGGGACGGGTGGTGGGGATCAGGCGGGCCACGCCGTTGACCGAACCGCCCGGATGGCGGTGGATCAGATAGGTGGCGGCGGGGGTGTCGAACTGGTCGTATTCCATGCCGTCATGGCTGGGAACACTCCACCCATTGCGTTCAACAAAGCATTTGTGGCGCAGCCGATGGTGAGCCGCCAACGAATCGCCAAATGCGTGTGAGTTGGCCCAAGTCACAACCTCAATCATCTACCCCTCCTGGCACATCACATGTCTGGCACCAGAAGAAGACGAATTGAGTATTATTACATCCTGCCAAGGTTGAGAGGTTTACGGAACGATCAAACCCATGCGAATAGCCTTGACGATGGCGAGCACGCGTGTCGAGGCCTTCAATTTGCTCATGGCGTTCTTCAGATGAAAATTGACCGTATTTTCCGAGATGTTGAGGATCATCCCGATATCCCAGGACGATTTCCCCCGGGCCGACCAGATCAGGCATTCCCGTTCGCGGTTGGTCAACGACACCGGCGCCCCCGGTGCCCCCGGATGCTTCAGCCCCACCAGAACCGTGTGGGCCTGGCTCACCAGCATGTTGACCACCGACAGCGAACGGCGATGGTCGATATCCAGATAAGGGGTGGCGATGGCGGCAACGAACACCTCGCCAGCCGGTCCATGGATCGGCACGGTGATGCCGTCAACCAAGCCGGCGTCGCCGGCCTCGCAGAACATACGTTGCTGAACCGAGGTCAAATCCTGCAGATCCGACCAGCGATAGGGAATGCGCGCCAGGCTGGCCCGCGTCACCACCGGGTCGATGGTGACGTAATTGTGCTCGAAATAATGGGTTTGCCAATCCTCGGGATAATCAACGATCACCGCCGGGATGGTTTCGTCATCCAGCGACCGTTCGGGATCCCCGAACGATCCACAGGCCATATAAGCGAAACCGAACTTCCCCAAAGCCGATTTCAGTTCGGCCACCAGGGACACGGTCGAATCAGCCTGCAAGGTGCGTTCGATGAAATCGCCAAACTTGAATGCGCCATCGACCATATTACCTCGCACCACCCACGAGTTTTACACCTTCGACGCGTATGGTATACACAGGGGCAAGTCCAATCAATCTCGCGTGTTCGATGAACGAGCCAGGTAACGTGAAAAAAGCACCCACTCCCATGGATACCCATCTGGGGATGCGGATCCAAGCGCGGCGCCAAAGCCTGAACTTGTCGGCCGACAGCGTCGCACACGCCTTGGCGGTCGAAGGCGACATCCTGGCGCTTATGGAACAAGGGGCCTACCGTCTGAGCGCCTGCCAGTTGCATCGGCTGGCGCAATTGTTGGATGTCCCCATCAGCTATTTCTTTGAAAATGCCCCGCGCGAACTGGAACCGGACTTTCCCGGCAGCGCTGTCGCCGAATCCTTCGCCGAATCTGACGGTTTTTCGGCCGAAACCTTGGATTTGCTGCGTGCGTTCCTGGCCATCACCGACAGCGCCACCCGTAAGCGGGTCACCGATTTGGCCCAGAAACTGGCGACCAAACAGCAGACATGAAAAAGGCCGCGACGCCTTGCCGTCGCGGCCTTTGTTCCAACGGAACTTATTCCGTGTCGGTATCGCCAACGGCCCCCAGGGCCTTGGCCAAATCCAGAACCCGTTTGCGAACCTGGGGGTCGGTGATGCGGTAATAAGCCCGCACCAGTTCCAGCGTCTCACGCTTGGTCATGGGGTCGGCTTCGAAGCCGGCCGGTTCTTCGGACAAACCCGAAATCAGGCGCGGCGACAAGGATTCCACTTCCTCGGACATGTCGTCGAAGAAAAAGCTGACCGGCACGTCCAACACGCGCGACAGGTCGAAAAGACGCGAAGCGCCAACGCGATTGGCACCACGTTCGTATTTCTGCACCTGCTGGAAAGTGAGCCCCAAGGCCTCGCCCAACTTTTCCTGACTCATGCCCATCAAAGTCCGGCGCAGGCGCACCCGGGCACCCACATGGACATCGATGGGATTGGGTTTGCCCGCAGGCGTACGCCCACGGCTGGAGACCTTGCGGGTCGAAGTTTTTACGGAAACATTGGCGGTAGAAGTCATATGTGAATTTTCCTGTGGCTGAATGCCCCACACCCCTATCATCACTACTTTTGGCATCAATAGCAACCTCTTGTTGCACATAATGCAAACTTTTGTTTTATCCCACTAGGTAGTCCGATACCAAATATGGCCAATACGTTCCGGCGCGACACTAGAGATTGAAATCACTCCGCGCCTATGAAATTAAGAGCCAAATTCACCACTATTTCGATCGTCGCCTCGACCCGCGGGTCCAAAGCGTCGCCCGCCGAGAAGTCGGCTCCTTCGATGCCGACCACCCGCAAGCAAGGCGGTAAACGCCCCAAATCGGCGGCCAAGGACAAAGCTTCGGCAAGACCGAAGACATGGCTGCTTTTGGGAAAGCACTCTTTGGGCACCAAGCCGGGCTCGTCCCAATAGCGCAGGCTTCCCGGTACCGAACCACTGCTGGTGGCGTCCACCAACACCACGCGATCAAAGCCCTGCCAGCGGGTCATCAGATCGGTGCCCTCGCCATGATGCTGCAAGATAGTGACGTCGGCGCGTCCCGCAGCGGTCAATCGTTCGGTCAAGACCTGCGCCACCCGCCACCCCACCGCGTCATCACGGCGAAACGGATGGCCGATGCCGACGACCAGGACGCTCACTCGGCGAACCAGCGGGGGAAGAAGCTGTCGTCGCCTTCGGCGCGCAACAAACGGGTCGGCGCGCCGTCGTCGTCGATCAAATCCATCTGACGCAGCCAGCGGACGATCTTCTTGAAATGGGCGACGTTGTGCAGGGCGACGCCGCCTTCCATCCAATTCTGTTCCAGGAAGGCCAACACCGCCGGCTGTCCCAATTCGGCTTCCCACAAGATGCCCAGAAGCGAACACAGGGCTTCTTCCACGTCACGTTCCGGACAGAACAGCGTCTGCACCGCGTCGGCTTCCTGGCGTCGGCCGCTTTCCGGCCCGCATCCCAGTCCGAAATCGATGATGTCGCGGCGATGCGGAGCGGCGCATTGGTAATGGGCCACTTCGTGGATCAGCACACTGGGTTCCATGCGGATGGCGACGTTCTCGCCATCCCAGGTCCAATGGCTTTTGGGATCAACGTCCAAGATGCCGAAACCGAATTGGCGACACAGCTCCACCCCTTGGGCGTGATGTAGCGGATCGGTGGAAAGCGTCATCAGGTCGCCATCGGGAATCAGCTTGGTGACACGCGCGAACACCTTTCGCGCCAAGGAATCGTCTTCCAAAGCGGCGGCGAATTCGGGCAGCAGGGGCAACAAAGTGCCGTGGTCGACGGGGGTCAACATCATAACCAAGCGATCCTTGAAGACGGCGATGATCCAAAGACGCGCTTGTCTACCCCTGTTCACCAAGTCTTCGCAACACTGAAAGGTTTCAGTGTTGCGAAGAACACCTAAACAGATTTAATCCCGGACCAGCAGGTTGACCCGCATGGGCTGGTCGAATTCCATGCCGCCTTCACCATTGGGTCGGCCATTGGCGGCATAAAGCGCCCGCATCTGTTCGTCCATGGCGGCAAAGCGTTCCTCGCGCTCATGATTGGCCGAGACGATGCGGTCGTGGAAGGCTTCGTAGGATTTCAGGGAAACGGTGTGCAGATAAAGGATTTCGTCCTTCATCTGGAACCCCTGAGCTTGGCGCAGCGCCGCCAGGGCCTGGGCGCGGACCTGGGTTTCGTCGTCCACCGGCCGACAGGTTTCGAAGAACTTGCCGTCGGCCACCGGTTCCGAGACATAGACCAAGCCGCCGGGGACCAGCACCCGGTGGGCCTCGGCCAGGGCCTGGAGCATGTGTTCCAGCGGAATGTGGTGCAGCGAATTGAAGAACACCACGATGTCGGCGCTGGCATCCTCGGCCGGCAAAGCCTGGCCGACACCTTCGACGATGCGTTCGTCGGCAACCTTGTCGGCCTTCCAGGCCTTGGCCAATTGACGGGGCGAGCATTCCACCCCCAGAACATGGGCACCGTGCTTGGCCATCAACCGGGTCAAATGGCCATCGCCGCATCCCACGTCGACGACCCGCTTGCCTTCCAGGTCCAAGGTCTCGACAATCACGTCGGCGTTCCGGCGGCGCTGCATGTTCTCTCTCCGTGACAATTGACCCTGGATGCATATAAGGAATCACCGATGGATGTCGAGTTCCAATGCGCCATCGTGCTGGGCGCCAAGGTCATGGAAGACGGCACCGCCTCGCCCGCCTTGGCCCGCCGCGTCACCCATGCCGTCGCCTTGGCCCAAGCCGGCAAGGTGGCCAACCTGTTGATGAGCGGCGGCCCGGTCAATCACCCCACCCCCGAAGCCCATGTCATGCGGGACATGGCGCTCGCCGCCGGCCTCGCCCCCCATCGGGTTCACGTTGAAGACCGCTCGCGCAACACCATCGACAACGCCCGGCTGTCCGCCGCCATCCTGGCCGCGCGGAAATGGGAAAGCGTGCTGCTGGTCACCGACAGCTTTCACCTGCCCCGCGCCCGCCTGATCTTTTCCGCCCACGGCCTGCGGGTTCATCCGTCCGGTGCCCGCCCCGACCGGATCAGCGTCGAATGGGTGCTGGCCCATCTGCGCGAAATCCCGGCCATGGCCAAGACCCTGGTCCGTCTGCATCTGACCGGTTGATCCCACATCCGGTCCGGGGATTTGTCCCTGGCATAGAGCCGCCATGATTCTTTTGCATGGCGTTTCCGGCCATCACCCGGCTATTATATAAGCATGCTTATGATGAGTAAGGCTATGGAACCGACACTCGGCTTTCTTCTCAGCGACGTATCGCGATTGATGCGTCGGGCTTTCGACCAACAGGCCGCCAAGATCGGCCTGTCCCTGGCACAATGCCGGGCCCTGATCTATCTGGCCCGCAACGAAGGCATCAACCAGGCCGGTCTGGCCGAATTGCTGGAAATCCAGCCCATCAGTTTGGCCCGCTTGCTGGACCGCATGGGCGGCAATGGCTGGATCGAACGACGCGCCGACCCCGCCGACCGCCGGGTCCACCGCCTGTATCTGACCGACAAGGCCCGCCCGGTCCTCGAACAGGTCCGGGCCCTGGCGGCCGAGATCCGCGCCAACGCCACCGTCGGCTTGGCCCCGGAACAGGTCACCGTGGTGATGACCGCCTTGCGGACCATGCATTCCAACCTTGTGGCCGACAGCCCCGCCACAGCCCAGGATTCCGAAAATGACCAAACACACTAAGTCCCCCGCCGCCCCCCGGGATTTACGTCAGAAACTGCGCTTGCCGCTGATGATCGGGGTGCCGGTCCTGGCGGTTGTGGCCGGCGGCGCGCTGTACGCCACCGGCGGCCGTTACGTCTCGACCGACGACGCTTATGTCCAGGCGGCGCGCACCACCATCAGCTCGGACATCTCGGGCCGGGTGGTCGCCGTTTTGGTCCACGACAACCAGCAGGTGGCCGCCGGGCAGCCGCTGTTCCAGTTGGACGACCGTCCCTTTCGCATCGCCGTCGCCGATGCCGAGGCAAAACTGGAAGCAGCCCGCCTGAAACTTGACGGGCAAAAGGCGGTCTATCGCCAGCGTCTGGCCGATCTGGCGTCGGCCAAGGACGCCGCCGAATACCGTTCGCGCGAATTCGAGCGCCAGAACCGCCTGCTGGCCTCGGGCACGGTGTCGCAGTCGAACTATGACCTGGCCGCCCATTCCTGGCAGGCGGCGCGCCTGGATGTGGCCGCCGCCCAACAACAACTGGCCAGCGCCCTGGCCGATCTGGGCGGCGACGCCGACATCGCACCGGCCGACCATCCCGTGGTCAAGCAGGCCCAGGCCGCCCTGGACCAAGCGCGTCTGAACCTGTCCTACACCATGATCAGCGCCCCCGATGCGGGTATCGTCACCAAGGTCGAACAGATTCAGCCCGGCGATTACGTCAACGCCGCCGCCGCCTTGTTCTCGCTGGTGTCGTCGGACCGGGTGTGGGTCGAGGCCAATTTCAAGGAAACCGACCTGACCCACATGCAGGCCGGCCAAGCCGCCACATTGGCCGTCGACGCCTATCCCGACCACAAGCTGGCCGCCCACGTGGTCTCGCTCAGCCCCGGCACCGGCTCGACCTTTTCGTTGCTGCCGGCGGAAAACGCCACCGGCAATTGGGTCAAGGTGGTCCAGCGCCTGCCGGTGCGGCTGGAACTGGACGAACATCCCCAAGGCCTGCGCTTGCAAGCCGGCATGAGCACCGACGTCGAGGTCGATACGGGCCATCAGCGCAAGATGGTCAGCCTGATCAGCCACGCCTTGGCGGCGCCGGCCAAAAGCGGAGAATAATCATGTCCGCCACGGCGCAGCCGGCGCCCCCCGTGGTCCGGCGCGATCTGGTCACCGTGTCGATCATGCTGGCCACCATCATGCAGGCGCTGGACACCACCATCGCCAATGTCGCCCTGCCCCATATCCAGGGCAGCCTGTCCACCGCCGCCGACCAGATCACCTGGGTGCTGACCTCGTATATCGTCGCCGCCGCCATCGCCACGCCGCTGACCGGCTGGCTGACCGGCCATTATGGCCGCAAGCGGGTCTTCCTGGTCTCGGTGGCCGGCTTCACCGTCGCCTCGGCCCTGTGCGGCATGGCCACCGACCTGCCGCAGATCGTGGTCTTCCGCCTGCTGCAGGGCCTGTTCGGCGCCGCCCTGGTGCCGCTGTCGCAATTGGTGCTGCTGGACATCAACCCGCCGGAAAAGCATGGCTCGGCCATGGCCATCTGGGGGGCCGGCATCATGGTCGGCCCCATCCTGGGCCCGGCCCTGGGCGGCTGGCTGACCGACCATTACAATTGGCGCTGGGTGTTCTACATCAACCTGCCGGTGGGGTTGCTGGCCTTTGCCGGCATCGCCGCCTTCGTCCACGAACACAAGAACGCCGCCACCGCCAAATTCGACTTCCTGGGTTTCGCCAGCCTCAGCCTGGGCGTCGGCGCCTTGCAGATGATGCTGGACCGTGGCGAGCAACTGGGGTGGTTCGGTGCCCGCGAAATCTGGATCGAAAGCCTGTTGGCGGCTTTGGGGTTCTATCTGTTCGCCACCCACACCATTACCGCGCGCGGGGTGACCTTCCTGAACCGTGCGTTGTTGCGCGACCGCAATTTCATCACCGGCACCATCTTCATCTTTTTCGTCGGCGTCATTTTGTACGCCACCTTGGCCCTGCTGCCGCCCATGCTGCAGAACATGTTCAACTATCCGGCCACCACCACCGGCTTGGTCACCGCGCCGCGCGGCATGGGCACCATGGTGGCGATGATCGTTGTCGGGCGTTTGATCGGCCGCGTCGACATTCGCCTGATCTTGTTGACCGGGTTGTCGCTGACCGCTTTTTCCCTGTGGCAGATGACCCATTTCAGCCTGGCCATGGGCATGGGGCCGGTGATCGTGTCGGGCATCTTCCAGGGCATGGGGCTGGGCTGCACCTTCGTGCCGCTGTCGACCATCACCTTCGCCACCTTGGACAAGGTGCTGCGCACCGAAGGCACGGCTTTTTACAGCCTGATGCGCAATATCGGCAGTTCCATCGGTATTTCAGTGGTCACCGCACTGCTCAGCGAAAACACCCAGACCGTTCACGCCACCCTGGTCGAACACGTGCGTCCCGACAGCCCGGTGGTGGCCGCCCTGGGGTTGAACCTCAACCATGCCTCGGCGGCACAATTGGCGCTGATCAACGCCCGCATCACCGAACAGGCCGCCATGGTCGCCTATGTGGACGATTTCCATATGATGATGTGGATCGCCTTGGCGTCCATGCCCATGCTGCTGCTGCTGAAAAGCCCCAAACGCCGGAACACCCCCAAGGACGAAGCGCTGAACGCGGCCCTGGACTGAATCAATCGGCAGAAACGGTTTGGGCGGTACTTAACAGCACTTCTTTCGGATCGGCCAGACGGACGTCCTGCAAGACGTGGTGCAGGGTGGTCGCCAGGGTCATGACGGTAATCGGCTTGGACAGATAAGTGACCATGCCCCCCGCACGGCGCGTTGCCATTTCCGGACTCCAATATCCCGACAGCACCACCACGGCGATGTGGGGATAATCTTCGTAAAGTCGGCGGATCAGCGTTTCGCCGTCCATCACCGGCATGGCGATGTCGGTGACCACCACCGCCACCTCGTGGGTCAACAGCAGGTCCAACGCCTGTCGGCCATTGCTGGCATAAAGCATGGTCCAATGGCCTTCCATCTTGTGCAGACCGCGGCGGATACCGGACAGGACGTTGGGTTCGTCATCGACGAACAGGATCACAGGGGCGGACATGGCGGGGTCTCCTCTACCCGAGGCACGACGGGGGTATTATGACATAAGATCTATGCCCTGTGCATAATTTTTGCACTCCCTTCCGTTCTGTCCCCGCAAGGCCCCATCGTGTTTCGGTTGGCGCCGGCGCCGCCATCCTTTATGCTGTCATGCCCCGCTTGTGGGGCAACGATTTCGCCAAAGTGATTGACCCAGATGACCAGCAGCAACCGCGTTTATATCTATGACACCACGCTTCGCGATGGCGCCCAGACCCAGGGCGTCGACTTCTCGGCCGCCGACAAGGCCAAGATTGCCCGTGAGCTGGATGGTCTGGGTATTGATTACGTGGAAGGCGGCTGGCCCGGCGCCAATCCCACCGACGATTCCTTTTTCGCCGCCCCCCCGGCTTTCACCACGTCGAAGCTGTGCGCCTTTGGCATGACCCGGCGCGCTGGCCGATCGGCGGACAACGATCCCGGCTTGGCGGCGCTGACCCAGCACCCGGTGGGCGCGGTGACCATGGTGGGCAAGTCGTGGGATTTCCAGGTCACCGTCGCCTTGGGCATCGAGCTGGACGAAAACCTGCGCATGATCGGCGAATCGGTGGCCCATCTGAAAAAGAAGGTGCCGGAAGTCATGTACGACGCCGAGCATTTCTTCGACGGCTACAAGGCCAACCCGCAATACGCCATCCAGGCGCTGAAGGCCGCCTATGACAACGGCGCCCGCTGGATGGTGCTGTGCGACACCAATGGCGGCTCGCTGCCCCACGACATCTCGCGGATCGTGGCCGAAGTCATCGCCGCCGGCATCCCGGGCGAAAACCTGGGCATCCATTGCCATAACGACACAGAATCGGCGGTGGCCAATTCGCTGGCGGCGGTCGCCGCCGGGGTGCGTCAGGTCCAGGGCACCATCAACGGCCTGGGCGAACGCTGTGGCAACGCCAATCTGGTCAGCATCATCCCCAATCTGATGCTGAAAATGGGCTTTGAAACCGGCATCGCCCCGGAAAACCTGAAGAATCTGGTCCGCGTCAGCCGTGCGCTGGATGAAGTGCTGGACCGCAAGCCCAACCGCTCGCAACCCTATGTGGGCGCGTCGGCTTTTGCCCATAAGGGTGGGCTGCACGTTTCGGCGGTGGCCAAGGACCCCAGCTGTTACGAACACGTGGACCCGGCCAAGGTCGGCAACGCCCGCCAGATCGTGGTGTCGGACCAAGCCGGTCGTTCCAACATCGTCGCCCGCATGGCCGATCTGGGCATCGACATGGCCAGCGTCAAAAAGGACGCGGTCGTCCGTGTGGTCGAGCAGATGCAGGTGGAATTCGACCCGCGCGACGTGGCCGATATGGTGGATTTGATCAAGCGTCTGGAACATGAAGGCTATGCCTATGACACTGCCGCCGCCAGCTTCGAGCTGCTGGTGCGCCGGGCCTTGGGCGAAGTGCCGGAATATTTCCGCCTGGAACGTTATCGCGTCATCGACGAACGCCGGCGCAACGCCGTCGGCCATTGGGTCACCCTGTCGGAAGCCACCGTCAAGGTGGAAGTGGGCGGCAAGGCCTATATCCAGGTGGGTGAAGGCGACGGCCCGGTCCATGCCTTCGACACTGCGTTGCGCCAGGTGCTGACCGGCCCCTATCCGGAACTGGAAGCCCTGGAACTGGCCGATTACCGCGTGCGCATCGTCGAAAGCACCGCCGGGACCTCGGCACGCACCCGTGTGACCATCGAAAGCACCGACGGGTGCGGCCATCGTTGGACCACGGTCGGCGTGCATTCCAACGTGTTGGAAGCGTCGCTGGAAGCGTTGCAGGATTCCATCGCCTACATGCTGTTCCGCTTCGGCGAAAAGGCCTGATTCCATGTCGCAGGAGCTTCTGGCCCAGATGCACGACTGGGTGGCGATCTATGGACCGCCCCCGGTGCGCACCGAATTGCTGGCGGCGCTGAACAATGCGCGGGCCGAGGACGGTGGCGACCCCCAAGCCGCCGATTACTGGCAGGCCATCGCCGAATTGCTGGTGGCCAAGGGCCATTTGGACATCGCCCGTGAAGCTATCAAGCGCTGGCAGATGCTGGCGCCCGCCGACCACCCCATCCACGCGGTGATGGGCGGCGGACCGCCGCCCGAGGAAAAGCCCGCCCCGGTGGTGCCGCCGCCGGCGCCCAAGCCGGAACCCACCTCGCGCATCGTCCGCGTCATCGACACCACCTACACCTTCCACCGCATCGACCCGCAGATGGAAAAGGTGCAGGGCAAGAAGGTCAAATCCTGCTGGGAAACCTTTCTGGACGAAGACGACAAGACCAGCCGTGCCGTGCTCAACGCCTTTGACGACGGCACCTATGGGCCGTGGGCGGTGACCGGGGTGTTCACCGACTTCGCCGGGGCGGCGGCGGTCGAGGTGGTGGTGCGCTCGATGCAGCGTCACTTCGTTTTCACCACCAAAAAGGACGCCAAGGTCCGCAAGATGCTGGCCGGCTTCGGCCTGCCGCTGATGACCGTGGTCGGCGTGCTGATCGGTTACATCATGGGTGTCATTCATTGAACGAGAATAATCAGGGCCCCGCCATCATCCTGGTGCGCCCGCAATTGTCGGAAAACATCGGCACCGCCGCGCGCGCCATGTTGAACAACGGCCTGACCGATCTGCGTCTGGTCGCCCCCAAGCCCGACTGGCTGAGCGAACGCGCCATCGCCGCGGCGTCAGGCGCCGATCGGGTGGTCATGGGCGCCAAGGTGTTCGACACCACCGCCGAAGCCATCGCCGATTTGAACCGGGTGTGGGCGACCACGGCGCGCAACCGCTTCATGGTGAAATCGGTGGACACGCCGAAAACCGCTGCCCTGGCCATGCGGGCCATCGCCGCCGAGGGCCATAAATTCGGCGTCATGTTCGGCCCCGAACGCACCGGCCTGGAAAACGACGACGTATCCTTGGCCGACACGGTGGTCACCGTGCCGCTGAACCCGGAATATTCATCGCTGAACCTGGCGCAATGCGTGTTGTTGATATCCTATGAATGGTATCAGGCGGCTTCCCCCACCCTGCCGGAACACCACATGACCAAGGGCGCCGAACCGCCGGCCAGCAAGGAAAAGCTGCAGCATTTCTTCGACCATCTGGAACGCGAACTCGACGATTGCGGTTTCCTGCGTATCGCCGACAAGCGGCCGGTGATGGTGCGCAACATCAGGAACCTGTTCCAACGCGCCCATTTGACCGGACAGGAAGTTCAGACCCTGCACGGCATCGTTCATGAACTGGTGACCTATCGGCACCGCAAGGGAAAGCAACATAACAGCGAAGACTGAACTAAACCTTTGGTTAGGACAGTTTCACCCAGGTAATGTGGATTCCCGTAATTGCAGCATCGTGATGCGTAATTGTAAAACCCCCTGCCTACGCACAGCATTCAATGTGCGACAGGGAGAATTTCCATGCTGCGCCGCATCAAGTTTGCCCATCGACTTCTGATACTATTGGTATCGGCTGCTATTCTATTGTCGATTGTCGGTCTGACCGCCATGCTGGGCGGCCGGCAACTGGCCCAAGGGGCCGAAGCGGTTTATGGGCAGCGGGTGGTCGCCATGGGACAATTGGCCCAGGTGCTGGATCTGGTCCACCACATCCGGGCCGACGTGGTGCGCATCGTACAAAGCGAAAGCCGCCTGACCCTGGACCGCCTGTCCGCCGATATCGGCGCCAATGCCCAATCCATCGATCAGGTTTGGAGCCAATACCGCGCCCTGCCCCACGACGACCAGGAAAGCAAGCTGGGCCAGGATTTCGAAGACGCGCTTCAGGAGTATCGCGCCGCCTATGCCGAGACCTTGTCCCTGCTGGCCCAGGGCGACGCTTATGGGGCGCGGGAAAACCTGGCGGAAGCCGATCAGCAGACCTATGCCGGCACGGCGGAAATTCTGCGCCAGTTGACCCATTTGCAGACCGATCTGGCCCGTCGGCAATTCGACGGCGCCATCGAGGGCTGGAACCGTGCCAGCGTCGCCGCCGTCATCGTCATCGTCGTCGGGCTGGCTTTGCTGAGCGCGGTGACCCTGGGTATCGGCCGCTCCATCACCCGCCCCATCGCCGAATCCATCGCCGTCATGGGTCGTCTGGCCCAAGGCGATCTGAACGTGGCGGTGAATGGCACCGACCGCCAAGATGAAATCGGCGACATCGCCCGGGCGGTCGCCACCTTCAAGCAAAACGCCATCGAACGTGAAGACCTGCGCCAAGCCCAGGCCGAACGCGACCGCCTGACCAGCGCCGAGCGGCGCCAGACCCGCATCCGCATGGCGGAAGAATTCGACAGCGGCATCGGCGACATGCTGTCTTCGGTCACCGACGGTGCCAGCGACCTGGAACGGGCCGCCCGCGATCTGTCGCAAATCTCCACCGATGCGCGCTCGCGTGCCCAATCGGTGGATCAAGCGGCACGAAACGCGTCGGACAACACCGCCCGCGTCGCCGCCGCCACCGAGGAATTGTCCGCCTCGATCGCCGCCATCGCCGCACAAGTCACCGAAAGCTCGCGCATCGCCGAACACGCCAAACAGGAAGCCGCCAGCGGCAACACCATCATCAGCGACCTGTCCGGCGCCACCGAACGCATCGGCGAGATCGTCACCCTGATCGGCACCATCGCGCGGCAAACCAATTTGCTGGCGCTCAACGCCACCATCGAAGCGGCCCGCGCCGGTGAAGCCGGCAAAGGCTTCGCCGTGGTCGCCCACGAAGTGAAGAACCTGGCGACCCAGACCGCCCAGGCCACCGCCGAGATTTCCGAAACCATCGCCGCCGTGCAGGTGGAAACCGGCCGAGCCGTCACCGCCATCGGCAATGTCGGCGACATCGTCGACCGTCTGGCGGTGATTTCCACCAGCATCGCCGGTGCCGTGCATCAGCAGGAAGCCGCCACCGAGGAAATCGCCCGCAGTGTCGACCAAGCCGCCCAGGGCACGGTGACGGTGTCGCAAGGGGTCGGCCAATTGTCCCATGCCGCTGACCGCACCGGCGAATCCTCGTCCCACTTGCTGGACACCGCCGCCCTGTTGGCGGGCGGCGCCAACCGCCTGCGCCAACAAGTCGACCGCTTCGTCGCCCAGATGCGCAATCCCGACTTATTGGATAGTAGCGCGCTCGGATAAAGGCTCGCCCCCACCCGGCTTCGCATGGTAAATCTTTGAAGCATTGGGGAAACTAGCAGAAGGCGAGCGGCCATGGCCGATTCGGCAACGATGACCGGCATGCCCCGGAACCAGGATGAATGGGAACGGTCCGCCCGGGCCCTGCTGGACGACGGCCAGAACTTCCTGGCCCACGACGTCTGTCGCGATGGCCTGCGCCTGTTCCCCAATTCCTTCAAGCTGGCCATTTTCGGCGCCATCGCGTTGTCGCAAACCGGTGCGGTGGACGAAGCCCGCAAGCTGTTGGCGCCGGTTTTGGACGTCATCTTGATCGACGAAGGCCCGTTCCGCCGGCTGCAATCCAGCCTGCGCCGCGCCGTCCTGGCCTTGGAAGACAGCGGCGACGGCGCGCTGTCGGTGATGGCCGATCTGGCCGAAGCCATGGAAATGGTGCGCGGCAAGAAACTGGAAGCCGACGCCGACGCCGAAACCTACAACGCCCTGGCCCGCGTGTTCCGCGAAGCCTGGCTGGCGTCCGGCGCCCGCAGCGACCTGGAACATTGCCGGCAATTGTTCCTGCGCGCCTTTGCCGTCGGCGGCAATGCCCGCGACGGCATCGACGCCGCCGTGATGTCGGTGTTGTTGGGCGACACGACCCAGGCCCAGGCCCTGGCTGCCAAGGTCAAGGATTTGCTGTCCCACGGCGAAACCGACCCCACCCTGCCCGCCGACATCCGTTACCGCATCCTGGCCACCTTGGCCCAGGCGCATTTGCTGTTGGGCGAGGCCGACACCGCCATCGACACCTTCCAATGGGCGCGCGCCCTGGAAGGCGTGCATTACGGCCGCGTGGTCTCGGCGCTCAAGCAATTGGAACTGTTGAAGCAGGGCGGTATCGCCGTGCCGGCGGAACTGGACGACGTGGTCAAGCCGCCGACCGTGGTGGTGTTCACCGGCCACGCGTTGGACCGCCCGGGCGAAGGCCCGCATTTCCCCCCCGGCCTGGAAGCCGCGGTGCGCGCCGACATCGCCAAGCAATTGGACGAACTGGACGCCCAGATCGGTTATTCCACCGCGTCTTGCGGCTCGGATCTGTTGTTCATCGAGGCCATGCTGGAACGTGGCGCCGAGGTCAACGTGGTGATGCCGTTCGCCATGGACGACTTCATCGCCGAGGACGTGCGCTACGGCGGCCCGCGCTGGGAAATGCGTTTCAAGAACGCGCTGAAGCTGGCCGCCTCGGTGACCTATGCCACCGAGGAACGCTTCCTGGGCCACGACATGCTGTACCGCTTCGCCAACCAGTGTTTGCACGGTTTGGCGACCCTGCGATCGGGTTTCTTGCGCACCACCCCCTATCTGCTGGCGGTGTGGGACATGATGCCCGGTTCGTTGGTGGGCGGCGCCGGCGACTTCATCGACCAATGGGAAGACATTTCGCGCCTGCGCATCATCGATCTGGACGGTCTGTTGATGCAGAACCCCGAGCTGTGCCCCGATGGCCCGGCGTTGCCCAATCTGGATTTGGGTGCTGAAGTGGACGACGAGGAAGGCCAGGGCCGCGTCATCCGCTCGATGCTGTTCTGTGACATCGCCGGCTATTCCAAACTGAAGGAAGAACACATCCCCGACTTCCTGGAATTCCTGACCCGCCTGAAAGCCGGTCTGGTGGCGTCGGGGATCGAGCCGAAATCCATCAACACCTGGGGCGACGCCATCTTCGTGGTCATGGACAAGGCCACGCCCATGGCCGAATACGCGCTGACCATGCAAGAAGTGGTGGCGCGTCTGGGTGACGAGATGAAGGACACCCTGAACGATCCGTTGACCCTGCGCATCAGTCTGCATGCCGGTCCGGTGTTCGAAGCCACCGACCCCATCCGCAACAACAAGAACTTCTATGGCAGCCACATCAACCGTGCGGCCCGCCTGGAACCGGTGACGGTCAAGGGCCACGTCTACGCCACCCAGCAATTCGTCGCCGTGCTGACCGCCGAACAATCGGCGGCGCGCACCGACGCGGTGAACAATGGCGAGGAATTCATCGACAAATATGTCAGCGAATATGTGGGCGTGCTGTCGCTGGCCAAGGATTTCGGCAAGCAGACCGTCTACCACTTGCGGCGCCGGGTGGAAGGACAGAACGAAATGCCCGCCGCCATGGAAACCGTGGTCACCGACGTGTTGGAAGCCGCCGACAATTCCGGCATCACCGAAACCCCCGCCACCTCGGTGGGATCGGTGCTGGAAACCGTGGCCAAGATGATCGAGCGCTCGGAAACCGACACGCCAAAGCCCAAGGGCCGCAGGAAGAAAAAGGTCTCGGCCGCCCATGACGTGCTGTCGGTCACCGATGGCGACGTCCCGCACTGGCCGGGAACCTGATCCTCAGGCCAAGAAATCGGCCACCGGGTCCCATTGTTCGGCGATGTTCAGCATGGGGGCGTGACCACAATCGGGCACGGTGATCAGCCGGGGCTTGGGACCGCGCCGGGTCATTTCCACGGCCTTGTCGGCTTCCAACAGATCCGATTGCGCGCCGCGCAGCACCAGGGTCGGGCAGCGAACCGCGTCCCACACCTCCCAGATTTCCGAACCGTCGAATTGTTCGCAGAACACCCGCATCACCGCCGGGTCGAAATGGCTGGAATATTTGCCGTTGTCGCGGCGGCGCACACCGGTTTCCACCAGATGCGTCCATTCCGCGTCACTTAACGGCCCGAAGGGGGCATAGACCACCCGGATCAGCCGTTCGTATTCGGCCAAGGTGGCGAATTCCGGGACGACGCTGACATAGGCCTTGATGCGGTTGACCGCCTCGGCGTTGATGGCCGGGCCGATGTCGTTGACCACCAACTTCTCGATACGCTCGCGCCCCACTTCGCTGGCCGCCAGCACCATGCCCAAAAGACCGCCCATCGAGGTGCCGAACCAACGGCAGGTCTTCACCCCCAAGGCATCCAACAGACCCTGGGCGATGTCGCAATAGACCGGAATAGTGTAATCGCGGTCGGGATCTGACGACCAACTGGACAGACCGCGGCCGATGGTGTCGGGACAGATCACCCGATAGGTTTGGGAAAAATGACGGGCGGCCACGTCGAAATCACGCCCGGTGCGCGCCAAGCCATGCCACATGACCAGGGGCGGTGCGTCAGGAGAACCCCATTCGCTGACATGGATTTCGTGGCCGGCGACGGAAACGAAAGATGCACGACGAGCATTCATCGGGCTGCCCCTTGGTGTTACGACTGGGGGCGAGTATATCTGTTTGCGTCTTTTTGTCCGCACGGGAACACGAAAATGCTGAAACTTGCCGACTTCACCTTGCTGCGCAATCACGGTTTCGTCGACGGCAAGTGGATCCACGCTGATGACGGCGCCGTGTTCCCGGTGACCAATCCGGCCGACAATTCGGTCATCGTCCAGGTCGCCGCCCTGGGCCAGGCGGAGACGCGTCGCGCCATCGAGGCGGCCAATGCCGCCCTGCCCGCCTGGAAAGCCAAGACCGCCAAGGAACGCGCCGCCATCTTGCGCAAGTGGTTCGAACTGATCTTGGCCAATGCCGAGGATCTGGCCGTGCTGATGAGCGCCGAGCAAGGCAAGCCGCTGGCGGAAGCGCGCGGCGAGGTCACCTATGGCGCGTCCTTCATCGAATGGTTCGCCGAGGAAGCCAAGCGCGTCTATGGCGACGTCATCCCGGAAAACGCCCCGGGCCGGCGCATCGTGGTGGTCAAGGAACCCATCGGCGTGGTCGCCGCCATCACGCCGTGGAACTTCCCCAACGC
>DISD01000075.1:0-240 GCA_002435715.1 Rhodospirillaceae bacterium UBA6219
CGGCAATCTGCTGACCAAGACCACCGGCATCCTGGCGGCTTCTTTCTTCGCCACCAGCTTGATCCTGGCCATCATCGCCAACAACCGCACCGGCGGTGGCTCGCCCTTCGACACGGTCAAGGCGACCGCTCCGATCAGCGCTCCGGCCGAAACCCCGGCCGCTCCGGCCGAGCCTGCTGCGCCGCTGGCCCGCTAAGCCCGGTCGACAGCGCGGATTTTTTGATTTGGGGATTTCGCCGG
>DISD01000075.1:264-36055 GCA_002435715.1 Rhodospirillaceae bacterium UBA6219
GTTTCATCTTTATCACTGGTGGTGTGGTGTCGTCGCTGGGCAAGGGCCTGGCTTCCGCCGCTTTGGGGGCCTGTCTGCAGGCGCGTGGATTCAAGGTCCGTCTGCGTAAGCTGGATCCCTATCTGAACGNNCGATCCGGGCACCATGAGCCCCTATCAGCACGGTGAAGTTTACGTCACCGACGATGGCGCCGAAACCGACCTGGATCTGGGCCATTACGAACGTTTCACCGGCGTCGCCTCGCGCAAGTCGGACAACATCACCACCGGCCGTATCTATTCCGATGTGATTGCCAAGGAACGCCGCGGCGACTATCTGGGTGCCACGGTTCAGGTGATTCCGCACGTCACCAACGCCATCAAGGATTTCGTCAAGTCGGACGTCACCGACGAGGACTTCATCTTGTGCGAAATTGGCGGCACGGTCGGCGACATCGAATCCCTGCCGTTCCTGGAGGCCATCCGTCAGCTGGCCAACGAACTGGGGCGTGAACGCACCATGTTCATCCACCTGACGCTGCTGCCCTATATCCCGTCGGCCGGCGAGTTGAAGACCAAGCCGACCCAGCACTCGGTCAAGGAACTCTTGAGCGTCGGTATTCAGCCCGATCTGCTGATGTGCCGTTCCGATCGCGAGATTCCCGAGGGCGAGCGCAAGAAGATCGCTTTGTTCTGCAACGTGCGTGGCGAAGCGGTGATCCCGGCGCTGGATGTGGACAGCATTTACCATGTCCCGGTCAGCTATCACGAGCAAGGCCTGGACGAGCAGGTGTGCAAGCATTTCGGCATCGAATCCGCCGAGCCGAACCTGGAACGCTGGGTCAACATCGTCAACCGCGTGCGCCAGCCGGAAGGCGAGGTGACCATCGCCGTGGTCGGCAAGTACACCAGCCTGCTGGACAGCTACAAGTCGTTGGCCGAAGCCCTGACCCATGGTGGCATCGCCAACAACGTGCGTGTGCGTCTGAACTGGATCGACAGCCAGATTTTCGAACGCGAAGACGCCGTCCAATATCTGGAACCCTGCCATGGCATCCTGGTGCCCGGCGGTTTCGGCGAGCGCGGTGCTTCGGGCAAGATCGAGGCGGTTCGTTTCGCCCGTGAACGCAAGGTGCCTTATTTCGGCATCTGCTTCGGCATGCAGATGGCGGTGATCGAAACCGCCCGCAATCTGGCTGGTATCAGCGCTGCCAGTTCGACCGAGTTCGGCCCCTGTGAGGAGCCGGTGGTCGGTCTGATGACCGAATGGCTGAAGGGCAATGCCCTGGAAAAGCGTTCGCAATCAGGTGATCTGGGCGGCACGCTGCGCCTGGGCGCCTATGATTGCGACCTGAAGGCCGATTCGCGGGTGCGCGAGATCTATGGTTCCGAGCGCATCTCTGAACGCCATCGCCATCGCTACGAAGTCAACATGGACTATCGGTCGCGCTTGGAAGCGGCGGGCTTGTCATTCTCGGGGCTGTCGCCCGACGGCGTTCTGCCGGAAATCGTCGAGTTCCCCGACCATCCGTGGTTCATCGGCGTGCAGTTCCATCCGGAACTGAAATCCAAGCCCTTTGATCCCCATCCGC
Source organism: Rhodospirillaceae bacterium UBA6219 (assembly GCA_002435715.1). Taxonomy (GTDB): domain Bacteria; phylum Pseudomonadota; class Alphaproteobacteria; order Rhodospirillales; family Magnetospirillaceae; genus Magnetospirillum. The sequence goes on from DISD01000075.1 coordinate 1,835, forward strand.
TGTTCACCAGCTTCATTGAAGCGGCCGTGCGGCAATCGCGTCTGGTGTAATCATCATGGCCCATCATCACGTCGCCGTCGGTCGCAATCTGGTTTTGGGCAATGATCTGCCCCTGGTGTTGATCGCCGGCCCGTGCCAGATGGAAAGCCGTGAACACGCCTTGGAATGTGCCGGGGCGCTGAAGGACATGTGTGAAAAGGCCGGCATCGGCCTGATCTACAAGTCGTCTTTCGACAAGGCCAACCGCACGTCTTTGTCGGGGCGTCGCGGCCTGGGTCTAGAGGCGGCGTTGCCGGTCTTCGCCGAGATCCGCGAAAGCCTGGGCCTGCCGGTGCTGACCGACATCCATAACGAAGAACAATGCGCCCCTGTCGCCAAGGCGGTGGACGTGTTGCAAATCCCGGCCTTCTTGTGCCGTCAGACCGATCTGCTGCTGGCTGCCGGCCGTACGGGGGCGGTGATCAACGTCAAGAAGGGCCAGTTCCTGGCACCGAACCAGATGGCTAATGTGGCCGCCAAGGTGGAAAGCACCGGCAATTCGCGCATTTTGCTGACCGAACGCGGCGCCTCCTTCGGCTATGGCGATCTGGTGGCCGACATGCGGGCGCTGCCGATGATGGCGGCGACCGGTTTTCCCGTCATCATGGACGCCACCCATGCGGTGCAAAGCCCAGGTGGGCAAGGGGCTTCCTCGGGCGGCGACCGTCGTTTCGCCCCCGTCCTGGCCCGTGCCGCCGTTTCGCTTGGCATTGCCGGTGTTTTCATTGAAACCCATCCCGATCCCGACCACGCACCGTCCGACGGACCCAACATGATCCGTTTGGCCGACATGCCGGCCCTGATCGAGACCCTGATGGCCTTTGACCGTTTGGCCAAGGCCCATCCCATCACCATAGACTAACCGAAACGTCCGAAATCTGGAGATTTCCGATGACTGCCATTATCGATATCCACGCCCGCGAAATTCTGGACTCGCGCGGCAATCCCACTGTCGAAGTCGACGTGGTGCTGGAAAGCGGTGTCATGGGCCGCGCCGCCGTTCCGTCGGGGGCCTCGACCGGCGCCCACGAAGCGGTGGAGCTGCGTGACGGCGACAAGAAGCGCTATGGCGGTAAGGGCGTGCTGAAGGCCGTCGAAAGCGTCAATGGCGAAATCTACGACGCCCTGTCGGGCATGGATGCCGAAGACCAGGTGGCCTTGGACAAGACCATGATCGACCTGGACGGCACCCCCAACAAGGCCCGCCTGGGCGCCAATGCCATCCTGGGTGTGTCGCTGGCCTGTGCCCGTGCCGCCGCCGAGGATGCCGGCCTGCCGCTGTACCGTTATGTGGGTGGTGCCTTCGCGTCCCTGCTGCCGGTGCCGATGATGAACATCATCAATGGCGGCGCCCATGCCGACAACCCCATCGACATCCAGGAATTCATGATCATGCCGGTGGGCGCCCCCACCTGCACCGACGCCATCCGCATGGGGTCTGAAGTCTTCCAGGCGCTGAAGAAGCAGCTCAAGGACGCCGGTCACAACACCAATGTGGGTGACGAAGGGGGCTTCGCTCCCAACCTGAAGTCGGCCGAGCAGGCGCTGGATTTCATCATGCAGTCCATCGAGAAGGCTGGTTACAAGCCGGGCGAGGACATCATGCTGGCACTGGACTGCGCTTCGACCGAGTTCTTCAAGGATGGCAAGTACGAGATGGTCGGCGCCAAGAAGAGCTATGACCAGAAGGGCCTGGTCAAGTTCTACTCGAAGCTGGTCAAGTCCTATCCCATCATCTCTATCGAAGACGGCTGCGCCGAGGACGATCTGGACGGTTGGGAAATGCTGACCGACGAACTGGGCGGCAAGGTCCAATTGGTGGGCGACGATCTGTTCGTCACCAACCCGGCCCGGCTGTCCATGGGCATCGACAAGGGCTTGGCCAATTCCATTCTGGTCAAGGTCAACCAGATCGGTTCGCTGACCGAGACCCTGGAAGCCGTCGATATGGCCCACAAGGCCGGCTATACCGCCGTCATGAGCCATCGTTCGGGCGAGACCGAGGATTCGACCATCGCCGATTTGGCGGTGGCTACCAATTGCGGCCAGATCAAGACCGGCTCGCTGTCGCGTTCCGACCGTCTGGCCAAGTACAACCAGCTGATCCGCCTGGAAGAGGAGCTGGGCCCGGCAGCCCGTTATGCCGGTACCACCATCATGAAGCGCTGATTACCCGCTTCACGATTATGACGTACGGCCGGGGTTCACCCCGGCCGTTTTCGATTCCAAGTTTTGTTATTTATCGGAACAAATGGGAATCAAATGTAGCTTTGGGTATTTACTTTGGATTTTATGAAAACTCAGCATACTAACGGCCAGTTAACAAAGCTGTGCTAAGTTCCCCTGCCGTTCTTGCGAACGGATGGAAAGGTGAGTCTTTTTCGCCACAGAAGTGACGATTGATTCAAGAAAATGAATCAAACCATTCACATCCTGTTGACGTTATGAATCTGACTGTGATTCCATCCCCTTCATGCTGACGGAACTCAAAAGACGGCTGCGCCATGTCATGGGGCCCCTGTTCGGGGTCGGTGCCTTGGCTTATTTCGCCTACCACACGGTAGAAGGCGAACGCGGTGTCTTGGCCTGGCTGCGTCTAGATAAGGAAATCCTGGCTGCTGAGCTGCAATTGGCCAGTGTCAGTTCCGAGCGCCAAGCGCTGGAACATCGTGTCTTGCTGCTGCGTCCCGACCACTTGGATCCCGACATGCTGGAAGAACGGGCGCGGGCCATGCTGAACATGGGCCGCGCCGACGAAATGGTGATCTTTCAGAAGTAATCAGCTTTGGTCGATGGCCGTCAGGAAGCTTTCAATGGATTGCCGCAATTCGTTGGATGCGTGATTCACTTGTTCGGAAGCTTGGTTGACCTGTTGGGCGCGATCGCCGCTACGGCCGGCCGCCTGCTTGATATCGGTCATGATGTCCGAGACCGAGTTGGTGCCCACGGCCGCTTCCTCGACGTTGCGGGCAATTTCCTTGGTGGCGGCGTTTTGCTCCTCCATGGCGGCGGAAATGCCACTGGCCACATCCTGCATGCGCCCGATGGCGATGATGACGTCGTTGATGGCGCTGACCACCTCGCGGGTCTGCGCTTGAACCGTGGTGATTTGAGTGGTGATGTCTTGGGTGGCGCGACCGGTTTGGGTGGCCAGGGATTTGACCTCGTTGGCGACCACGGCGAAGCCCTTGCCGGCCTCACCGGCACGCGCTGCCTCGATGGTCGCGTTCAGTGCCAGCAGGTTGGTCTGGCTGGCGATGTCGGTGATCATGCCGACGATGTCGGAAATCTGCTTGGCGGTTTGGTCCAGGGCATGCACGGATGCCGTGGCGCTGTCGGCGGCTTGGGCGGCATGGGTGGTGGCGTCGGCCGAGACGGTGATCTGGCGCGAAATCTCTCCGATCGAGGCCGCCAGTTCTTCAGCGGCGGAAGCCACCGTTTGCACATTGTTGGCTGCCTGGGTGGCGGCGCTGCTGCCGCTGGCGGCACATGCGCGACCGTGTTCAGCGTCATCAAGCATCTGAGACGAGGTTTCGGCCATGGTCTGCGAGGCTGTCCCCACTTCCCGCAGGCGTTGGGCGCAGGTCTGCTCGAACCCGGCCACCAGCTCATGCAGACGTTCGGCTCGGGCCAGTTTCTCGCGTTGCTCGCGCTGTGCCTCTTGTTCCAGGGCGCGTTCGCGTTTGAGGTGATCGCACAAGCTGCGCAGGGCCAGGGCCATCTGTCCCAGTTCGTCACGACGAGCGGTTCCGGAAATCTTGGTGTCCAATTCACCTCGCGCCAAGGCATGTACGTGGTCGACGCTGGCGACCAGGGGCAGGGTGATGCCGTAACGGGCAATCAGGATGGCGACGGCGAAGGCTAGGCCAAGTGCGGTGACGGTGACGCTCGTGGTCAGGATGGTGCGCGTGCGGACCACGTCCTCGGCCTCTTGAGTGCGGGCGGCAAGACGATTTTCCTGCTGCTTGAAGAAGCTGCGAACCACCTCGCGGAGCGCAGCGGCCTCGCGGTCGGCGATGCGGGTCTGGTCTTGCAGGGCTGTGTCGGTGTTGCCGCTACGGGCGGTGGCGAGGACCACTCGGGCCGCCTGTTCGAACTCGGCTTTCCGGCTTTCCATCTCTTGCAGCAGTGGGTCTCCGGCGGCGCTCCCCATCAGTGCCCGCGTTTTATCCATGCGTTGTTGGAACAGCTTCAGTTCCGCGCTCAGCTTGGTGGCGGCCTCGTCGGCGGTTTTTTCGCTGGGGGCGGCGGCGGCCAGGGCTTGGATGGCGTTCATGGCCTGGACGTTGGTGTTCATGCGTGCCGCCAGCAAGGTGGCGCTGCCTTCGTCGGCGACGTAATGCAATTGCTGGCCCAGCCGGTCCAGGGATGACAGGGCGGTCAAGCTGGCGCCGATCCAGGCAAGGCTGAACAGCACGACGATAAAGACGATCTTGTACAAGACCTTCATGTTGTTCAGCATAGCTGCCTCCCCATCATGAATGTCCACTTTGGGTAAATTTTATCACACCACCATTTCTTCCAATAACCGTGGATGTGAGGTGGCTGCCATGTGTCGTGGGCTAGGGGTGGCAAGGAAGAGGGCGATCCCCATATACGATTTGCCGGCTAAGTCCCGGATGGGATTGGGTTGCTGCATCGCACCACCCGCTCCCCGCCCATTTGGTTAGGAAACGATAAATAACCAAATATGGGTTAATCATGTATATTGCGTTGCAATACAAGCATTTTTTCGTTCAAAACAGCTTGTCAGAAAGGGAAGGTTGGTTTACCTATCTTTCCGTGAATTTACACCATCAGGCCCTGGGAGGAACCATGGCGACCACATCCAAGCGCAAAGCCAAAGCGGCGGAGATCGGCCCCGATCAGTTGATCGGTTGGTATCGCGATATGCTGCAGATCCGTCGTTTCGAGGAAAAGGCCGGCCAGTTGTACGGCATGGGTCTGATCGGTGGTTTCTGCCACCTGTATATCGGCCAGGAAGCGGTGGTCGTCGGCATGCAGTCGGCGGCGGGCGAGACCGATTCGGTCATCACGTCGTACCGCGATCACGGCCAAATGTTGGCTTGCGGCATGGACCCGCGGGGCGTCATGGCGGAACTGACCGGGCGCATCGGCGGCTATTCCAAGGGTAAGGGCGGCTCGATGCATATGTTCAGCCGTGAAAAGCGCTTTTATGGCGGTCACGGCATCGTCGGGGCCCAGGTGCCGATCGGCACCGGCTTGGGTTTTGCCCACAAGTACACCGGCGATCAGGGCGTCTGTCACGTCTATTTGGGCGACGGTGCGCTTAACCAGGGTCAGGTTTACGAAAGCTTCAACATGGCCGCTTTGTGGAAGCTGCCGGTTGTCTATGTGATCGAAAACAACAAATACGCCATGGGCACTTCGTCCGAGCGTCACGCCGCCGGCACCGAGCTTTACAAGCGTGGCGCCGCTTACGGCATTCCCGGCGAAGCGGTGGACGGCATGAGCGTCCAGGCGGTCTATGAAGCCGCCAGCAAGGCCCTGGAGCACGCCCGTTCCGGCAACGGCCCCTATATCCTGGAAATGAAGACCTATCGCTATCGCGGCCATTCCATGTCCGATCCGGCCAAGTACCGGACCAAGGAAGAGGTGACCAAGATGCGCGAACAGCACGACCCCATCGACACCTTGAAGAACCGCCTGCTCGAAGCCGGTCTGATCGACGAGGCGGCGCTGAAGGAAATGGACCGCGAGGTCAAGGCGATCGTCTCGGAAGCAGCCGAATTCGCACAAACCAGCCCCGAGCCGGATGTGTCCGAATTGTGGACCGACGTAATGATTGAAGCCTAAGGCCAGGGAGACGAGACGATGGCTATCGAAATTCTGATGCCGGCGCTGTCGCCGACCATGACTGAAGGCAAGCTGGCCCGTTGGCTGAAGGCCGAGGGTGATGCCGTGAAGTCGGGCGACGTGCTGGCCGAAATCGAAACCGACAAGGCGACCATGGAAATGGAAGCCGTGGACGAAGGCGTGCTGGGCAAGATCATGGTCGCCGCCGGTACCGAAGGCGTTGCGGTCAACACCCCCATCGCCATCATGCTGGAAGAGGGCGAAACCGAAGCCGATCTGGCTAAGGTGATGGAGAAGGCCGGTCCGTGTTCCACCCCGGTGGCCCATAATGACGGCCCCAGCGCCGCTTTGATGGCGGCTCCGCCGCCGGTCGCTCCGGTCGCTGTGGAAAAGGAATACGACAAGTACAATCGCCAGACCGTGCGCGAAGCGTTGCGCGACGCCATGGCCGAGGAAATGCGCCGTGACGACGGCGTCTTCTTGTTGGGTGAAGAAGTGGCCCAGTATCAGGGGGCCTATAAGGTGTCGCAGGGGCTGTTGGACGAATTCGGCGACAAGCGGGTGATCGACACCCCCATCACCGAAATGGGTTTCGCCGGTCTGGCCGTTGGCGCCGCTTTTGCTGGGCTTAAGCCCATCGTCGAGTTCATGACCATGAACTTCTCCATGCAGGCCATCGACCATGTGATCAACTCGGCGGCCAAGACCCTTTACATGTCGGGCGGCCAGCAGCCTTGCCCCATCGTGTTCCGTGGTCCCAACGGCGCCGCTGCCCGTGTGGCCGCCCAGCATTCCCAGGATTTCGCCTCGTGGTACGCCCATTGCCCGGGTCTGAAGGTGGTCGCGCCGTGGTCGGCGGCTGACGCCAAGGGCCTGTTGAAGGCCGCTATCCGCGATCCCAATCCGGTGGTGGTGCTGGAAAACGAAATCCTCTACGGCCAGTCCTTCGACGTGCCGGAAGACCCGGATTTCATCGTTCCCATCGGCAAGGCCAAGATCGAACGTCCCGGCGAACACGTGACCATCGTCACCTATTCGCGCATGGTCGGCACCTCGCTGGAAGCCGCCGCCATGCTGGAAAAGGACGGTATCTCGGCGGAAGTGATCAACCTGCGCAGCTTGCGCCCCATCGACATCGACAGCATCGTCGCTTCGGTGAAGAAGACCAACCGCATCGTTTCGGTGGAAGAAGGCTGGGCCTATGCCGGTATCGGCTCGGAAATCGCCGCTTTGATGATGGAGCATTGCTTCGACTGGCTGGATGCCCCCGTCATCCGCGTGTGTGGCGCCGACGTGCCCATGCCCTATGCCGCCAATCTGGAACGCCTGTATCTGCCGACCCCGGAAGGCATCGCCGATGCCGCCCGCAAAGTCTGCTACGCCAAGTAAGGAGAGCGCGAGATGCCCATCGAATTGCTGATGCCCGCGCTGTCGCCCACCATGACCGAGGGCACCCTGGCGCGCTGGCTGAAAAAGGAAGGTGACGCGGTCAAGTCGGGCGATGTCCTGTGCGAGATCGAAACCGACAAGGCCACCATGGAATTCGAAGCCGTGGACGAAGGGACCTTAGGTAAGATTCTGGTGCCCGATGGTTCCGCCGGCATCGCTGTCAACACCCCCATCGGCGTGTTGCTGGAAGAGGGCGAAGACGCTTCGGCCATTTCTGCGGCCAAGCCGGCTGCCGCTGCTCCGGCTGCTGTCGCGGCGCCTGCCGCGAGCGCTCCGGTTGCCGCTGCCGCCCCGGTGGCTTCTGCTCCGGCCGTGGCGTCGGGTGATCGTGTCTTCGCCAGCCCGCTGGCCAAGCGCATCGCCGCCAATGCCGGCGTCGATCTGAAGGCGGTCAAGGGCACTGGTCCCTATGGCCGTGTGGTCAAGGCCGACGTGGAACAGGCTATCAAGGGTGGGGTTGCCGCTTCGGCTGCTACCGCTCCCGCCGCCGCTGCTCCTGCGGCCAAGGCGGCTCCGGCTCCGGCTCCGGCTGTGGCCAATCCGTTCGAACCGGCTTTCGAGGAAATCCCCAATTCCTCCATGCGCAAGGTGATCGCTCGCCGTCTGACCGAGGCCAAGTCGACCATCCCGCATTTCTATCTGTCCATCGATTGCGAGCTGGACGCCTTGTTGAAGGTACGTTCGGACCTGAACGGTCGGTCGGATGCCTATAAGCTGTCGGTCAACGACTTCATCATCCGCGCCGTGGCGCTGGCGTTGAAGAAGGTGCCCGCCGCCAATGCGTCGTGGGGCGAGGAAGCCATCAAGCGCTATACCGACGTGGACGTGTCGGTGGCGGTGGCCACGCCCAACGGCCTGATCACCCCCATCGTGCACCATGCCGACCACAAGGGTCTGGCCGCCATTTCCAACGAGATGAAGGAACTGGCCGGCAAGGCCCGTGACGGCAAGCTGAAACCCGAGGAATTCCAGGGCGGTGGTTTCACCATCTCTAACCTGGGCATGTTCGGTATCAAGGATTTCGCCGCCATCATCAATCCGCCCCAGGGCTGTATCCTGGCGGTGGGTGCCGGTGAACAGCGCCCCGTCGTCAAGGCCGGCGCCTTGGCCATTGCGACGGTGATGACCTGCACTTTGTCGGTCGACCACCGCGTCGTCGACGGTGCTGTGGGGGCGGAATTCCTGGCGGCTTTCAAGAAGCTGGTGGAAGACCCGTTGTCCATGCTGCTGTGATTGGAGGGCAGGGCCATGGACCGGGAACGGATCGCCCTTGCCATGCCGATGGTTCGCCTTGAATTCGAGGCGTTGAAGGATGCGTTGCGCGAGGGGCGGCTGAGTGTCGCCACCTCGGCTCTGTTCGGCTCGTGCCTGAACTGGGATCAGCAATTGCTGCGCATCTTGGCAGAAGACGACAAGGCGGCTTTGTCTTCGCGTGACCCACTGACCCGGTTCTTCGTCACCCGCACGCGGGGGGCGCCGGCCGGGGGGGATTTCAGCACTTTGCCTGCCGGGTCGGCGTTTCTGATGGCTCTGACCGCTTTTTCCGTCCTGGATGTGCTGATGGATGAATTGTCCATCGGCGACCATCTGGGCCTGGACGAAGAAGGCAATTGGCAGCTTGCCACCCTGCTGGCCGGGCAAAGCGATGGCTCGCGTATCAGTGTGGACAGCAAGGGATCAGGGCGCTGCCGCTTTGATCTGATGGTGGTGTACCGCAACAAGGCCCAGGCCTTGGACCGTTTCATCGCCGAAGAATTCGACAATGATTTCGATCGGTTCCTGTGGCGCTACGTGGCTGATCACGACCTGGATTTCGACATGGATCAGGCTTGGCGCCCAAGTGCTGGCAAGGGGGGGAAGAATGCGCATCCGTGTGCGTGAACTGGACCGGCCCCTGGCCGGATTCGAAAGAGCGACGTGTCGGCCGGCGGCGGCGGAATCCCAGGCTGCTGCCGGTCTGATCGACATGATCGGCGGCTCTGCCCTGTTCGGCGAGCATTTGCTGCTGCCGGAAGAACAGGAAAAATGCTATCGCGCCATCAGTGATCTGCGCCGGCTGATTGGCGACACACGGCATCTGATCGGCGAGGATTGCGTCAGCGACGAAACGCTTTTGGCCATGCGGGCCGCCTGCCGCCGTTACCTGGATGCTGCCGAGGATTGGGACCGCAAAGCCGGTCGCCGCCATGCCATGCCCAGCTATCGTTTCTATCAATTGCTGGGCGCCTTTCGCGATGTCATGGGCATCTATCTGTGGCGTTTGGCCGATCTGCACGATTTGGACGTCGACGGCCGTCTGGCGTCGTTTTTTCCCGCCGCCCGTGACTGAAACCGGGCCCGTTCACTGATTTTAGGGTGGAGACAACATATGTCCGACAACACTTTCGACGTGGTGGTCATCGGCGGCGGTCCCGGCGGTTACGTGGCCGCCATCCGCGCCGCTCAACTGGGCATGAAGACCGGCCTGGTGGAACGCGAGCATCTGGGCGGTATCTGCCTGAATTGGGGCTGCATTCCCACCAAGGCGCTGCTGCGTTCGGCCGACATCTACCGGACCATGCAGCATGCCGCGTCCTATGGCCTGTCGGCGCCGGGTGCCAGCTTCGACCTGGCCGCCATCGTCAAGCGGTCGCGTGGCGTGTCGGCCCAGTTGTCGGCGGGCGTCAAGGGGCTGTTGAAGAAGAACAAGGTCACCGTGTTCGACGGCCATGGCAAGCTGGCTGGTCAAGGCAAGGTTGCGGTGGAAGGCAAGGACAACACCACGCTTGCGGCCAAGCACATCATCCTGGCCACCGGCGGCCGCGCCCGTGTGGTGCCCGGTCTGGAACCCGACGGCAAGTTCGTCTGGACCTACAAGGAAGCTTTGGTCCCCGAATCCATGCCGAAATCGCTGCTGGTCATCGGTTCGGGCGCTATCGGTATCGAATTCGCCAGCTTCTTCAACGCGCTCGGCGCCCAGGTCACCGTGGTCGAGATGATGGACCGCGTCATGCCGGTGGAAGACGAAGAAATCAGCGCCTTGGCCCGTAAGCAGTTCGAAAAGCAGGGCATGCGCATTCTGACCAGCGCCACCGTCAAGGGCCTGAAGAAGTCGGCGAATAATGTGGCCGTGCAGGTGGAAGTGGGCGGCAAGGTCGAAGAAATCGTTGTCGATCGGGTGATTTCCGCCGTCGGTGTCGTCGCCAATATCGAAAACATCGGCCTGGAAGGCACCAAGATCAAGGTCGAGAAGGGCCATGTGGTCACCAACAAGTGGTGCGAAACCGACGAACCGGGCGTCTATGCCATCGGCGATCTGACCGCGCCGCCGTGGTTGGCCCACAAGGCCAGCCATGAAGGGGTGATCTGCGTCGAAAAGATTGCCGGCATCAAGGATGTGCACCCCTTGGAAAATTCCAAGATTCCGGGCTGTACCTATTGCCACCCGCAGGTGGCCAGCGTCGGTTATTCGGAAAAGAAGGCCATCGAAAAGGGCTATCAGGTCAAGGTCGGCCGTTTCCCCTTCATCGGCAACGGTAAAGCCATTGCCTTGGGCGAACCGGAAGGCTTGATCAAGACGGTGTTCGACGCCAAGACCGGTGAATTGCTGGGGGCCCACATGATCGGTGCCGAAGTCACCGAAATGATCCAGGGCTATACCATCGCCAAGACCTTGGAAACCACCGAAGCGGAACTGATGCATACCGTCTTCCCGCATCCGACGCTGTCGGAAATGATGCACGAGGCGGTGCTGTCCGCTTATGGCCGGGCTATCCATTTCTAGTCCTGGTCGTTACCTTGGGCTTCGTCGCGGCGAATACGCGGTGACGAAGCCAGCAAGGGATGCATGCTGATGAATGCGAATGCCGTGCAGATGGGCTGGGGGGCCTCGATCCGGGTTTGGGTTTTTGGTTCCCTGCTGGTGCTTTGCGTGGGCATCGCCGGGGCCATCGCCTTCATCCAGTACGAACTCAATCTGCGCAAGCACGACTACCAGATTTTAAATCTGGCCGGTCAGATGCGGGTTCTGGCCGTCGAGATGCAGCGGCAGAGCAATGAAATTCTGGCGGGTGGCGGCCTGAGCCTGGGGGGCGCCATCGATCGCGAACTCAGTCTGTTCGATCGTGACATCGCCGATAAGACCCAGCTTTACGATCAGATCATCACCGGTTTCCATGACCGCGAACTCCCCGCTGATTTGATCGGCCGCGACGAGCCCTTGCGCTGTAACTGGGATCATCAATCCACCACGCAACTGGACGTTTCCGTGGCCACTTGGCGCGGCTTTCGCGACGGACTGGCCCAGGCGGCGGGGGGCAATCCATTGCGTCCCAACAGCTTGAACGTGGCCGCTTATCTGGCCGCCAACGGCCATGAATTAGTGGCTTCCACCGAGAATTTGACCAAGGCTTTCCAGAACATGATGGAAGGCAAGCTGTTGTTGATCCGCCTTTTGGTCTTGGGAATGGCGGCTGGGGTGATCGTTGCGGCCTTGGGGCTGGCTTTCCTGCTGCAACGCGGTGTGCTGCGCCCCTTGGACATCACCGTCGCCGCCTTTCGCCGGGTCGCCGCCGGTGATCTGGGCTTTCAGGTGCCGGTTGCCCACAGCCGGGAAATCGGCGGCATGACGCGAGCTTTCAACAATCTGTCCAGCCGGCTGCAAGGCATGTTCCGGCTGACCGAACGGATCAGTCAGGGCGCCGACGCCGATGAGACCCTGGCCTTCATCCACGAAGAGTTCAGCCATTTCCTACCGGTGGACTTTTTGGCTTTGCTGGTTGCGGCGCCCGATCGCAGCCGTTTCGTCGTCGAACGTGTGCACGGCAAGATGCTGAGCAAGCCCCTGGGCCAGCTCTCTGACCCTATTTTAGAAGCGGTCTGTCACAGTCGGCAGCCCCGGGTGTTGTCGCTGCATTCCCATGACAGCGGCTTGGCCGCTTTGTTGCGGCAATTCGGGCTGCACACCGTCTTGTTGTTGCCTCTGTCCTCGGTCCGCGACGGTGGGGCGCTGTTGTTGGTGGGATCGGACCATGCCAAGGCCTATGGTGTGGACGAGAAGCGTTTCCTGCATTCCATCGCTGCCCATGTGGACAGCGTGTTGTCGCGCACCTTGGTGATGGACAGTCTGATCGTTGCTGCCGTGGAAGGCTTGGCCAAGCTGGCGGAAAGCCGCGATCCGGAAACCGGTAACCATCTGGTGCGCATGAGCCTGTATTCGGCCCTGCTGGCGGAAGAGATGACCGGTGATACCCATTACGCCCGCGACATCCATCGGTTCGCCCCCATGCACGATATCGGCAAGGTGGGCATCGCCGATTCGGTTCTGTTGAAGCCTGGGCGGTTGGATGACGACGAACGGCGCGAGATGTGCCGCCATCCGCTGATCGGCGGCGAGGTTCTGCGCCTGAGCGAGGAACGCATGGCGGAGGAGGGGCGGTCGGTGTTCCGTCTGGGCATTGAAATCGCCGAGGCCCATCACGAAAAATGGGATGGCAGCGGCTATCCCCATGGCCTGCAGGGCACCGACATTCCGTTGTCGGCCCGCATCGTGGCGGTGGCCGACGTCTTCGACGCATTGACCTCGAAGCGTCCCTATAAGGAAGCCTGGAGCATCGACCGTGCCCTGGAAACCCTGCGCAAGGACGCGGGTAGCCATTTCGACCCCGATGTGGTTGCCGCTTTTGAACGAATTTTGCCCAAGGTGTTGGAAGTTCATTCCCGCCTTGCCCACCACTAGATTTACTTGACCAACGCCATCCTTGTGGACGATACCCAAGCCATGACCGACAAGCCCGTTCTCCGCCATCCCGAAAAGGCCCGCCGTCCCGACCAGGTCTCGCCCAAAAAGCCGGACTGGATCAGGGTCAAGGCCCCCACCTCGGCCGAAGCCGCCGAGGTGCGTAAACTGATGCGTGACAAGAACCTGCACACCGTGTGTGAGGAAGCGGCCTGTCCCAATATCGGCGAATGCTGGAAGCACAAGCACGCGACCTTCATGATTTTGGGCGACACCTGCACCCGGGCCTGCGCCTTCTGCAATGTGAAAACCGGCAACCCTAAGGGTGCAGTGGATTTCGCTGAGCCGGAGAATCTGGCCGAATCGGTGGCCTCCATGGGCTTGCGCCACGTGGTCATCACCTCGGTGGACCGTGACGACATGGAAGATGGCGGCGCTTTCCAGTTCGTCGGCTGCATCGAACGCATCCGCGCCACCAGCCCCGAATGTACCATCGAAGTGCTGACCCCGGACTTCCGCGACAAAGCCGGTTCCATCGTCGCCGTCGCCAAGGCGCGGCCTGACGTGTTCAACCACAATCTGGAAACCGTGCCGCGGCTTTATCCGACCATCCGCCCTGGGGCGCGTTACTTCCATTCGCTGCGCCTGTTGCAGATGGTCAAGGAAGTGGACCCGACCATCTTCACCAAGTCGGGCATCATGGTGGGCCTGGGCGAGACCCGCGCCGAAGTCTTGCAGGTGATGGACGACATGCGTTCCGCCGGCGTCGATTTCATCACCATCGGCCAATATCTGCAGCCGACGCTCAAGCATGTGGCCGTCGATCGCTTCGTCACCCCGGAAGAATTCGACGATTACCGGAGTGTCGCCAAGAACAAGGGCTTCCTGATGGTGGCGGCGACGCCGCTGACCCGTTCGTCGCACCATGCTGATCGTGATTTCGAAGAATTGCGCAAAGCCCGTGCCGCCGCCCAAAGTGCGGCGGAATAGGGACCAGCATGCCGACACACGCGGAAAAGCGCCCGCTTCCCTATACGGTTGACCAATTGTTCGATCTGGTCGCCGATGTGGAAAAGTACCCGGAATTCCTGCCGTGGTGCGTTGGTGCGCGTATCCGTAAGCGGGACGGCGACGTGTTCTTCGCCGATCTGGTCATCGGCTTCAAGATGATCCGCGAACGCTATACGTCCAAGGTCACCTTGGACCGTGACGCCAAGCGTATCGACGTGGTCTATACCGAGGGGCCGTTCCAGTATCTGAACAACCATTGGGCCTTTGTTCCCAATGAGGACGGCACCACCACCATCGACTTCTTCGTGGATTTCGAATTCAAGTCGAAGATCTTGCAAAAAGTCATCGGCACGTTGTTCAACGAAGCGGTGAAGCTAATGGTTGGCGCCTTCGAAAAGCGCGCCAACCAGCTTCACGGGATCAAGAAATAATCAAACGGCCGTGCCGCCGACGGTGATGCCGTCCATGCGTAGCGTCGGTTGGCCCACACCCACCGGCACGCCCTGGCCATCCTTGCCACAGGTGCCGATGCCGGGGTCCAGTTCCAGATCGTTGCCGATCATGGTCACCTTGTTCATGGCGTCAGGTCCGTTGCCGATCAGGGTGGCGCCCTTGACGGCGGGGCCGATCTTGCCGTCTTCGATCAGATAGGCCTCGGTGGCGGCGAAGACGAACTTGCCCGAGGTGATGTCCACCTGACCGCCGCCGAAATTGACCGCATAGATGCCTTTCTTGACCGACGAAATGATCTCGGCCGGGTCGTGTTCACCAGCGACCATGAAGGTGTTGGTCATGCGCGGCAGCGGCGCATGGGCATAGGATTGGCGCCTTCCGTTACCGGTGGCCTTGACCCCCATCAGCCGGGCGTTCAGCCGATCCTGGATATAGCCGACCAGGATGCCGTCCTCGATCAGGGTGGTACGGCTGGTGGGCGTGCCCTCGTCATCCACCGACAATGATCCGCGACGATCCATGATGGTGCCGTCATCGACCACGGTGACGCCCTTGGATGCCACCCGTTCGCCGATACGGCCCGAGAAGGTCGAAGTTCCCTTGCGGTTGAAGTCACCTTCCAGGCCGTGACCCACCGCTTCGTGCAGCATGACGCCGGGCCAGCCCGGGCCCAAGACGACACTCATCTCGCCGGCGGGGGCGGGGATGGAATCCAGGTTGACCGCCGCCTGACGGATGGCTTCATCGACGCATTGGCGCCACGAGCCTTCGTCGATGACCCGGTCATAGGTGAAGCGGCCGCCAATACCATGGCTGCCGGTTTCCATGCGGTCGCCGTCGCCCATCACCACCGACACGTTCAGGCGTACCAACGGGCGGATGTCGGCGGCATGGCTGCCATCGGCACGTTGGATGAACACCGCCTGCCACGACCCCGACAGCGAGGCCGAGACCTGACGCAAGCGCGGTTCCTTGCCACGCGCATAGGCATCCATGGCTTCCAGCAGTTTGACCTTGGTCTCGAAGGGAACCAGGGCCAACGGGTTGTCGTTGGTGTAAAGGGCGGAATTGGTTCCCGAAGGCGCCGCCGCCAAGGTGCCGTTATGACCGCGTCGCACCGCTTTCACCGTGTCGGCAGCGCGGCGGATGGCGTCTTCCGACAATTCCGAGCCATGGGCATAGCCTTGGGCTTCACCCACCACCGAGCGCAGGCCGAAACCCTGGGCGGTGTCGAAGCTGGCTGATTTGATCTGGCGGTCGTCCAGGACCACGCTTTCCGACTGGCGGTATTCCAAAAACAGCTCGCCATCGTCGGTGCCGGCCAGGGCGTCGCCGACGATTCCCACCACCTTGTCCTGGTCCAAGCCGGCGCGGGTGAAGAACAATTGATGGGCTTGGCTGTCGTGGGGCATGGGAACTCCTGAAGCGGGTAGGGACTGCGGGTAGGGCATGAGCAATTCGGTCAGGTATTGGCAGCCCGTATCACCCAGTGTACATGAATTCTTGTCTTTCAAAGGAATATAGGCAATGGCCGAGACGATGCCAGGGCGAAGCTGGTCCCTTAACGAACATTCCCTGCGCCGGGTCCTGGCCGGCGAGGTGCATGCCCGCCCCTATGAGCAGATCGCGTCGCCGTTTCGCGCCAGTCATCTGGCCATTTTGCATGATGGTCTGGGGGCGGCCGAGGAACGGGCTTACCTGACCGAATTGTTGGCTATTCATGGCGCCGAAGCCCCCGCCGACAGCACCAATTATTTCTCGCGTGATTTGGGGGCGTTGCGCCTGCGCTGGGAACGTCACGCCGAGTTTTCCACCTATACTTTCCTGCGCTTCGATGCGTTCGACCATCCCTTTGCCGAGCCGGCTTTGGCTTTGGTGCCTGTCGAGTGGCTGGAACGCATGCCCGGATCGGTGCTGATCGCGACCCATCTGGCGGTGGAAAAGACCCCGCGCAGCGCCGACGACATCGGCACTCTGTTCGACGGCAACCCGCTGATCGCCGCCAAGATCCTGGGGTCGGCCGCCGAATGCTGGACCGATTTCCGTCTGCATGCCGATGGTTTCGGCCGCATCTGGGTGCGCGACAAGGATTTGACCAAGGGTCAAACTGGTCGGGTGATGCAGCGTCTGTTGGAAATCGAGACCTATCGCATGATGGCGCTTTTGGGTTTCCCCCCGGCCCGTCAGGCCAATGTGGAAATGGCCCGCATGGATGCCGGTTTGGCCGCCATCGTCACCGAACTGGCCGACCCGGCCATTGCCCAGAATGACCGTGAATTGCTGGAACGTCTGACCTCGCTGGCCGCCGAGGCCGAGCGCTTGGATGCCGCCACCAGTTATCGTCTGGGGGCGGCGCGGGCCTATTACGCCATTGTCAACCAGCGTATCGCCGAATTGCGTGAAGATCGCATTCCTGGCCTGCAGACCATCGGCGAATTCATGGATCGTCGTTTGGCCCCGGCCATGAAGACCTGTGAATCGGCGGCTGAACGCCAGCAATTGCTGGCTCGCCGTGCGGCGCGGGCCGGTGATCTGCTGCGCACTCGCGTCGATATCGCCTTGGAAGAAAAAAACCGCGATCTGCTGCGCAGCATGAACCGTCGTGCCCAATTGCAATTGCGTCTGCAGGAAACGGTGGAAGGCCTGTCGGTGGTGGCCATCAGCTATTACCTGCTGGGCCTGGTGCTTTATGCGGCCAAGGGCTTGAAGGGGGCGGGGCTGCATGTGGACCCGGACATCGCGGCCTTGGTGGCTTTGCCGGTCATCCTGGGGGCGGTGTTCTTTGGGGTCAGACGGTTGCGCCGGGCTTTGACCGGCGGGCATGACGACGATTGAACGATGGCTTCCAGGGCCTGTTCGGCAGCGAACAGGCCCTGGAAAGTTCACTCAGCCTGCTTTCGCCAGTGCGATGACGGGCGAATGGAAATGAACATGCAGAACACCGTCTTGCACCGCGACGATTTCTGCGTCGATGGTTTGGGAAAGGCCTTCCATGGTAATTCCCACTTGGATACCTGAAGTCAGGTCGTGAACCCCGTCCAGGCGAATGGTGGCGCCATTGCTGCTGTATTCCTGGGTCACCGCATCGAAGCTTTTTCCCCGGGCCTGTATCTTCAGCGGAATTTGCGCTGAGTAGCGCGCCGTGGCACGACGGTCCACTTCCCGAGTCGAGGTGCGCACCACCTTGATCAGGGTGTCGCGCAGCATTTGAATGGAATGGGAAACTTCGACGCAGACGCCATTCACTTCGCCGGCCTGCGAGCCGGTGCTGCGGGCTTCGTCGCTGACATCGGCGATGCGCCGCGACACTTCGTTGGCGGCTTCCGAGGTCTGGCTGACATTGCGGGCGATTTCCCCGGTTGCCGCCCCTTGCTGTTCGATGGCAACGGCGATCGCCGCCGAAATATGCTCGACCTTGTCGATGGCGGCGCCGATCTGTTCGACCGCCTCTACCGCGTGACGGGTGGTTTGCTGAATCGCCGCCACCTGACTGGAGATTTCTCCGGTGGCGCGGGCGGTTTGCGATGCCAACGATTTGACCTCGCCGGCGACCACGGCAAATCCCTTGCCGGCTTCGCCGGCGCGGGCCGCCTCGATGGTGGCGTTCAGCGCCAGCAGGTTGGTTTGGCCGGCGATTTCCCCGATCAGCGCACTGACTTCGTCAATATGGCCGACTGCCTGGGAAAGTCTGGTGATGATGTCCTGGGCTTGGCGGGCCGATTGCACCGCTTCATGGGTCACTTCGGTGGCGGTGCTGACCTGGCGGGAAATCTCGGCGATTGAGGCGCTGAGTTGTTCAGAGGCCGCTGCCACTGTCTGGGCATTGGCCAAGGCCTGGTCGGCGGCTGCGGCCACACCTTGTGCGTCGGAGCCGACTTTTTGAGCCGAGAGCGACATGTTATGGGCATTGTCGGCCATGGTCCGGGTGCGTTCGGCCACGCGTTCCACCGCCAAGCGTGATTCCCGCTCGACGGTTTCCGCCATGTTGTTCAACGCCGACATCTTGGTCTGTTCTGATTGTTGGCGCAGATGATCTTGTTGTTGCTGCAATTGCCGTGTGACCACGGCATTGTCCTTGAACACCTGAAGCGCACGCCCCATGGCGCCAACCTCGTCCTGGCGCACCTGAGACGGAACCATCAAATCCAAAGATCCCTTGGCCAGGGCTTCCATAGCCTTGGTCATCTCGCGCAAGGGGGCATAGATGCCGCGGGCGATGATGGCCCCCAAGATGGCAATGGCACCGCCGCCGATCAGGATGGCGAGCAGGATCGACCATTGGCCGAAACTGGCTGCGGCTTCGCTGGCATGACGCGACTGGGCGGCTTGGTGGCGGGCATCGTTACGCAAACCTTCGATATCGGGTTCCATCTGGGCATAAAGCTTGGACAGTGTTTCGACGTGATTGGCCAGCTCCATGGTGCCTTGAACCACGGCTTTGAAATCGCGGTGGTAGATCCGCATTTTTTCCGAGATGTCGGTTTGAACCGCGGCCGGAATAGAGGACGTGGCCAAGCGCGTGGTGAATTCGGTCGCCCGCTTATCCATGTCGGCTTGGTATTTTACGTCGCGACGGGCCAGGAAGTCCTTCTCATGACGCCGCATCATCAACATCAGGACGGCCAAACGGGGCTCGTCATGGTCTTTCAGCAATTGCTCGACCGCGTGGACGGATTCCCGAAGGTTACCCAAAGCGCCTTCTTTTTCGTTATAGCCGATGCGTTTCTGGGCGGCGACGACCTGGGCGAAAGTGTCGGCATAGGTCTGCAGGGTTGAGGCGATGCGTTCCCCCTGAGCGTAGGATTGTACTTGTGCGAGGTCGCCCAGAATTTGTCGCGCTTCGGCGATGATCGCGGCGTGCTTTTCCACTTCGCTTTCAGTGCGCCGGGCCAGGAAGTCTTTCTCCCGTCGACGGGCATCCAACAAGGCGAAGGCGAGGGCGTCGGCTTGACGTTCGATATGGGTGAAGTGCTCTGCTTCCGCACTGTGGCGCAGTTGGATGGCGTTGCTGAAGAGCGTCAGTGCTCCCACCAGGGCAAAAATCACAACGGCCAGACCGACGATCGCAAAGATTTGATATTTCAGGGAAAGCTTCGAGAGCAGCTTGGCCACGATCACACCCACTTAAACCAAAAGGTGGGTCAGGATTACTCCATAGGGCGGGGGCTGACAATTCAGCTCATCCGTTTGCAATAAAACTTTAATATAGGGTGGCGTGTGTCAAAACAGCTCTATTTCGTCTTCGCTCGACGGCACCGGATTGGATTGACGACCGTGCAAGGCGTCGATCAGTCGGCGCCGCCAATCGGCAAGACTGACATTGTCGCTAAGAGCCTCAATCCAAATTTCCATGGTTTCAAGGGCAGGGGGGGGCTCGGCACACAGACGCGTGGTCTGTTCAAGTTCCGCATGCTGACGGCGCAGGGTGGTGAGAACCGAGGCCACCTGCTCTAAACCTTGGCGTGAACGGTCGGCAGATTGCAGCTTGTGGACGATTTCATAGGTCGAGGACTGCAATTCACCCGATTCGCTTTCGCCGGCAAATTGTCCGATACGGGTCAAGACCGCCGTCGCGCCAGCAGTCGAATCCTCGAATTGCTGCCCGGTCGCCATGGCTTCCGAAGCCAGGAACTCGAAGGCACGTTGTTGCAATTGTGAAAACGCCTGCCATTGCGCCAGCAGATCAAGAATGGAAGCCTTGTCAGTCATGCTATTTCCTCGCCGCATCTTGACGGCATACCCTCAGAATTTCTTCGGCAATGCGCGAAAGCGGAACTTGCCTTTCTACCGCACCGATTTCAAATGCTACTTTCGGCATACCATAGACGACACAAGACGATTCGTCTTCGCCGATGGTGGATGCGCCGGCTTTGCGCATGGCCAGCAGACCTTCAGCACCGTCTCGGCCCATGCCGGTCAGGATCACCCCCACCGCTTTGGCGCCGCAGGTCTCGGCAACGGATTGAAAAAGTACGTTGACGCTGGGTTTGTGGCCGGTGACCAACGGGCCGTCATAGCAATGGGTGATCAATTGCGCCCCGGACCGTTTGAT
This sequence comes from Rhodospirillaceae bacterium UBA6219, assembly GCA_002435715.1. Classification (GTDB taxonomy): domain Bacteria; phylum Pseudomonadota; class Alphaproteobacteria; order Rhodospirillales; family Magnetospirillaceae; genus Magnetospirillum. Next base: position 22,372 of record DISD01000075.1, read on the forward strand.
GGCCAAGTGGCGGTCGCCGGGAGCGATATAGACGTGGCCGGCGACGATACGTTCGCCATCACTGGCTTCCTTGACCCGAACCGCGGCCAAACCGTTCAAGCGGTCGGCAAAGCTGGCGGAAAACTTCGGCGGAATATGCTGGGTGATGACAATGGGGGGGGCATCGGGGGGCAAGGCCAGGACGATGTCACGCAACGCTTCCACCCCGCCGGTCGAGGAGCCGATGGCCACCAAGCGGTCGGTGGATTGGTAAAGCGTGGTCACCGCCAATTGGTGTGGCGGGGTTCTGGGCCGGTCGGTCAAGGAACGAACCCGGGCGGCGGCGGCGGCCTTGACCTTGGCCACCAATTCCGGGCCTCGAGCCTGCAGCCCGCCCGAGGCGGAATCCATCGGTTTGCAAAACACGTCAACCGCACCCAGTTCCATGGCGCGCATGGTGACTTCGGCGCCCTTGTCGGTCAGCGACGAGACCATCACCACAGGCATGGGGCGCAAAGTCATCAGTTTTTCCAAGAACGCCAAGCCGTCCATGCGCGGCATTTCCACATCCAACGTCAGCACGTCGGGGTTCAAGGCCTTGATCTTTTCGCGGGCCACCAACGGGTCCGGGGCGGTACCGATCACCTCGATACCGGGATCAGTGGACAAAATCGCCGTCAACATTTGCCGCATCAGAGCGGAATCGTCGACGATCAACACACGGGCTGGGCGGCTTGTCGGCATAGGCGCCCCCTAATCGAACAATTCGACCTCGCCCTCGACCTCGACGGTCTGCAGGCGCGAACGATACGAGATTTCGCGGTTGAGAACGGCGCGTTCCACGTCCTTCTTCAGGAACAAGCGGATAACCTTGCCCAGGCGGGGAAAGAAATGGATGCGGCGTGGGTGGGGACCTCCCAGATCCTCGGCGGCGATGCGATAGCCTTCGGCCGCCAGATAATCCCGGACGAATACCGAGTTGCGATCACCGATAGGCATGGAACCGGCGCCCATCCCCGGAAGAACATTGCCACCACCGAACACCTTGATTTCCAACGAATCGCGACGACCACCGCGGCGCAACACGTCATTGATCAATTCTTCCATGGCGAAGTTGCCAAAGCGCATGGCCTTGTCCACCGGCACGTCGGAACCCGAATCGGGTAGCATAAAATGGTTCATGCCACCGATGCGCAGGCGGGTGTCCCACACACAGGCGGCGACGCACGATCCCAAAACCGTCACGATCATTTCCTGTCCGGCGGTGGAAACATAATGCTCACCCGGCAGGACCTTGACGGCCATGATTTTGAAGGTGGGGTCGAACCACCGTCTTCTTTCGGCTTCCTCGGCCGCGCCACCCCAGGTATCGCTGCTCATTGGATCCGCCTGTAGCTGGTCTTGCCCACGACTTCAAAGCGATCCGACACGCCGATCAAGCTTTCGGCATGTCCCAGATACAAGATGCCCCCCATGTTCAAGCGGTCGGCATAGCGGTTGAACAACTGGCGTTGCGTGGGCTTGTCGAAATAGATGGCGACGTTGCGGCAGAATATGGCATCGAACTGGCCCTTCATCGGCCAATTTTCGTGCAGGTTCAGTTGGCGAAAACGGATCAGTCGCCGTACGTCGTCGGACACTTGGACCTTGTCGGATTCACTGGTCCGCCGCAGGAAGCGCTTGCGATAGCTTTCGGGGACATGTTCCACCGATTTCAGCGGATATATCCCCAGCTCGGCCCGGCGCAGGACGTTGGTGTCGATATCGGTGGCCAGTACCAAGGCGTCCCAACCGTCGCAACCTTTCAACGCGTCGGCCATGGTCATGGCGATGGAATAGGGTTCTTCACCGCTGGAACAGCCAGCCGACCAAATGCGGATGCGATGACGGCGCGGTCGCTCCTGCAGCCGCGGGGCCAGGACTTGATCACGCAGATGATCGAAATGATGCGGTTCTCGGAAGAAATTAGTGATGTTGGTGGTGATGGCGTTGACCAGGTTCTCCACCTCGGAGGCGCCTTTGGGGCCACGCAACATGTCGCAATAATCACTGAAATCACGCATGCCCAACGCCCGCAGGCGTTTGACCAAGCGGCCACAAACCATGTCGCGCTTATGTTCGGACAGCACGATGCCGGTTTCGCGGGACATGAAAGCGGCAAGGAAGCGGAATTCTTCGTCGCCTAATTCAAATTCACGCTCGCGGCGGTGACCATTGTTGGTTTCTTGCCGGTTCAGCAACAAATTCCCCCCCGGGAATTAACTCCGCCGCGACGATCGCGGCGGAGTTTCATAATGAACCTAAAATTCCGCCCAGTCTTCATCCTTTGCAGCGGTCGGAGTCGGAGCCGGAGCCGCGTTTTCCGACTTTGCATGCAGCTTGGACAAATGCGAGCGCTGTTGCGGTGCCGGCTTGGCCTTGACCGACAATTTCAGGGCCGCCGGCTTGGCCAGCGGTTTGGAGGCCGGCTTGGGTTGCGGACGCGAGGGTGCGGACACTTCGGCCACAGCCGCGTCACCAGTGTGGAAGAAGCCCATCAAGCGATTGAGTTCGCGCGACTGGTCTTCCAGGGCGTGCGCGGCGGCAGCGGATTCTTCCACCAGCGCGGCATTCTGCTGGGTCATTTCGTCCATCTGGCTGACGGCGGAGTTGACTTGGTCGATGCCACTGGCCTGTTCGGACGAGGCGGCAGCGATTTCAGCGACGATATCGGCCACACGCTTGACGCTGCCCAGGATGTCTTCCAGGGTTTTGCCGGCCCCCTTGACCAGTTCGGCACCCGAACGGACCTGGGTCGAGCTTTCGGCGATCAAGCCCTTGATTTCCTTCGACGCCTGGGCCGAACGTTGAGCCAGGTTGCGCACTTCTTGGGCAACCACGGCAAAGCCCTTGCCGGCGTCACCGGCGCGCGCCGCTTCCACCGCCGCATTCAACGCCAACAGGTTGGTCTGGAAGGCGATTTCGTCGATCATGCCGACGATGTCTTCGATCTTCTGCGAGCTGCTTTCGATACGGCCCATGGCCCCGATGGCGTCGGACACCACCTGACCACCACCCGCAGCCACTTCACGGGCTCCGGCGGCCAATTGATTGGCTTGCTGGGCGTTGGCGGCATTCTGGCGCACGGTTGCCGCCAGTTCTTCCATCGAGGCGGCGGTTTCTTCCAGGGCGCTGGCCTGTTGTTCCGAACGCTCCGACAGATCCTGGCTGCCTGCGGCCACTTCGGACGCGGCCGAACCGATTTGGCCGGCGGCCGAGTTGATGTTGGTGACGATCTCGAACAATTTGTCGGCGGTCTGGTTGACGTCAGACTTCAATTGGCCGAACACGCCGGCGTAATTGTTGGTGATACGCTGGGTCAGGTCGCCGCGTGCCACCGAGGACAGCACGCTGGCAACGTCGTTCAGGGCGATTCCGGTCAGCTTGACCAGGTTGTTGACGCCTTCACACAGATTGAGCAGGAAGCCATCCTTGCCGGTCAGGTCGATACGGCGATCCAGGTCACCTTCGGATGCGGCCTTGGCCACTTCAGCCACCTCGGCGACGATGGCGGCTTCCCGAGCCCGCTGGGCGGCTTCGGCCTGACGCTCAGCTTCTTCGCGGGCGCGCTGTTCTTCTTCCATACGTTGCTTGTCGACGGCGTTCTGCTTGAACACCTGGACGGCCTGCGCCATCTCGCCGATTTCGTCGGTACGATCCAAAGCCGGCACCGTTACGTCCAGCTTACCACCGGCCAGTTCCCCCATGGACAGGGTCATGGCGTTGATCGGGCTGATGATGGACCGTGCGATCAACCAAGCGAACAACAGGCCCAGGCCGATGGCGATCAACGACGCCACCGTGCCGACCAGCTTCTGAGTGGTAACGGTAGACACGGTCTGCTTTTCCAACTCGGCCATATAGGCCGATTGCGACGCCTTGGTCTTGGCCGCCAGTTCGGCGAACTCGGTGGCCAGGGCGGCGTTTTCCTTGTTGATCAAATTGTCGACCTGCATCGTGTACTGGGCCATTTCCAGGAACAGCCGGTCGTAATTGGGCAGGTTGTCGCGTATGAATTCGATGGACTTGCGGTGTTCCAAGTCACGTTCGTTGTCGGACAAGGTTTTGATGAACTTGGTGGCGACGGCGTACTGTTCCTTGTAGGTGTCGATCACCGCCTGAGTGGGGTTGTCAACGAAGCGCAGCGCTTGGATGCGCATCAGCAACATCTGTTCCTGGGCCTTTCCGGCCGTGCCGGCAGTTTCCATGTCGTGCGCCGCCAGGGTCGTATCCAGCAGACCGGACAAGGTCTTGGTCAATTCGTTGGCGATGGGAACCAGACGGGCGGAATACACCTCGTCACGACGGTTCTTTTGTTCGACCGCGCGGTTCATGTTGTTGATGTATTGCTCGAACAACTGGAGCATACGTTCCAAGTCGGTCTTGCGCTCGGCGCTGACGGTCACCGCGATGGCATCCTTCAGGTTCTTGCGCAGGCTAGGTTCCAATTCATGGAGGCGGTCCAGCGCCTTCTTGTCGCCCTTTTCGGCGTACATGAAGGCGTTTCGGCGCATACCCACCACTTCGCGTTCAATCTGAGAGACGCGCAAAGTCGCTCCGGACACGAAAGCCAGATCGTTGGTACCCTTTTCGGCCGAAGAAAAACCGAAGAAGCTGACGCCGGCCACGGCGGCCAGGAACAGCAAAATCAGTAAGAAGCCGCCGTAGATGCGGCCTTTGACGGTCAGGCCGGAAGACTTGGTCGACATGATGAAATCCCCCTAAAGATCACGCGGCGGCGGTTGCGTCGGCGATGAGTTCGCTGTCGAAAAGCTGGTGCAGGTCAAGCAGGGCGACCATGCGCCCGTCGACGGTGACCAAACCGGTCAGGAACCCTGAATGAACATGGTGGTCCAACTCCGGCACCGGCTGGATGTCGGCAGTGGTAATGGTGATGATGTCGGCGACGGCGTCCACCAGGATGCCGATGACACGGTCGTGGACCGAAACGACGATGATGACGTGGCGGGCGGAAGCCTGGGTCTGGCCCCCGGAAAAGCGAGCGCGCAGGTCGAAAATGGGAACGATGGCGCCCCGCAAATTGATCACCCCGCGCATGTATTCCGGGGTGTTGGGCAATTCGGTGGTCGGGGCCCAGCCCTTGATCTCGCGAATCGCCATGATGTCGACGCCATATTCTTCGTCCCCGATGGTGAACGATATGAATTGGCGGCTACTGCCGGTCTGGGTTTCGGCAGGGGGGGCGGCGTTCTGCATGATCCATCCCTTGAAGTTACGCGGTCAAAGTTAAAACGGTTCGGATCGAGAGCAAAGCCCCCGAGAGAAAGTGCTTATTGGGCGGCGGTGGCCAAAGCCCCCATTTGACGAAGAGCGCTGACATCCAAAATCAGCGCCACCCGTCCATCACCCAGGATGGTGGCAGCCGAAATGCCGTGAATCGGTCGGAAATTGGAATCCAACGACTTGATGACCACCTGCTGTTGGCCCAGCAATTCGTCCACCAACAAACCAACGCGCTCGCCACCTTCGGTCTCGACGATCACCACCAGCCCCTTGGTGGGATCGGTGATGGCACCGGGGATGCCGAAAATGGCGTGCAGCGCCATCAGGTTGATGTATTCGCCGCGAATGGTCAGCACGTTGCCCACATCCACCAGGGATCGGGCTTGCTGGGGCGTCGGGCGAAGGGATTCGACGATGTTGGTCAGTGGCAGGACGTAGCGTTGTCCGCCCACTTGGATCAGCATTCCGTCCATCACCGCCAGGGTCAGCGGCAGCGACAAGATGAAGCGGGATCCGGCGCCCGGAGTGGATTGCACCACCACGCGGCCGCCGACGTCCTGGATGTTCTTGCGTACCACATCCATGCCGACCCCACGCCCCGATACGTCGGACACTTCCGAGGCGGTGGAGAATCCCGGCGCGAAGATCAGCATGTCGACCTGTTCATCGGTCAATTGCTGACCGGGCTCGACCAAGCCTTTTTCCATGGCCTTGGCCAGGACGCGTTCGCGGTTGATGCCCCGGCCGTCGTCTTCAATCTCGATGAAGATGCGTCCCGAACGGTGTTCGGCGGCCAGATGGATGGTGCCTTCGGCCGGCTTGCCGACCGCCACGCGTTCTTCCGGGGTCTCGATCCCGTGATCCAGGGCGTTGCGGATCAAGTGGGTCAGCGGATCGGACAATTGTTCGATCACCGTCTTGTCCACTTCGGTGTTCTCGCCGCTCATCACCAAACGGGCCTGCTTGTTCAGTTTGCTGGACAAGTCGCGGACCAGACGCGGGGCCTTCGAGAACAGGGCCTTGACCGGTTGTGCCCGGATCGCCATGACGCTTTCTTGCAGTTCCCGGGTGTGGTGCGACAGTTCCTGCAGGCCTTGGATCAGTTCGGGATGGGATTCCACCGTGAAGCCGCTGGCTTGCTGGCCCAGCATGGCTTGGGTGATCACCAATTCCCCCACCATGTTGACCAAGCGGTCGATCTTGTCCAAATCGACGCGGATCGAGGCGGTGTGGACGGCACCGCCTTGGGTGGCCGTTGGTGTGGGCGCTGCTGTCGCGGCCTTGGGCGGCGCGGCTGCCGGAATGGCCGGCGTGGCAACGGCGTTGTTGCCCGGGGCATCGCCGAACAGGCCCCAGCCATCACCCTCTTCGTCCTTGGCTGCGTTGGCGGAGGGCGGGGGAGCGAACAGCCCCCAACCTTCGCCTTCTTCGTCCCCTGGCAACGAATCCAGTTCCTCGATTTCGACCTGGGCGGTCTCGCCGGAAACGAATTCGAAGACCTCGTCGACAGCGCTGCGATCCTTGTCGGTGGTCAGTGTGCAGGTCCACGACAAATACGAGCGCAAAGCGTCCATCTCGGTCAAGGCCGGCAACGCCGTGATGTCGGCTACGACTTCCAATTCTCCCAGTCCCGCCAACTCACGGAACATCATCAACGGATCATTGCCGGTGCGCAGCATGTCCGGTCCCGGAAGAAACCGGATGCGGTAGGTGGTAAAGGATGGAGCCTTGGGGGCAGGAGTGGATGGGGCCGCTTGAGCCGCCGCAGGGGCGACCGGCGGTTTGGCTCCGGTCAAGGCGGACAGTTGGGCCAAAATGTCGGCGCCGTGATCCGCTGGCAGGGAGCTTTCGGCCTGCGACGCACGGACGAAATCACCCAAAATGTCGTTGCCGCGGACCATCAGGTCGGCCACGTGCGGGGTCAATTCCGCCCGACCGGACCGCAAATGGTCCAGCGCGGTTTCAAAAACGTGGGCGAAATGGACCAGATCGTCGAAGGCGAAGGCACCCGCGCCGCCCTTGATGGAATGGACGCAACGGAAGACCGCGTTCAGGTCTTCGTCGTTGCCTTGTCCATCCTGCAGCCGAGCAATGGTTTCCTCGGCCGTGGCCAACAGTTCGGCGCATTCCTCGAAATAGGTCGCCTTGAACTGCGACAGGTCATAGCCTTGGTCGTCGGTCATCGCACGTTCTCTCCGTCACACGGCCCAACCAGGGTTAAGGGCACACCTTGGCGACGATCTGCAGCAGCTTGTCGGGGCTGAACGGCTTGACGATCCAGCCCGTGGCACCGGCGGCGCGACCTTCGTCCTTTTTGCTTTGGTCGCTTTCGGTGGTCAGGATCAAAACCGGGGTGCCCGCATGGCTGGGAAGGCCACGAACCTTGCGAACCAAGGTGATGCCATCCATTTCGGGCATGTTCACGTCGGTGATGATGACGTCGACCTTTTGACCCTGCAGCACTTTCAACGCTGCGACGCCGTGCTCGGCTTCCAGGACCGTGTATCCGGCCCCGCGCAGGGTGAAGGAAACCATGTCACGCATGGTCTTGGAATCATCGACGGCCAGAACGCATTTAGCCATAAGGGTTCCCCGGGTCAGCTATCAAGAAGATGGGTAAGCTCGGCGGACAGACCAAGGGTCCGAAATGCCGAAAGGGTGGTGTCGCTGATATTGTCTGCAACCAAATTGCGGGCCGCAACACGCAGGGCGGTGGCGCCTGCCAGAAAGACCTGAATACCTGCTGTTGAAACTCGTTCTAAATTGGCAAGGTTAAGCACAACATCCAGTGAGGTGTCTCGAGCTGCGGCATCGATCAGCAAGTCGCGAAGCTCCGCCGCGGCAGGCAAATCAAGCACAGCCGGAAGTTCAATCACCAATCTTCCATTTCGCTCGTGAATTTCCATATGGATGGGGCCGTGTTTTCCCTGTGGACCGATGCGGGATAATACGGCAAATTTCCGGCTTGGGAATAGGGCTAAAGAACGATTCATGCCAACTGTCACAACACATGCCGGGCCTTGGAATATGACCGTTCTGGCGTATGCACAGGACGATCCGGAAAATCCTTTGGCTTCACTGTCCAGCGCCGATGTCTCGCAACTGCCTTATGGCGCTGCGGAATTGGATAAGAGTGGTGTTGTCGTCAACTACATCGACACCGAACCTGGGGGCGGCGCAACGCCTTCGGGCAGCCGCCTGGGCCAGAACTTCTTCACGCAAGTGGCGCCGTGGGCCGGCCGGGGCGAGGTCTTGCGGTATTTTCAAAGCGGTTTGGTGGAAGGCAACATGAATGTTGTCTTCGATTGCGCCGTCGCCGGGCTGGCGTACAAGGTGCGCATCCATTTGAAGACCAGCCCCATTTTGGGGACTTTCTGGGTCTTCGTCAAAAAACTGACCCGGTAGAAGCCGGGTCAGCCTTTCAGACGTCTCGCTATTTGCGCGATTCCGGGTGCAGGCTGTTGCCCAGGATGTGTTCGCCCTTGTGCACCAGATGCGATGCCTTGCCGACGATCAACGGATCGGGGGAATGAGCGATGGAACTGTCCTTGCCCGGATAATCCAGTGAAGACAGGAAGTGCAGCATGCAATTCAGCCGTGCTCGCTTCTTGTCGTCGGACTTGACGATGGTCCATGGCGCGTCGGCGGTGTCGGTGTAAAAGAACATCGCCTCTTTCGCTTCGGTATAGTCATTCCACTTGTCCAGCGAGGCGACGTCGATGGGCGACAGTTTCCATTGCTTCAGAGGGTCGTTGCGCCGCGAATCGAAGCGGCGTCGTTGTTCTTGTTGGGTGACCGAGAACCAGAACTTGTAAAGCTGGACCCCCGAACGCACCATCATCCGCTCCAGTTCCGGGGTCTGGCGCATGAATTCCAAATATTCGCCGGGCGAACAAAATCCCATGACCCGCTCGACTCCGGCGCGGTTGTACCAAGAGCGGTCGAAGAAGACCATTTCACCCGCAGTCGGCAAGTGCTGGACATAACGTTGGAAGAACCATTGTCCACGTTCGATCTCGCTGGGTTTTTCCAGAGCGACGATGCGGGCGCCACGGGGATTGAGGTGTTCCATGAAACGCTTGATGGTGCCGCCCTTTCCGGCGGCGTCCCGACCTTCGAACAACAGCACGAATTTCTGGCCGGTTTCACGCGCCCACAATTGCACCTTCAGCAGTTCGGTCTGCAATAACGCCTTTTTGCGCTCGTATTCCTCGCGACGCATCTTGGTCTTGTAGGGGTACTCGCCGCTTTCGAAGGAATGTCGCACCGCTTCCGGATCGTGACGGATGGCGGTCAGCTTTTGACGAGCGGTCTGGCTGCTGCTTTTGGACGTCGGAGCGGGCGGTTCCACCGACGCTTTCTCAGTGTCAGCCGGTGGCATCGTCTTGGAATCGTCAGGCATGTTTTCCCCGTTGTCATGGTTCTGTCAACCAATGAGCGTAAGTCTTTCCCGGACGGTGGACAATGACTGTTTAAGCGCGCTTGCGGGCCAGCAGATGCACCAAGATGGCGGTGGTCGCCGCCACGTTCAGCGATTGCACCCAACCACTGCCGGGAATGGTCACGATGTCGTCGCAACAGGCCAGCGTCGGGGCGGGGAGTCCTTGTTCTTCATTGCCAAGAACAAGCGCTAATGGTTTGTCTTGGTTCGAGAAAATATCATCCATGGGGCGGTGGGAACCCAGGGCTGTGGCGATGACTTGATAATGTGGTTTAAGCCGTTCCAGGGCTTTGGGCAGATTGTTCGCCACCATGACGTCCACATATTCCAAGCCGCCTTCGGACACCCGAAAGGCGGCGTCTGATGGCAAAGCCTGCTCGGGGTGGTCCGACAGAATCAGTTTGGACAGGCCGAAAAATGCCATGGTACGGGCGATGGCTCCCAGATTGTGCGGATTGCCGATGCCGTCCAGCACGACGAGGGGTTCGCCGGCCTTGGCCCAGTTGAAGCTTTTCACCGCTTCGAAGGCGAGCGGAGAACGTGGTTGGGCGACGACGACGATTCCCCCATGCAGGGGAGTACCGGCAACTTTGGTCAGTTCCTCGACCGGAACTTGCCGATATGGTTTGCGGCGTTCCGCCATGCTCTTGCACCAAGGCGCCGCCTCGGCTTTCATGCGTTCGTCGAAGAACAGGCGTTCGGCGCTTTCCGGACGGCACTTGAACAGCGCCGACACGGCGGCAAGGCCGGCGATGCGCGACAATTTCGGTTGAGCCATGGGCGGGTTGGTCCGAAGGCGTTGATGGAGAGATGTGTTTTGCCTCGACTGGTGTTGTTCAACAAGCCTTATGACGTGCTGACCCAGTTCACCGACCGTGAACACGGTCGTGCCACCCTGGCCGATTACGTCAAGATACCGGGCATCTATCCTGCCGGACGATTGGACCGGGATTCGGAAGGATTGTTGGTGCTGACCGATGACGGTGCGTTGGTGGCGAAGATCGCCCAGCCCCGCAACAAGATGCCCAAGGTCTATTACGCCCAGGTGGAGGGGATCCCCACCGAGCAGGCATTGGATCATCTGCGCCAGGGCGTGGTGTTGAAGGATGGGCCGACCTTGCCGGCTTTGGCGGAATGCGTGTCTGAACCCCATTGGCTGTGGCCGCGGGATCCGCCCATTCGCTGGCGGGCGGCCATTCCCACCGCGTGGATCAAATTGACTTTGCGTGAAGGACGGAACCGGCAGGTGCGCCGCATGAGTGCGGCGGTGGGCTTTCCCACCCTGCGCTTGATCCGCTGGTCCATCGGCGATTGGTCGTTGGGGGATTTGGCCCCCGGCCAGTGGCGGGAAGAAGCGGCGCCGATGGGCCGGCGCCGCCGATAACTCAAACCGCCAGGGCGGCGATGGCGGCCTTGGCCTTGTCCAGGGCGGTGGCGGTGGCATCGGGGCCCATGGAGACACCTTCGGCGCGGATCACCTGCACGTCGGTGATGCCGATGAAGCCCAGGAACGCCCGCAGGAACGATTCCTGGTGGTCCATGGCGCCTTCATGGGGCAGGCCGGCATACATGCCACCACGGGCCGAGGCCAGGATCACCTTGCGGCCGCCGGCCAGACCTTCGGGACCGGACGCGGTGTAGCGGAAGGTGCGGCCGGGCTGGGCGATACGGTCGATCCACGCCTTCAATTGCGAGGGGACGCCGAAATTGTACATGGGCGCGCCGATCACCACCATGTCGGCGGCCAGGAATTCTTCCAGCAGCTGGGTCGACAGGACCAGTTCGGCCTTCTGGCGGTCATTCAAATCATCGACGCTTTGGAACTTCACCACCTGCAACAATTCACCGTCCAGATGGGGCAGGGCGGTTTCGGCCAGATCCCGGCGCACCACTTGAGCGCCGGGATTGGTCTGGCGCAGATGGGCGACGATGTCGGCGGTCAGTTGACGGGTGATGGAAGCGGAACCCAAAGAGCTGGAATCGACGTGCAGGATATTCATGGCGGCCTCGTTCGATGAAAGGGAGATTGCCTCTGCCTTCAACCTAATTAGGCAACGATGTTGCGAATAGTAGGCGGTTTCGGCACACTGCGTTCCATCAATGGAACGATGGCTGGCATGCGCGACCTGAACGACCTTTATTACTTCACCCAGGTGGTCGAGCACGGTGGCTTTTCCGCCGCCGGCCGCGCCTTGGGCCTGCCGAAATCCAAGCTCAGCCGCCGGGTCGCCCAGCTCGAGGAATCCTTGGGGGTGCGGCTGTTACAGCGCTCCAGTCGACGTTTTTCCCTGACCGAGATGGGCCAAGCCTATTACCGTCATTGCCGAGCCATGGTGGTCGAGGCCGAGGCGGCGGAAGAAGTAATCGAGCATTCGCAAGCCGAGCCCCAAGGCACCATCCGCCTGTCTTGTCCGGTGACCTTGGTTCAGGTTCGTCTGGGCGTTTTGGTCACGCGGTTCCTGTCCGAATACCCCAAGGTCCGCATTCACATTGACGCGACCAACCGGCGTGTTGATTTGATCGAAGAGGGGATCGATGTGGCTTTCCGGGTACGAAAGCCGCCCCTGGAAGATAGCGGTTTGATCATCAAGGTGTTGGAACAGGACGATGTCTATCTGGTGGGGGCGCCATCCCTGCTGGATGAATACGGGCGTCCGCAAATCCTGGAGCAATTGTCCGACTTGCCGTCATTGGGGATGACGCGGGCGGGGGGGCGCCATGTCTGGCAATTAGCCGGTCCCGAGGACAGCCGACGCGATGTCAGCCATCACCCGCGATTGGTGACCGACGACATGGTGGCCTTGCTGGATGCGGCTCGGGCGGGAATCGGTATCGTCCAGCTTCCGGCGCTGATGGTTGAAGCGGATTTGGCGGCGGGACGGCTGGAACGCATCCTGCCAGGGTGGGAAACGCCACAGGGATTGATCCATGCGGTGTTCCCCTCACGTCGCGGACTGGTTCCGGCGGTGCGGCTGTTCCTGGACTATCTGGGGAAAAACTGGGGGCGCGCCTAAAGCTTAGCGCTTGAAGCCGAAGGGGGCGAAACGCACCTTGGCGACGGTCGAATTGGCGGCGGCGCGGGTCAGGGCCATGCCCATGGCGAAGTGCGGGGTCAGGTAAGGATTGGTCTTTTCGGCGCGAACACCCTCGGCCCGTTCTTCAGCCAAGGCTTCGTCCAATTCGCGCAACTCCGCCGGTCCCAACATGATGTCCCCTTTCAACCCCAATATATCCATGAGGAGGCAAGTAATTTTGTTACTGCTCGGTGGCGGCCGATGAAACTTTGTACCAATGCGCACCGTGCGATGCAACAATTTTTCAGTTCCGTGACGTCATCAAACGATCATTTTCCTCTAAATCATGTCTTTAGTTTGTAAGGTCATGGTCGCAGGGATGGTGTGTCTGATTTTTAAAACGCCTATTAATGGATTTTTCCTGGGAGGCTGGGTGGTCACAGAGCATTGGGTGAGTGTTTCCATGGGAGAGGAGACGCAGCATGGCACCCTCGTACAACCCGAAGGTCTATCTCGGGGTGGTTGTTTTGGTGTGGCCGGGATCGGCGCCAGTACCGACGCCTTGCCCCATGAAAGCGATCTGCGTTTTCAGAACAATGTGGACGACGCCGTCACGTGGCCAAAGTCAGGTCAGGCAACCGATTGGCGGTGATTCCCGGCATGAACCACATGCTGAAGGATTCCCCCGTGGACCGGGGGGCCAATCTGCAGACCTACAATCAGCCGGATTTGCCCTTATCCGCTGGCTTGGTGCCTTTGCTGGCCGACTATTTCTTGTCCAAATAGGGTTTCAGATACTGGCCGGTATGGCTGTTCTTGCTGGCGGCGACCTTTTCCGGGGTGCCGGCGACCACCACTTGACCGCCGCCATCGCCGCCTTCGGGGCCCATGTCGATGATCCAGTCGGCGGTCTTGATGACTTCCAGGTTGTGTTCGATCACCACCACCGTGTTGCCGCCCTCGACCA
>DISD01000035.1 GCA_002435715.1 Rhodospirillaceae bacterium UBA6219
CGTCGATGGACAATTGCACCCCCAGGTCGCCCAGACGGCGCGCCACCTCCATCACCGTCTGATGATCCTGGATCAGGATGGATTCGGTCAGTTCCAGTTCCAACAAGCTGGGATCCAGACCGCTTTCCGACAGCGCCCGCCGCACCCCACCTTCCAGGTCACCACGGCGGAACTGCAGCGGTGACAAGTTGACCGCGACGCTGACCTGCCTGCCATGGGCCTGCCACAAGGCGGCTTGCTGACAGGCCTCATGCAGCACCCAATCGCCCATCGGCACGATCAGGCCGCTGTCTTCGGCCACCGGAATGAACTCGACCGGCGACACCAATCCGCGTTCGGGATGGTTCCAGCGGATCAGCGCCTCGGCCCCCAGCAGCCGGCCGTCATCCAGACGCACCTGCGGCTGGTAATAAAGCTCGAACTCGCCCCGCTCCAACGCCCGGTGCAAACCGCTGCGCAGGTTCAAATGCGCCATGGCGTCGGCGTTCATGCGCGCCGCGAAGAAGCGATAGCCCGACCGGCCGCCTTCCTTGGCGTGGTACATGGCGGAATCGGCCTTTTTCAACAACGTGTCGAAATCGTCGCCGTCATCGGGATAAAGCGCGATCCCCATGGACACCGAAGTGGCGATTTCCTGGTCGTCGACGAAGACCGGGGCCCCCATGGCCGACATGATCTTTTCCGCCACGTCGGCCACGGCATCACCGTCACGCACCTGGTTGAGCACCACGACGAATTCGTCGCCGCCCAGACGCGCCACGGTGTCGCTTTCGCGCATGACCCCGCGCAAACGCCCCGCCACGTCCTTCAGCATGCGGTCACCGGCCACATGGCCCAGGGAATCGTTGACCGTCTTGAAATGGTCCAGATCCAGGAAAATCAGCGCCACCCGACGATTGTCACGTTCGGCCAGGGTGATGGCTTGCGCCACGCGGTCGCGCAACAATACCCGGTTGGGCAATTCGGTCAGCGGATCGTGATGGGCCATGAATTCCAACCGCGCCTGGGCCAGCTTGCGGTCTGAAATGTCGCGAACCACCACCATCAGATTGTCTTGGCCATCGGACAGGCTGGCCTGTCGGATGGAAATCTCGACCCAGAACAGCTCGCCGTCCCAGGTTCGCGCCAACCACTCGAATTGCTGGGGCTGAATGGTCGCGGCCTCCATCCACGCCACCGCCTCGGACCAGGAATAAGGGGAGGTACCCTCGCAGATGCGCTCGAAGCCGATGGCGTCAAGGGGCAGGTCATCGGGCAAGCGGTACATCTCGCGCATGCGCTGGTTGACCATGACGATCCGCCCCGAGCCCTTTTCATGAATGAAGATGGCGTCGTTGACGTTCTCGAAGATGGTGCGGAAGCGTCCTTCGCTTTCCGCCACTTCGTCCATGGCATGGCGCAGACTGGCGGTCTTGCGCCCCACTTGTCGGCGCAACATCCAGTTCCAGGCCAGCAGCAAGCCGGCCATCCCCAATGCCGCGACCACGTATTTCAACGAAGCGCGCAGCATTTCCGCCTGGACCCGACCACTGAGCGAAAAGCCGAACCAGCGTTCCTCGATCAACTGGCGTTCCCGCGGGCTGATCCGGTCGAAGCCGTCCTGGATCAGCCGCATCAAATCGGGACGGGCCTTGGACACCGCCCAATGGAACTGGCCGGAATACAGCGCTTCGGTATGACGCAAGGAATCCTGGACGCCACTTTTGTACATCAGATAAAGGGCCGGCGGCATGTCGATGCACGACACCAGCACCTCTTTGGCGGCGGTGGCGGCGACGATGTCCTCGTAACTGGCATAGGGGTGAATGCTGTCGATACCCTGACGATACAGCCAATCGACGCAGGCGTCGCCATCCTTGACGCCGATGGTGAACCCCTTGGCCGACTTGGCGTCGACGATCCCCGACAAATCCTTGTGGAAGAACAAGGGCACGTCGATGGTCGCGTAGGGGGCCGAGAAGGTATAAAGCTTTTCCCGCGCCTCGGTGCGGAACAAGGTGTCGATGACGTCAGCCTTCCCCGAGGCCATCAGCGCCTGGGCCGCCGACCAATCCATGGCCCGGATGTCCACCGCAATGCCGGTGCGGTCGGACCACAAATGCCATAAATCCGGCAAGATGCCCTGAACGTTTCCGGTATCGTCGCGAAAGATGTAGGGGGGATAATTGTCGTCGATGGCAATGGTCAGACGCTTGGGCCCGTCATCACCTTGCGCCCAGGCCGAGCCCCAGGACACCAACAGCACGAAACACGCTGCCAAGCACGCCTGGAAAGCCACGGACAAGATGCCAACCGGTCGCTTCGATCCCTCTCCCATAGGGTTCATGGTGCCGCAAAGCACTGCGGCCCACAAGCAACAAGCACGTTGCAATTATGCCCGCGAATTAAGCACATGCTGCACCGCCCAAATAATAGGCCAAAACCATTTCCGCTGTGCTAGGCTGCCTGACACGTTTCGTTAAAGGCTGCCTTTCCGAGGGATCATGGGCATTCACGTCAAGCTGCGTCACACCACCCGTTACACCTATGACCGTCCGGTCAGCTTGTCCCCCCAGATCGTCCGTTTGCGCCCTGCGCCCCATTCGCGTACCCCGGTCCTGTCCTATTCCCTGGACATCACCCCCAAGGACCATTTCATCAACTGGCAGCAAGACCCCCAGGGCAACTGGCTGGCCCGTCTGGTGTTCCCGGAAAAGGTGACGGAATTCGTCGTCGATGTGGACCTTGTCGCCGACATGTCCATCGTCAACCCGTTCGACTTCTTCTTGGAAGAAGCGGCGGAAAACTTCCCCTTCACCTATGATCCGGGCCTGGATCACGAATTGCGCCCTTTCCTGCTGAAGGAAGAGGCCGGGCCGCTGTTGCGCCGATATGTGGATGCCATCCCGCGTGATCCCATGCAGACCACCAATTTCCTGGTGGCGCTGAATCAGCGTCTGCAAAACGACATCGGCTACACCATCCGCATGGAACCGGGCGTGCAGACCCCCGAGGAAACCCTGTCGAAACGCACCGGATCGTGCCGTGATTCCGCTTGGTTGCTGGTGCAGATCCTGCGTCACCTGGGTTTGGCGGCGCGTTTCGTCTCGGGCTATCTGATCCAGCTGGTTCCCGACGTCAAGGCCATCGACGGCCCGGTGGGGGCCGCCGAGGATTTCACCGACCTGCACGCCTGGACCGAGGTCTATCTGCCCGGCGCCGGTTGGATCGGCCTGGACCCCACCTCTGGCCTGCTGACCGGCGAAGGTCACATCCCGCTGGCCGCCTCGCCCGATCCCACCTCGGCCGCGCCCATCACCGGGGCGGTGGAAATGTGCGAGGTCACCTTTGGCCACCACATGGAAGTCACCCGCGTCCTGGAAACGCCGCGCGTCACCAAACCCTATTCCGACCAACAATGGGCGGCTGTGCTGCGCTTGGGCGACCAAGTGGACCAGATGCTGGCCGACGGCGACGTGCGCCTGACCCAAGGTGGCGAGCCCACTTTCGTCTCGGCCTTGGATATGGATGGCGAGGAATGGAACACCTCGGCCGTCGGCCCCACCAAGCGGGCCTATGCCGACACCCTGATCCGCCGCCTGCGCGACCGCTTCGCCCCGGGCGCCATGATCACCCATGGCCAGGGCAAGTGGTATCCCGGTGAAAGCCTGCCGCGTTGGGCCTTTGCCCTGACCTGGCGTGCCGACGGCGAGCAGGTTTGGCGCGATCCCAGCCTGATCGGCATCGAAGGCAACTTCGCCGACCCGCCGGTGGAAACCGCCGAGGCATTCACGGTAACCCTGGCGGAAAAGCTGGGGGTCGATCCGCAATACGCCCTGCCGGCCTATGAAGACGCCGCCCATTACCTGTTGAAAGAAGGGGCGTTGCCGCCCAACGTGACGCCCGAGGATTCCAAGCTGGAAGACCCCGAGGAACGGGCCCGCATGGCCCGGGTGTT
The DNA here is from genome assembly GCA_002435715.1 of Rhodospirillaceae bacterium UBA6219. Taxonomy (GTDB): domain Bacteria; phylum Pseudomonadota; class Alphaproteobacteria; order Rhodospirillales; family Magnetospirillaceae; genus Magnetospirillum. The sequence continues at coordinate 3,938 of DISD01000035.1, forward strand.
CCGTCGCGGCCTGGGCAAGCCCACCGGTTTCGTGCTGCCGCTGCAGCCCTGGCAGGCCCAGGACGGCCATCGCTGGATCACCGGCCAATGGCCCACCCGTGACGGCCGCATCGTCACCATCCCCGGCGATTCGCCCCTGGGGTTCCGCCTGCCCTTGGGCTCGCTGCCCTATATCCCGCCCAGCGATTATCCGTTCCATTCCGAACGCGACCCGTTCGAAGCCCGTCCGCCGCTGCCCCGGCGTCAGCGCATGATGACCACGCGGACCGCTTACGAGCCGTCCACCGCCACGATCGTGCAGCAGCTGCCGGGCAAGCCGCAATCGCTGCGCAAGACCTTGAAAGGATTCGTGTCGGAGAATGTGCGCACCGCGTTGTGCGTGCAGCCGCGTGACGGCCAGTTGTGCGTCTTCCTGCCACCGGTGGAAAGCGCCGAGCAATTCCTGGATTTGATCGAGGCCATCGAGGATACCGCCGCCCATCTGGCCCAACCGGTGCGCATCGAAGGCTATCCGCCGCCCAACGACCCCCGATTGAAGACCATCAAGGTTACCCCCGATCCCGGCGTCATCGAGGTCAATGTCAGCCCGGTGACCAGTTGGCGCGAATTGGTGCACGATACTGAAACCCTGTACGAGGAAGCCCATTTCACCCGTCTGGGCACCGAGAAGTTCATGATCGACGGCCGCCATGTGGGCACCGGCGGCGGCAACCACATGGTGCTGGGGGGCGCCACCCCCGCCGATTCGCCGTTCCTGCGCCGTCCCGATCTGCTGGGCAGCCTGATCCGCTTCTGGCAGAACCACCCCAGCCTGTCCTATCTGTTCTCGGGCCTGTTCATCGGTCCGACCAGCCAGCATCCGCGCATCGACGAGGCCCGCGACGACAGCTTGTACGAGCTGGAAATCGCCTTGTCGCAATTGCCGCCCGCCGGCACTTCCTGCCCGCCCTGGCTGGTGGATCGGGTGCTGCGCAACGTGCTGATCGACGTCACCGGCAACACCCACCGTGCCGAGATTTGCATCGACAAGCTTTACTCCCCCGACGGCCCCACCGGGCGACTGGGTCTGGTGGAATTCCGCGCCTTCGAGATGCCGCCCCATGCGCGGATGAGCCTGGTTCAGCAATTGCTGCTGCGCTCGTTGATCGCCGCCTTCTGGGACCGTCCCTATACCGCGCCGTTGGTGCGCTGGGGCTCGGGCCTGCGCGACCGCTTCATGCTGGGGCATTGGATCGAAAAGGACATCGCCGACGTGGTCGATTACCTGACCGCCCAGGGGATCGCCTTCGACAAATCGTGGTTCGCCCCCCATCTGGAATTCCGTTTCCCGGTGATCGGCGAAATCAACCATCAAGGCATCCGCCTGGAAGTGCGCAACGCCTTGGAACCCTGGCATGTCATGGGCGAGGAACCGGGCGCCGGCGGCACCGTGCGTTACGTGGATTCGTCGGTCGAACGGGTTCAGGTCAAGGTGTCCAACCTGTTGGGCGAGCGTTACCAGGTCACCTGCAACGGTGTCCGCGTGCCTTTGGCCGCCACCGGCACCAATGGCGAATGGGTGGCCGGCATCCGCTATCGCGCCTGGTGGCCGTCTTCTTGCCTGCACCCGACCATCGGCGTGCATTCGCCGCTGGTCTTCGACATCGTCGACACCTGGACCGGACAATCAGTGGCCGGCTGCACCCACCATGTGGCCCATGCCGGCGGGCGCAATTACTCCACTTTCCCGGTCAATTCCTATGAAGCGGAAGCCAGAAGGCGTGCGCGCTTCTTCCCCTTTGGTCATTCCCATGGCAGTGTGCGGGTCCATCCGGGACGGATACATCCCGATTACCCGAATACTCTTGACCTCAGGTTGCAATAGGGGAGGCGAAGATAAAGCGTCGGCACAGCGACTGGCAGAATGCCCAGCCGATCAAAGTCGAGCACATGTACGCGCCGCCTGCCGACGCGCATGACGAGATGCTGGCCGCCGATGGTCAGGTGCGTCCCCATTGGCGTGCCTTCCTGGACAGTTTCGCCCGTCTGTCATCCGACGACATGCTGCAACGCTGGGAACTGGGCCAGAACCTGCTGCGCGACAACGGCGTCACCTACAACGTCCACGGCGACCCGGAAGGTCTGGACCGCCCGTGGACCCTGGACCCCATGCCGCTGTTGCTGCCGGCGACCGAATGGGATTGGATCGCCCGCGGTGTCGCCCAGCGCGCCGGCCTGCTGAACGATGTTCTGGCCGATCTGTACGGCAACCGGGCGCTGATCGGTCTGGGGCTGATCCCACCGGCGCTGTTGCACGCCAATCCCGCCTTCCTGCGTCCCTGCCATGGCTGGATGCCGGCCGGCGGCCATCATCTGCACATCTATGCCGCTGATCTGGTACGCGGGGCCGACGGGCAATGGCGGGTGCTGGCCGATCGCACCGAAAGCCCGGCCGGGGCCGGTTACGCCCTGGAAAACCGCACCATCGTCAACCGCATCCTGCCCGAACAGTTCCGGTCCACCCATGTAGAGCGCCTGGCGCCGTTCTTCGAATCCATGCGCCGGTCGCTGAACGCCCTGTCGCCGCGTCGCACCGACACGCCGACCGTGGTGCTGCTGACGCCCGGCCCCTATAACGAGACCTTTTTCGAACACGCCTTCCTGGCCCGCCATCTGGGCCTGACCCTGGCCCAGGGCGAGGATCTGACCGTGCGCGACGGCAACGTCTACATGAAGACGCTGACCGGCCTGCAGCAGGTGGACGTGGTGGTGCGACGCACCAACGGCGATTGGTGCGACCCCTTGGAATTGCGCGGCGATTCCACCTTGGGCGTCGCCGGCCTGGTGCAATCGGCCCGCGCCGGCAACGTCGCCGTGGTCAACGCCTTGGGTTCGGGGCTGCTGGATGGCGGTGCCATCCAAAGCTTCCTGCCCGGGATCGCGCGGCATCTGCTGGGCGAAAGCCTGATGATCCCGTCTGTGCCATGTTGGTGGTGTGGCAACGACCAGGACCGCGCCTTCGTCTCGGCCAATCTGGACCGTCTGGTCCTGCGCCCGGCCTTCCACAACCGGGTGCGTCCGCGTTTGGGATCGCTGCTGAACGATAGCGAGCGCCAGACCGCCTTTGACGACATCGCCCAACGCCCCACCGATTGGGTGGCCCAGCAGGTGGACAGCCTGTCCACCGTACCGGTGTGGAACGACGGCCGCTTCGAGCCGCGCTCCATGGTGCTGCGCGTCTTCGCCGTGTTCACCGAAAATGGCTGGCAGGTGATGCCCGGCGGCCTGGCCCGGGTATCCAGCCGCACCGACCTGCTGACCGCGCGGCTGCAGACCGGCGGTGGCGGCAGCAAGGATTTGTGGATCCTGGCCGACAACACCTCGCCGCAAACCTTGCAGACCCGGGGCCGTGGCGCCCCGGTCAAGCTGGTGCGCGGCAACCGCGACCTGCCGTCGCGCGTCGCCGACAACATCTTCTGGCTGGGTCGCTATATCGAGCGCTGCGAAAACCAGACCCGTCTGTTGCGGGCCGCCATCGCACGGATCGAGGAAGCGCTGGACCAGAACGACGCGGCCCGCGCCGTCTATACCGCCCGCATCATGGCGCGGCTGGGCCTGCACATCCCGCGCAAGGCGTTGGAAGCCCCGGAAACCCTGCCCCGCGCCTTGGCCGACCACCATCTGGGCGGCGGCGAGGACGGCTTGGCCGAACAGGTGGAAAGGCTGCTGCGCGCAGCCCTCAACCTGCGCGACCGTCTGTCGGTGGACACGTGGCGCGCCCTGCAACGTCTGCGCGACGACGTCCGCCGCCTGCATCAGACCAACATGCGCGGCGACACCCAGACCCGCCTGCATGACCTGATCCTGACGGTGGAATCGCTCAGCGGTCTGTCCATGGAAAACATGACGCGCGGTCCGTTGTGGCTGTTCATGGATTCCGGGCGGCGGGTGGAACGCGCCATCACCATCGTCGACACCTTGGCGGGGGCTTTGACCGACGCCGATTCCGAAGATTCGGTGCCGATGGATTTGTTGCTGGAATTGTGGGACAGCGCCATGACCTATCGGTCGCGCTATTTGTCCAGCCCACGTCTGGCCGCCGTGCTGGATTTGCTGCTGTGCGACGAAAGCAACCCGCGAAGCTTGGGCTTCCAACTGGCGGCACTGGAAGACCATATGGATAATCTGGCGCGCATCGCCGGCGAAAACGGCTTCTTGCGTCCCGAACAACGGCTGATGACCGTGCTGTGCGGCACCGTGCGCACCACCGATGCCGTCGTACTGGCGCGCTATGACCGCGACGCCGGTTACATGGATGCCGAACGCCTGCTGGAAAACTTCCGCTCGCGGTTGTGGGAAGTCACCGACCTGCTGTCGCGGGAATATTTCAGCCACGCGCAATGGCGTCTGCCGGTGCGCCCGCCGGAGTTGATGGCATGAGGTACCGCGTCCGCCACCTGACCACCTACGAATACGGCGAACCGGTGATGTTGTCGCACCACGCCGCCCATATGCGCCCCCGTCAGGTCTACAACCAGAATTACGACAAGGTGCGCCTGTCCATCCGGCCGCTGCCCGCCGTGCTGCGTGATGGTCAGTTGGATTATTTCGGCAATCCGACCACCTTCTTCACCGTCCAGGATTCCCATTCCAAGCTGGAAATCGAAGCCAGTTTCGAGGTGGAAACCAGTTCGTCCTTTGGCTTGGCCAATCTGGATGGTCCACCTTGGGAAAGTGTCCGCGACGATCTGGCGCGGGGCACCCAGCCCCATTTGGAACAGGCCATGGATTTCCTGTTCCCGTCGCCCCAGGTTCCGCTGTTGCCCCAAGCCCGCGACTACGCCGCCCCCAGCTTCACCCCCGGCCGCCCGCTGGCTCAGGCGGTGCTGGAACTGAATTCCCGCATCTTCACCGACTTCGCCTTTGATCCGGTGGCCACCAGCGTCGGCACGCCGCTCGCCACCGTCTTCGCCGAAAAGCGCGGCGTCTGCCAGGATTTCGCCCATGTGGGCATCGCCTGCCTGCGGGCCATGGGATTGTCGGCGCGCTACGTCAGCGGCTATATCCGCACCATCGCGCCGCCGGGCAAGGAAAAGCTGATCGGTGCCGACGCCAGCCACGCTTGGCTGTCGGTGTTCATCCCCGGTTGGGGGTGGCTGGATCTGGACCCCACCAACAACAAGCCGGCCGGGGAAGACCATGTGGTGGTGGCCTGGGGCCGCGATTACGACGACGTCAGCCCGATCAAGGGCGTGGTCCTGGGCGGCGGGGAACACGTGGTCCACGTCGCTGTCGACGTCACCGAGTTGACCTGAAAAGCGGAGCGTCATACCCGTGTCCCGCACGGGCATGACGGTAAGCCCGATCCCTATTCCGCCGCCTGCTTGGTCAGGTATTGGTCGATGTCGACCTCGTCCATCTGTTCGGGCAGCAGGAAACGCTGGGCGTATTCGCGGTAGACGCCGGACGTCAGGAACAGATCGAACAGATCGGGGTCGATGTGCTTGTCCTTCTTGAAGAAGGACAAGATTTTCACCGATTCCGACAGGGTCTTGGCCTTCTTGTAGGGGCGGTCCGAGGCGGTCAGCGCCTCGAAGATGTCGGCGATGGCCATGATCCGCGACGGTACCGACAATTGGTCCGAGGTCAGCTTGCGCGGATAACCGGTGCCGATCATGGTTTCGTGGTGGGTCCCGGCATATTCGGGGACACGCTTCATATGCTTGGGGAAGGGCAGCTTCTCCAGCATGGCGATGGTCTGCATGATGTGTTCGTTGATCTTGAAGCGTTCTTCTTCCGACAACGTGCCACGGCTGACCGCCAGATTGTAGACCTCGCCGAAATTATACAGGTTGTCGGGAATGGTGAGCTTGAAGTCGAAACCGGCATAGCGTTCCTTGCCGCCGGGACGCGGAATGATGTGCCACGGCTTGTCGTCCAACAGCTTTTCCACCACCGGCAATTGGGGCACTTCCGTCGGGAAACGCTTCAATTCCTCGTGCGACAGGCCCAGACGGTCGTCGAAGGTCCGCACCCAGGTCTGTTCGGCCACCTGCTTCAGGCGTTCCACCTTGTCGGGCGCCATGAACTCGCCGCCCACATTGCACTCGGCGACGAAGGCGAAATCGGCCAACAATTGGGCCCGGCGCTCTTCCATACGGGCCCGCAGGATGGCTTCTTCCTCTTGGCCGGCGATCACCCCTTGCATGTATTCGATCACCGCGTCGCGCAGCAGAACCTCGAAACGGGTGCGCACTTCGTGGATACGGTTATAGATGGTTTCCAGCTTGGTGGCCTTGTCGACCACGTATTCCGGGGTCACCACCTTGCCGCAATCATGCAGCCAGGCCCCGATCCTGAATTCGCGCCATTCCTCGTCGGTCTTGAAGTTGAACTCGGCCAAGGGACCGCTGTCCACCTTGCCGGCTTCCTCGGCCAGCATCAGCGCCAGTTCGGGCACGCGTTCGCAATGGCCGCCGGTATAGGGGCTTTTGGCGTCGATGGCGCCGGCGATGATCTGGATCATCGAGTCCATCAACAATTCCTGGGCATCCAGCAATTGTCTGTTGTAAAGCGCGGTGGCGGCTTGCGCCGACAAGGCTTCGACAAAGCTTTGGATGGCCGGGTCGAACGGAATGATGTCGTTGGTGCCGGGCGCCCGGGCGTTGATCAGTTGCAGCGCACCGATGATGTCGCCGCCGCGCGGCTTCAACGGCACGGTCAGGAACGACTGCGAGCGATAGCCGTTGCGTTCGTCGAAGATTTTGGTGCCCGAGAAGTCGAACTGGGTCGAATCATAGGCGTCGACGATGTTGACGGTGACCTGTTCGTGGACACAATGGCTGACCACGTTGCGGTGGTTGGGATTGCCCTCGGGATCATTCAGCGCCACGGCGGGAATGTTGGGCAAATCACCCGACGCGCCGCCCACGGCCAAGCCCAGGGTGTCGTTGCGCAAAATCTGGAAGCGAAGCGTTTCGTCTTCGGTGCGGATGTAAAGGGTACCGCCGTCGGCGTTGGTCAGATCCTTGGCCCCCATCAGGATCATTTCCATCAGCTTGTTGGAATCGCGTTCCGACGACAAAGCGATGCCCAAGCCCACCAGCTTTTCCAGCTTCACCTGGGCCACTTCCAGGGCCTGGGCCTTGTGGGCCAGGGATTCCTTCATCGAAGTGAAGGCATTTGCCAGCGAGTAGAATTCGACAATGAAGGAATCGCTGGGACCACGGCCCGAGAAATCGAAATTCTGCACCCGCTCGGCTTCGTCCGCCAAGGCGCGCACCGTGGCCCCCATGCGCCGCGACATGACCAAGGCCAAGGGCAGGATGACCAAGGCCACCACCGCCGCCATCAAGATCATCTGGCGCTGCATGTCGCGGATATGGGCGGTGAAGTCGTCGAACGGCGCCAGCACCGCCACCCCCAGGGCCGGCGATCCCGGCACCTGCCATTTCGACACGCGAACCATCAAGGTGCCGACATCCGCCAATTCGGCGAAACGGGTGTCGGTGTCCCCGTCCCCCAGCAAGGATTGCAAGGCCGTCGCCATCGGGGTGTTGATCTGATCCAAGGCCGAAAGCGGCTTGATCTCTGTGCCCAGCACCGAATTGCCGGCGGCCAGAACCCGCATCTTGTCGTCCACCAAGACGATGGCGCCGTTGGCCGACACCCGTTGGCCGCCGACGAAGCCGTTCAGATCGGCCAAAGTGATGTCGACGCCGAACACCCCGGCCTGACGCGGCAGACGACGCGAGGCGGTGATACCGGGCTGTTGCAGGGAATTGAACAGATAGGGTGAGCTGAGAATCGGCTTGTCACCGGCCTCGATGGCCGGTTTGTACCAGCCGCGCTGCCGCGGGTCGTAGGTGGGTTGCGGATCGCTCGCCGTGCCCACCACCGACCCCGACGGGTCCAAATAAGTCCAGCTTTGCACCCGCGCCGCACCTTGGCCGGAAATGGCGCGGATGATCATCCAGGTGCTGGGCGGCGCCTTGTGGGCTTCGACGATACGACCATCCTGACGCGCCGCGATCACCTGCAGGAAGTCGCCGTTGTCATAGCCGTAATAAAGCGAATAAAGCGACCGGTCATTGGCCAGGGTGTCGATCAGATAAGGCACCACCGGATGGGTGACGCCGTCGCCTTCCACCACCGCCAAGGCGGCGGGCAGCCGCCCGCCCATTCCCGCCAGGGTCATGGTGTCGGCCATCTGCCGGTCGACCTGGTCCACAACGCGGGCGGACACTTCCGAGAACAGCGTCGCCGCCGCGTCCTTGGCGGCCCGGGTGCTGGAATAATAGACATTGGCGACCGCCGCCAGGGTCACCGCGACGATGACGGCCAGGATAGCGCCGGAAATGCTGACGTGAAAACGCAACCTCAAGCGATGAGCGCCAACCATTCCCGCCCCCTCATTCATTCGATCGCTTCTACATAGCAAATCGGATCAACATAGACCAGTCGCCATATTACACCTAAGTATTACGCACACCCCGGTTAAGATGCCGGGAATGTTTACTTAATCGGTAAATCGCCGAATCACGCATTGCCCCTCTAACCCTTGGGGATTATCCTTTCGGCCATTTTTCACGGCTGGGGACAGCTGCCGTGCTTTTGGGGGGACCTGGGGGTCATGAATCTCAACGTCAAGATCAGTGTGCTTTTTGCCGCCATCGCCGCTTTGTTGATCGCGCTGTTGATGGCCATAAGTCTTTATGCGTTTCGTAGCTTTTCCATCGCTTCGTCGTCGGAACACATCCGGACGGCGGCCGAAATCGTGCGCGTTCACCTGACCGAGTCGATGATCAACGGCGTCATCGACAAGCGTGAAAGTTTCTTGAAGCGCCTGATGGAGGTTCAAGGTCTGGCCTCGGCCCGAGTGGTGCGTTCGCCCGCCGTGGTTCATCAATTCGGCTCGGGCCTGAACGAAGAAAGCCCGTCCGATGAGATCGAAAACCGGGTCCTGCGCGAAGGCAAGCCCGATTACGAGATTCTGGAAACCGACACCGACACCCTGATTCGCGGCACCATCCCCTTCATCGCCACCAATCGCGGTTCGCCCAATTGCCTGCAATGCCACGAGGTGCAGGAAGGCCAGGTGCTGGGCGCCGTCACCATGAAAGTGTCCATCGGCAATTTGAAGACCCAGGCGATGATGACCGTCGGCGCCCTGGTCGCCGCGGTGGCCATCTTCATGGGGATCGGCTTCGTGCTGATCCGCCGCATGGTCAACCCGGTTTCGGCCACCGCCATCGACGTGGAAGAGGCGGTGCAGCGGGCGCTGCGCGGTGACTTCAAGGCCAAGGTCGACCAGGTCACCAATGACGAGGTCGGCCAGATCGCCACCGACATGAACCGTCTGTTGACCTTCCTGGACGAAGGACTGACCCGCATCGGCGCCAACGTGGCGCGGCTGACCAGCCGCACGCCCACCGCCGACGAAAACCAGCTGACCGCCACCATCGACATGGTCGAAGGCCTGACCCGGGCCGCCCATTTCAAGCAGGCCATCGAAGAAGACGAAACCAAGGCCGAAATTCACCTGCGTCTGGCCCGCGCCCTGGAGGGCGAATTCGGCATCCGCGAATATTCCATCTACGAGATGCAGGCCAACAAGAACCACATGACACCGCTGTTCGTGGACGGCCAGCCGGAAGCGTCGTGCCGGTGGTGCGACCCGCAGATCCTGGTGCGGTCCGAAGGCTGCCGCGCCAAGCGCACCGGCCATGTGGTGGACGGGGTGCTGAACCCCGGCATCTGCTATGCCTTCCAACCGCCCGAGGAAGCCCCCAACCGCAAGCATGTCTGCCTGCCCATCATCCAATCGGGCGCCGTCGGCAACGTGCTGCAATTGGTGGTTCCGGCCGAGGACGAAACCCGCATGCTGGAACAGCTGCCTTATGTCAGCGTCTACCTGCGCGAGGCGGCCCCGGTGCTGGAAACCAAGAAGCTGATGGAGACCTTGCGCGAATCGGCGCTGCGCGACCCGATGACCGGGCTGAACAACCGCCGCTTCTTGGAAGAATACGTCGACACCTTGGTGGCCAACGTCCAGCGACGCCAGTCGCAGGTCGGCATCATGATGCTGGACCTGGACTTCTTCAAGATGGTCAACGACACCTATGGCCACGACGCCGGCGACGCCGTCATCAAGGCCTTGGCCAAGGTGTTGCGTCAAAGCGTGCGTGCCTCCGACATGGTGATCCGCTATGGCGGCGAGGAATTCCTGATCGTGTTGCTGGACGCCAGCCCGGAACAGGCCGATTCCATCGCCGAGAAGATCCGTTCCACCGTCGAATCCCTGGACATCCAGGCCGGCACCACGGTGCTGCGCAAGACCATCTCGATCGGCGTCGCCGACTTCCCCACCGACAGCGACACCTTCTGGCAGGCGGTCAAGTTCGCCGACGTCGCCCTGTATCAGGCCAAGGAAACCGGCCGCAACAAGGTGGTGCGCTTCGACCCCGACATGTGGAAGGACAAGAGCTACTGATCCATCGCCACCGCGCCCTGTTCCCCCGCCTCGGGCGGGACGTCCAGGGCGCGGAAAATGGCGCAGCGCCGAAACACGGCGATGCTGGGCGACTGGTTCTTCTGGGCGCAGAATTTGGCCACCAACTTGGCCAAACCCTTGATATCGCGCCCGCTGACCTGGGGGAATTGCGCCGCCAGTTCGGCGATCAGGACTTCGTTCAGGTCCAGACCGAATTGGTCGGCCATGACCCGCCAGATCTTCTTGCGGTCCTCGGCATCGGGTTGGTGATACTTGATCAGGGCGATACAGCGGGAAACGATGGCTTCGTCGATGTCGTCGACCCGGTTGGTGGTCAGGAACAACAGGCCGTTGAAATATTCCAGCACGCGCAGGAACACACCGACCACCGCGTTCATGGTCAGATTGTCCTGGCGACGCTTGATATAGACGTCGGCCTCGTCGATCAACATCACCGCTCCCCAACGCTGGGCCCGAGTCAGCGCATCCTTTAGCGCCAGCTCCATCTGGCCGACATCAAGCCCCAATTGACCGGAATGCACACGGTAAAGGGGGCGTTGGATGATCTCGGAATAGACCTCGGCGGTCAGCGTCTTGCCCACTCCGGGTGGACCGGCGCACAGTACGGTGGTCCCCCCTGACTTACCGGCGACGATGTCGTCCATCAAGGTATCCATCTCGGCGGTCAGGATGTCGATCAGGTCGGTTTGCTCGGGCGGCAACACCAGCTTGCGCTTGATCTCGGGGTGATAGGCATAGGGTTCCAGATCCTCCACATGCACCCACAGGTGATGATGCAACTCCAGATGGAACATCAGGATCAGCGGATGGACAGGTAATTCGGTGAAGGCGCCCTTGGGGATACGGGCGCGGGCGGCCTCGATGGCTTCCTCGGCGGCCGAGGACAGGAAGTTACTTTTTTCCGCCCGTCGCAGCAGCTTGTCGAGAAAGCCGCCCGAGGCATCCAAGCCCAGAACCCTCTCGCCCAGCAATTCCTCGTCGTTGACCAGCCGGGCGGCTTCGCCGGTGGACGACAGCACCACCAGCGCCTTGCGCGCCCAATCGGTGTCGCGACGCTTCGAACTGGGGTCTTCGGCATAAATCCCCGCCCCCCGGCCCGAGAACTGCCGGCCATAACGGGCGCGCCAGTCGAAATAACGTTCGGCCTGTTCGTCGTAACTGGCCAAAAGCCCCTCGTCTTCCTTCATCCAGCCCAGTGCCGCCAAAATCTGCCCCACGGTACGCCCGGTCAGGTCGCGGGCGCGGATCATCAGGGTTTCCTGCGCCACCGCACCCCGGGTATTGGCCTTCAGCTCGATCAGGATACGGCCGGATTCCTCGTCCCCCGGTGGCGTATAATCCAGCCGACTGACCAGAAAAGGCAGCGGCCGACCGGCAGGGTTAAGACGAAACAACCAGCCGCGAAGGGCGCCATCCACCAAAGTGACGGCCAGGGCCGAGGCCAGACGGGGCAAGTCGTCGGGACCGAAGACAGCCCCAGGTTCGGCGCTGACCCGGGCCAGATTCGCCAGTTGATCTATTTGGGCACGATGCGCATGGGGGGCGGCGGCGGTCAATCGGTGCAGGCTGGCCAGTTCATCGCCCGCCAATGCCCCCAGTCCGATTTCCACCCGGTTGCTGAAACGCAGTTGCGACAACATCCCTTCCAACCCAGGATGGATGGCAGCCCATGCTTCGGCGATGCTTCGTTCGATGGTCAGTTTCATCCGCCCCTCCCTGTGGTCCGCCCCTTTGTCGTGAAGACGGCGCCATTGACGGGTTCGCGACAGAAAAGCCGTTCCATCACGCCCGAGACACTGGGCAGCAAAAATCGGGCCGTGTATAAGGCGGGCATGATTCCCATCACCCGCCGCATCGCGCTTGACGATTCCGAGCTGACGGAAAGCTTCGCCCGGTCTTCCGGACCGGGGGGGCAGAACGTCAACAAGGTGGAAACCGCCGTCGAATTGCGCCTGGACGTCGCCAATTCGCCCAACCTGCCCGACGAGGTGAAAGCCCGTCTGGCCAAGCTGGCCGGACGGCGCATGACCTTGGATGGGGTGTTGATCGTCACCGCCCAAGAACACCGTTCTCAGGACCGCAACCGCGCCGAGGCGATGAACAAGCTGGTGGAATTGATCCGCGAGGCGGCCAAGCCGCCACCGCCCAAGCGCAAACCCACCAAACCGACCAAGGGCAGCCAGCAGCGCCGCATGGACAGCAAGTCCAAGCGCGGCGCGGTGAAGAAGCTGCGCAGCCAGCGCCCCGAATAAGCTCAGCTGACGCCCAGATAACGATCGGATCGGTGATTGATGGCCAGAACCATGTTCAGCACCACGGTGCTGAGCACCGACAGGGCCAATTGGCTGACATCCAGTACGAAGAAGGCCCCGGCCAGGATGGACAGATCGACGCCCAGTTGAAAGAAACCGGCGCGCAGCCCCACCCGTTCCTGGATGTAAAGGGCCAGGATATTGAGCCCGCCCAAGCCGGTACGATGGCGGAACAGCATCAACAGGCCGATACCGCTGAGCCCCCCGGCAACCACCGCCGCGTATAGCGGATCAAGATGGTCGAAGCCGATCCAATGCGGGGTCAGGCGGGAAAACAATGTCACCAGACCGACGGCCAGGAAGGTGCGCAGGGTGAATTGCCAGCCCATGCGCATCCAGGCCAGCACATAAAACGGCAGGTTGAGCACGAAGAAGACGATGCCGAATTCCTGTTTGCTGACATAGCTCAGCAACAGCGCCAACCCGGCGGTGCCGCCGGTCAGCATCATCGTCTTGGCATAAAGGGTCACCCCCAGGGCCACCAGTAAGGTTCCCAGCAACATGGCCAGCACGTCTTCATAAAGGTGGTGGCGGATGGCGGTATCGGGGGTGTTGGCCATGACGGACATCCTTGCTTCAGGGCGTCGCATTCTGCTGAGGCCATGGGCTTGGCGCAAGTCTGGTCATACCGGTTGATGAAATGACAGGGACAAGACCTCTGTCACATGCGGAAAAAGCACCTTTTGGCCATCGCAGGCCGGTAACGGCCTGTCGCCTTTCCTGCCGCCCTTTGTCAGAACCGTCCTCGGCTGAGGTGTTCGAGTTGCGTAATCACCCCTTGCGACGCCTGCTCCAACCGCGCATAGGCGGCGCGGGCGCCAACGCGGTCGCCGGAATTGAACAAACGCACGATTTCCCGGGCCGTTTCGTGAACCTCGGCGTGTGGTGCCTCCAAACGCCCGAAGGCCGGATGAGACCGATAATCAGCCGAACTGTCGCTGTAATACCAGATCCCAAGCCGACAGGAATGATGGTCGTTGACTTCATGTTCGCTAAGCGTGGTACTGCCTGTCAGCATCTGGGCCAGCCGCCGTTTCCACAGCATATGGTCGGATTCGGCCAGATAAAGCACGGCATCAGGAATTTCCTGCTGGGCCAAGTCGTGGAACTGCTCTTGCAGGGTTGCCTCGCCGGCGGTGACGGCGATCACCGCTTTGTCCTCGTTGCCGCAGGTCCTCTCGGTCAGTTCCCGGATCACTTCCACCGAGCGCGCCACCTCGTCAGTCGCCGCTGATTGCTCGGCCAACGAGGACGAATGACTGGAAAGCCGTTCTTGCAAGTCGTTGACGCGGCCAACGATCAAGCCGACGCAATGTTCCACCGTGACGATACTGGCAAGCCCCTGGGCCGCAGTGTCGGCCGTGTCAGCCAGTGCCTCACGCATGCCCCGAACTTCCTCTTGAACCGCCGCGACATGAACCCGGATGTCCGAGGTGGCCTTCGCCGTCTTGTTGGCCAAATCCTTGACCTCGGCGGCAACGATATTGAAACCACGTCCCGTCTCGCCAGCCCGCGCGGCCTCGATGGAAGCGTTCAGAGCCAGCAAATTGGTCTGCCTGGCGATGGCCTGGACGATGGTGACGATCTTGCCGATAGCCAGCGAGGCTTCCGCCAAGCGTTCGATCCGCGCCGACGCCGTCTGCTCGACCTCGGCCATGGCCTGGACGCTGCGAGACGCGTTGGAAACAGCGTCCAGCCCTTCCTGGGCATTAATCCGTACCGCTTGTGCGGTATCGGCGACAAAGGTTCCCGTCCGGGTGATTTCGTGCATCGCCACAGTCAACTCGTCGATGGCGGCGGAAATGGTTTGGGTGCAGTTCACCACCTCGCGCACATCACCCGAGACGAAAGCGGTGGCGGCCATGATCTCGCTGCTTTCACCCGCCAAGGTGACAGTTCGCCGCAATTGTTGGGTGGCCCCTGCTTGCAGGCTGCGCGCCAACTGATACAGCGCTTCACTCACCGGGGTTTGGCCTGCGGGAACTTCCGAGAATTTCCCCGCGGCGATGGCTTTGATCGCCTGGATCAGCGCAACCTCGCCCTCGCTGAAATTGGCGCCGCCGACCAGAAGGGTGCTTGTCACGTGCATCTTACATCTCCAGCCATCTCCCCCGATCAAAAAACAATACTACAACGCCCCCACATTAAACCTTAAGTAATAAGTAGTAGGTCTGCATACTTTCGGCCCAGGCACGTCACCTTCACCTCGGAGAAGCAAACCTTCCCCATTTTGAGACCCTTGGCTATGATCGCCCCATGGCGAAGAAAACCCCGGCCACCATGGCCATGGACAAGTCCGGCAAACCCTATGAATTGCTGGAATACGACTACGACCCCAACGCCCCATCCATCGGGTTGCAGGCGGCCCAGGCCATGGGCCTGCCGCCGTCGCAGGTCTTCAAAACGTTGATGACCTTGGCCGGCGATGAAGCACTGGTGGCCGTCGTTCCCTCTGACCACGAATTGAACTTGAAGGCCCTGGCGCAAGCCGCCGGCAAGAAGTCGGCGGCGATGATGAAGGGCCCCGACGCCGAACGTGTCACTGGCTACAAGATCGGCGGCATCAGCCCGCTGGGTCAGAAAAAGCGTCTGCGCACTTTCTTGGACCAATCCGCCCTGGGCTTCGACTTCATCGTCGTCAATGGCGGCCAGCGCGGCTTGCAGATCAAGGCTGCGGCCTTGGACCTGATGGCTGCGACAAGCGCGACGGCGGCGAAGATCGCCACCGACTAGGATTAAGCCACGTCTTCCGCGTCTTCCGCGTCGGGATTGCCGGGCAGGGTTTGCCAGCCCAGTGCCGGCACCGCGATGGTACGGTTGCCATAGGCGTCGATGTCGCTGGTGATCAGCCCCTGGCTTTCCATGTGTTCCAGCAACCCCAAGGCGCGACGCGGGGATCGCGAGCCCCGTGCCCGGGCGATCTGGGCGTTGGATGGGCAGGCGATCTTGTCGTGGGCGGCGCGGGCCAGCAGCAGAAAGACCGGCTGCAGATCGTCGGACAAAGCCGCCGCCACGGTCAGCGCCTGATCCCATTCCGGGGTGTCGGCGGTTTCGGCATCCACGCCGGCGCGGACCGAGGCCAGCTTGCGCTTGAAGGCGCTCAGGTCCAGCGAGCGGCCGTGCAGGCCGTATTGGCGACAGCGCACCAAAAAGTCCTGATAAACCTGAGCCGGCGAGCGATAGATGGCTTCCGGGTCGGCCAGAACCTGGCGCACCACTTCGTCCAAAGTGGTCTTGGGGCCTTCGGGGGAGCGCGGGGCCGGCGCCACCACTTCGCGGACTAAAATCTCGCCGGGGGGCGACGGCGGCTTGGCGGCGGCCAATTGGGCCAGCAACTGGGCGGTGTCCATGGGCGCCGGGCGACTGGCGGGGCGCAGCACCTCGTTCTCGCCGGGTTTGAAGATCAGATCATGGGCGTCTTCCGGGGGCTTTTCCGGCAGCGGCAGCAGGCGGGCATTGCCAGCCCGGCCCGAGGTTTCCACCTCGCCGATGCGGATGGGCAGCGGACGGCGCGACAAAGCCGGCCCCAGGGCGACGAACTGCCCCCTATTCAGATCGCGGAACATTTCCGCCTGACGGCGCTCCATGCCCAGCAGATCGGCGGCGCGGCTCATGTCGATGTCCAGGAAGGTACGGCCCATCAGGAAGTTGGACGCCTCGGCGGCGACGTTCTTGGCCAATTTCGCCAGACGCTGGGTGGCGATGATGCCGGCCAGACCGCGCTTGCGGCCACGGCACATCAGATTGGTCATGGCCCCCAACGACGCCTTGCGGGCTTCGTCGGAAACCTCGCCGGCCGCCGCGGGGGCGAACAATTGCGCTTCGTCCACCACCACCAGCATGGGGAACCAGTAATCGCGGTCCACGTCGAACAAACCGCCCAGGAAAGCGGCGGCGTGGCGCATCTGGCGTTCGGTTTCCAGATTTTCCAGGTTCAACACCACCGACACCCGGTGCATGCGCACACGCGCCGCGATCTGTTGCAGCGCCGCCTCGGTATGGGCGGCGGCGTCCACCACCTGATGGCCGAACTGGTCGGCCAGGGTGACGAAATCGCCTTCGGGGTCGACCAGGGCCTGCTGCACCCAAGGGGCGCTTTGCTCCACCAGACGGCGCAACAAATGCGACTTGCCCGAGCCGGAATTGCCCTGCACCAGCAAGCGGGTGGCCAGCAATTCTTCGAGATCGAGCGTCGCGGGCTGGCCGCCCTGCGTCGTTCCCATCTCGATGGCTACGGTCATGAAACTCTCCTTGGCAACAAACGCCCGACTCTGACCATCAGGCCCCCAGAGTCAAGACTCGCATCACCACTTGCTTGGTAAAAGGCGTCACCGCCAGAATTTCCAGTGTGGCGTCAAAGGCTTGGACGAATTCGCCCAGGGCCTTGAATTCGTCCTCGGCCCAGGTGCGGTTGCCGATCAATTCGTCGAACACCAAGATGGAACCGGGAACCAGACGCGGCGCCAGGGCGAACAGCACCTCGCGGGCCGAGGCATAGATGTCGCTGTCGATGTTGACCAACCGCACCGGCCCCGCATGCGACGCCAGGAACGGCGCCAAGGTGTCGCTGAACCAACCGGCATGCAGGGTGACGTTGTCGGCGACCGGGGGCAATTGGGCGCCGGTGGTCAGCACCCCGGCCGGTTCGGCGCCCCAGGATTGCGGCAGACCTTCGAAGGAATCGAAGCCATGCACCCTTTGCCCGGCCCGCGCCGCCAAGCGGTTGATGGAGGTGCCGCGACGCACCCCGAATTCCAGCACCAGCCCACTTTCCCCGGCGTGATCCAGGGCGAAATCCAAGGTGCTGGCCGACAGCCCGAACAGGCGCGGCGGATGGGTGATGAACGGCGCCAGGGCGCGGACACTGTCCACCAAGGCCCGACGGGCCGGAAACGGCGCCACTTCGCGGGTCTCCAAATCGGTGACGTCCTCGCCGATCAGCAGACCATAGGCCACCGGAAAGGCCCAATAGCGACCATTGGCCCCGACACAGGCGCAGGCCCGGCGCAGGCGCCGCAAGGCATCGTCCAGGCCACACACTTCCAAGGCCGGGGCATGGCTGGCCAGCCACGACACCGCGTGGTCGGGATCATGGGCCAGATTGGCGTCGAAACAGGCCAAGGCGGCACGCGCCTGGCCCAGGGCCAAATGGGCCAAGCCTTGTTCATAGCCGATCTGGCGGCTCCATGGGCCGGCTTGGGCCAAGGTGACGGCGTCTTGGTAACGGGCGTCGCGGCGATAGGCGCTGACCAGGGCCTCGCGGGCGGCGGGGAAACCCGCCTCTAAGCGCGCCACGTTTTCAAAGGCGGCGACGGCGGCAAAGGCATCGTTGGCTTTCAACGCCCGGGCGCCGTCAGCAAAAGCCATACAGACCGGATCGTCGCCGCCATATTCCGCCATCAGGCGCAAGATAGCGTCGAAACGGCCGGTTTCGGCCAGGGCAGCAGCTTTGGAGCGGAGATTCATGGCGTCCTTGTGCCAAAGCCCCGGGACAAAGGCAAGGTTAAGGGTTGCAAAGCCCCGACAACCAGACAAAATGGCAACCGAGACAAGTGCTTACGAGAGCCTGATGCGGCGCATTCTGCCCCTGCTGTGCATATCCTGGCTGCTGAACGCCTGCAGTACGGTCAATTCCTATGTGCAATCGACGGCGGCGAAGCTGGAACACGTCACCAATTCATCGGCGCCACCACGCCCTGGCCTGGAACCCCTGTACCGCAGCCCGGAAAGTCAACCCGCCCGCCCCGTCGCTTTGGGCCAGTCCGCCTTGCCGCAACCCGACCCCGAGGACGTGCCGTTCCCTCCCCGCCTGATCGGCCACGCCGAATCGCAAGCGCTGTTGGCGGGTGACCCGGCGGCGTTGCGTTTCCTGACCATACGTCGCCTGGCCGAAACCGGCCAGATCCCCCCCGAGGATGCCGCCGCCCGCGCCGACACCAACATGGGCGCCCTGCTGCCGTTGACCGATCCGCAACCGCCGGCAGCCGGCCTGATGACGCCGGCTCCCTTGCCGGACGACATCGAAAAGGCCATGGCCGCCACCTGGGCCAATCCCGGCGGCGCCAGCCAGCGCGATTTCATGGTCGACAGCGTGCTGCCCCTGAACCCGGCCAAACGCGAGGCCTTGATCATTCCCGACAAGCAGGCGGCCCGTCAGGCCTTGGCCCGTTTGGACCGTCTCAATCAAGCGGGCTTGATCAGCGCCGACCAAAAAAATGCCGAGGAACAGGCGCTGCACGCCTTGATGGAGGGCGGCACCCTGCCCGAATCCCTGGCTGCCCTGACCCCGCCCCCCGAACCGGTCAAGCCGGCCAAACCGAAGAAAAGCGGCAGCGGCAGTGGATCGGGCAGCGGCTCGGGGTCTTCCATGCAGCGCCTGCAAGGCGGTGTCACCGGCGAGTTGAAGGTCATCCCCTCACCCACCGAGTTGAACGCCCCGTCCTTGCCCGCCGGCTTCACCGGTCAGGCCGGCATCCATTTGCTGTCCATGGGCAGCGCCACCCATGGCGAACAGGCCTGGAAAGCGCTTTCCACCCAATATCCCGAACTGGCGGCGCTGACCTATAAGGTGGTGCGCGCCGATCTGGGCGAATTGGGGGTCACCCACCGGCTGATCGCTGGGCCGTTGAGCCCGGCCAACGCCGCCGAATTGTGCGCCATGCTGAAGCCCAAGGGCCAAGCCTGCACGCCGACGCCCTTCCCGCCATGACCCCGGAAGAGCTGATCGGCCGTCTGCTTTACCGTGACGCCATGGTGTTGATCATCGACAAGCCCGCCGGCTTGGCGGTGCATGCCGGGGCGCGTGATGCCAGCCGCCATCTGATGGACATGCTGGAACCCTTGCGTTTCGGTCTGCCGCGCAACCCGGAACTGGCTCACCGGCTGGACCGCGACACATCGGGCTGTCTGGTGTTGGGGCGTCACCGCAAGGCGCTGGCCCGTCTGGGCGAGATCTTCGCCGATGGAGAGGCGGAAAAGACCTATTGGGCGGTGGTGGTCGGCAAACCCCCGGCGGAAAGCGGCACCATCGACAAACGCCTGAAGAAACTGGAACGCCGTCACGGTTGGCGCATGGTGGTCGATACCAAGGGCCAAGATGCCGTCACCGATTACCGGGTTCTGGGCAGCGACGGCCGCCTGAGCTGGATCGAAGCCAAGCCGCGCACCGGACGCACCCACCAGATCAGAGTGCATCTGGCGTCCGTCGGCTGCCCCATCGTCGGCGATTCGGTCTATGGACGCGGCACCGCCGATCTGGTCGCCACCGACCTGCATCTGCACGCCCGCTCGATCATTCTTCCCTTCAACCCGAAGAAACCCGCCATCACCGCCACCGCCCCGGTGCCGGATCACATGGCGGCCTTGCTGCGCCAATGCGGCTGGCACGACGAGACCTAGGTCTGACGGGTTAGTTGCATACAATTACCTGCGCGGGTATTGTATGCAACCCTATCAATTGACGACGTCCCATCATGACCGCCGAGACAAGCAGCAAACGAATTTACCGTGCCCGCACCGAAAGCGGCGAGCCGGACCCGGTGGACACCCATGTGGGGGGGCGCCTGCGCCTGCGTCGCACCTTGATGGGCCTCAGCCAGACCGAACTGGCCCGTTCGGTGGGCCTGACCTTCCAGCAGGTGCAGAAATACGAAAGCGGCGCCAACCGCATCAGCGCCAGCCGCCTGTACCACATCGCCGAGGCGTTGGACGTCCCGGTCAGCTTTTTCTTCGACGACATCCCGCGCGGTGGCGGAAGCACACTGGCCATGGGCCTGTCGGAAGACCAAGCCGGTTTCACCGCCCCCGATTCGTCCGGCCGCGAAGGGTTGGAAATGATGCGCAACTATCACCGCATCACCGACGAAGCCATCCGCCGCAGCGTCTATGATTTGACGAAATCCTTGGCCGCCAAGCTGAACGGCGAGGAATAAGAAAAGGCCCGGTCAAACCGGGCCTTTTGCTTTTCAGCCTTTGCGGAATTCGGCTGGGGTCGGGAAAGCCGCTTTCAACACCGACCACCCCGGGGGAACCAAATCCCCCTGCGGCAGGGGAACGTTGACGATTTTAGCCCGCAGTTCGGCAATGCGCTCGGACGCCGGGGGGTGGTCGATCATCACCCCGTTCAGCAGGTGATGGCCGTTACGGTAACCGTATTCGTCCAACTTCATCATCATGGAAATGGCCCATTTCGGCTGAATGCCGGCCCGGGACAAAACATAAAGGCTGTGTTCGTCGGCTTCAAATTCATCGGTTCGTGAAAAGCCAGCCTTAAGCACCGCGAAAACCGGGATCGGCCCATCGCCGTCGGGAATGATGCCGCCGCCAACCGCGCCACGGACATCTTTCAACAGGGCCGGATTTTGCTCGGCCGCCGCCATCAAGGTTTGCATCAGGGTGTCCCCCTTGATGATGTGGCCCAGATCCACATGCCCGGCCTCGTGGGCCACCACGGCGGCCAATTCCCCGGGATGGTCACACATGGCGATCAGCCCCGCATTGAACGACATCTGTCCGCCGCCAACCGTCCAGGCATTGATCGCCGCACTGCGCGCCACCGATGCCCGCCACGGAAATTGTTTGCGGTCCACCACAGCGGCGATGGGACGGATGAAGGCGTTCATCGCCTCTTGAATTTGCGCATTGGGGACCGGACCACCATCATCGGCCTGACAAGGGGCAAAACTTTTCATCGCTCGCCCCAATTCCTGGCGATCCTCGTCGGGGGTGAAATGGCGCGTGGCCCGGGCCGAACTGGCAAAGGCCGGATTGTCGGCTGGCGGTGCTGCCCGCCTTTCCGTCGGCGCGTTGCCGCTGGGAAAGCCGTTCCGGGGATCGGCATAGGGATCGACCTGGGCATAGGGGTCATTCTGCGGTTTGATGGCGCCGGGAAACTGCGCCCATGCCGGGCCGACCATACCGGCAGCCATGCCGCCCATGCCTGCCAAAACCTTGCGACGATCCATGTCACCCCCAAACGAAAACGGACGCCCCTTTGCCGGGGGCGTCCGTATCTTAACCCAGTGCACGCAAGCCGCGAACAGGGAATGATCAGGCTTTGCGTTGGTAATAAAGGTTTTGCACGTGGTTGCCCTGGGCGAAGAACACCCAGCGTTCGGCCAACAACCCCACATATTGGACCATCACCGCCAACCACAGAACCGCCGCCGAACCCATGCCCAACGCCACCAGGACGAAGGGGGCGGCGAAACCGCAGGCCAGGAAGAAGGTGGTCAGCATCCGCACCGTTTCCGGGCTTTTGCCGTGGAAGAATTCCTTGGTGTTGAACGACTTGCCGTTGAAGCCCTGGGTCACCTGACGGATGTTCTGATGCGGCGCGCCGATGGCGCCTTTCAGGGTCGCCAGGGGCTTCAGGCGGGCATTACGCCACAGGCTGACGGCGCGGCCCGCCAGGGCCAAGACGATCAGCACCAAGGCGGTACCGGCATAAAGACCGGTGACCACCGCCCCCAAGGACGCGGCATAGGCGGCGGCCAGCACGAAACCCGAAGCCAGCCCCATCAGCGTGTAATTGATCACCGTCCACACGCTGTGCCATTCGCGGATGAACTTGACGCAGGCATAGATCATGCCGGTGCACAGGAACAAAGCCAGACAGGCCAAAACGGTGACGAAGCCCACCGCCATGGTCAGATCCAGGCTTTTGCCATTGGCGAAATGCATCAAGGCGCCATCCCAGCCCAAGGCATGCAAACCGCCATAAAGCACCGCCATACCCATGACCGCCGGCAGGGCGATGACTTCGCGTGACAGCCACGACGTCCGCCACTGGGTGGCGGCGCGCCAAGCACGGGTCGGGTTGGCGAGGTGAAAGAACGACGCCAACAGGCCCAGGGCCAGCAGCACCAGGGCCAACAGGCTGCCCATGGCATAGAAGCCACCGGACAGGCTGGCATCACCGGTGCCCACCACCAGGAACAATTGACCACAGACCAGGGCGATCAGCAGGCCTTGGCCGGCGCCGATCAGGGTGGTGAGGAAGAGAACGGAAAAAGCGGGACGCATGATCTTTGTTCCTTCCTTACCACTGGGACGCGTCGTCGATGGTCGGGCCACCGAATTTCGGCGGTTCGGCTTCCCGCGACAGCGGGTTGTCGGCCCGTTGCAACTGGTCCTCGTGGACCACGCTTGGGGTCTTGCGGCGCGGCAGATAATGGTTGGCCGGATTGGTGCCGGCTTCCGGCATCAATTGATAGCCGCCATTGTCGCGGATGGCCTTGGACACTTCCGATTCCGGGTCCTTGATGTCGCCGAACAGGCGCGCCCCAGGCGGACAAGCCAGCACGCAGGCCGGCTTGCGCCGATCGGGGGGCAGGGTTTCGTCAGTGATGCGATCGACGCAAAGCGTGCATTTCTTCATCACCCCGGTGACTTCGTCGAATTCGCGGGCGCCATAGGGGCAGTTCCACGAACAATATTTGCAGCCGATGCACTTGTCGTAATCCACCAACACGATGCCGTCGGATTCGCGCTTGTAGGAAGCGCCCGTCGGGCAGACCGGCACACAGGGCGGGTCCTCGCAATGCAGGCAGGATTTGGGGAAATGCACCGTCTCGGTATTGGGGAAAGTGCCGCATTCGAAGGTCTGCACCCGGTTGAAGAACACACCGTTGGGATCCGCCCCATAGGCATCCTGGTCGGGCAGCGGCCCGGCCCAGCCCGACGTGTTCCATTCCTTGCAGCTGGTGACACAAGCGTGGCAGCCGACGCAGACATTGAGGTCGATGACCAGGGCCAGTTGTTTTTCGTTCGCCATTCTTCCAATCCCCCGATCAACGCTTCTTGCCGGCGAAGAAGGCGCGCAGACGCGGCCCCCAACCGGTTTGCCCGGGCAATTGCCCAAGGGTGGGGAATTGTGGCCAACTTTCCTGGGCCTCGTCGGGTTTGGCCGGGGTGACCTTGACCCGCACGTCGTACCAAGCGGCTTGGCCGGTGACCGGGTCGGAATTGGACACATGACGTCCGCCCACCATGTCGGGCAATTCCTCGGAAATCAGGTGGTTCAGCAAGAAGCCCTTTTTCGCTTCGTTGGCGTCGCCCGCCAGCCCCCAGGCCCCCGACGCCTTGCCGATGGCGTTCCAGGTCCACACCGTGCCGGGCTCCACCGCTTCGGTGAAACGGGCCTGACAGCGGACCTTGCCCCACGGGCTTTCCGCCCACACCCAAGCGCCGTCCTCGAAGCCGCCGGCTTGGCCGACGGAGGGATGCATCATCAGGAAGTTTTCCGTGTGGATCTGCCGCAGCCAGGCGTTTTGCGAATCCCATGAATGGTACATGGCCATGGGACGCTGGGTCAGCGCCGACAGCGGGAACTTGCCGGTATCGGTCTTGGACCATTCCAACGGCGCATAATGGAAGGGCAGCGGATCGAAGAAACGTTCGACGCGCGGGCGCAGTTCGTCCGGGGGCTGCTTGCCCTTCCACTTGCCTTGGGCGGCCAAGCGGAACTTCTGCAGCACTTCCGAATAGATGTGGATGTTGATGGGGTCGTGATAGCGCACCAGCCGGTTGGTCTGGGCCCAGGCCAGATAGCCTTTGTTCCAGTTGCGCATGTACTGGAAGCTTTTGGGCAGATGGTGATGGTAGTGGTTGTTGTTGCGGGCATACATGTCCCATTGATTGGGATTGGGTTCGCCCACCATGGACTTTTCGCCCGATTTGCCACGCCAACCGGCCAGGAAGCCGATACCCGAGCCCGGCTCGGTCTCGAAATTGGTGATGAAATCGGGATAGTCGCGGTATTTGCGCGTTCCCTCCTTGGTCATGAAGGCGGGCAGCTTCAGCCTTGTGCCCAATTCGATGACGATGTCCTGGAAGGGACGCGACTCGCCCAGGGGCGGCATGATCGGCACACGCACCGAATCCACCGGACCTTCGAATTCCGATATCGGGCGGTCCAGCATGGACATGACGTCGTGGCGTTCCAGATAGGTGGTGTCGGGCAGCACCAGATCGGCGAAGGCCACGGTTTCCGACTGGAAGGCGTCGGCCACCACCACGAAGGGGATCTTGTAATCGCCGTTCTCGTCCTTGTCGGTCAGCATCTTGCGGACCTCGGACGTGTTCATGGTGGAATTCCACGCCATGTTGGCCATGAACAGGAACAGGGTGTCGATGGGATAGGGATCACCGCGCCAGGCATTGGTGATGACGTTGTGCATCAAGCCATGCACCGACAGCGGGTATTCCCAGGAAAAGGCCTTGTCCAGGCGCATGGGCTGGCCATCCTGATCCACCGACAGATCGTCGGGTTCCGCGGGCCAGCCCAGCGGCATGCCATCCAAGGGCGTCGACGGCTTGACCGCGTGCGGGCCTTTCGGCGGCTTCGGGCACGGCGGGATGGGACGCGGGAACGGCGCCCGGTGCCTAAACCCGCCGGGACGGTCGATGGTGCCCAACAGGCTCATCAAGATGGCCAGCGAGCGGATGGTGTGGAAACCGTTGGAATGGGCGGCCAGACCACGCATGGAATGGAAGGCCACCGGATTGCCGGTCACCGTCTGATGTTCGTTGCCCCAGGCATCGGTCCAGGCGATGGGCAGCTCGATCTTCTGGTCGCGCGCGGTGATGCCCATTTCGTGGGCCAGACGGCGGATGGTGGCGGCCGGAATGCCGGTAACGCCCTCGGCCCATTCCGGGGTGTAATCGGCAACGCGCTCCTTCAGCAATTGGAAGGCGGGCTTCACCGGGGTGCCGTCGGGCATGGTGAAATCGCCGAACAGACGGCCCTCGGTGCCTTTGGTGCGCGACAGCACCGGCTGGTCGGTTTCCTTGTCCCACCAATAGCGGTCGGGCGTGTCGAAGGTGTCTGGGCGCACCGCCACATCGGGATCACGCACGAACAATCCGTGATTGTCGCGCGCCGTATCCTGGATCACCAGTTCCGCCGAATTGGAATATTGCAGCAGGAAATCACGGTCGAACAGACCGGTTTCGATCAATTCACGGATCAGCGCCAGCAGCAGGGCGCCGTCGGTGCCGGGACGGATGGGCACCCATTCGTCGGCGATGGCGGCATAGCCGGTGCGCACCGGATTGATGGCGATGAAGCGCCCGCCGGACCGTTTGAATTTGGACAGCTCGATCTTCATGGGGTTCGAGTGATGGTCCTCGGCGGTGCCGATCATCACGAACAGCTTGGCCCGTTCCAGGTCGGGACCACCGAATTCCCAGAACGAGCCGCCGATGGTGTAGATCATGCCGGCGGCCATGTTGACCGAGCAGAACCCACCATGGGCGGCGTAATTGGGGGTGCCGAACTGCTTGGCGAACATGCCGGTCAGCGCCTGCATCTGGTCGCGGCCGGTGAACAACGCCAAACGTCGCGGATCGGTCTTGCGGATGTGGTCCAGACGGCCGGCCAGGGTGGACAGCGCCTCTTCCCATTCGATGGCCTCGAACTGGTTGGCGCCGCGTTCCGTGCCTTCCTTGCGCTTCAACGGCTTGGTCAGACGCGCCGGCGAATATTGCTTCATGATGCCCGACGCGCCCTTGGCGCAGATCACCCCCTTGTTCAGCGGGTGTTCGGGATTGCCTTCGATATAGCGGACTTCGCCATCACGCAGATGGACGCGGATACCGCAGCGGCAGGCACACATATAGCAGGTGGTGGTCTTGACCTCGGCCCGGCCTTGGTCCGAATCGCAAGAAATCTCGGGGTCTCGCATGTATTCGCTCCCTGGGATCGGCCTGTTTTGTCCCAGCGGGCAAGCAAACGAACCCAGGCTTCCCCACATTGGCGTGGGCAAGCATGCTCTCCTGTCCGTGTTCCCTGTCCGCTGGCCTTTTGGCCTTATTCGTCGGGACCACAGTAATTAAGAACGACCTAATAAAGCAAACATTAGTTCATGGATGTCCGATTCAACCGCAACAAGGCCAGCGGCCCCAAAGCGGCCACCACAGCCAGTCCCGTGAAAGACCATCCCCAGGCCGCCGCCCGGGTCGGCCCACCGGCGACATCCAAAATCCACCCAAACGCCAAAGGCCCCAGGAAACCGGCGACGAAGCCGATCAGGGAATGCACGGCGATCGAAGCGCCGCGCCGTTCAGGCTCGGCCGCCAGCACGGCGCCGGTGGTCAAGGCCGCCGAATCCAACTGCACCAAGGCGTTGTAGACCAGCATCAGGGCCACCGCCGCCCAGCCCCAGCCGACACTTTGACCGACCAGCAAGGCGCACGCCGCCGAAGCCAGGGCGAAGGCCGAACACGCCTTGGCGCGGTCATAGCGCAAGGCCAAGGCGGCGCCGCCGATACTGGCCACCATGGCCACCACCGAAGACAGCGCCGCCACCACCGACGGCGCCATCACCACCTGGCCTGCGGTGGCGAAGGCCATGAAGGCCACCATCCAAGCCCGCAATCCGAACAATTCCCACATATGGGCGAAATAGCCCAACACATAGGCCATGACCCGGCGGTTGGTCAGCACCGGGCGCAAATCCAACAGCTTGCCGGGCTTGACCGGAGGTGGCGCGACAGGACGCAGGAACAGCACCAGCACGGCGGCGACCAATGCCCCCAATCCCAACAGGGCGAAACATCCACGCCACCCCAGCCACGCCGCCAACATTCCGGCCGCCAGAAAGGACAGGCCGGTTCCCAGCGAAAAACTGGCGGTATACCAACTCATCCATTTCGGCTGATGGGGGCCGTCGGCCCTGTCCACCAAGGCTTTCAAACCCGGCATGTAGGTACCGGCCAAGCCAATGCCGGCCAGGGCACGAAACGCCAAAGCCGTCCAAAAGCCTTGGGCGAACAGGGCGAACAGAACCGACGCCAGGGCAGCGACCACGGCCCCGGCCACATAGACCCGACGCGCGTCAACGCGGTCGGTCAAGGCACTGAGGAAAGGAACCGCCACCGCATAGCCGGCAAAGGTGATGCCGCCCAGCCAGCCCGCCTGCGAAGAGGTTAGATCGAAAGTGATAATGAAACCCGGCAGCAGACCAGGGAAAGCAAAGACCGGCCCCATGGTCAAAACTTCAGCAGCGCACAATACACGGACAGACAATATCCCCATTCCAAAATATCTGAACGTTAGGATATTATTGATATCTAATTTCATAGGTTAAACCATTAGGTGCGTTAAATTATCAACGCGTCAGTTAAGGGGGATGGCAGAGAAATGCGCATGGGCATCGCGCTTCGATTCGGTTTGGCCTTGGTCGGTGTCTCCTTGGCCTCGGCACTGGTGATCGGCTTCGCAGTCAACAGCTATTTCACCACTATGATCGCCAAGGCTGAAAAGGTCGAGCTGCAAGGCCATTTCGACCAATTGAACCAGGCCGTCATCGCCAAGTCCGACCAGGCCGAGGCCATGGCATCGCTGATCGCCGCCCTGCCCGGAATCCCGGAGATGATGGAAGCCGGCGAACGCGAGCGTTTGGCCACCCAGATGGTGCCGGTTTTCAAGTCGCTGGCCAAGCCTTATGCCATCGAACAATTCCAGTTCCACCTGCCGCCGGCGACCTCGTTCCTGCGGGCCCACCAACCGGCCAAATTCGGCGACGATTTGTCGAAAATCCGCGAAACGGTGGTTCAGACCAACACCGCCAAGCAACCCACCCGTGGCCTGGAAATCGGCCGCGCCGGCCTGGGCGTGCGGGGCGTGGTGCCGGTGATGACGCAAAGCCACCATATCGGTTCGGTTGAATTCGGCCTGTCCTTCGGCAAGCCGTTCTTCGACGACTTCAAGGAAACCCATCAGGTGGAATCGGGCCTGCTGTTGCCCGACGACAAAGGTTTCAAGCTGTTCGCCGCCAGCTTTTCCGACCCCCACCTGAACGCCGACGATTTCAAGACGGCGCTGGCTGGCACCCCGGTCATCCGCACCATCTTGCAAAACGGCAAGCGTCTGGCGGTGATGGGGCATTCCATCACCGACTTCTCGGGCAAGCCTTTCGGTGTGGTCGAAATCGTCATGGACGGTCAGGCCTATGCCGAGCAATTGTCGGAAGTCCACCGCACCATCTTGTGGCTGGTGGCCGCCACTTTGGCGATCACCATCGTCATCAGTATCTTCCTGGCCCGCGGCATCACCGGTCCGATCCTGGACATGACCGCGGCCATGGACCGTATCAGCCAGCACGATTTCAACGTCGAGATGAAGGGGGCCCAGCGCCAGGACGAGATCGGCCGCATGGCCCGGGCTTTGCTGGTGGTGCGCGACGAAGCCAAGAAACTGGCGGGCATGGAAGCCGAACAAAAGCGCTTGGTCAGTGAAATGCAGGAAAGTCAAAAGGCCCTGCATGAAGGCATGCGCCTGCAATTGGCCGGGGTGGTGGAAGCCGCCATCCAAAGCAACGAAGCCGGCGTGGTGTTGTCCAAGATGATGGGCGACGTCCGTAAGGCCGCCCAGGAAAGCCAGGCCATCGCCGCCGCCATCGAGGAAATGGTCGCCTCGGTCAGCACCATCGCCCAGAACTCGGAAGTGGCCGCCATCGAGGCCGGCGACGCCGAAGCCGCGGCCCGCGACGGCGTCACCGACGCCGCCACGGCGCGAGCCGCCACCGAAACCCTGACCGGGGCGGTGGACGATGTCGGCCTGAAGATCCAGAACCTGGCCAATGCGTCCCAGCAGATCGGCGCCATGGTCGACCAGATCGAGGCCATCGCCAGTCAGACCAACCTGTTGGCGCTCAACGCCACCATCGAGGCGGCCCGTGCCGGCGAGGCCGGNNATCGAGGCGGCCCGTGCCGGCGAAGCCGGCAAGGGCTTCGCCGTGGTCGCCGCCGAGGTCAAGGGACTGGCCAACCAGACCGGACGCGCCACCGAGGACATCCGCAACCGTATCGCCACCCTGACCCAGGAAATGGCCGCCGCGCTGAAATCCATGCAGGAAAGCAGCACCGCCGCCTCGCAAGGTCAGCAAGCGGTCGATCAGGTCACCGGCCGTTTGGGCGCCATCGCCGAACGGGTGGACGGCGTCACCGGCCATATGCGCGACATCGCCGGTATTCTGACCCAGCAAACGGCGGCGGCGTCGGAAATCTCGGGGGGGTCGTTGCGCATCGCCGAATTGTCCAACCGCAATTTGGATGAAATTTCGGAAGTGCTGGAAGCCATGCAGGCCGCCGCCGCCGTCCTCGACAAGCGGGTCGAGGATTTCTCCAACAACGCCTCGGCGGAAAGCATTCTGGAAATCGCCAAGAACGACCATGTCCGCTTCAAGCGTTCGGTGGTGGACCGCCTGCTGGATCGATCCGAGCTGACCGCCGACAAGCTGGCCAGCCACCATACCTGCCGACTGGGCAAATGGTACGACACCGTCGAAGACCCGGCGATCAAGAACCAGCCGGCCTTCGCCCGTTTGGCCGACCCGCACCGTCGGGTTCACGATCACGGCAAACAGGCCCTGCTGCTGCATAGCCAAGGCGACCTGGACGCCGCTAATGCCGAGGTCGAACGGATGAACCAGGCCTCGCACGAAGTGTTGGAATTGCTGAGCGAGCTGGGCCGCGGCCTCGCCCAGGCTTGATCTGGATCATGGGAAAACCGGACGGGATCAGCCAAGCTGGTCCCGTCCTTCGCCCCTTGGAGCATCCCATGCGCCGCCTGATCCTTGCCGCCACCGTGTCGTTGATCGCCCTGCCCGCTTTCGCCGCCGAACTGACCATGTTCAAGGACCCCAATTGCGGCTGTTGCCAAGGCTGGGCCGATTACATGAAGGATGCCGGTTGGCAGACCAAGGTCATCGCCACCGAGGACATCGACAAGGTCAAACGCCAGTTCGGCGTGCCCGCCCGCATGGAATCGTGCCACACCGCCATCATCGACGGCTATGTGGTGGAAGGCCATGTGCCGGTGGCCGCCATTGAAAAGCTGTTGAAGGAACGCCCCAAGGCCACCGGCCTTTCCGCCCCCGGCATGCCCCAGGGCTCGCCCGGCATGTCGGGCGACAAGGAACCTTTCGTCGTCTACCTGTTCGGCCCCGACGGCGCCCAGCCGTTCATGCGGTTCTAAAGAACATTATAGCGGGGCTTGCCGCCCCGCCCCGCCCCCCCGGATCACCCGGTATTGCGCATCCCCGTGGCCAAGGCGTTGATCGAGCGCAGCAGCGGGATTTGCCAACGCTGGCGTTCGGCCGGGTCGTCTTCCGGGGCTTCGCGGCAACGGCGCAGGGCGATGATCTGGATGTGGTTCAACGGGTCCAGATAGGGATTGCGCCGCCCCAAGGACTTGGCCAGTTGCTGGTTGTCGCCCAACAGGTCGTCGCGGTCGAACACCGCCAGCATCTGCGCCTGACAGGTTTCGTATTCGCCGGTGATGCGGCCGAAAATGGTTTCCGCCAGATCGGCGTCGACGCACAGATCGGCGTATTCGCGGGCGATGGACAATTCCGATTTCGACAGCGACATGGCGCTGTTGGACAAAAGTGCGCGGAAGAACGGCCATTCGGCGACCATTTCGCGCAATTGCGCCAACTTGGCCGGATCGTCACCGCGCCACGCAGCCAAGGCCGAGCCGAAACCGAACCAAGCGGGAATGGTCTGGCGCGACTGTGCCCAGGCGAACACCCAAGGAATGGCACGCACCGAATATTTCGAGCGGTCACCCTTGGAACGGTGCGACGGACGCGAGCCGATGTTCAGCAGCCCGATCTCACCCACCGGGGTGCCTTCATAGAAATAGTCGATGAAGCCCGGCGTGTTGTCGGTCAGGTCGCGATAGGCGGCCTCGCCCGCCTTGGCCAGTTCGTCCATCACCGCCATGAAATCGGGGCGGTCGGGCTCGCACACCACCGACAGGCAGCGGCTGCCCTTCATCAACCCCGACACACCCATGGTCAATTCATAGGTGGCGGTGTCGGCGTTGGAATATTTGGCCGACAGCACTTCCCCCTGTTCGGTGAACTTGATGTCACCGGCCAGGGTGCCGGGGGGCTGGGCCAGAATGGCGTCGTGGGTGGGACCGCCACCGCGACCGACCGAGCCGCCGCGGCCATGGAACACCCGGCAGGCGATACCCCGGCTGGCGGCGGTGCGGCTGATCAGACGCTGGGCCTGATACAATCCCCAGCTCGACGCCAGGATGCCGCCGTCCTTGCACGAATCCGAATAACCCAGCATCACTTCCTGGACATTGCCCGATGCCTTCAACAACGCCCGATAGGCCGGCACGTCCAGCAGACGCACCAAGGTCGGCTCGATGGCGGCCAAATCCTCGATGGTTTCGAAAAGCGGCGCGACACGGATGTCGCAAGTCCACGACCCGTCCTGGTGGCGGCCGCACAGACCGGCGAAGCTGGCCAGGAACAGCACTTCCAGAACATGGCTGGCCTGATGGGTCATGGAAATCACATAGGCGCCGAAGGCCTGGGGGCTGATCTCGCGCCGCATCTCGGCCATGGTGCGCATCACCCGCAAGATCTCGCGGGTGTCATCGGACAGATCCTGGGCATAGAGCAAGGGCGTGCCGGGATGGGACAGCAGATCGGCCAGCACGCCGATACGCGCACTTTCGTTCAATTCGTTATAATCGGGCAAATTGGACGCCTTGGCGAACAATTCCGCCACCGCCTTGGTATGGCGGGTGGATTCCTGGCGGATGTCCAGTTCGGCCAGAAAAAAGCCGAAGCTTTTGACCAAGACGATCAGATCCTGCAATTCGGACTCGGCGATGTTGGCGTCGCCATGGCTGATCAGCGAATCGCGGATGGCCAGCAAATCGGCCATTAAATCGTTTTCCGAGGCATAACCGGCGCCACGCCCCGGATCGGGCAGCCCATCCAACAGCGCGTCCAGGCGGCGGATCTGCTCGCCCAGCCGGTAATCCATCACATGCAATTTGCGGCGATAGGGTTCATAGGCATAGCGGCCGGGCTTGGCGCCGAAGGCCTGGGCCAGGATGGGGGCATCCGCGTCCATCCGCGCCTCGAAGGCGGCGGAGGGTCGCACCAATGACGCCGAATGGGTCAGTTGCAGGTGCAAGTCGTCCAGCCGACGGCGGTAATGCCACAGCACCTCACGCGATTGCATCCGCACCGCCATCTTGGTGACGTCCGAGGTGACAAAGGGATTGCCGTCACGGTCGCCGCCGATCCACGATCCGAAACGGATGAAGGCCGGCACCCGGAACGCCTTGGCGCCGCCTTCCTCGCCATAGACGTTGTCGAGCGCGCGTTCCAGATTGCGATAGACCCGGGGCACGGTGTCGAACAACGTCTCGCGGAAATAGAACAGGCCGTTCTTGATCTCGTCTTCCACCACCGGTTTTTGGATGCGCACCTCGTCGGTTTTCCATAAGACCTGAATCTGGTTCAGGATCTGGCGGGTGACCTCGCTGCGTTGATGTTCGGCCAAGTTGGGGTCGTTCAGACGGCGCGCCTGCACATAAAGCCGGCGCTGGGCTTCCAGCACCGCACGGCGCTTGGCCTCGGTCGGGTGGGCGGTGAACACCGGCTGGAAACGCAGCGCGTCCAGCAGCACCTGCAATTGCTGGGCGCTCATGCCCTGGGCCTTCAATTCACGCAACGTGTCGTCGAACGACCCGTACCACAAGCGCTCGCCCGACAGCACATGGCGGCGACGCTGCTGGTTGGCGAAATCTTCCTCGGCGATGTTGGCCAGCAGGAAATAGGTGGCGAAGGCGCGCACCACATGGGACAGGGTGTGGGCGTCCAGCCGCCCGATCAACCGCATCAACGCCTTGCGCTTGGCCGGGTCCTCGGCCTGACGCAACTGGATGAAGCCCTTGCGGAGCGCCTCGACGGTTTCCAACACTTGGGGGCGTTCCTGCTCGGCCAGAACCGTGCCCAGCAGATTGCCGAACAACTTGACCCGAGACCGCAGATTCTTGTCGTCGACGCGCTGCATGAAGCCTCCCATGGGTTGACCACGGTACTCTAGCCGCCGTTTGGGAAGCCGCCAAATAAGAAAACCCCAGTTGGCTTTCGCCAACTGGGGTTTAACTGGTCGGAGTGAGAGGATTCGAACCTCCGGCCCCTGCCTCCCGAAGACAGTG
The DNA here is from genome assembly GCA_002435715.1 of Rhodospirillaceae bacterium UBA6219. Taxonomy (GTDB): domain Bacteria; phylum Pseudomonadota; class Alphaproteobacteria; order Rhodospirillales; family Magnetospirillaceae; genus Magnetospirillum. The sequence continues at coordinate 37,722 of DISD01000035.1, forward strand.
CTCTACCAGGCTGAGCTACACTCCGGTCGCCTGCGAGGCCGTTCTTATAGCGCTTCGGCCCCCGCCCTGCAAACGGATTTTTGCCCGAAAAAACAGGTTTTTCAGCCCAGCAGATGAGGAATGCCGTCGGCGGCCAGAAGGGCACCCAAAACGAAGAAGGCCAAGGCCGCGACAATGTGGACGACACGCAGCGGCAGAACCTGGGTGGCGGCTTGGCCCACCAGCACGGCCGGCACGTTGGCGACCATCATGCCGAACGTGGTGCCCATGGTGACCAACCACCAATCGGGATAGCGCGCCGCCAGGGCAATGGTGGCGATCTGTGTCTTGTCGCCCATTTCCAGCAGGAAGAAAGCGATGACAGTGGTCACCAGTACGCCATAGCGCGGGGCTTTTTCCGCCTCGTCGTCATCCACCTTGTCGGGGATCAGCACCCAGATGCCCATGGCGACGAAACCGGCGGCCAGCAGCCAGCGCATGGTGTCGGGGCCGATGAGCGCGGCGATCCACGAACCGATGATTGCGGCACCGGCATGGTTGGCGACAGTGGCGATGAAGATGCCGGCGATGATGGGCAGTGGCTTGCGGAACTTGGCGGCCAACAACAAAGCCAACAATTGGGTCTTGTCGCCGATTTCAGCGATGGCGACGATTCCGGTCGAGACGAGAAAGGATTCCACGGGCGCAACATCCAGGCCGGGCAAAGACGACAGGACACGAAGTTCCCGCCCGGCCGGACGGAACCCGTATCCCATGGTCTTGCCAAGCCGAATCGGCCGGACGCGCCACGATCCCAAAGGACCAAGTCTGTTGACGCGCCCCCTTCTGTCGCGAAGGCGGCTACTCCCCAAAGGAGGAAGGCAAACTAGCCCTGGTTCAGCTTTCACGCAAGCAAAGAAAAACCCCGCCGGCTTGCGCCGGCGGGGCCGTTCGGACAATTCGTCCAGACTGCTCGGATTAGACCGAGTAGTACAGGGAGAATTCCACCGGGTGCGGGGTGTGTTCGAACTTGTAGACTTCTTCGTACTTGAGCTCGATGTAGGCCTCGATGAATTCCTTCGAGAACACGTCGCCCTTGCACAGGAAGTCGCAATCGGCGCGCAGAGCTTCCAGGGCTTCACGCAGCGAACCGCAAACGGTCGGGACCTGCTTGAGTTCTTCCGGAGGAAGGTCATACAGGTTCTTGTCCATGGCTTCGCCGGGATGGATCTTGTTGGCGATACCGTCCAGGCCGGCCATCAGCATGGCGGCGAAAGCCAGATACGGGTTGGCCGAGGGATCCGGGAAGCGGATTTCGACGCGCTTGGCTTTCGGGCTGGTGGCGTAGGGGATACGGCAGGAAGCCGAACGGTTGCGGGCCGAGTAGGCCAGCATGCACCGGAGCCTCGAAGCCCGGAACCAGACGCTTGTAGGAGTTGGTCGACGGGTTGGTCAGGGCGTTCAGCGCCTTGCCGTGCTTGATGATGCCGCCGATGAAGTACAGCGCGGTATCGGACAGGCCGGCATAGCCTTCGCCGGCGAAGGTGTTCTTGCCGTCTTTGGCGATGGACATGTGCACGTGCATGCCCGAGCCGTTGTCGCCATAGATCGGCTTCGGCATGAAGGTCGCGGTCTTGCCATAGGAAGCGGCGACGTTGTGCACGACGTACTTGTAGATCTGCATCCAGTCAGCGGCCTGCACCATGGTGCCGAACTTGCAGCCCAGCTCGTGCTGCGAGGACGCCACTTCGTGGTGATGCTTTTCGACCGGCAGGCCCATTTCGCCCATGATGGTCAGCATTTCGGCGCGCATGTCGACCGAGCCGTCCACCGGCGGAACCGGGAAGTAGCCGCCCTTGACGCCCGGACGGTGCCCCAGGTTGCCTTCCGAGTAGTCCTTGGCCGAAGCTTCGGCGCCGTCTTCCGACGACAGCTCGTAGTAACCGATGTTCATGCCGGTCTTGAACTTGACGTCGTCGAACACGAAGAATTCGGCTTCCGGACCGAAGAAAGCGGTGTCGCCCATGCCCGATTCGGACACATAGCGCTCGGCGCGCTTGGCGATGGCGCGGGGGTCGCGGTCATACAGCTGGCCGGTGGCCGGTTCGACGATGTCGCAGAAGATGATCATCTGGGCCTGGGCCGCGAAGGGGTCCATGACGGCGGTCGAGGCGTCGGGCATCAGGATCATGTCGGACTGGTCAATGGACTTCCAGCCAGCGATGGACGAGCCGTCGAACATCAGACCTTCGGTCAGCATGTCCTCGTCAACGGTGCTGACGTGCTGGGCAGTGTGCTGCCACTTGCCGCGCGGATCGGTAAAGCGGAAATCGACGTACTTGACGTCGTTTTCCTTGATCATCTCGAGGACCTTCTTGACGTTGTCGGCCATGGTCACAATTCCTGTTTGATGTGGAAAACTAAATTACGAATGCTGACGCATCCCAAGGCGAAAAACCTTAGATGGCGTCATTGCCCTTTTCGCCGGTGCGGATGCGGATGGCTTCCTCGACCGGAGAAATGAAAATCTTGCCGTCGCCGATGCGACCGGTGTGGGCCGCCTGCTGGATAGCCTCGATGGCACGTTCGACCAAGCCATCGTCGATGACCAGTTCGATCTTCACCTTGGGCAGGAAATCCACCACGTACTCGGCGCCGCGGTACAACTCGGTATGACCCTTTTGACGACCGAAACCCTTGGCTTCGGTAACGGTCAGACCCTGAAGCCCAACTTCGTGCAGAGCTTCCTTAACCTCATCCAGCTTGAAAGGCTTGATGATCGCTTCGATCTTTTTCATGAAACCGCGTCTCTCGAAAAGCGTGGAACCAGCGGCAAAGCGCGGGTCATCATTTAGCACGCATCGTGCCATTTCCGCCATCAGGAAAAATAGGGAATATGTAGGAAAACTGCCAAAGATTCTGCTGTTTTTTCGGGCATTTAAGCCCAGATAATAGGCAGCCGAACGCCGCCCAAGGCGCAGGCTCGCCGCCGCCCCGCGCTGGTGCTAGGATGCCCGCCCCCAACCATTGGAAAGTCCGTTGATGCCAGCCGCCAATTCCATTTTCGCCGCCTGCGGCACCACCATCTTCGAGACCATGTCGCGCCTGGCCCAAGCCCATGGCGCCGTCAATCTGGGGCAAGGCTTCCCGGAAGGGCTGGAACCCGAAGCGGTGATCGCCCAGGCAGCGGCGGCAATCCAGGCCGGCCCGCACCAATATCCGTCGATGATGGGCATCCCGGCGCTGCGCCAAGCGGTGGCAGCCCATGAATGCCGGTTCTGGGGGACCGGGGTGGACGAAACCGAGGTGATGGTCACCTCGGGCGCCACCGAGGCGCTGGGCGCCTGCTTGTTCGCCCTGATCGAGCCCGGCGACGAGGTGGTGGTGCTGGAACCGCTTTACGATTCCTACCTGCCGATCATCCGTCGCGCCGGCGGCATCCCCCGCATCGTGCGGCTTGAAGCCCCCGAATGGTCGCTGCCGCGCCAACAATTGGCCGATGCCTTCGGCCCCAAGACCAAGCTGATGGTGCTGAACAGCCCGGCCAACCCCTGCGGCAAAGTGTTCGATGCCGACGAATTGGCTTTCATCGCCGATCTGCTGATCCGCCACGATTGCTTCGCCATCTGCGACGAAGTCTATGAACACCTGACCTATGACGGCCGTCGGCACATTCCACTGATGAGCCTGCCCGGCATGCGCGATCGCTGCGCCAAGGTGGGGTCGGCGGGCAAGATCTTCTCGTTGACCGGCTGGAAAGTCGGCTGGGTGGTGGCGGCGCCGTCCTTGTTGGCGCCCATCGCCAAGGCGCACCAGTTCCTGACCTTCACCACCGCCCCCAGCCTGCAAGCGGCTGTCGCCTGGGGGCTGGAGAACTGCACCGATTACATGGCCGGCCTGCCGGCCATCCTGTCGGCGCGCCGCGACCGCTTGGCGAAGGGACTGCGCGACATCGGCTTCGCCACGCTGCAATGCAGCGGGTCCTATTTCCTGTCGACCGATTTCCGTCCCTTGGGTTTTGCCGGCGACGACCGCGCGTTTTGCACCCACATCACCGAAAAAGCCGGGGTCGCCGCCATCCCGATCAGCGCCTTCTTCGAAGCCGACGCCCCTGACACCTATGCCCGCTTCTGCTTCGCCAAAACCGATTCCGCCATCGATGAGGCCCTGATCAGGCTGCGGCGCCATTTTGTCGGTTGAGCCACTCGGCCACCAATTTGGCGCAGAGCCGCCAATAATGGCTGTCGGCCATCAGGCCGTGGGGGGCGCCGGGGATGACCTGCAATTCGGCGCTCCAATGCTGGGCGGTTTCCTGGAAGGCCGAAACCGGTAGGAACAAATCCTTGTCGCCGCCCAAAACCAGGGTCGGCACCCGCGTCGACGGCGGCCACGGCTTGGGCGGCATCAGCAGTTCAGCCGCCACCCGCGACGATTCCTTTTGCAGGTGGTCCATCATCCACGCCACATGGGCGGGATCGGTGTGGTCGGAAAACAAGGCGCGGTGCATGACATGCGGCGACACCGAACCCGGCCCCAGGCTTTGCAGCAAGCCCAATTGGAACAGCACGTCCGAGGCATGGACCATCATGTGCATCGAGGACGAGCCCAAGCCCGAAGGCGGGGTGGACGCCATCAGCACCATCCCGGCCACCGCATGGCCGGCGGCGACCACATGCTGGGCCACCAAACCGCCCATGGAATGGCCGATCAGAACCGGAGGCGCCGCCATTTGCTCCACCGCCCAGGCCACGTCGGCGATGTAATCGGCCAAAGACGCCCATTCCACCGCGCCCTCCGAACCGCCATGACCACGCAAGGAAACGGCGTGGCAATCCCAGCCGGCTTCGGCGAAATAGGGCATGAAGTCCTTGGCCCAGATCCAGGCGGCACAATAAGACCCATGGACGAACAGCAAGGGCGGGCGGTTCGAGCCGCCCTTGCCCGGCAAATGCAGGATTTCCAGTTTCACCAATGATACCCCGGTTGCTTTTCGCCCATCATGCCTAGCCGCCGATCGCCCCGCCATCCTTTTTGGTGATGGCCACCACCGACGGACGCGGCGGCATGCCCGGTTGGAAATCGGGGAAGCGGGTCGACGGCGCGTCGAAGGTCGATCCCTTGTCCTCGCCCGGATGCTGGACGGCGACGAACAGGGTCTTGCCATCGGGGGTGAACATCGGCCCGCACATCTCGGCCCCGCGCGGACAGGCATAGAAGAAGCGCGGCAAGGCACGCAGCGGCCCTTCGGTCTGCATGGCGTACATGCCGTCGGGGATGTTGTTCTTGGCCTGGGACGAGCCCTGGTCGGTGGAAATCCACAACCGGCCCTGGGGATCGAAGGCCAAATTGTCCGGACACGACAGCCAACCGGCATCCGACGTCTGGGGATGGTAATGCCCCTGGCCCTTGGGGCCGGCCAGCAGGAACACGTTCCAGCGATATTCCAAAGCCGTGTGGTCGACGGCACCGTCGATGGTGGGCGGCACCATCTCGATGACGTGACCGTGTTCGTTGTTGGGACGCGGATTGGCCGCATCCAACTGGTCGGCACTGCGCTTGGTGTTGTTGGTGCACATCATATAGACCTTGCCGGTGACCGGATTGGTCTCGACGTCTTCGGGGCGGTCCATGGGGGTGGCCCCCATCAGGTCGGCGGCGCGCCGCGCCTCGATCACCACGTCGGCTTGGGAATGAAAGCCGTTGGCCGCATTCAGCAAGCTATTGCCGAAGATCAGCGGCAACCAGGTCAGCCGCCCGTCGTCGTGGAACTTGGCCACGTACAAAATGCCGTCATCCAGCAGGCCCAGATTGGCCTGACGGTCGGTCTTGTCGATCTTGCCGGTGGTGACGAAGCGGTACAGATATTCGAAGCGTTCGTCGTCGCCGGTATAGACGGTGACCCGACCATTGGAATTGACCACCACATTGGCGGCTTCGTGCTTGAAACGACCCAAGGCCGTGCGCTTGACCGGCCGAGAACGCGGGTCGTGGGGATCGACTTCCACCAACCAGCCGAAGCGGTTGGGTTCGTTCGGTTCCTTGGCCACGTCGAAGCGGTCGAAATGCTTGCCCCAGGAATATGCCGGCTTGCCCGCGATCCCCAGGCGCTTGTAATTGCCCGCTTCGGCGCCCGTGGTGGTGCCGGCGAAATATTGGTGGAAGTTCTCTTCCGCCGTCAGCACCGTGCCCCACGGCGTCAGGCCGCCGGCGCAATTGTTCAAGGTGCCCTTGAGCGCCCGGCCGCCGGGATCGGCCTTGGTCTTCAGGCGGTCATGGCCGGCCGCCGGCCCCGACACCGCCATGTCGGTGTCCAACGTAATGCGCCGGGCATAACGCGAATTGTCCACCACCTGCCAGTGCCCCTTGGTCTTCTTCACCTCGATGACCGACAGACCATGGGCGGCCAGCTCGATTTCCGCCTGGTCGCGGCTGACCTTGGTGGCGCTGTCCTTTTCGGTCAGGCCGGGGAACATCAGCCAGGGATCGGTGTATTCATGGTTGACCACCAACAGGCCGTGATCGGAATTCGTCGATCCCAAAGGCAACGGGCAATAGCCGATATGGTCGTTGTTATAGCCGAATTGCCGGCTTTGGGCGGCGGCGCTTTGTTTCTTCGGCTCAAAGGCCGGCGCGTCGGCCAGCACCTTGTCGCCCCAGCGGATCAGCACCTGGGCGTCATAGCCCGCCGCCACCTGATGGTTTTCGGCGATGCTGTGCGGCGCCTCGGCGAAGGTCAGTCCATCACCCTGCATGCCCGCCGGCTTGGCGGAAGCGGGCAGCGAAACTTCACGGACCAGAGCCGCCGCGGCCAAGCCCCCCAAAACGGCGCGACGCGACAACGCGGTGTTGAGGATGGCGGAAAAGCTGGGCTGGGTCGAAGTGTTGACGCCAATATCTTCGGGATCGATGTCGTGATGCATGACCAATTTTCCGCTTTGGGGAAGTTTGGCCGCATTCTAAACAAGCAGTTGATCACCAGCGTGAAACTTGCGTGACGGCAAAGTCGCGAAATTCGCCCCTTGACGACGCCCCCCAGCTTTGGGTACACATGCGGCCTTCCCGGTGGCGGGTGTAGCTCAGTCGGTTAGAGCGCCAGGTTGTGGTCCTGGATGTCGTCGGTTCGAATCCGATCACTCGCCCCACTCCCCCTTCTATATTTTATCCAGCCAATCCGGCAGCAATTCCATCCCGTCCAGCCGTGCATAGCGGGGATGGTCCAAGGGCGGCTCGGCCGCTTCGTGGGCCCAGACCGGCCCGGCATAGGGGATGTGGACCGCCCAAGCCCCGGCCGCCAGCGCCGGCAGGATGTCGGAACGCACCGAATTGCCCACCATGACGCATTGACCTTCGCCCACGCCATGCTGGGCGAACAGCCGCCGATACAGGGCCTCGTCCTTTTCGCTGACCACTTCCACCGCGTCGAACAGATCGGCCAGTCCGGATCGCGCCAGCTTGGCTTCCTGGTCCAGCAGATCGCCCTTGGTGATGACGATGATCTTGTGGCCGGCCCGTTTGACCGCCGCCACCGCCTCGGCGACGCCGTCCAACAGATGAACCGGGTGGGCCAGCATGTGCTTGGCCCGTTCGATCAGTTCGGCGATCACGGCGGTGGGCACCGTGCCCCCCGACACCTCGATGGCGGTTTCGATCATCGACAGGGCGAACCCTTTGATGCCATAGCCGAACAACGCCAGATTGGCGATCTCGGTGCGATACAGCCGCTCGGCCAGTTGCTGGGGCGGGCAATAGGGCTCCAGCAAGGTCTTGAAGCGGTCCTGGGTGGCCCAGAACAAGGGTTCGTTGTGCCACAGCGTGTCGTCGCCGTCGAAGGCCACCAACGTCACGACAGCGCGTCCCGCAAGCGATGCAAGGCGGCTTCGCCGCCGGGCAGGCCGAAACGCAGCCAGTCGGGACGCTGGGCGAAGGCGCGGACCAGGATCCCGGCACGGCCCAAACGGTCATACACCCCCGCTGCGTCGGGGTGTTCCACCAGCCGGAACAGATCGGTGCCGCCGACCGCGTGCAGCCCGGCGGTGGTCAGCACCGTGTCCAGACGCTGGGCGGCATTGGCCAGATGGGCGCGGGTGGCCTCGGCCCACACCCGGTCGGCCAAGGCGGCGCGCCCCACCACCAAGGCGGGACCGGAAACCGGCCACGGCCCCCATTGCGCCGCCATCTGCGCCACCAGATCGGGCTGGGCCAGACAGAACCCCAAACGCAAACCGGCCAGACCATAGAACTTGCCGAACGAGCGCAGCACCACCAACCCCGGACGCAGGTGAGCGGACACCGACAGCTTGGGCGCCACCTCGCCGAAGGCTTCGTCCACCACCACCAGCGGAAAGCTCTCGCACAGCGCCAGCACCCTCTCCGGATCATGGCTGCGACCGTCCGGGTTGTTGGGATTGACCAGAACCAGCACCTCGGCCCCGGCGGCATCGGCGGGAACCCCCACTTCGGCCACCGCATGGCCAGCCGCCTTCCAGGCCAGGGCATGCTCGCCATAGGTGGGCGACACCACCGCCACCTTGCGCGGGCTGAAACAGCGCGCCAAAGCGGTGATCAAAGACGACGATCCCGGCCCGGCGAAAACGTTTTCCGCCATGCAGCCATAGGATTCGGCGGCGGCGCGACGCAACCCGTCCTGTTCCGCCAACCCTGGCAGGCGGTGCCAGGATTCGGCCGGGACATGGCCCACCGCATAGGGCCAGGGATTGATGCCGGTGGACAAATCCAGCCAGCCCTGGGCCGGCTTGCCCCAACGGGCTTCGGCGGCGACCAGGTCGCCGCCATGCTGCGGCAGGGATAGGGGCAGATCGTTCATCGCCATTTGTCCAACACCACTTGGGCCGCGACTTCCACCAACGGCACACGGGCCGACGGCCCCACCCCATCGACGAAAATGGGCAACAGAACCTCGACCACGTCGTCGGCATCGCCGCCCACCCGGACCACGCCGCGGGCCTGCCATTGCGGATGATCGGGCGCCTCGGCCGGTTCCAGCACCGGCTCGAAACAGCAATCCACCGGACACAATAGCGCCGCCCATTGGTCGCGGTCCTTGCTCAGGAACAAGGCTTCCAACTCGGCGATCAAATCATTCTGCGGCATGGGCTCGAACTGACGATAAATCCACTCTTCATGGCCGACCGCGTGACAGAAGGTGCGCCAGAACTTTTCCTCGATGGCGCCCAAGGCGACGAACCGGGAATCGGCGGTGCGATACAGACGGTAAAAGGCGGCCCCGCCATTGATGAGGTCTTGTTCGCGCCGCAAGTCGTGGCCGCGATGAACCGAAGACAAGATACCGCCCATCCACGACAGCGCCGCTTCCGACAGGCTGATATCGAGGCGCGCCCCCTGGCCGGTGCGTTCCCGGCGCAAAAGCGCGGCCAGCACCGCCTGCACCGCCAGCATGGCCCCGGCATGGTCGGCCAAGGGCGGGAAGGTCATCACCGGACGCGATTCGATACCGCTGGCCGCCAGACCGCCGGTCAGCGCCACATAGGTCAGGTCGTGACCGGCCACCGGGGCGTGCGGCCCGGTCTGGCCATAACCCGACACCGAACAATGGACCAGACGCGGGTTCAGGCGGTTCAATTCTTCAGCCCCGAACCCCAGCCGGTCCAGCACGCCGGGGCGGTAGGCTTCCACCAGCACGTCGGCCTTGGCCAGCATGGCGGCCAGCGCCGCCTTGCCGTCGGGGGTTTTCAAATCCAGCCGCACCACCTGCTTGTTGCGGTTGGCCAGCTTATAGAAATAAGTGGTGCCGTCGGCATCGGGTTCACCCATCGTCCGCATGGGGTCGCCCACCGGCGGTTCGACCTTGACCACTTCCGCCCCCATGTCGGACAGCCATTGGGTGGCGAAGGGGCCGGGAATGTACTGGCTGAGATCAAGGACACGGATACCGGCAAGGCATTGGGCAAGCATGGGAAACCTCCGTCTGGGTCCCCAGGGAAGCAGGCCGGTCGGTTCCGGTCAAGTCCGTCAAAGGCCCCAGCCGGGCTTTCGCTTTTCCAAAAACGCCGCCATGCCCTCGGCGCATTCGTCGCCGATGCGTTGTTCGGCGAAGCGATGGGCGATCAGCCGCATCAAATCAGGGCCATGTTCGGCTTCGGACACCAGGCGGATGGCTTCCTTGGACCCGGCTTGCGCCTTGGGGGCGCCCTTCAGGCAGTTTTCCACCATGCGGTCGCGGGCCTCGGCCAGCTTGTCGGCGGCCACCACGGCGTGGACCAAGCCCAGGCGAAAGGCTTCGCGGGCATCGAAGCGTTCCGCCGACAGCCAATAGCGTCGGCTGGCCCGCGCCCCCATGGCCGCCACCACTTGCGGGCCGATGATGGTGGGTTCCAGGCCCAAGCGCACTTCGGTCAGGGCAAAGCTGGAGTCTTCGCTGGCCAGCACGATGTCGCAGGCGGCCAACAAACCGACGCCGCCCCCCAGGGCGGCGCCGTTGACGCAGGCGATGACCGGTTTGGAACAACGGTCGATAGAATCCATCAACACGGCGATCATCATGGCGTCGCGCTGATTGTCTTCACGGGGCGCTGCAATGGAACGCCGCACCCAAGCCACGTCCAGACCGGCACAGAAGGTCTTTCCTTCGGCTTCCAGAACCACCACGCGCACCGCTTCGGCAACGCCCAGCTTCTGAAACGCTTGGGTCAGGTTCACCACCAAGGCTTCGTCCAAGGCGTTGTGAACCTGGGGACGGGTCAGCGTCAACGTCGCCACCGCGCCCTCGACCCTCACCAACAGACCGTTTTCCATGGACAAGCTCCCCCTGATCGGCGTTCACCCCATACCCGCCGACACAATGCGCCCGCCTGGGAAAAAAGTCACTCGACCAGATCGCGATAGGCATGCCAACTGGCATGACCGATCAACGGCAGCGTCACCAACAGGCCGACGAAGAACAGCGCCATGCCGAACAAGGTGAAAAAGCTGATCAGCCCCCCCCACAGCGCCATGGCCCGCCAATTCTTCCGCACCGCCTCGACACTGGTCAGCATGGCGGTCATGGCGTCGCAATCCCTGCGATCCAACAGCATGGGAATGGCGATGGCGGTCATGGCGAAGACACCGGCAGCCATGACGCCGCCGCTGATCAGACCGACCAACAGGAACGACAAGCTTTGCGGCGACAGCAAGATGGTGTCGATCAGATGATCGAGCGACGGCGGCGCCGAACCGAAGAACAGCATGAATTCCAGCATGGCCAGACGCACCCAGGCCAAAAAGGCGATCAGCAGAAAGGCGCCGACCAAGGCGATCTGGGTGGGATTGCGGCGCATGGCGGTGAAGGCGTCGGCGAAGCTGGCCTGGATGCCGTCATCCTGGCGCCGGCTGGTTTCGTAAAGGCCGACCGCCGCCACCGGCCCCAGCAGGGCGAAACCGAAAGCCAAGGGCAGGATCAGATAGCCCAGCCCCACTTCGTCCAGGCCGAAGAACAAGCCCAGACCGACAGCGGTGAACAACCCGCCATAGAAATAGCTGATCCCCGGATTGGCGCACATGTCCTGCCAACCGGCCGACAGCCAATCCCAAGGGTGATTAAGGGTGATGTCGCGAATATGGGCCGAACTCTCGGCGCCGGAATGGGTGACGGTTCGCATGTCCTGTCCTCCCTAGGTGGAACAACACCTCAGGTCCTGGACATGGGAAGCCATAAAGCTGAGTTAAAGAGGCATCAATGCCCGCAACTACATCCGCCACCACAGTTTTCGTCTTCATCGGGCTTCAAATCTTCGCCGGCGTCGTCTTCGCGGAAAATGGCGCCCTGATAAAGGCGGGCGGCACGGTCGTCCAATTGGGCGGCGATATAATTGCGCCCTTCTTCGTCCACCAGCATTTCCATGCCCAGGCGACCTTGTTCGATGGCGGTGATCACCTCGGTCTCGCTGGTGTCGAAGGCCTTGGCCACGGCACCGACCAGGGCGTTGATCTCGTCAAACATTTCGCGGTTTTCCATAGCGACCTCCGAGGACTGCGCCGGGGCCTTATAGCCAAAGCCACCCCGCCCTGTCACGCCCCAAGCAGAAAATGGGCACAGGCTTCGTCGGATGGCACCGGAATGAAGCCCGCGCCTTGGAACAATTTCGCGCTGGCGTGGTTGCCCGTTTGGACCGCCGCCAGCACCTGCGCCCCGGGATGAGCCCGGCGAAGATCGTCGATCCCCGCCTTCAGCACCAAGCGCCCCAGCCCCTGGCCCTGGGCGGCAGGGGCGACGGTGATGCTGACTTCCCAAACATCTTTGTCGTGGCGCCGATTGAAACGCACCACCCCGACCCGTTGGCCGTCCCGCCACGCCACCAGGAACAGGCATTCCGGGTCGCCCCGCATGCGCTCCAGCCATCGGCAATGTTCAGCCCAGGAAATTTCCCCCTGGTGACGCGACAACGCCCGCACCGTCGGATCGTTGCGCCAGGCCAGCAGGTCGGCGGCATCGGCCGTCTGCACCTTTTCCAGCCGGAAAGTCATGCCCGGATGTTGACCAAGGACCCGCGCGACAAGGTGGCGGAGGACGAGGTCCCCGTCGCCTGCGAGGAATAGCTGGACGAGGAAGAACTGGTGCCGCCCAAGCCGCTCAAGGAGCGCACCAGGGTCGAAGTGATGCCGTCGTCATAGCCCAAGCCCTGCACCGCGTTGGAAAGAGCGTCATAGCGGATCGACACTTGCTGGATGGCACGGTCGATGGCCGAACGGGCGGCCTCGGTGCTGCTTTGGTCGATGACGCTCAGCCCCGACAACCCCAAACTGGCGCTGTCCAGCGGCTGCGACGTCACCGTGGAGACGCCGCCCAGGCTGGTGGTCTGGATGCGCACCGCCGAAACCGGCTGCGACACCAGGTTCACCCCGGAAACCGTCGCCTGGGCCACGGTCTTGTCGATGCCGCCCAAGGCCAAGGTGATGTCGGTTTGCAACGAGGTGCGGGTCGCGTCACTGCGTTGGCTGGGAATGCCCAATCCGTCGGCGATGCCGATCTTGTCGCGAATGGCGTAAAGCTGGCTGAGGACATCGCTGGCGGCGGTGCTGGCGGCCTGGGTGGCCAGACGTCCCTCGGCCAGGGAATAGGTCCGCGAGGAAGACGAGGTGGGAACGGCGGAATCGGCGACCACCTGACCGAAACGACGAAACGCCGCACCGGTGACTTTCGTCAGTGCGTAGATGTCGTCTTGACGACCGATGGTCCTGCTTACCGCTTCCATGATCGTGCGCTTTCCGTCACGACGGGTGTCAGAAACCCAAAAGGACTGCCAAACCCGCAGCCCCAAGCCATTCTGCCAGTTAAGGTTAGCACGTTTGTCCAGTTCGGGGCAACGTAAGCTAAAATAATAACGACTTGGCAACCAAGGAATGCTATATTTCTTATCGGATTATAGTGACCCGCACGCCGGACGAAGACCGGCGGAACCCGTCCGCAAGCGGACCAGGCGATAGAACGTCGACCTAAGGCAGGTGATCATGGCGACCGACATTTCCGCGCTGTTGCAGACGCAATACAGTCTGTACCAATACAGTTCCGACAACGCCATGTTGCGCATCAAGCTGGCGCAGGCCGAGCGTTGGAAAAAGGAAAGCGCGGCCATCGAGGACAAATACGACGGTTCCGTCGAGGCCGAATACGAGGCCCGGCTGCAAGCCGCCGTCGACGCCAAGGCCGAGATCGCCGCCCCCTATCAGCGCGTGCAGACCGCGCTGGGCAAGATCGACGACATCCGCAACAAGCTGTTGGAAATGCGCACCGCCGCCTCGACCGGTTCGGCCGAAGCCTTCGACTATGCCTATTCCACCCTGACCACCATGGTGGGGTCGTCGTGGCTGGATTCCGAATCGCTGATGACCAACAACCGCACGCTTTCGGTGACGTGGCCGGACAAGCCGTCCATCTACAGCGCCGGGAATTACGAAGTTCAAGTCAACCATTACTTCCTGGGCAACGACTACGCCATTGAACTCGATGACGGCAGTGGCGTCACCCGTCCCGACCCGTCCACCGGCAAACTGTCCGGCGGTTCGTTGTCGGGCGTCGATTTCGCCGACCTGACCAACGTCACCGCCACCGGCGACCAGATCACCTTCGACGCCAACGGCACCACCTATACCGGCACCTTGAAGACCGGTGGCGGCGGAGTATTGAATGCGTGGGGCTACAACAACCTGGCCTCGACCACCGATCAGGACAGCGCCATGGCCGCCATTGACGAGGCCCTGGAACGGGTGCGCATGGCGGAAACCCAATGGGGTGTCGCCGAAGCCCAATTGTCCGGTGCCTATGACTATCTGGCACTGCGCCAGGATCAGGCCAACGACGAGTTCCAGAGCAAGGCCAACGAGGTCCTGGACGCCAAGAACGCCGAATTGCGCGCCGCCAAGACCCGCTATGAATTGTCGGTCAACACGCTGAGCCTGACCAACGGCCAGGCGTCGAACTTCATCCAGCAGATGTTCATGTCCTCGCCCTTCGCCGAGCAGAAAAGCTTGTTCGAAATCATCAGCGGCTGACGGTCAGGCCAGGAATTCTTAACCATTCACCACGCATTCTGAAGACCGGATAGAATATCCGCACCCAGCTGCGAGGTTAGCCTTGGCCATTCTCAATTCCTTTCGCCACGACATCGGCGACCGTCTGGACGGCAAGTCCGTGCTGGTCACCGGTGGCACCGGCTCGTTCGGCCGCGAATTCATCCGCACCGTGCTGGCCCATTACAAGGTCGGGCGCCTGATCGTCTTTTCGCGTGACGAACAAAAGCATTTCGAGATGCAGCGCGAATTCCCCGAAGACAAGTACCCGGCCATCCGCTATTTCCTGGGCGACGTGCGTGATCTGGACCGCTTGAACCGCGCCTTCAAGGGGGTCGACGTGGTCATTCACGCCGCCGCGCAAAAGCATGTGCCGCTGGCCGAATACAACCCCACCGAATGCCTGCACACCAATGTGTGGGGCGCCGAAAACGTGGTGCGCGCCGCCATCGACAACAATGTCGGCGCCGTGGTGGCGCTGTCCACCGACAAGGCGGTCAACCCGGTCAATTTGTACGGTGCCAGCAAGCTGGCCGCCGAAAAGGTGTTCGTCGCCGCCAACAACATCGCCGGCCGCGCCCATACCCGTTTTTCCGTGGTCCGTTACGGCAACGTGGTCGGCTCCAAGGGCTCGGTGGTGCCGTTCTACCAGCAATTGCTGGCCCAGGGCGCCGACCATCTGCCGGTCACCGACGACCGCATGACCCGCTTCTGGATCACCTTGCAGCAAGGTGTGGATTTCGTGCTGTCGTCCCTGGCCATGATGAAGGGCGGCGAGATCTTCATTCCCAAGATTCCGTCCATGCGCATCACCGAATTGGCCAAGGCCATGGCCCCCCATCTGCCCCACAAGATCATCGGCATCCGCCCCGGCGAAAAGCTGCACGAAGTCATGGTGGCGGAAGAGGAATCGCGCACCACCCACGAATTGGACGACCGCTATCTGATTTATCCGGCGCTGTCGTTCTGGACCAAATCCGACCTGCCGGCCAACGCCAAGCCGGTGTCCGAGGAATTCCGTTATTCCAGCGACAGCAACGACTGGTGGCTGAGCGACGCCGAGTTGCTGAGCATGATCAGCCGCTCGCTGCTGTAAGAGGCCAAGCGATGATCGCCGTGCTGGGCCTGGGCAGTATCGGCCTGCGCCATGCCGGCAACCTTGTGGCCTTGGGGCACCAGGTCATCGGTTTCGACCCCAGCCCGGACCGCCGCGCCTTGTTGGCGGAAAAGGGCGGCGCGGTCACCGATGATCGCGCCCACGCCATCGCCCAATCCCGGGCGGTGGTGGTGGCGTCACCATCGGAACATCACCTGGACGATTTGCAGGCCTGTCTGAAGGCCGGCCGCCACGTCTTGGTGGAAAAGCCGCTGGCCCACCGCACCGACGGCTTGGCGGCAATGATGGCCCAGGCCGAACGGGCCGGATTGGTGGTGGCGGTGGCGATGATGCTGCGCCTGCATCCGGCGGTCCGCCGCGCCGCCGAAATCCTGAAGGCGGGGCAATTGGGCAAGCCCCTGTGGGGCCGTTTCCTGGCGGCGTTGTACTTACCCGAATGGCGCCCCGGCCAGGACTGGACCCAAGGCTATGCCAACGATCCCAAGACCGGCGGGGCGCTTTTCGACTATGTCCATGAAATCGATCTGGCCTGCCACCTGCTGGGTCCGGCGACGGTGCAGTCTTGCGTCGCCACCAACACCGGGACGATCGGCCTGACCGCCGAGGACATGGCCGACGTGGTGCTGGACCATCAGGGGGCGCGGTCGTCCCTGCATGTGGATTACGTCACCCGGCCGCGCCATCGTTACGCAGAGATCGCCGGAACCCTGGGCGCGCTGCGCATCGATCTGGATGGCCGCCACCTGCTGTGGCGCGACACCAGCGGCGACACCATCGAAGACATGGCCTATCCCGGTTCCTACGCCGACGATTACCTGGCCGAAATGGCCGCCTTCGTCGCCGCCATCGACCGATCCGTCCCGCCGCCCTGTTCCGGGGCGCAGGCATTGGACGTTCTTGAAACCCTGATTTCCGCCCGCACCCTTGCCGGATTGCCGTCATGAAGACCATCGCCATCATTCAGGCCCGTTTATCCTCGACCCGTCTGCCCGGCAAGGTGCTGTTGCCCTTGGGCGGCCGTCCCGCCTTGGCCTGGGTGGCCCGCGCGGCGCAGGCCATTCCCGGTGTGGACAAGGCGGTGATCGCCACCTCGGACCAGCCCGACGACGACGCCATCGCCACCTGGGCCGAAGGCTTCGGCATCCCCTGTCACCGTGGTCCCCTGGATGACGTGCTCGCCCGCTTCGCCCTGGCCGCCCAGGCGGAAGGCGCCGACATCATCCTGCGCCTGACCGGCGATTGCCCGCTGTTGGACCCGCAGGTGTGCGGGCAGGTTCTGGCCCTGCTGAAACGCCAGGGGCTGGATTACGCCAGCAACGTTTCGCCGCAGACCTGGCCCGACGGTTTGGATTGCGAGGCTTTTACCCGCGCCGCCCTGGACATCGCCTGCGCCGAGGCCGCAATCGGCCCCGAACGCGAACACGTCACCCCGTTCATCCGCGAACGTCGCGACCGTTTCAAGGTGGCCGGCATCCCCTGCCCGCTGCCCGGTCTGGCCGGCGAACGCTGGACCTTGGACGAACAACGCGATTTGGACTTCCTAAGCCAAGTGGTGGCCAAGCTGCCCGATCCGTCGCGCCCGGCGTCCCATCTGGACGTTCTGGCGGTGCTGGATGCTCAACCAAACTTGCGTTCCATCAACGCCCAGATCACCCGCAACGAAGGCGCCGCCAAATCCTGGCGCGAAGCGCCGCTGCCCGCTTTCCTGGGCACACAGCGGACCCAGGAATGGCTGGCCCGGGCGGAAAAGGTCATCCCGCTGGCCAGCCAGACCTTTTCCAAAAGCCGCATCCAATATCCCGAAGGCGCACCGCTGTTCCTGACCCACGGCATGGGCGGAAAGGTGTGGGACGTGGACGGCAACCGCTATGTGGACATGGTCTGCGGGTTGCTGCCGGTGGTGCTGGGCTATCAGGACCCGGACGTGGACCAAGCCATCCGCGACCAATTGGGGCGCGGCATCTCCTTCAGCCTGCCCACATCCTTGGAAACCGAACTGGCGGAACGGCTGACCCGGCTGATCCCCTGTGCCGAAAGCGTGCGTTACGGCAAGAACGGCACCGACGCCACCAGCGCCGCCATCCGTCTGGCCCGCGCCTTCACCGGCCGCGACCGCATCGCCACCTGCGGCTATCACGGCTGGCAGGATTGGTATATCGGCGCCACCACCCGCCACAAGGGCATCCCGCAGGCGGTGCGCGATTTGACCCATACCGTGCCCTATAACGATCTGGACGCGGTGGACCGGCTTTTCAGCGCCCATCAGGGCGAATTCGCCGCCCTGATCATGGAACCCATGAACGCCGTCGATCCCAAGCCCGGCTATTTGCAGGATTTGAAGGATCTGGTCCATTCCCATGGCGCGCTTTTGGTGTTCGACGAAGTCATCACCGGCTTCCGCTATGCGCTGGGCGGCGCCCAATCCCTGTTCGGGGTGACACCCGATCTGGCGTCATTCGGCAAGGCCATGGGCAACGGCATGCCCATTTCCGCCATCGTCGGCCGCGCCGACGTGATGCACGAGATGGAAGAGGTGTTCATTTCCGGCACCTTCGGCGGCGAAGCGCTGTCCTTGGCCGCCGCCATCGCCACCATCGACAAGATGGAACGCGAACCGGTCATCGAAAAGCTGTGGTCGCTGGGCACCATTTTGGCCGATGGCGTCGCGCAACTGACCAATAAGCACGGCCTGTCCGAGCTGATCACCCTGGTGGGACGGGCGCCGTGGAAGATCATTTCGGTGCTCGACCATCCGACGGCCCGCAAGGAAGCCATCAAGACCCTGTTCGCCCACCACATGCTGCGTTCGGGCGTGCTGTTCCTGGCCAGCCATAACGTCTGTTACGCCCATGACGACGACGACGTGAATCTGGTACTGAGTGCCTGGGACCACGCCTTGGGCATGGTCGCCGCCGAACTGGCCACCGGCCAGTTGGAAGCCCACCTGCCCTGTCCGGCAGTGGAGCCTGTTTTTAAAGTCAGGTAGGGATTAGTTCTCGATCCAGCGCTTGTGCAGCCACAGCCATTGGCCGGGGCGTTCGCGCACCCATTGCCCCAATTGGTCGTTGATGGCGGTCATCAGCACCAAGGTGTCGTCATGCGAATCACCGGACAGTTGAACGTCCATGGGCTTCATGATGGTGATGCGGAAATGGGCGCCTTTCAGGCGCTCGACCCGGGCCGGCACCACCGGACATTTGAACCGCGCGGCGAAGCGGCCCACCGCCGGCGCCGTCATGGCGTCGCGGCCCAGGAACGGCACCTTGATGCCGTCGTTCATTTTCTGGTCCACCAGCATTCCCAGATGACCACCGGCTTTCAGCACCCCCATGATCTCGCGCGCCCCTTCCGGCCCCTTGGCGATCTGGCCGCCCGGCGCCGCATGGGCGCGATAGCGCCGATAGATCTTTTCGACGAAGGGGTTGTTGGCTTCGCGATAGACCAAGGTGATGGGAATGCCTTCCATCACCGCGGTGGTCGCCGCCATTTCCCAATTGCCCAAATGGCCGGCGACGAACAGGCCCGGCTGGCCGTCGTCGCGCAGCAGATGCAAATTCTCGCGCCCCACCAGCTCGACGCGGTTCTTCATCAACCAGTCGATATGGGGGAACTCGGCGGCGGTGCGCCCCAGGTTGTCCCAG
Source organism: Rhodospirillaceae bacterium UBA6219 (assembly GCA_002435715.1). Lineage (GTDB taxonomy): Bacteria > Pseudomonadota > Alphaproteobacteria > Rhodospirillales > Magnetospirillaceae > Magnetospirillum. The sequence goes on from DISD01000035.1 coordinate 56,985, forward strand.
ACCTCGACGACGATGGCGTCGATCTCGGCCGCTGATTTTTCGGGAAAGGCACGGGCCAGATTACGGCGCGCCATGCCCGAGACTTTCAGCCGCGGCCCGATGGAACGGGCGACGAAACCGCCGATGGCGGACGCCCAATCCACCGGCATCACGGCGAACAGACCGATGACCGCATAAGCGACCACAGCTTCTACCCGATAGCGAAAATCCCGCCCGCTCAGCGCCATGCCAATCCCGCCAGCAATTCATCCACGGCCGCGTCGTCGTTCCAGGCCAGGGTGACATTCAGCACCCGCACCTGATCGCGCAGCTCGGGCGGAACCCTAACCGCATCCTTGGCCGTGGTCCACACTTCCAGCCCTTGATCCAAAATCTCGGCGATCTCGGATGTCTCATAGGCATGATGGTCGGCAAAGGCCTTGGCCGTCACCAGATGGGCGCCGCATTGACGCAGGGTGTCGAAAAACTTGGCTGGACGGCCAATGCCGGCAAAGGCGGCGATCTTGGCACCGTGCAATTGGGCGGCTTCCGGCCCCGGCACCAAATGGGCCTGCAACACCGTCTTGCCGGCCAAGAGGCTTCGCACCCCAACCCTATCCTCGCCCATCAGCACCACCGCCCGGGCCCGCGCCAGCCCCTCGGCCACATTTTCGCGGCAGGGACCGGCGGGGATGACCCGACCATTGCCGAAACCATAGCCGCCATCCACCACCACCAACGCCAGATCGTGGTGCAGCGACCCGTTCTGGAAGCCGTCATCCATCACCAGCGTGCCGGCCCCCATCTCGGCGGCGGCGACGGCGCCGTCGGGGCGATGGCGCGCCACCCAGGTGGGGCCTTGGGCGGCCAGCAGCAAAGCCTCGTCGCCGACACGGGCGGCGTTGTGGCGGATGGGATCGACCAGACGCGGACCGGCCTCGGTGCCGCCATAACCCCGGGTCAGGAAATGCGGAGCACGTCCCATGGCGGCCAACTTGGCCCCCAGGACCAGACAGACCGGGGTCTTGCCGGCACCACCGGCGACGATGTTACCGACACAGATCACCGGCATGGCGGCACGAAAGCCTTCGCCACCCAAACGTTTTTTCCGCCCCCCCCAGGCGTAAAGCCCGGCCAGCGGCGACAAAAGCCGGGGCAGCAGACCGTCATGGCGCCAGAAGTCAGGAGCCTGCATCAAGCGCCTCCAGCCACGGCGCCAGACCGCGCATCACCGAATCCAGGGCGCCGGCCTCGGAATCACTCCACAGCTGCGCGGCGCCGCGCTGCCAGGCCAAAGCGTGGGGATCGGACAAGAGCGACGCCACCGCACCGGCCAGTTCCACTTCGTCCGCCACCTGCACACCGGCGCCCACCGCCCGCATCGAGGCCACCATATCGGTGAAATTGCTCATGCGGGGGCCGAACAGCACCGCCGCCCCCAGCCGCGCCGGCTCGAACGGGTTCTGGCCGCCTTCCGCCAACAGGCTTTTGCCCATGAAGACGATGGGGCACAGTCGGAAGAACAGGCCCAGTTCACCCATGGTATCGGCGATGTAAACACCACCCTGCGGATCGTCCCCGGCTGAACGCAATCGGCAATCGGCTAACAAGTCGCGGATTTCCGGACCACGATGGGCATGACGCGGAACGATGATGGTCAACAGATCGGGGAAGCGCCCCAACAGCGCCTGATGGACGCGGGCGACCAGCACCTCTTCGCCGGGATGGGTGCTGGCGGCCAACCACGAAGGACGCGAACCAACGAGGTGACGCAGACGCTCCAGTTCCTCGGCATCGCAGGGCAAGGGCGGCACCGCCTGTTTCAGATTGCCCAGGCACCGGCAATCACGCCCGCCCAATTGGCCCAGACGATCGGCATCCCCCGGCGTCTGGCCCAGGCACAGATCAAAGCGTCCCAGCATGGTGGCGATGAAACCCGGCGCCTTTTTCCAGCCCTTCAGCGAACGCGGCGACACCCGCCCCTGGACCAGGATCAGCGGCACTTTGTCATGGGAAATCTGGGCCAGCAGGTTGGGCCAGAAATCGGATTCGGCCCACAGCACCAGATCGGGGCGCCAATGGTCCAGGAAACGACGGACCCAGGCTGGACGATCCACCGGGACGTATTGGTGGATGGCGCCCGTGGGCAATCGTTGGGCCATCATCTGGGCCGAGGTCACGGTGCCGCTGGTCAGCAGCACCTTCAGCCCGCGTTCCAACAAGCGATCAATCAGCGGCAACAACGACAGGCATTCGCCGACGCTGGCGCCATGCAGCCAGACCAGCCGTCCCTGGGGCCGTTCGACACTGGCCATCCCCATGCGTTCGGGGAAACGGACCGGGTCTTCCTTGCCCTGGGCCATGCGCCGCTTCAGATAGACCGAGATCAGCGGTCCCAGAACATGCGAGGCAGCGCGGTACAGGCCGTGGATCATGCCGGCGGCACCGGGGGCTCGCCGACCATATGGTCGGCACGGTCGCACAGATCGTTCATCACCTTTTCCAGCCGCGCCCGCCACTGTTCCACATCGTCATCACTGGCATCGCGGGGGATGCTGATGGGCTCGCCCCAGATGAACTGCCCCCGGCCAAACGGCTTGGGCACCTGGAAACGGTCCCACGATTTCAGCAGCCAGCGCGGCGTCGCCGAATAAGCGATGGGCACGATGGGACAGCCCGACAGCTTGGACAAAATGACGACGCCGTCCGAGGCACGCATGCGCGGACCTTTGGGACCGTCGGGGGAAAGCCCCACATAACCGCCCGATTTCAGCACTTTCAGCATGGCCCGCAACGCCCCCGCCCCGCCACGGGACGACGATCCGGCAATAGAGGCGATCCCGAAATGCGCCGAGGTCCGGGCGATCAATTGTCCGTCGCGATGCTGGCTGATCAGGATGTGGATGGGAACGCTGTGCTGCCAGAACTTCATCATCAGCAGCAGCCTGCCATGCCAAAAGGCGATGATGAACGGCTTGCCCTGTTGCCAGAACTGTTCCGGCACCTGGGCGTTTTCCACCTGCCAGCGCCCGGTCACCCAGACCAGACGGATGTAAAGCGAGGCCAGCCAGCACAGAAAGCCGCGGATGGTTTCGTTCTTGCCGATGCGTTTGGCCAGGCTCACCCGCCGCCTCCGCCTGTCAGAAGCTCCGCCCGGCGGCGGCTTCCTCGTGGAACTGCATGGTGTAAAGCCGGGCGTATTGTCCGCCCAGTTCCAGCAAGGAATTGTGGTCACCCGATTCCACCACCCGGCCGCGATCCAGCACATGGATGATGTCGGCGCCGACCACGGTGGACAGACGGTGGGCGATGACGATGGTGGTCCGGCCCTTCATCAGATGATCCAGAGCGGTCTGCACCTGACGCTCGGATTCGGTGTCCAGGGCGCTGGTGGCTTCGTCCAGCAGCAAGATGGGGGCGTTCTTCAGCATGGCGCGCGCGATGGCCAGACGCTGGCGCTGACCACCCGACAGGTTCAGGCCACGCTCGCCCACCATGGTGTCGTAGCCATCGGGCAGCGACAGAATGAAATCGTGGGCGGCGGCGGCCTTGGCGGCGGCCTCGATTTCCTCGTCGGTGGCACCGAAGCGGCCATAGGCGATGTTGGCGCGGATGGTGTCGTCGAACAGCACGATTTCCTGGCTGACCAGGGAAATGCGCGACCGCAAGCTATCCAAGGCGACGTCGCGGATGTCGGTGCCGTCAATGCTGACATGGCCGTCGGTGACGTCGTAGAAACGCGGCAGCAAGTTCAGCACCGTGCTTTTGCCGGCCCCCGAGGCGCCGACCAAGGCCACCGTCTTGCCGCCGGGGATGTCCATGTCCACCCCGTCCAACGCCGCCTTGGCGCCGTCATAGGTGAAGAACACTCCTTCGAAACGGACATTGCCTTCGCGCAGCACCAGATCCTGGGCGCCGGGACGGTCCTTGATGGTGCTGTCGGTGTCCAGCACGGCGAAGCAGCGCGAGGCGGCGGCCAGACCTTCCTGCAGGTTGGTGTTCAGGTTGGCCAGGTTCTTCAGCGGCCGATAGGCCAGCATCAGCGCGGTGATGAAGGACAGGAAGGCGCCCGGCGTGGTCGGGCCCTCGATGACCCGCGACCCGCCATAGACGATGACCACGGTGATGGCGAAACCGCCCAGGAATTCCATCACCGGGCTGGAGGCCGAGCGCACGCGGGCCGCCTTGAAGGTCAGGTCGCGCAGCGTGCCGACCAATCCGCCCACCTTGCGGTTCTCGTAATCTTCCATGCCATAGGCCTTGACCACCCGGATGCCTTGGATGGCCTGTTCCAGATAGATGGTCAGTTGCGCCTGCTGTTCCTGGGTGTTGGCGCTGACCTTGCGCATGCGCTTACCCAGGCGCGCGATGGGCAGCACGGCGATGGGAAAGAACAAGAAGCTGAAGGTCGCCAATTGCCAGTCCTTGTAGAACATGGCGCCGATCAGGAACAACGCTTCGGCGGAATCCTTGCACAGACCGGTCAACGCGTTGGACACGGCGAAGCGCATGGCGGCGACGTCGTTGGTCAGCCGCGACAGCAAGCGGCCGGTCTGCATTTCATGGAAGAACTGGACGTCCAGCTTCATCAGATGGCGGAACAGCCGGTTCTGCATGTCGGCGATGACCTGCAACCCCACATTGGACAGCAGCACCGCCTCGCCATAGCCGGCGAAGGATTTGGCGATGAAGGTGACCAACACCGCCAAGGCCAACGGCCACAGCAAATCCGCCTGTTTGTTGACGAAGATGAAGTTGATCACCGGATCCATCAGCAGGGCATAACCGGCGGTGGCGCCGGCCGAGACCGCCATGCAGGCGGCAGCGGCCAGAACCTTGCCCAAATAAGGACGCATGCCTTCCTTGATCAGGCGGCGCATCAGCGAACGAGACGACAGGTCCAGGGAAATCTTGTGCTTGCTCAATTGGTTGCCCATATGCGGCGGATCGGCGCCCGGACATTAGCACGCCGCCCCCAGGCGGGGAACCCCGTTCAATCCTGGTGATCGTCGGGCAACACGAAGGGGGTCAGGCGTTCGACCGGGGTCACGTACAAGGTGCCGCGTCCCGGCGTGCCGATCTTCAGCTGGGTGTAGCAGAATTCCATGATCTCGGCCAAACGCGGGTCGGGGACGACGATGAAGAATTCCTCGTTCTCGACGAATTGCACCACACGGGCGCGGGTGCGCGAATGATCGGCCACCGCCGAGCGCGAGCCGGTATAGAAGAAATCCCAAATTCCGTGTTCGCGGGCCAGCTTGGACAGAAACGGCCGGGTGGCCCCGCCCGAGACGACACAGCGGATCAGCCATTGGGCGGGATCAGCGCTCACCGGTCAGCTTCTCCAGGATTTCTTGGGGGATGTGGGTGGCGGCGCGCTCCACCGGGGTGACATACATGAAGCCCATGCCCGGCGTGTCCAGCTTGCCGGCCAGGAACATGCGCTCGAACACGTAATTCAGCTGTTCACGCGACACGGCGATGGAGATCACTTCCTTTTCGGCGTTCACCGCCACCGCCAGCAGGCCCAGTTTCTCGCGCAGGCCGGTGCCGCGGGCGAAGTGGATGGTCGCCCCTTCGGCGCCGGCTTCGATGGCCGCCTTGACCACCGCATCGGCGCGGCCGCGCTGGACGATGCAGGTGATCAGATGAACGTCGGTCAGGACGGGAATGGTCAGACTCATATTCCCGCCTCCTGCGGGTCAAGGGAACGATTGCGCCAAGCCTGCATCTTCAGGCGCACGCGGATGAACAGGCCAAGCCCCAGAACCGTCAGGATCGGCCCCAAGGACGCCATGGCCAGCATGCCGAAGCCGTCCACCGCGCCGACGGCGCCGCCGAACCCCAATCCCATGGCCAGGACCAGGGGCACGGTCACCGGCCCGGTGGTGACGCCGGCGCTGTCCCAGCCGACATTGACGAAGGTTTCGGTGGACAGCCAGGTCAGCACCAAAGCCAGCGCGTAACCCGGCAACAGGAACCACCACAACGGCAGATCCAGCACCAGCTTGACCACCCCCGCCCCCAGGCCGCAGGCCACCCCGGCCGACACCGCCCAGATCAGCATGCGTTTGCCGAAAGCACCGTTGGACAGGGTTTCGACGGTCGCCCCCATGGCGTTCAGCGCCGGCTCGGCGATGGTGGCGCCAAAGCCCAAGGCCCAGGCGAACAGCACCGCCACCACCACACCGATTCCGTAATCGTACATGGGGCTTTCGCTAAGGCCGGGCAAGCGGGCGAAGGCGCCGGGCACCACCGATCCGGTCTGGCCGCCCAAGGACGACAGCCCGTAGGTCAGGCCGATATTGAACAAGGCCATGCCCAGCACCGCCATGACGATGCCGAAGATCAGCACCGGACGGTCGGTGATGGTGGCGCGGGCAAAACGGGCGACCAGGGCCAAAAAGGCCACCAGCGGCAGGATGGCCCGCAGTGCCCCGATGATTTCCGCCGCTGGTGTCGCCGACAGCCAACCGGTTTGCGCCGCCTCGCCGCCCAGGGCCATGGCCTGTTCGGGGCTCAACACCTGGGCCATCAACAGCCCCAGGCACAGCACCATGACCACCGGCAGCAAGGATGCCAGGGTGACGATGCCGAAACCGACCAGCGAGCTTTCGCCCTTGCCCGCCGAACCGGCGACGCCGATGCCCAGCGCCAGCACCAAGGGCACGGTCACCGGCCCGGTGGTGACACCGCCGCAATCCCAGGCCAAGCCGACCAAGGGGGCCAAAAGCGGATCGTCGACCATGGTCCAGGTCAAGCCCAGGGCCACCAGGGTACACAGGCTGGCGGGGATCTTCAGGCTCCAGGCGCGCAGGAACATCAGCATGCCGACCACCGCCGCCAAACCGACCCCGACGGCCACCGCCAGCACCAGCCAATGGGACCAGCCGTTCAGCAGGGCGTAAAGATAGGGGGCACGTTCGGGACGGACCAAGGAGCCGGCGGCGCGAAGGGCGCCGATGGCCGGCTCGGCGAAGGTCACCCCCATGCCCAGGGTCAGCGCCACCAACAACACCGAACGCAATCCGTGATGGCGCGGCAGGTAATGGCCGATGGTTTCACCGAACGGCATCAACCCCAGACGCAGGCCTTCCATGAACAGCATCAGGCCGAAAAGTGTTGCGACCAACCCGCCCAGAACCGCCCAAGGCTGGTTGATGTGTTGGTGCAGGACCAACAACTGGAACACCGCCAGATACAGGGCCAAGGGGGCGATGGCACGGAATTGTTCGCCGGCCTTGCCGCCCACATAGGGCGCCAGGATGGTGGCCACTTGCGGTGCGTTCAGCGGCACGCGGCGCCAACGCGGGGTTTTCTGCTGTTCCCGCCGCTGCGCAGCCAGACGCGTCAGCTTGCTATAGCTCAGCGGCTTTTTGCGGACGCGGGTTTCGCGTCGGTAATCACTGTAACGGATCCGTATTTCGTCGGCCACGCCGGGTCCCCCCATCCACCGGGCGCAGTGTGCATCGCCACAAGCAGCGTCGCAAGGTCTAGAATCCACCGCCTTGGGCCAGATATTCCTCTTCCTCGGGGGTGTTTTCCCGCTCCAACGCCTGATTGCGATGGGGGAAGCGGTCGAAACGCTGGATCACCTCCATGTGACGACGGGCGTAATCCAAGCCTTCGGGGTCGTCACCGGCGGCTTCGAACAGGCGCACGCAATGTTTTTGATCGGGCAGCGATTCGGAATGCATGAAGGGCAGATACAGGAAGCGGCGGCGGATGGGCGAAAGGCTTTGGTCATGGCCGCGCAGGATGGCCGCTTCGCTCATGGTCAGGGCCTTCGAATCGAAGGCGAAGGCCTGATACTTGCCGCGAAAGATGTTGCGTGGGAACTGATCCAGCACGATGACCAGGGCCAAGGCGCCGTCGCGGTCTTCCAGCCAATGGTCCAGTTGGCCTTGTGCCGCCTGGGCCAGTTCTGTGCCGAAGCGTTCGGCCAATTCACGGTCCAGACCACCATCGGCGGCGAACCAACGCTTTTCCATGTCGGGGGCGAACCAGAAATCCAGCACTGCCCGGGCCTGCGGATCACTCACGCCGGATGCCCCTGACGTTCGGCCACCCGGCCCAGAACTTCCTGCTTTTCTTCATCCGACGACCGCTTCCAACCACGGATTTCATCGATGGTGCGGCCGCAGCCGATGCAATAGCCGTCTTCGTCCATCTGACACACGGAAATACAAGGCGATTCGACACTCACTTAGCAAACTCCTCTTTCGGGCAGTCACAGCCCCTACATGGGTCCTGCCCTTTGGTCGGACAAGCCCCCTTAGCCCTGGCACGGCGCCGTTTTTTGGGCTTATGCTGGTCAAAACGGCAGGAGGATCGTCCCATGTTGCACGGCAAGGTTCTGGTGGCGCAAGGGGGCGGCCCGACCGCCGTCATCAATCAATCCATGGCCGGCGTGGTGCTGGAAGCAAGGAAGTTCCGCAACGTCGACCTGGTCTATGGCGCCTATCACGGGGTGCGCGGCATCGTCAACGAGGACTTCCTGGATCTGACCCAGGAAACCAGCCACAATTTGGAAATGGTGGCCGAAACCCCGTCTTCGGCCCTGGGATCGACCCGTGACAAGCCCGATCTGAAATATTGCCAGGAAATCTTCAAGGTCCTGAAGGCCCACGGCATCGCCTATTTCTTCTATATCGGCGGCAACGATTCGTCGGACACCGTGCGCATCGTCTCGGAAGAGGCGCGCAAGGCCGGTTACCCGCTTCGGTGCATCCACATCCCGAAAACCATCGACAACGATCTGGTCCACAACGACCACACGCCGGGCTTCCCGTCCGCCGCCCGTTTCGTGGCGCAAAGCTTCATGGGCGCCAACCTGGACAACGCAGCGCTGCCCGGCGTCTATCTGGCGGTGGTGATGGGGCGCCATGCCGGTTTCCTGACCGCCGCCTCGGCCTTGGGCAAGAAATTCCCCGATGACGGCCCGCATCTGATCTATCTGCCGGAACGCACCTTCAGCGTCGACGGCTTCCTGTCCGACGTCAAAGCCACCATGGACAAACACGGCCGCTGCGTCATCGCCGCCTCCGAAGGCATCCACGACGACACCGGCAACCCGATCATCACCCAATTGGCCAAGGAAATCGAAAAGGACGCCCACGGCAACGTGCAATTGTCGGGCACCGGCGCCCTGGCCGACCTTTTGTGTCAGGAAATCAAGGACAAGCTGGGCATCAAACGGGTGCGCGGCGACACTTTCGGGTACCTGCAACGCTCCTTCGTCGGCTGCGTCTCGGACGTGGACCAGCGCGAGGCCCGCGAAGTGGGCGAAAAGGCGGTGCAATTCGCCATGTGGGGCGACCAGGACGGTTCGGTGACCATCCAACGCACCGGCTTTTATTCGGTGGATTACAAGCTGATGCCGCTGGAAGCGGTGGCCGGCAAGACCAGGGTGATGGAAGACGAATTCATCGCCACCAACGGCACCGACGTCACCGATTCCTTCCGCCTGTATCTGCGGCCGTTATTGGGCAAGGGCATGCCCGACGCCTTCAAGCTGCGCCTGAACCGGGTGCCGAAAGTGCTGGACCGATAATGGAACAATGCATTTTCGACCTTATTGGCGACGCGTTGCAAAATAACCCCAGCTTTCCTTTCATCGTGGCCAGCAATGGATCATTCGAGCAATGGATCAATTGGGAAGCTTATGGCGCCTGCGTTGCCGCCGGTTGGGATTGCCGTGCCCAACCCCGTTACAAGCTCTGCGGCGGTTCCTCATCGCTGACCGGCGACCTTTTGGTCCGTGATCCGACCGGGCGCCCCCTGATGATCGAAACCAAACTGGTGGGCGACTACACCCTCAACAAATACCTTGCTGAAATTGAAAGCGACAAAACCAAGCTTGAAACGCTGAAAGCACAAGGCCCTGGCAATTTGCGTTGCCTGCTGATCCTGGTCCTTTACTCCATGGACGGGGAGATCTCGAAACGCCCGTCCTGGACAGAGTGGTTGGATCGCCTGGGCTTTTGGAAAAAGCATCACCACGGCCCCAGAACCATCCCCATAAAAGATCGCGGGCAGGTCCTGTTGTACGGATGGAATATTTAGCGATCAGCCGGGATCACTCTCCCGCCCCGGCCGGCAGGCGTACACTCACGGTGGTGCCCTGGCCGGGTTCGGAATCCAGTTCCACCGTGCCACCGTGCAATTCGACGAAACGGCGGACCAGGGCCAGGCCCAGACCGGCGCCGTCCTGCCCGTCATGGATGGTGCGCACGAAGCTGTCGAACACCCGGTCCATGTCTTCGGGCGGGATACCGGGGCCGGTATCGGCGACGATCAGCGCCACTTCGCCGTCGCGGCGCTGGGCGCTGACGGTGATGGCGCCGCCATTAGGGGTGTATTTCACCGCGTTGCCGATCAGGTTGAACATCACCTGACGCAGGCGTCGCTGGTCGGCGACGATCCAGCCGATATCCAGCGGACAGTCGAAATCCAGCTGCTGTTTCTTTTCGCGCACCCGTTCGCGCACCAACCCCAGCACCGAGGCCAGCATGGGGTGGATGTCCACGGTGTCCAGTTCCAAGGTCAGATGACCGGCTTCGATGGCGGCCAGGTCCAAAATGTCCGACACCAGCGACTTCAGCGCGTTGCCGGCCTCGACGATGCCCTTCATGTAATCGTGCTGGCGCTTGGTCAGCTTGCCGAAATAATCGGAATCCAGCATTTCGGCGAAACCGATGATGGTGGTCAGCGGTTTCGCCACTTCCGCCGAGACATTGGACATGAATTCGCTTTTCAACGCGTCGGCGGCGGCCAGGGCCTCGTTGCGCTCGAGAAGGGCGCGTTCGACCCGCACGCTGTCGGTGACGTCCAGGAAGGCCACCAGACTGGCGCCGTCGGGCAACGGCACCACGGCGCAATCCAGGATCACCCCGTCCTGGCGTTCCAGCCGCCATTCGCCGCCCTGGCGGTCGCCGACCTGCGACAACAGCCTTTCGCGGGCCGGGGCCCAGGTGGAAGCGCGGTCGGGACGCCCTTCGAAATAAGGCCGCAGCCGTTCCACCAATTCGTTCAGATGCGGCTCGCCGGCCAGATCATCCTCGGACAGCCCCCACATGCGGGCAAAGGCCGGGTTGGACAATTTCAGCCGGCGGTCGTCACCGAACACCGCCAGTCCTTCGTGCAGATGGTCCAGCGTCGCCCGCTGCACCGCCATGGCGGTGTTGAACGACCGTTCCATGGCCAAGGTGTCGGTGAAATCCTCGTAAGTGAAGATCAAACCGCCATAGGGGTGGGGGCTGACCACCCGCCGAAGCGTCCGACCATCGGGCAGGTGCATCAGCGTCTCGATGGGCTCGATCAGCGAGATGAAGCGCTTCAGCTCTTCTTCCTTCAGCGCCCGGTAATCGGCGGCTTCCGGCAACAGGCGGCGGTCACGCAGCGAATCCATCACCGCGCCATAGGTGGGCTGACTGCCCAACCAGTCGCGTTCCAGCCGCCACAGCTTCAGGAAGGCGGTGTTGAAAAAGGCCAGACGGGTGTCGGTGGTGTAGATGGCGATGGCGGTGGACAGCCGTTCGAGGACTTCCACCTGGGCGCTGACATGATGGGCCAGCTGTTCCTGCAATTCCTCGATCCGGGTGTGGTCCTGGACCAAGCCGACGGTGAGGCGCGATTCGCCCACGGTAATGGGAATTTCGGTGATGTGGGCCAAACGCCGGGCCCCGGCCAGCACCAGATGGAATTCCGCCGATCGCGGTTCGCCGCTGGCCCGGGCGCGGGCGGCCAGGGCGCGGGCCTCGCGCACGGTGTCGTCGGCCGCCAGTTCCACCTGGGCCTGCAGCACGGCTTCCGGGCTGGCGGCTTCGACGGCGCCGGCATAGGACTGGTTGACCATCAGCACCGACAAATCTTCGTCGCGCAGCCATACCGGCATGGGCAGCGCGTCGATGGCGGCCTTCAGATAGGTGGCGTCGGCGGCCAAGGCGTGCAGCGAACGGGCCAGATCGTCCACCGCCCCGGCACTGTCGCTGACATCGCGGAACCACACCAGATCGGCCTGAACGTCGCCGCCGGCATTGCAGGCCCTGGTGCCCATGGCGCGGATGCGCCGGGCCGTTGCGTCCAGGGCCAAATCGATCTCGAAGGCATCGCCGTCTTGGCGCAAACGCTGGACCGCCTGTTCCAGGCGCAGGGAATCGGCGACATCGAAAGCGGCATAGACCTCGGCTTCGGTGGATTCCATGCCCTTGGGCAGGCCCAACAACACCGCCAGACGACGCGAACAGGTGAAGTCGTCATGCCAGCAGGCATAGCCGTCGGGCGAGGAGGCCAGACATTCACGCAGGGCTTCCGCCTGCATCTCGGCCAGGGCAGCGTTCTGCCCGACCCGGTTCAGACGCAGGCGCAGCCACAACAAAGCCGGCACCAGCACGCTGGCCAGCACCCCCGCCCCCAGGGCCATGGACAAGGGATCGGCCCAGAACGGCATGGTTGCGCCGACCGCGTCCTGGGCGTGGGCCCGCGTCGCTGCCAGCATTCCAATCATGACCAAGGGCGCGAATCCGCGCATGCGTCCCCCTTTCCATCCAAGCGCAGAGTGCCGCCGAAACCGCGCCGACACAAGAGCTTGGGTGAAAACCACGGCCATGCTACACCCTGAGCGTCTTAACGCCGAAGGGTCCCGGGGAATGCTGCAAAAGACCTATGATTGGATGATGGAAAAGGCGGCACACCGCCATGCCATCTGGTGGCTGGCGCTGATTTCCTTCGTCGAAAGCTCGTTCTTCCCCATCCCGCCCGACCTGATGCTGATCCCGCTGGTGCTGGCGGCGCCCAGCAAATGGTTCCGCGTCGCCCTGGTCTGCACTCTGTCTTCGGTGGCGGGCGGGTATCTGGGGTACGCCATCGGTTATTTCTTCATGGACACGGTGGGCGTCGCCATTTTGGACCTGTTCCACCTGAATGAAAAATTCCAGGCCTTCAAGCCGCTGGTCGACCAGTACGGCGTCTGGGTGATCATCGTCAAGGGCGCCACCCCCATCCCCTACAAGCTGATCACCATCTCGGCCGGCGCCTTCCATTTCGACCTGGGGCAGTTCACCATCGCCAGCTTCGTCGCCCGCGCCATGCGCTTTTTCCTGGTCGCCGCCCTGTTGTGGAAATTCGGCCCGCCCATCCGCGACTTCGTCGAAAAGCGCCTGACCCTGGTGATGAGTGTCACCGTGGTGCTGATCGTCGGCGGTTTCCTGGTGGTGAAGCTTCTCTAAACCACATGCGGCCGGGTGACGTAGTCCTCGGCCTGCATTTCCATCAGGCGCGACACCGTGCGCTGGAACTCGAAGGCGCCGATCCCGGTGGGGTACAGGCTTTCCGGTGGCGCGGCGGCGGAACAGATCAGCGTCACCTTGTGTTCGTAAAGGGCGTCAACCAGGGTGACGAAGCGCCGGGCCTCGTCCTTGTTTTCCGGTGACAGCAAGGGCACGCCGGACAACACCAGGGTGTGGTACAGGCTGGCCAGTTCCAGGTAATCGGTCGGCCCCAGCGGGCGACCGCACAATTCCTTGAAACCGAACCAGGCGACGCCGACGGCGGAACGCGGCACATCGATGACCCGGCCTTGGACCATCAACTGGTCGGGGCGCGGCTCGGCGCCTTCGGTCAGACGGGTGAAGGCGGCGGCCAGGGCGGCCTCGGCTTGGGCGCCCAAGGGGGCGTGGTAGACCTGCAACCCCTTCTTGCGGCCCAGGCGGTAATCCCGCTCGGAATTCAGTTCCAGCAGGTCCAGGCGCTCGGCGATCAGACGAATGAAGGGGACGAAACGGTCGCGCTGCAGACCGTCCTTGTACAGATCCTGGGGAGCACGGTTCGAGGTGATGACCACCACCACGCCGTTGTCGAACAGATGCTGGAACAGCCGGCCGACGATCATGGCATCGGCGATGTCGGTGACCTGCAATTCGTCCAGGCACAAAAGCCAGGCATTGGACGCCAATTGCTTGGCCAAGGCCGGAATGGGATCGGGGCCGGTGCCCGATTTTCGCCATTCATGCAACGCCGCGTGAATGTCGCGCATGAATTCGTGGAAGTGGATGCGGCGTTTGCCCGGCATGTTGGTGAACTCGAAGAACAAATCCATCAGCATGGATTTGCCGCGTCCCACCTCGCCGAACATGTAAAGCCCTTGGCGCGGTCTGCCATCTTCGCAATCGCCGGGATGCCATTGCAGCCCAGGGGGCGGGGCCGCCTTGGCACCGATGCCGAAACGGGCCAGCCAGCCCTTTTCGCCGCTGGCCGGGCGATAGCCGCGCACCGCCTTGGACAGGCTTTGCAGTTTGTGGACAGCCAGTTCCTGCGCAGGATCGGGTCGCATTGTGCCGCTGCGCAGGCGGTCGCGATATTCGGTCAAGGGTCCGTCGGTCATGGCCGCAAGCCTACCCTAATGGGGGGCAAAGAAAAAGGGCGCGGGTGGGGTCCCGCGCCCTTTTCATCACGAACCGGAAAGGATCAGCCGTCGGCGTTGATCTTGGCGACGACCTCGGCCAGCTTGGTTTCGTATTCGTCGTTGCCCACCTGGCAGGTGCCGGCCTTTTCGTGGCCGCCGCCGCCATAGGACAGGCACAATTCGCCCACATTGGTCTTGGACGAACGGTTGACGATGGAACGACCGATGGCGAACACGGTGTTCTGCTGCTTCAGCCCCCACATGACGTGGATCGAGATGTTGCACTGCGGATGCAGGGCATAAATCATGAAGCGGTTGCAGGCATAGATGGTTTCTTCGTCGCGAAGGTTCAGCACCACCAGGTTCTTGTAGACGGTCGAGCAGCGCAGGATCTGTTCCTTGGCCTTTTCCTCGTGTTCGAAGTAAAGCTCGGCCCGTTCCTTGACGTCGGGCAGCGCTAGAATCTGCTCGATGGTGTGGTTGCGGCAATAATCGATCAGCTCCATCATCAGCTGATAGTTGGAAATGCGGAACTCGCGGAAGCGACCCAAGCCGGTGCGCGCGTCCATGATGTAGTTCAGCACCGTCCAGCCGGTGGGCGAGATGATGTCGTCCAGCGAGTACTGGGCGCTGTCGGCCTTGTCGACCTCCTCCATCATCTTGTCCCAGGCCGCCGGGAAGCGCACCGCGCCGCCGTAATAGTCATAGACCACGCGGGCCGCTGACGGCGCCTTGGCGTCGATGATGTGGTTGTCCTTCTTGCCCACCCGGATGGTTTCCGACAGATGGTGGTCAAAAGCGATGTGAACGCCATCCACATAAGGAAGGTTGGTGGTGATGTCGTTGGGGCCGATGTCGATGACGCCGTCCTGCATGTCCTTGGGGTGGACGAACTTGATGTCGTCGATGATGTCCAACTGCTTCAACAAAACGGCGCAAACCAAGCCGTCGAAATCGCTACGCGTGACCAAACGGAACTTTTTGCCGTTGGACATAATGCCCTCCTTCCCGCATACAGGGGTCTAAGTTTACCCTGGGTTTCCCCTTTGGACAACCGGGTCGGAACCCGATCAACCCTTCCCCAAAGATGTGCGCTGGGTTAAACAGAAACAACGACAGCCGCACACGAAAAGCGAGTTCTTCATGCGCGCCAGCCCGACCCTTTTGTTGCTCGCCACCCTGGTCGTGACCGGCTGCGCCGAAGAGCCCTTCGCCCAGCGTGAAATCAGCACAGCTTTGGACAAGCCCATCAATTCGGTGACCAAGAGCGGTCAAGTCACGGTCTGCTATTCGGATTCTTCGCCCTGGACGGAAGTGGAAGCCATCGCCGCCGATGCCTGTGGCGAGTATGGATACCTGGCGTCCTTCACCTATAGCCGGCGCTATCAGTGCCGGGTGACGGCCCCCCATGAAGCTTTGTTTAATTGCTATCACCCGGAAATGACCAATGCCCAGGGCCAGTTGATCAATCCCAGTGACGAGAAAACCGTGGCTGAATGGCAAAAACGCACGGGCAAGATGAAACCGAAGCCCCGTGCCGCCCTGTCGGCGGAACAACAGCAGACACTTCCCGCGATCCTGCCCGCGGGTCCGACGGCGCAAACCTCGGGAACAAGCCCCGCCAATCCGGCCAGCCCCGACCTTGGCGCCCCGACGCCCCCCGGTGCCCTGCCCGCGCCTTATCGCCCGCTGAACCCCGCCGACATCGCCGGCAAGCCGGAAATGGCGCCGGCGCCGCTATTGGCCGAACCGCCGCCGCAAGTGCCGCTGTACCCGTCGGGCAGCAGCTACACCCTGCAGCCGGAAAGCTGGGGCCAGCAATTCGACAAGTAACCCCGGAAACGAAAAACCCCGCCGGATCGCTCCGGCGGGGTTTTGCTTTGATCCGTCCCAGATCAGACGCCGCGTTGCAGCAGCGCGGTCTTGATCGAACCGATGGCCTTGGCCGGGTTCAGACCCTTGGGGCAGGTCTTGGTGCAGTTCATGATGGTGTGGCAGCGATACAGCTTGAAGGGATCTTCCAGCGCATCGAGGCGTTCACCGGTCATTTCGTCACGGGAATCGTGGATCCAGCGGGCGGCCTGCAACAGCACGGCCGGGCCCAGATAACGATCGCCGTTCCACCAATAGCTGGGGCAGCTGGTCTGACAGCAGAAGCACAGGATGCATTCCCACATGCCGTCCAGCTTTTCACGCTCTTCCGGCGATTGCAGACGTTCGCCATCCGGGGGCGGCGGGGTCTGGGTCTGCATCCACGGCTTGACCGAGGCCAACTGGGCATAGGGGATGGTCAGGTCGGGAACCAGATCCTTGACCACCGGCATGTGCGGCAGCGGATAGATCTTGGCGTCGCCCTTGATGTCCTCGATGGGCTTCAAACACGCCAGGGTATTGGAACCATCGATATTCATGGCGCACGACCCGCAGATGCCTTCACGGCACGAGCGGCGGAAGGTCAAAGTCGAGTCGATCTCGTTCTTGATCTTCAACAGCGCGTCCAGAACCATCGGACCGCACTTGTCCAGATCGATCTCGTAGCTGTCCAGACGCGGGTTGGAACCCGAATCCGGATCGTAACGATAGATCTTGAAGGTCTTCACGTTCTTGGCGCCGGCGGCGGCCTTGTGGGACTTGCCGGCTTGCACCCGGGAATTGGCGGGCAGGGAAAATTCGACCATGTCTTTCTCTCCTTGTCCGGCCTTAGTACACGCGCTTTTGCGGCTTGATGTACTCGACCTCGTCGGTCAGCGTGTAGGTGTGCACCGGACGATAGTCCAGGCTCACCTTGCCGTCCTTGACGGTGGCCAGGGTGTGCTTCTGCCAGTTGACGTCGTCGCGATCCGGATAATCCTCGTGGGCGTGGGCACCGCGCGATTCGTGACGGGCTTCCGCCGACACGATGGTCGCCAGGGCGCAATCCATCAGGTTTTCCAGCTCGAAAGCTTCGACCAGATCCGAATTCCACACGGTGGAACGGTCGTTGATCTTCAGCTGCGGCAGGGTCGAGGCGACTTCGCCCATCTTCTGGACGCCTTCCGCCAGCGACTTCGAGGTGCGGAACACCGCGGCGTCGTTCTGCATGGTCTTTTGCATGGCCAGACGGATTTCGCTGGTATGCATGGAGCCCGAAGCGTTGCGCAGACGATCGAAGCGCGACAGCGCCAGATCGGCCGAGTCCGCCGGCAGCGGCTTGTGGGCGGTGCCGGGCTTCAGGGTGGCGGCGGCACGCAGGGCAGCGGCACGACCAAAGACCACGATGTCCAGCAGCGAGTTGG
>DISD01000057.1 GCA_002435715.1 Rhodospirillaceae bacterium UBA6219
GCGAACAGGACCGGCACGTCCTCGGACAGAATGATGTCGAGCGCCCCCTCGTCGAGCAGGGGCAGCCTGCGCACTTCCAGCGCCGAGGTGACGATCCAGGTGCCGCCCCGGCCGGGAACTGCGCGATAGGGCGAACCACTTTGGCCGGGAAAGCGGGCCTCGTGGCTGGCGATGCCGATACCGCTCAGCAGGTCGACCGCAAACCACTCGGCGCCATCGGCCAGCTTCAGGCGGAACCATGCCTCGAAGGTGGCAAACTCGATCGGCGACATCCGCCACCGCACCGGAATGCGGGTGGGGGCCTGGGTGAAGCGTCGCCGCTGCCGGGCCGGTCCCGCCTCCATGTCGGTGCGGGTGACGGCAGCCTCGGGCTCCAGGGCATAGCCGTCGTAGGTCGGCAGCGGCAGCCGGTCGGGCCAGTGAACGAGGGTGGTCATCGATAGCTTCCCGCTGCCGGATTAAGCCCATAGCGGTGCTCCAGCACTGGGGCCATGCCTTCGCCGCGACCGATGCGGCGGCTCATCCGGCCCTCGATCTCCTCGACGAAGATGTCGATCTGGACGCCGCCATCCGCCCCTTGGGACCATTGGGCCTTGGCTTCGGTGTTGCCCGCATTGTTGTGGACGGTGACCTGGACGTTGGCCGCTGCCGGACGGGACAGTGCAGTCCCCAGCAGGCGGTCGGCATTATCCATTTGCCGGGGTGTGAACACTCCCTCGCCGACACGGGCGATGATCGGGCGTTCGCCCGCCACCAGACCGCCGGTGTGGTATTTGGGCGCCCCGGCAAACACCGAGGCGCTGTAGGACTTGGTCACCAGCCGGTCGAGACCGATCAGGCCGCCGGTATGGGCGATGGCGAAATTGCCGGTATCGGGGACCGGCACCGAGCCGCCGCTGCTGGCCCCGGAGGATCCGGCGCCAGAGAAGAAACTGCCGACACTGGCGATCATGCCGCCAAACAGCCCACCGCTGGCCCCGCCGAACAAGGGCGCCACCACCGCCATGCGCCATGCGGCGCGCAAAGCTTCCTCGGCCAGGCTGTTGAACAGATCCTGCCCGGCCAACTTTCCGGTGGTGGCCCATTTGACGAAGGCATCCTCACTGGCCCGCAACGCCCCGGACATGGCCCGCTCGGCAGAGGCCGCAGCGTTGCTGGCCTCATCCACATAGGCTCGCACCGCCCGGATCGCCCCATCCTGCCAGTCGCGGCTGGCGGCCAGTTTGTCCTGCTCCAGCTCCTTGTAGCGGCGGGCGTAGGCTTCCTCCGACAAGGCGCCGCTGGCCCGTTGCTCGTTCAGCTTCGCCAGTTCGTCCTTGAACCGCAGGGTGGCGTCGTAGGCCAGATTGGTCTGCTGGGCCTCGTCCTTGACCGCCTCGGCGTACTGGCGTGACCGGGCTGCCCGATACTCGCCCACCCGGGGATCGTCCTCGGCCAGCTTATGGCTGCGGGCGAATTTGGCCACGTCGGTGTCGATGGTGACGTCGCGGGCACGGTTGCGGTCGCCGCTGCGCACCGCCTCGGCCAGCCGCATTTGGGCGTCGATCTCGCGCTCCAGATCGGCGACGGCACGAGCCACTTCGCTGTTGGCGCGGGACTTCTGCACCTGGGCATAGGACTGAGCCAGTTCGCCATTGGCATCGGTCAGACCTTTGGCCGCCTGCTCGGCAAGCCAGTTGGTCCGTTCCGCCAGAATGATGTCGGCCACCGAGCCCTTAGCGGCCTCGGCCAGCCGGTCGTTAGCGGCGGATTCCTGCTCCAGCGACCGGATCAGGCCGTTCTTCTGCCCCAGCAGCTTGGCGTCGTCGATCCGGCGAAGCGCCTGGTCATAGGCGGCGACGGCGACACCGCCGTTCTTGAAAGCGAACTCGAGTACCTTGGCGGCGCGGGCCGCGTCGATCTGGGCACGGCCACCCTCGTGGGCCGCTAGGGCAAGGCGCTCCTGGCCACGGGCCTGGATGTCGAGGCCCAGCACCTCGGCCTGGGCCTGGGCGGACATCTCGCCCGCGCCCTTGGCCTGGGCCTCGCGGGCCAACATGTCGAGGATTTCCTGCTCCTTGGCCGGGGTGCGATAGACGCCGCCCTGCTGGAACAGTTCCTTTTCAAGCTGGCGAAAGCCCTTCGCCGCATCGTACTGGGCTTTGGTGCGGGTGAATTCTGCGTTGCCGGCGGCGCGCGCCGCGTTGAGTTTCTCCTGCCATTCCACCTCGAACTTCAGGTCTGCCAGCTTCTCCACATAGGTGGGCTCGCGCTGTTCGGCGCGGACCTGGTCGCGCTGCATCTTGGCATGGGCTTCCATGCCCGCCCGCTTGCGGGTGATCTCGTCGAGATCGTCGGAAATCACCTGGCGCTCGGCCAGCAGACGACGCAGTTCCTCGTTCTCCTCCCTGACCGCCTGCACCACCACCGAATGGGTGCCGGCCGGCAAAGGCTTGTCGAGCGCCTGCTCGCCACCAAGGGCAGCGATGCGCTTATCGAGAGCGGCCAGACGGGTCTTGAGGGAATTGTCCCCCGGCGTCAGAGACTCCAGCGTGGCGGCACCTACATTGGCACCGCCGGAAAGGATGCCGCGCAGCCAGGGCGCATTGGTGAAGCCCTGCCAAGCATTGGCCATGCGGGTGAAGGCCCGCTCGGCGGTGTCGGCACTCTC
The DNA here is from genome assembly GCA_002435715.1 of Rhodospirillaceae bacterium UBA6219. Taxonomy (GTDB): domain Bacteria; phylum Pseudomonadota; class Alphaproteobacteria; order Rhodospirillales; family Magnetospirillaceae; genus Magnetospirillum. Next base: position 2,651 of record DISD01000057.1, read on the forward strand.
CAGGGCCGCGGCATCAAAGCCCTTCAGCGCCTTGATCAGGGTGTCGCGGAAGAAGTCCGCTGTGACCTTGCCTTGGGTCACCATCTGCCGGAAGCCACCTGAGGGCAGCCCGGCGGCACGATCCAGCGCCTGCAGCAGCCCCGGCATGGGTTCGACGATCTGGTTCAGCTCCTCTGCGCGCAAGGTGCCGGACGACAACCCCTGGGCCAGACCGAACAGCGACTGCTCCAACTGCTCGGACGAGGCGCCCAGTGCGATGGCGGTGGACTGGAAGCCCTCCAGCAGCGCCCGGCTCTCGCCAGTGGTGATGATTCCGGCCTTCTGCAACGCGGCCAGACGGGAATAGGCGCCGATCACCGTTTCCAGGGCGGTGCCGGTCTTCTGAGCCTGGGCATAGAGATACGAGGTGGTTTCGGTCAGGGCCGCGGCGCCCACCAGACCTTTGAGCCGGGCCTCCAGGCTTTCCACCTTGATGGTGGACTCGACCATGGCCTTGCCGAACAGGCCGATGGCCGCGCCCGCCGCCAGCCCGGTCGGCCCCAGCGCCATCATCACCGAACCGATGGGGCCGAGGCGCGAGGCGAAAGCCGCCATGCCGCCCTGTATGTCCTGGCTGGCGGCATTGATGGCCAGCAGCGACCGGGAAGCCGGTTGCGCCGCCCCTTCGATCCGCGCCAAAGCCTGCTGGCCATCTTCGCCCAGCTTCAGCAGGGCACGGCGGACGGTTTCGCCGTCCTGCAAAGACAGGCGGATGGAGACGGATTTGGTGGCCATCGGTCAGGTCTCGGTTTGAACCTTGGCGGAACCGGCCACCATTCCCCGCTCGGCGAAAGGCAGCAGCTGCGCCAGCAACGGCTGGTCGTAACCCAGGGCCTCGGCCTGGATCAGCAGAGCCGGAAGGTCGAGGCCGGTGATGCCGCCACGGGGGCCGAGACGGATGGTTCCAATGGAGCCGGCCAGGAGTTCCCAGGCTTGCCAGCCTGCTTCGGTCACGGGGGCGTGGCGCTCATAGGGGCAGTCGCAGTTTCCGCTGCAGCCTCGGCAGTATTCCGGCCCGCCGCCGAAGTGCCATTCGGCGCGGGCCTGGAGGCGTTTCCCTCGGCGATCACCGCTTCGTGGGTTGCGGTGTATTGGACGACGAAGCCCTCCGCCATGCGGGGCAACTGCATCAGGTCGGCGATGGCGGTGTCGGTGATTTCGGCAGGCTGATCGTCGCCGTCCAGCACACCGTCCCACTTGGTGATGGCCGACCGGGCCAGCCCCTGGGCGAACAGCATTTGCGACAGCCCGGCCAGGGCGTCTTCGTCGGACAGGTCCGGCAGGCCGGTGATATCGGCCCCGGCCGCCTTCAGATCGGCATGCTCGGCGGCGATGGCGCGGGCCATGCGCCAGCCCCGCGCCCTGGCGGCCTCATACACCGCCGTGGTCAGGGGACGGACGAACACCCGTACGCCGTGGGGCAGATCGATCCAGTAGGGTTCCTTGGGGATGGTCAGGCGAATCATGATTCGTACCCCGCCACGTCGTTGACCAGGGTGACCCGCAGCAGATAGCCGGCCACCGGATCGCGGGCGGCCCGCCAGTCGTAGCTGGCCTGGATGCCGCCGGGGCCTTTGATCTCCTGCTTCTTCTTGGGCAGAAAGACGCGGGGCAAATGGAAGGTCAGGGCAAAGTCCGAACCCGGGATGGTGAAGCCGTATTCCATCTCCACCGGGCTTTCGGCGGCGATGGCGGCGGTCAGCGTGGTGTCGGTGCCAAAGCGGATGTCGATCGAGCCTTCGGCGGTGGCCTCGGTCTCGTCCACGCCGTCGATCAGGCCGTCGGCGCGGATGGTCTCGACCCGCTCCAGGTTATTGGAAAAGGACAGCTTGCCGCCGACAACGTTGGCGAGTTGCCCGCCGCCGACACGGATGGTACCGCTGCCCTGGCTGAACCGCTTGAGCGCAAAGCTGGCCGGGGTGGCGTCGATGGTGCTGGTGGTCTCCACCTCGCCCTGGGCGATGACGGCGATGCTGCCGTTGGCCGAACCGCTGCGGGCCATGTCGAAGGACAGCTTGTCCAGCTTTGCCCCGGCATGGCGGAAGAACTTAGGGCTGGCCAGTTTGGCGTGGCCGATTTCCAGGGCCAGGCTGGGCAGATCGAAGCCCGAAGTGAACACATGGGTAAAAGCGGTGTTGGCGTCGCCCGAGGTGGCGGGAGCGCCGAACAGCCCCTTCAGCCAGAACCCCAGCGCCCGCACGTCGAGCGGCACGCCGACATCGCCCTCGTCCTTGACCGCCTCGTAATAGGGATCCTGGGCGTCGCGGCCCTGGCCCAGGAGCGGGTCGTAGCCCAGCGGGCGCTCGGCCCCCAACGCGCATTCCTTGAACGAAAGCCGGGTGTAGCCGTCGGCCGGAGGCACGCCGTAGCTCGCCTCGAAGGCAGCCAGCAGCACGCAATCGGCGCCGTAAGCGCGCGTCTTGCCCATGATCTGAGTCCTTGATGGATTGGAATCAGCCCAGCGGATCTGGGCTGGCGTAATGGATGGTGACGGGCACCGCGGCGCCGCGCAGGGACGCGGCGCCGTCGATGGCGAGGCCTGATGTCTTTGGTGCGCCCCAGTCCAGCCACTCGGCCAGACCACCGAGGGAACGGTCGGCAGCCAGGGCGTTGCCCACGGCCATCAACAAGGTATCCAGCGTAGCGCTATCATCGTCCTGGCCGCGCTGGAGGATGACCTCGATCTCGGTCTGGTGTTCCCACAGGTAGGAGACCGGCGACAGCACCACCTCGGGGTCGCCAGGATCGCCATCGCGCAGGATAATCAGCCCACCGGCGGTGACTGTTTCGGGCAACGGCGCTTCCCGCTTGGCGGTGGCGCCGGGCACGGTTTCCAGCCGCGCCAGCAGGGCGGCAAGGATCTGTTCGCGGACGCTGGGCATGCTTTCCCGACCTCGAATACCCGCTCATGCGGCGAATGACCCAATATTCTCCGCATCATGTGCGGTGAATTGCATTGCTGCCTGCGGCGAATGACGCCATATTCTCCGTAACTTCTGCGGAGAATATGGCGTGTACATCTGGAGAGAAGACGACTGGCCCCAATTTCGCTGGGATGCCCAAGCGTTGCTGATGCCCCTGGCGGACGCCCGCCACAAGCAGGGCCATCTGCTTGGTCAGATGCAGCGTCTCGGTTTCGACCTTCAGTGCGAGGCGGAACTCCGGGCCACCACCGAAGACGTGATCAAGACCTCGGAGATCGAAGGCGAACGGCTGGATATGGCCAGCGTCCGCTCTTCGGTCGCCCGGCGTTTAGGGCTGCCGGACGGCGGCATGCTGCCCCCGGATCGCAAAATCGACGGCATCGTCGAGATGATGCTCGATGCCCTGCGCAACCATACTTCGCCCCTGGCACAGCAACGGCTGTTCGGCTGGCATGCCGCGCTCTTCCCGACCGGGTGGTCCGGGTTGCACAAGATCACCATTGGCGACTGGCGCACCGACAGTGCCGGCCCGATGCAGGTGGTGTCCGGCCCGATTGAACGCCCCAAAGTCCATTATGAAGCCCCACCGGCCAACCGGGTCGGGAGCGAAATCGAACAGTTTCTGGCATGGTTCAATCAACCCCCACCAATGGACGGCCTGCTGCGCAGTGGCATCGCCCATCTGTGGTTCGTGACAATCCACCCGTTCGACGACGGCAATGGCCGCATTGCCCGCACCATCGCCGATCTCGCCCTGGCCCAGATGGAGGGCACGGGCCAGCGCTTCTACAGCATGTCGGCGCAGATCCAGCGTGAGCGCAGCCATTACTACGAAATCCTGGAACGGACCCAGCGCGGTAGCCTTGACGTCACCGCGTGGCTGTCCTGGTTCGTCCAATGCTATGGCCGGGCTATCGATGCCGCCGAAGTGGCGGCCCAGGGCGTGCTGGGCAAAGCCGAGTTCTGGCGGCGCTTCACCTCCGAGCCGATGTCGGCCCGGCAGAAGGCCATCCTCAATCGCTTCATGGACGGATTCGAGGGCAATCTTTCCGCCAAGAAGTGGGCCGCCATCGGCAAATGCTCGGTCGACACCGCCCAACGCGACATCAATGACCTATTGGAACGGGGCATTCTGGTCCGCAATCCGGGCGGCAGCAAACGCACCAGCTATAGCGTGGCCGGGATGGCGCCGGTTACGGATCCTAATTCCGCCAGTTCCTGACGATCATATCCGGCAGCGCCGAAGCCCACCTTTCGGCGGCGGCATCCACGTCCAGGCGCTTTTTCAGGTTTACCTGCGGCACCAGGATGAACATCACCACCGTGGCCAGTCCGCGTCCGGTGCGGAGCGCCGAGGCGCTGCCATGGGCGAAACCGCCCCGTTTCCCGGTCCGTGCCCGCATGTTATCCGCCACCAGCAGCGAGGGGGCGCCGCGGCGGTAGATGAAGCGTAACCAGGCACCATGCATCTGCTCCCACAGGCCGGGCGTCATGCGCTTGCCTCGGGCGCCGGTCCCGGCGGCGGTCGTGGGGATCGCCAGCCAGAAGCCGTGCTTGGA
>DISD01000009.1 GCA_002435715.1 Rhodospirillaceae bacterium UBA6219
CCGGCAAACCCGGGGCGGTTCACTGATCGTCGACGGCGCCCCCAACAAGGTGATCGCCCGCGCCCTGGATTTGCAGGAAGTGACGGTGAAGGCGCATTTGCGCAACATCTTCCGCAAACTGGCGGTCAGCAACCGCACGGAAGCGGCCCGCACCGCCATCCTGGCCGGGATCACCGGGTCCAATCCGGATTAAGCCGGACGGATTTGATTATTCGATCAGCCCCCGGCGGATGGCGTAAGTGGCCAGTTCCGCCGAATTGTGCAGATCCAGCTTTTGCATGATCTTGGTGCGATGGGTTTCCACCGTCTTGATGGCGATGGACAAGGTGTCGGCGATCTCGCGGTTTTTCAGCCCCTGGGCGATCAAGCGCAACACTTCCAACTCGCGGGCGGTCAGCGCCGGAACATTGGCCTCGCCGCCGTCCAGATGGTCGCGCACCTGCTCGATGTCCAGACCCGGCCCCAGATATTGGCGGCCCATGCGCACCGAATTGATGGCCGCCATCAATTCCTCGTGCCCCAGACGCTTCAACGCATAACCATCGGCGCCGGCGGCCAGGGCCTCGGCCACCCGACGTTCGCAATTGGCCACGGTCAGGATCAACACCCTGATTTGCGGCGCGGCACGCTTCAACCGACGGGTCGCCTCGACGCCGTCAAGCACCGGCATGGACAAATCCATCAAGACGATGTCGGGACGCAGGCTTTTGGCCATGTCGACGGCGGCGGCGCCGTCTTCGGCCTCGCCGACGATCTGAATGTCCTCGGCCTTCAACAAAGCGGCCAACCCCTGGCGCACGAGCAACTGATCCTCGGCGATCAGGATGCGAATGGGCACGTGGTTTCTCCTTCAACCGGTTAGACGGCGTTCTGGGGGGCTTGCGACAAGATGCACTATTTGGCGATCGAAATCGATAACCTACGTATCATAATGGCACACTTGCCCAATGGCCATGCGGCCCATAATCTAAGCACATCATTTTTTGCGGAGATTTTAGGCATGAAGATTGCCGTCGCCAGTTCCGATTTCCAATCGGTCAGCGGCCACGCCGGGCGGGCCAAGAAGTGGCTGATCTACAGCGTGGACGAAAACGCCCAGATTTCCGCGGCCCAACGCATCGAATTGCCCAGCGACCAGGTCATCCATTATGTCGAGGAAAGCGGCGGGCCGCACCCGTTGGACGGTATCGACGTGGTGATCACCCTGTCGGCCGGCGACGGCTTCGTCAAGCATATGGAAAAGCGCGGCGCCCAAGTGGCGATGACGGCGGAAAAGGACGCCGCCAAGGCGGTCCACGACTTCCTGACCCAGACCCTGTCCGATCCCAAGCCGCGCCCCATCGGCAGCCTGATCTGCAAGACCATCGACCTGTTTTCCAAGCACAAATAAAAAGGGGGGCCGAAGCCCCCCTTCCATGATCACGGCAAGCTGATTATTCCACCGCCTCGGTGCGGGCCTTGGAATAGCCGATGCTTTGCAAGGATTCGTCGATTTCTTCCAAGATCGCCGGATCGTCGATGGTGGCCGGCATCTTGTAATCCTGGTTGTCGGCGATCTTCTGCATGGTGCCACGCAGGATCTTGCCGGAACGGGTCTTGGGCAGACGCTTGACCACGGTGCAGCTCTTGAAGGCGGCAACCGGGCCGATGACTTCACGCACCAGCTTGACCACTTCCTTGATCACGTCGTCGTCGGACTTGGTGACCCCGGCCTTCAGGCAGATGAAGCCCAGCGGCAGCTGGCCCTTCAACTGGTCGGCGACGCCGATGACGGCGCATTCGGCCACGTCGGGGTGGCTGGCCAGGACTTCTTCCATCTGGCCGGTGGACAGACGGTGGCCGGCGACGTTGATGATGTCGTCGGTGCGGCTCATCACATAGGCGTAACCGTCTTCGTCGATCATGCCGGCGTCGGCGGTCTTATAGAAACCGGGATATTCGGCCAGGTAGCTGTCGAAGAAGCGCTGTTCGGCGTTCCACAGGGTGTAGAAGGTGCCAGGCGGCAGCGGCAGCTTGACCACCAGCGAACCGGTGACGCCGGGCTTGCACTGGTGATGGCCTTCGTCCAGGACCTGCAGATCCCACCCCGGGGCGGCCTTGGTGGGCGAACCGGGCTTGACCGGGAATTCGTGCAGACCCAGGCAGTTGGCGGCGATGGCCCAACCGGTTTCGGTCTGCCACCAGTGGTCGACCACCGGGACGTTCAGGTTGGTCTGCGCCCACTTGATGGTGTCGGGGTCCGAACGCTCGCCGGCCAGGAACAGCGCCTTCAGGCTGCTCATGTCGTACTTCTTCAACAGGTCGGCGTTGGGATCTTCGCGCTTGATGGCCCGGAAGGCGGTGGGCGCGGTGAACAGCGCGGTGATCTTGTGCTGGTCGATGACCCGCCAGAAGGCGCCGGCATCGGGGGTGCCCACCGGCTTGCCTTCGTAAACCACGGTGGTGGCACCGTGCAGCAGGGGCGCATAGCAGATATAGGAATGGCCGACCACCCAACCCACGTCGGACGCGGCCCAGAACACCTGGCCCGGTTCGATGTTGTAGATGTTCTTCATGGTCCACTTCAGCGCCACCATGTGGCCGCCATTGTCACGGACCACGCCCTTGGGCTGACCGGTGGTGCCCGAGGTGTACAAGATGTACAGCGGGTCGGTGGCGGCGACGGCGACACACTCGGCCGGGCTGGCCTTGGCGGCGTCGTTCCAGTCCACGTCGCGGCCGGCAATCATCTCGGCGACCACCTGCGGACGCTGCAGGATGACGGTGTGGGCCGGCTTGTGGTCCGCCAGTTCGATGGCATGGTCCAGCAGCGGCTTGTAGGGGATGACGCGGGCGGTTTCGATACCGCAGCTGGCCGAAACGATGACCTTGGGCTGGGCGTCGTTGATGCGGGTGGCCAATTCGTTGGATGCGAAGCCGCCGAACACCACCGAATGCACCGCGCCCAGACGGGCGCAGGACAGCATGGCGACCACCGCTTCGGGAACCATGGGCATGTAGACGATGACGCGGTCACCCTTGCCCACGCCCAGGCCGCGCAGCAGGCCGGCGAACTTGGACACCTGGTCCTGCAGTTCGGAATAGGTGATGGTCAGAACAGTGTCGGTCACCGGGCTGTCATAGATGATGGCGGCCTGGGCGCCGCGGCCGGCTTCCACATGGCGGTCCACCGCGTTGTAGCAGGTATTGACCTCGCCACCGGGGAACCAGCGATAGAACGGCTTGCGGGAATCATCCAGCACCTTGTCCCAGGTCTTATACCAGCTGATGTCCTTGGCGGCTTCAGCCCAGAACCCTTCGGGGTCCTTCAGCGAGCGCTCGTGGGCCAGTTCATACGCGTTGTTCATTGGTGCCGTTCCCTCTGCTTAAACGAACTGTTCGCGTGGTCGGGGTCCAGCCCTTTCCTTCGCGGCGGCCAAGATGCACCAGTCGCGAAATTTTTGCAAAGCCCCAATCAAGCGAAATGCAATACAAAAGCAGTTAGCGACAAGCGGACGCCACAAAATGTCGTCTGAATACTGAATTTCGACACCGGAATGCGGAAATAAAATATCAATCCATTACACCAATTCCAAAAAACAAGACGCCCGCCAGCCTGTGGGCCAACGGGCGTCACCATCGATTTTGATCGAAGCCAGGGTCAGTGTGGACTGGCTGTGCTGAAACGAGACAATTCGTCCTTGATACGCAGCTTTTGCCGCTTCAAATCGGCGATCTGCGCCTCGTCGGGCAGGGGGCGGCGCGTTTCCATCTGAATAGCGGAATCAATCGCAGCATGGCGGGCTTTCAAAGACTCGATCCGGTCCTGAAGGCTCATTACAATCCTCCCTGAATATGGGCTAAGAAGGTTAGATTATGATAGCCGCCGCCCAGATGTCAGCAAAAAAATTGCGTTTTATGACCTATTGCGCCTGCGAAGGCAACCCACTTTCTCAGCCCGGCGGAGAAAATTCATATGACTGACACCCCTTCCCGCCAGCCCCGTCGCCTGATCGTCGGCATCAGCGGCGCCTCGGGCATCGTCTATGGCATCGCAGCGCTGCACGCCTTGCGCAGATTAGGGATCGAAACCCATCTGGTGGTCAGCAAGGCGGCCGAGATCACCCTGGCGCACGAGACCAAGATGAAGGTGGCCGAGCTGCGCGCCCTGGCCGATCACTGGCACAAGGCCGAAGACATCGCCGCCGCCCCGGCCTCGGGGTCGTTTCGCACGCTGGGCATGTTGGTGGCGCCGTGTTCCATCCGCTCGATGAGCGAGATCGCCAGTGGGGTGACCACCTCGCTGCTGACCCGCGCCGCCGACGTCACCTTGAAGGAACGCCGCCGTCTGGTGCTGATGGTGCGCGAATCGCCGCTGCACACCGGCCATCTGCGCACCATGCTGGCGCTGTCGGAAATGGGGGCGGTGATCGCGCCCCCCCTGCCCGCCTTTTACGCCAAGCCGCAAAACCTGGACGACATGGTGGAACACAGTGTCGGCCGGGCGCTTGACCTGTTCGGCCTGGATGCCGGCATCAACCGCTGGGGAGAATAGTCGCCCGAGAAAAAAGTCCCTCGGCTTTGCCTCGGTGTACTTTTCCCCGATTTGAATATGGAAACCCGTGCTCAAGCCAGCTTTCCGCGCGGGTTTGCTTATTTTCGAAATGCAAAAAAAGCGCGGGCGCTGGTGGGCGCCCGCGCAGACAGTAAATTACGCCTTCATTTCGCCAATATAGATGCCCAAACCGCGGGCCGTGTGGGCGATGGTGCCGAAGGGATCGACGGCACGGGTGATCCCCGCCACTTCGGCGATGGGCACGTCCACCACCTGACCATGCTGCCAGGCGACCATGCGGTCCATCTTGCCCTGGGCGATCAGATCCACCGCATGAACACCGAAAGCCGAGGCCACCAGACGGTCGCGCATGCCCGGGGTGCCGCCACGCTGTACATGGCCCAGCACGGTGACGCGGGTTTCCGCCTCGATCAACTTGCCCAGCTTGGCGGCCAGATATTGGCCGATGCCGCCGTAACGGGCTTCGCCATCGGCTTGCATCTGGGTGACCGGAATACCGGTTTCGGTCTTGCAGCCTTCGGCCACCACCACCAGGGCGTGGTTCCGGCCTTCGCGGTTGACCTCGGCCAATTTGTTGACGATGCCGTCCATGGTATAGGGGATTTCCGGGATCAGGATGACGTCGGCACCGCCACCGATCCCCGAGGAAAGCGCGATATGGCCGACGTCACGGCCCATCAATTCCAAGATCATCACCCGGTGGTGACTGGCCGCCGTCGGGGCCAGACGGTCGATGGCCTCGGTGGCCACGCCCAGCGCGGTGACATAGCCGATGGCATAGTCGGTGTGGGCGACGTCGTTGTCGATGGTCTTGGGGATGCCGACCATGGGCACGCCGCCTTGCTTGCACAGCTTGTTCAAGATGCGCATGGAACCGTCGCCGCCGATGACGATCAGGCCGTCCAGCCCCAATTCCTTGTAGCCGTCGACGAAATCCTGCGACCGGTCCTTGGTGGTGCCGTCGGGCATGGGATAGGCGAAGGGATCGCCCTTGTTGATGGTGCCCAAGATGGTGCCGCCCATGCGCAACATCTCGCCGGACGCCACCGACAGGTCGAATTCCACGAAGTTCAAGGGCCGGTTCATCAGCCCCAGGGAACCGTCGCGGATACCGAACACCTTCCAGCCATAGCCGCGAATGGCGCGATGCACCACCGCCCGCAAGGCCGCGTTAAGTCCGGCGCAGTCGCCGCCGCTGGTCAGGATGCCGATACGCTTGGTTTTGGACATGGGACCCCCGCCATGAATTGCATGACCTTACCCATACCGTTTCATATCAAGTTCTGCTAGTGTCAAGAATGCTTATGCCATCACTTGTCGCCAATCCATAATGATCGACGAAAACATCGAAGAAATCCGCCGCGAACTAGCGGAATTGTTGAGCGAGCATCGCGATCTGGACGACGTGATCAACCGCATCTCCGCCGATCCCCTTCAGGACCAGTTGCAATTGCAACGACTGAAGAAGCGCAAGCTTTCCCTGAAGGATCAGATCACCAAACTGGAAAACCAACTGATCCCGGACATCATCGCCTGACCCGGCATGAATCTGGCCCCGAGATGAAGATATGACCGCGCCATCGCGATTGATGGTTATTATCCTGGGCGTGTTCACCGCCCTGGCGCCTTTGGCCATCGACATGTATCTGCCGGCGCTGCCGGTGATCCAAACCGACTTCGCCGCCACCTCGGCACAAGCCCAGATCACCTTGGCCGCCTTCCTGGCCGGCTTCGCCTTTGGTCCGGCACTGTACGGCCCCATTTCCGACGGCTGGGGCCGCAAGCTGCCGCTTTATGGCGGACTGGGCTTTTATACCCTGGCGTCGCTGGCCTGCGTGTTGGCCACCGACATCGAGACCTTCACCATCGCCCGTTTCGTCCAGGCCATCGGCGCCTGTGCCGGCGGCGTCATCGGCCGCGCCATGGTGCGCGACGTCTATCCGCCCCAGGACATGCAGCGGGCCTATGCCTCGTTGATGCTGGTCATGGGCGGCGCCCCCATCGTCGCCCCCATCCTGGGCGGGGCGTTGATCGGCTGGTTCGGCTGGCGCTCGATCTTCGTCACCCAGGCGGTGCTGGGCGGGTTGTGTCTGGTGCTGCTGCATTTCTGGCTGAAGGAAAGCCACCCGCCCCATCTGCGTCGTCGCGTCGGCGTGTTGGGCGCCCTGGTGTCTTACGGCCGGTTGCTGGTGGACCGCTCGTTCATGGGCTACGCCCTGGCCGGGTCGTTCGGCATGGCCGGGCTGTTCACCTATATTTCCGGCTCGCCCTTCGTCTTCATCCAGTATCACCACGTGCCGCTGGACCAATTCGGCTGGTTCTTCGGCGCCAATGCCTTCGGCTTCATCGTCGCCGGTCAGTTGAACGGCCGCGCCCTGGGCAAACTGGACCGCCACAAGGTGCTGGTAGTGGCGCAAGTGGCACAGATCGGCCTGTCCGCCTTGTTGCTGGCCATCGCCGCCACCGATTTCGCCGGTCTGGCCGCCTTCTCCCCCGCCTTGTTCCTGACCATCGCCTGCATCGGCTTCATCGCCCCCAATTCCTCGGTCCTGGTGATGGCACCACGGGGCGGCGCGGTGGCCGGCACCGCCTCGGCCTTGATGGGCATGCTGCAATTCGCCATCGGCGCCGGCGCCTCGGCCCTGGTCGGCCTGCTGCACGCCCATTCCGCCGTGCCCATGGCGGCGGTGATGCTGGGCTTCGCCCTGCTGGGACCGCTGTCCCTGCGGATGTTGCCCAAGGAAGCCTAAAATATTCCCCGTCGGTTGCGGTCGGCGGCGGCCACCGCCTGTTCCGCCCCTTCACCCGCCTGCAACACATGCAGGCCGCAGGCCGGCTGCAAGGGGATGCGCTGGCCCAGCCACTGGAAGGGCGGATCGCCCATATGGTTCAGGATCTCGTCCAGCTTGGTCCGGGCGTTGACGTCGTCCGAACCGGGCATCAGCAGGGCGAAATCCGACCCGCCCAGACAGCCGACAATATCGGTATTGCGCAAGGCCCCGATGATGGTGGCGCAGATATGGCGCAACGCCCCTTCACCGGCGGCCAGACCGTGCAATTGCCGCAGCGCCTCGATGCCGGCGACCTGGATCAAGGCGACCACGCCATGCCCGCCCCCCGACAGGAAGACATCGGTTTCGCGCATGAAGGCGCGCCGGGTCAAGCACGGGACCACCGAATGCCGGTCGGCCTGGTTTTCCAGCCAGGCCTGCCGACGGTCGTTCTGGCGCTCTTTCCAGCGCAGCCGTTCCAGTTCCGACAGCAAAGGCAACAGCGCTTGCAAGACTTGGGAGGAAAGCTGATCGGCCGGCAGCCCCAGCACCGAGGCGGCATCGTCGGGATTGTGGGGAAGCTTCTGCCCCGGCGCCTCGTAGGCATGAGGCGGCAAATGCCGCCTTTGGCCTTCGGGGAAGTCACGCCCCAAAGCCTGGATCATGTTGGTCGGCCGCACCCGTTCCGTGCGATAATCGTCGCTCATGACGCCCCCGGTTTCTTCCGGATTCTGACGCACAGCATAGCATAAGCAAAGCAATGCTTGCACGCGTTCCGCCGATTTCTATAATCCCTGCTTTTCCTGGCCGGGAAACAGACGGAAATGAGCGAAAAAACCGCCCTTGTCGGCATCATCATGGGGAGCCAGTCGGACTGGGAGACCATGCGTCACGCCGTCGAAATCCTTGCCGAACTGGGCGTCGCCTACGAAACCCGCGTGGTTTCCGCCCACCGCACCCCCAAGCGCCTGTACGATTACGCCAGCAGCGCCAAGGGCCGCGGGCTCAAGGTCATCATCGCCGGGGCCGGCGGCGCCGCCCACCTGCCGGGCATGGCGGCGGCGATGACCTGCCTGCCGGTGCTGGGCGTGCCGGTGGAAAGCCGGGTGCTGAAAGGCGTCGACAGCCTTCATTCCATCGTCCAGATGCCCGGCGGCGTACCGGTGGGCACCTTGGCCATCGGCAAGGCCGGCGCCACCAATGCCGGCCTGTTGGCCGCTTCCATCATCGCCTTGATGGACCCGGCCCTGGCCCAGCGTCTGGAAGACTGGCGCCAGCGCCAGACCGATTCCGTGGCCGAAAAGCCGGTCGATCCCGAAAACCCCCATCTGATCGTCTGAGACAAGCATGACCAGCGCACCTTTGGCCCCCGGCGGCACCATCGGCATCATCGGCGGCGGCCAGTTGGGCCGCATGGCGGCTTTGGCGGCGGCTCGGCTGGGCTATCGCGTCCATGTCTTCACCCCGGAAGCCGACAGCCCCACCCAACAGGTGGCGGCAGCGGCCACGGTGGCCGCCTATGACGATCTGGCGGCGCTGGAAGCCTTTGCCAAGGCCGTCGACGTGGTCACCTTCGAGTTCGAGAACGTGCCGGCCCTGTCGGTCAAGCTGTTGACCTCGCTGGTGCCGGTCCGACCGTCGTGGAAGGTGCTGGAAGTGGCCCAGGACCGTATCAGCGAAAAAAGCTTCTTCAACGGTATCGGCATCGCCACCGCGCCGTGGGCGGAAATCAATTCCCTGGCTGATCTGGAAGCGGCGGTGGACCGCATCGGCCGTCCGGCGGTGCTGAAGACCACGCGTCTGGGCTATGACGGCAAGGGGCAGGTGAAGATCGGCCCCAAGACCGATCTGGCCGAAGCCTGGGCCGGCATGGACGGCGCGTCGGCGGTGCTGGAAGGCTTCATCGACTTCGCCGGTGAAATCTCGGTCATCGTCGCCCGTGGTCTGGACGGCGTGTGCGCCACCTTCGACCCGGCGTGGAACGTCCACACCAACCACATCTTGGACACCACCACCATCCCCGCCCCCATTTCCGCCCCCTTGGGCGAACGGGCCATGCAGGTGGCGTTGAAGGCGGCCGAGGAACTGGAACTGGTCGGCCTGTTGGCGGTGGAAATGTTCGTCACCAAGTCAGGCGACGTGCTGGTCAACGAAATGGCGCCGCGCCCGCACAATTCCGGGCATTGGACCATGGATGCCTGCGTCACCGACCAGTTCGAACAATTCATCCGCGCCGTCTGCGGTCTGCCGCTGGGCAGCCCCGAGCGTCATTCCGACGCGGTGATGACCAATCTGATCGGTTCCGACGTCGATCGCTGGCTGGATTTCCTGAAGGAACCGGGCGCCAAACTGCACCTGTACGGCAAGGCCGAGGCGCGTTCCGGCCGCAAGATGGGCCACGTCACCCGCATCGCCCCGCGTCAAAGCTGAGCAACAACATACCGAAATCATAATTCCTGATTGACGCCTCCCCGCCCGATACGGGATTTTGGCAGCGGCCGCATCACAAGACGGCCCGCCAAAAACAAATGGGAGAGTCCAACATGTCGTCGCGTCAGATCAAGGACGTCATCAAGAACCAATCCGTGGTCGCCCTGCCCCACACCGCCACCGTCCGTCAGGCGGCTTTGGAAATGGCGAAGCGTAAGATCGGCGCCATCGTCATCGTCGACGACGGTGTCCTGGCCGGCATCTTCACCGAACGCGACGGCCTGTTCCGGGTCCTGGCCGAAGGCCGCGACCCCGACACCACCACCTTGGATCAGGTGATGTCGTCGAAATTGTCCACCATCGCCCCGGACCGGCCGTTGCTGCACGCGCTGCACATCATGCACGACCACGGGTTCCGCCACATGCCGGTGGTCCAAGGCGGCAAGCCGGTGGGCATGCTGTCCATCCGCGACGCGTTGGATTACGAATTGGTTCATTTCGTCAAAGAGATTGAAAAGAAGGAAGCGTTGACCGAGATCATACGCTGAAGGGCCGGGGTCCGTTACAATTCGGCGAAAGCCTGCGATTGGTCGTTGACGTGCCCCCACCCCGCCCGTTGTATTGCACGTTCTGTCGCCAAGGATGATTGGTACCGATGTCGTCAAAGCTCCGTCGCGTTTTAATCGCCCTTGGCGCCTTGGTCCTGATCGCCGCTATCGCGGCCTTGGTGACGGCCCTGAACAAGCTGGGGTCGCCGGCCCAGGTCCTGGACCTGATCCTGACCGAATACGGCTTTTTGCTGTATCCCACCATCTTGGTGTGGACCTTCGTCGAGGGCGAGACGGTGGTGCTGATCGCCGGCATCATCGCCTCGGAAGGCAGTTACAAAATCAACGTGGAGATGATCGCCTTGGCCGCCTTTTGCGGCAGCTTCGCCGGCGACCAGCTTTATTATTACATCGGCCGGCGATACGGCACGCCGCTGTTGAACCGCTGGCCGACCCTGGGATCGAAAATCGACTGGGCCTTCCAGTTGGTCAAAACCCACCCGACCTTGTTCATCCTGTCCTTCCGTTTCATCTATGGCGTGCGCAACATCGCGCCTTTCGTCATCGGCATCGCCGGCATCAACCGCCTGCGCTATCTGTTTCTGAACGCCATCGCCGCCATCATCTGGGCCCACAGCTTCGCCTGGGGCGGCTTCTTCCTGGGACAGGTGCTGGAAGATTGGCTGGGCGACCACAAATGGAAGATCCTGGGCACCTTCATCACCATCATCGCGTCGGTGGCGCTTTACGGCTATCTGAACCAGAAGCGCCGTCTGCGCGCCTTGCAGGCCAAGGAGCAGGCAGAAGGCGTCTGCCAGACCCAAGCTGCCCCTCAGAAATCCGAAGAATAAAAACAAAACGCCACCGCCCCCAACGGGAACGGTGGCGTTGCTCAATGCCTGACGGGGGGGGGGTCATCCCATCGTCGCGATGTCCATGACGAAGCGGTACTTCACATCGCTTTTCAGCATGCGTTCATAGGCGTCGTCCACATCTTGGGCACGGATCATCTCGATATCGGCGGTGATGCCCTTGGCGGCGCAGAAATCCAGCATTTCCTGGGTTTCCGGCAGACCGCCGATCAACGATCCGGCAATGGCCTTGCGGCCCAGAATCAGGTTGAACACGGTGGGCGCCGGGTGCGGATGTTCCGGTGCGCCCACCAGACACATGGTGGCGTCGCGCTTCAGCAGCACCAGATAGGCATCCAGGTTGTGGCTGGCCCCCACGGTGTCCAAGATGAAGTCGAAGCTGCCGGCATGCTGGGCCATGTCGTCGGGATTCTTGGAAATGACCACCTCGTCGGCCCCCAGCTTCAGGGCATCCTGACGCTTGGTTTCGGACGTGGTGAAGGCCACGGTATGCGCCCCCATGGCGTGGGCCAGCTTGATCCCCATATGGCCCAAACCGCCGATGCCGACGATCCCCACCTTCTTGCCCGGACCGGCGCCCCAGTGGCGTAACGGCGAATAGGTGGTGATGCCGGCGCACAAAAGCGGCGCCACCGCCGCCAATTGTTCCTGCGGGTGGGTGATCTTCAGGACAAAGCGTTCATGCACCACGATGCGCTGGGAATAGCCGCCCAAGGTATGGCCCGGCGCGTCCGGGGTGGCGGAATTGTAGGTCCCGGTCCAACCGTTCTCGCAGAATTGTTCCAGCCCTTCGTCGCAGGACGGGCAGGTCTGGCACGAATCCACCAGACAGCCGACGCCCACTACGTCGCCCACCTTGTAGCGGGTCACATGACCGCCCACCGCCGAGACATGGCCGACGATCTCGTGGCCGGGAACGCAGGGGTAAAGGGTGCCGCCCCATTCCGAACGGACCTGATGCAGGTCGGAATGGCAGATGCCGCAATAGGCGATCTCGATCTGCACGTCATGGGGCCCCGGCGCACGGCGGGTGATGTCCATGGCTTCAAGCTTCTTGTCGGCGGCTTTGGCGCCAAAGGCTTTGGTCGTCATTGGTTCAATGTCCTTGTTTCGGTGATGGAGAGGCCCGGACCACCCAGGTCAGGGCCAAAATCAGCAGCGACAGCCCCAGGGACAGGCCTTGGCCGATTCCATGGTTGGCCACCCAAGCCAACCACAGCAAACCGACCAGGGTGATGGACATCCCCGTGGCCAGTAATTGGGAATTCCCCATGGCCCGGGTCAAGCGGGGCACCAGCAAGCAGGCCGCCGAAAGACAGGGTATAGGCGCTGTGGCCCCAGGACAGGGGGCTGGCGGAAAAGCCCAAGCTGTCGCGGGGCTTCAACGATCGATCAACTTCATGAAGTGGGCGGGATAACGATCGCCCTGCAAGACGATACCAGACATCGCCTGTTCCAAGGATTGCAGGTCCTGGGCCGACAATTCCACCCCGGCGGCGCCCAAATTCTCCTCCAGACGATGCAGCTTGGTGGTGCCGGGAATGGGCACGATCCACGGCTTTTGCGCCAGCAGCCAGGCGATGGCCACCTGGGCTTTGGTGGCGTTCTTGGTGGCGGCCATGTCACCCAAAACTTCGACCACCGACAAATTGGCCTGAATGGATGCGGCCGACAGACGCGGCACCTGACTGCGGAAATCCGTGGCCTCGAATTGGGTGTCGGTGGTGATGGAACCGGTCAAGAAGCCCTTTCCCAACGGGCTGAAGGGGACAAAGCCGATGCCCAATTCCTCAAGAAGCGGCAGGATCTCCGCTTCGGGTTCACGCCAGAACAGCGAATATTCGCTTTGCAGGGCGGTGACCGGCTGCACCGCATGGGCGCGACGGATGGTCTTCGCCCCGGCCTCGGACAGGCCGAAATGCTTGACCTTGCCCTGATTGATCAAATCCTTGACGGTGCCGGCCACGTCTTCGATGGGCACGTCGGGATCGACACGGTGCTGATACAGCAGATCGATGCAGTCCACCCGCAAACGCCGCAAAGACGCTTCGACGACGTCGCGGATATGGTCGGGACGGCTGTTCAGCCCACCGATCTTGCCGCCTTGCGGATCGGTCACGAAACCGAATTTGGTGGCGATGACCACTTGGTCGCGGAACGGCGCCAGGGCCTCGCCCACCACCTCTTCATTGGTGAAGGGACCATAGATTTCGGCGGTGTCGAAAAAGCTCACGCCCTTGTCGAAGGCGGCACGGATCAGCGCAATGGCCTGGCTGCGTTCCGTCGCCGGACCATAGCCGAAATTCAGCCCCATGCAGCCCAGACCGATGGCCGAGACTTCCAACCCACTGCTTCCCAGAAATCGTTTTTGCATCTTCGCCCTCGAATTCGGGTTTTCGTTGCCTGGGACTCTAGGCGTGTCGACACAAGATGATTAGACTGCTTAATCAGCATGAACTTATTAAACTGGCTCATCAATGCGACACAGCGACCTGACCGACATCACCGCGTTCCTGGCGGTGGCCCGTGAACGCAGTTTCACCAAGGCGGCGGCCAAGCTGGGGGTGTCGCAATCGGCGCTCAGCCACACCATCCGCGGCCTTGAGGAACGGCTGGGGTTGCGCCTGTTGACACGGACCACCCGTTCCGTCGCCCCCACCGCCGCCGGTGAACGGCTGATCAGCCGGGTCGGGCCGCGCTTGGAAGAAATCGATGCCGAGTTGAACGCGCTCAGCGAATTACGCGACAAACCGGCCGGGCTGGTCCGCATCAACGTGGGCGACCACGCGGTCCGCACGGTGTTGTGGCCGGTGCTGCGGCGTCTGTTGCCCGAATATCCCGACATCCAAGTGGAAGTGATGGTGGACCAGGGCCTCAGCGACATCGTCGCCGAACGCTACGACGCCGGCATCCGGTTGGGGGAAAGCCTGGAAAAGGACATGATCGCCATCCCGGTCAGCCCAGAGATGCAGTTGCGGGTGGTCGGCGCACCATCGTATTTCGCCCGCCACCCCAAGCCCCAGACCCCCCAGGACCTGCAGCACCACAATTGCATCAACCGCCGCCTGACCACCCAAGGCGGGCTGTATGCCTGGGAATTGGAAAAAGACGGCCACGCGCTGAAGGTCCGGGTGGACGGCCAGCTGACGCTGAACCGCGAAGCGACCATCATCGACGCCGCCCTGGATGGCCTGGGCCTGGGCATCGTCATGGAAGACGGCATTGCCGAACACGTCGCCGCCGGTCGGCTGGAAACCGTGCTGGACGATTGGAGCCTGCCCTTCCCCGGCTATTACCTGTACTACCCCAGCCGCCGCCAGCCCTCGCCCGCCTTCACCGTGGTGGCGGAAGCACTGCGCTATCGGGGGTAACGGAGGGGGCTGAAGGTGCTGGTGGGGACGGCGGGACTTGAACCCGCAAGGCCGAAGCCGGGCGATTTTAAGGAAACTGCGTCTATATAGGAAATTGTTTCTATTGTGTCTTTTTGCCGATTGACAGAACTGTGCACGCTTCTGTGTATACACAGTCGCAGGCTTTCAGTCGATTTCCTGCCCCCAAGACCGCCGTTCCTTATCACGAATGTTCGGGGAGAAGGGTTGCGATCTTGCATACATCTTGGGACAAGCACTCCCTTTGCTCGGGCCTTTGGGGGTGCTCATGGACATTCTTACTGCCACAAACTCTTTTCTCAATTACTGCCGCGTCGCCAAGACCCTATCCCCCCACACTGTGCGGGCCTATGAAACGGACCTTGCGCATGTGGCCGCAAAGTTAGGCTGCCATATCCCGGTCTCATCCATTGGCCGAGACGATCTCAGGGCCTATGTCGGCGGCATGCTCCAAGAGCAGGAATTGAAGGCAACCAGCGTCAAGCGGCGCATGGCGACCGTAAAGCAGCTCTTCAAATGGTTGGAACGCGAGGAGGCCATCCCCCTCAACCCCTTTCACCGCCTGGACCTCTCCATCCGCCTCCCGCGCCGTTTACCGCGCGCTCTGACCGTGGACGACATTCGGAAGCTGCTGGAACGGGCGCGGCATGAAGCAGAGGTCGTCGGCACCCATTCTGCCCAGGTCATGCACTTCGTTGTGATTGCCTTGATCGTGACGGGCCTGCGAGTGGGTGAATTGGCAGGGGTCGGCCTGAGTGATCTGAACGAAGCGGCCAGAGGAGGCCCCGTCCATTCGGA
>DISD01000068.1 GCA_002435715.1 Rhodospirillaceae bacterium UBA6219
CCGGCAAACCCGGGGCGGTTCACAGTTTCAAGATGTCGAGCTCGCGTTTGGACAGGCTGGCCAAGGCGGCGTTGGATTCGGTGGCCGTGTCGTCGCCTTTGGTCTTGGCGTGCTGGTAATCGAACAAGAAGGGGGGGACGTATTTTTCCCCCGACAGCACCAGACGCAAAACCCCGATGATGGTTTCGCCGCGCATGGTCTTGGGGATGAAGCCCTTGGCGCCGGCTTCGATGGAATGATAGGCGTCGGCGGGATGGGTCGAACCCGACAAGATGACCACCGGGACCGTGGGGTGGGCCTTCAGCATGGCCGACAGACCGTTCAGGCCGTCCATTCCCGGCATGTTGAGGTCCAAGATGGTCAGGCCCAAATGCGGACATTGGTCGGCTTTGTTCAGGGCTTCTTCCAGGCTGCCGGCTTCCACCACCCGGGCGTTGTCGGCGACCCTTTCCAGGAACGGCGCCAAACCGTCGCGGACCATGGCGTGGTCGTCGGCAAGCAGGATGTCCACGGCCTCAGTCTCCTTCATCCGATGATTGGCCGGCGACCAGATCGGTCAGATGCTCGACTTGAGAAAGGATGGCGTTGATCCGTTTGTTCAGGCGTTCAGGGTCCAATCGGCCTTCGCTTTGTTCGAAAGCCAGGGCTTCCGCCGCCAGACGGATGATGTGCAGGGATTGGTTGGCGTCGTGGATGAAGGCCCGCGTCACCATGGGTCAGGAATCTACAAGGCTTCGGTGTCGACCAGGATACGCATAGCCTGCAAGCGGTTCTGCACACCCAGTTTACGGAACATGTTGCCCAGATGGGACTTGACGGTGACTTCGCTGACGTCCAGCGATCACCTTGTTGGGCAAACCTTCGCGCAGCAAATGCAAGATGTCGCGCTCACGCGGGGTCAGGCGGCCCAGCAAGTCGCCGGCGCCAGACTTTTCCGCAGCGCTGCCGACGCCGGAAGCGCCATCCATCAGCATGGACGGAATGAAGCGTTCGCCCGACAGCACCAGTTGCAGGGCCGAAACCATGGCGGAACCGGACAGATGCTTGGGGATGAAGCCGTCGGCCCCCAGGCGCATGGCTTCCAGCACGTGCTCGCGATCGGCGACGGCGGACAAGATGACGCAACGAATCTTGGGGAACTTGGTCTTGACCGTGGTCAGGCCTTGAAAGCCGTTCATGCCCGGCATCTTGATGTCAAGGATCAGCAGGTCCAAAGCGGAATCGGCTTCGATCAGGGCGAAGGCTTCGGTAAATGAACCGGCCTCTTGGACGATGATGCCAGGAGAGATCTTTTCAATGAAAGGCCGCAGCCCTTCACGAAGCATGACGTGATCGTCAGCAAGAATAACGCGCATGACCTTACCTCCCACCCTTCTGTGTTACGTCTTTGGACGGAGGTGCGCAAGCAAAACCTTATGCCAATGTGTCGTCACCCAGACATTCCTCGACGTATGCTGCGACATTGGTGGTGGCGGTTTCAGCCGGCAACACCAAGGTCGCGCCCCTCGACACCGCTTGCCGTGACTGGTCCGGGCTTAGTTCCGCTAGGGCCAGCAAGGGGATGTCGGGATTTTGCTCGGCACATTCCTCGATGCTGACCAAGATGTCCGGCCAGGTTCCCGTCACCAGGCTGGCTTCGGCTTGGTCGGGGCTGTCGGCCGCGTCCCAGAAGGGGGGGCAGATGAAGTCGTCGGGAACCTGCAGATAAATCCGGCGCCGTAACGGCGGCAGATGCAGGCGGAGGGTGGCGCCGGGGCTTTGTTCGTCGATGCACAAAGTCCCGTCCATTTCGGCGATCACCCCCATGGCGATGGGCAGGCCCAGGCCGCGCCCTGTCCCATTCATCACCGCCTGACGGATTTCGGGAGCCATACCGGGGCCGTTATCGGCGATGACGATGTCGATTCCCCCTTGTGGCGACGCGTCGCACGAGACCGTCAGGGTGGCGCGCCAGGGCGGAACTTGGGCATGGCGGGCCAAGGCTTCGCTGCCCAAGGCCTGGCAGGCGTTCTGCAACAACTGACGCAAACCTTCCTCGAAGCGCAGGGGATAGCCACTGACCCGGGGCAGGCCGGTTTTGGCGTGCCAGAGAAAGGCGATGTCTTGCATGCGCACCTGGTCCTGGATTTCCGACAGCATGCGGCGCAGCGACGTCATGGCGTCGAAACGTTGCCGGGGGATCTTCGGCCGTCGGGTCGATGCCACCAGCTTGTTGGCCATCTCCTGCATGCGCCCGCATTGTTCCAAGGTCGAGTTCAGGCCGCGGCGTTGGCGGTCGTCGCCCTGGAACCCATCCAGCAGGTTTTCGACGTTCAGCCGGATGATGTTCAGCGGTTGGCCGAAATCATGGGCCAGATGGGCGGTCAATTCGCCCATCTGCCACAAGCGCAGGGCCGGAGAGGTGGTGGCGGCCAAGTCCTGGGGCGGCGCCATGGTGGGCGTGTCCTCGTTTTCCGGGGCAGGGGGCGGCGCCTTGCCGGACAGGACGCGTTCCACCGTTTGCCCCAATTCGTCCAGGATCAGGGGCTTGTTCAGCCGGGCCACCGGGCCTTCGCTGGCCGGCGGCAGCGGCATGGTGCCGCCTGACATCATGATCGCCGGCAACCCCGGCTGCAGATTGCGCAGATGGGAAATCAGCACGTTGCCGTCCATGCCGGGCATGCGCTGGTCGGTCAGCACCAGATCGAAACGCTGGTTGCGGGCCAGTTCCTGGGCGTCGAGCGGCGAAATGGCGGTGACCACGTCATAACCGCGGGCCGCCAGGAAATCGTTCAGGCATTCCACCGCCAAGGGTTCGTCGTCCACCACCAGGATCCGTCGCTGGCGCGGCGGCGGCGGCGCCACGTCTTCTGGCTGTAACGGGCTGTCGGACAGCGGCCAGACGGCGCAGAACTCGGCGCCGTCGCCTTGGTTGCGGCCATGTAATTGCCCGCCCATGGCGGCGATGATGTTCATGCTGGCCGACAGCCCCAATCCGGTTCCGTCGCCATCGCGTTTGGTGGTGAAGAACGGCATGAACACCCGCGGCCACAAATCTTCGCGGACGCCGCCGCCATTGTCGCGAACGAACAAGGCGAGCTGCTGCGGCGTCACCCGCAGCTCGACCTGGACCTGTCGTGAGCGTGGCGGCCGCCGGGCGCAGACGGCGTCGCGGGCGTTACTGAGAAGCGCGATCATCACCTGTTCCAACTGGGTCGGCTGGCCGGTCAGTTGGGGACAATGGGCGGGCAGGTCCACCTGCAAGATGATGTCGTCCAGGATCAATTGCTGACGCATCAGATCGACGGCGGCGTTGATCGGTTCCAGCGGCGAGAAGGGGTGGCGTTCTTCGTCGCCGCCGCGCACGAAAGACCGCAAATGGGCGATCATGTCGGCCATGCGCGACGCCTGTTCGATCATCACCGCCAATTTCGGGCCAACCCCGCCGGTGGGGATGTCGCCCCGCAGCAATTTGTCGGCGGTGTTTTCCGCCGTCATGCGCAGGATGGACAAGGGCTGGTTCAATTCATGCGCCACTTCCGAGGCGATCTGTCCCAAGGTGGCCAGACGTGCCGTGCGCACCATTTCGTCCTCGGCCTGTTTTTGTTGGGTCAGGTCGATGATGGTGCCGATCAGTCCGGCGGTGTTGCCGTCGGGGCCGGCGAAGGTGGCTTTGACGATGGCGATGCGCCGCATGGAGCCGTCACCCCAGCGGAAGGTGGTCTCGTAGCGCTGGATCCCGCCATTGGCCAGCAATTCCAGGTCGCGGCGGCTGAATTCGGCGGCTTTCTCGGGGGTGTAGGTTTCCGTCAGGGTCTTGCCGACGATGGCATCCCTGGGCTTGCCCACGGCTTCGGCGAAAGCGCCGTTGCAGCCCAGATAAACCAAGTCGGTGTTCTTGTAGAAGACCGGAAACGGCAAGGCGTCGATCAATGTTTGCTTGAAAGCCAATTCGGCTTGCAAGGTCGCCTCGAAATGCTTGCGTTCGGTGATCTCGCGGCGAATGGCGACGCGGCCCCCTTCGGCGGTGGACCGTTCGACGATTTCCAGCCAGCGGCCGTCATCCAGCATCTGCTCGAAGGCGCCGTCCTTGGGATGGCGATGCTTTTCCATCCTTTCACGAACCCAAGCCTCGACCTTTCGGGGATCGACCCCCTGATATTGACCGCGACTGGCGCTGACCCGCAGCAATTCCTCGAAGCTGACGCCGGGGCGGATGATGTCGGTGATGGTCGGATAGATGTCCAGATAGCGACTGTTGAAAGCAACCAGCCGGTCTTGGCCGTCGAAAACCGAAAAGCCGTCGCCGCTGCTTTCCAGGGCATCCATCAGACGGGCTTGGGCGGCGCGCAATTCGGCTTCGCCACGGGCCAGCTCCTGCTCGTCCCGATGCCGACGGGTGACGTCGATGCACGATCCCACCACTTCGATGCGGTTGCCTTGTTCGTCGCGGATGGCGCGACATTCGTCATGCAGCCAGACCCAGCGGCCATCCTTGGTCCGCATGCGGTATTCCATTTCGATCTGATCGACCTGGTTCAACTGACGAAGGGTGGCGACACAGCGCTCGCGGTCCTCGGCATGCAAATGGTCCCGCCAGAATTCCGGGTTCGCCATGACTTCGGCGGGGGTGTACCCCAACAGGTCTTGGACGTTGCCCCCCACATAGGTCAGCTGCGACGGGATCAGACCGGTCTGGGCATAAATGATGGCCGGGACCATTTCCAGCAAGGCGTCGGGGCGTTCGACCCGGGGCAGGGTCGGGTTGCCGCTGTCGCGGAACGCTTTCCAGGCGGCTTGCCAACGACGCTTCAGGCCGTTGCCGGTCATGGGGGACTCCCTTGCGGGGATAAGGTCACGCCATTGTGCGGCCTGGGGCGGCGGCGATCAACCGTCAGGCGTGTCAGGACGCGGGAAATCGTAACACCAGACGCAGGCCGGGCTGGTTGTCTTCCAAGGACAAGCTGGCCCCATGCAGGCGCGAGACGGCGCTGACCAGCGACAGGCCCAATCCGTTGCCCGGGGTGGTGCGGGTGGAATCCAGGCGGACGAAGCGTTCCAACACCCGGCTGCGCTGGTCGGCGGGAATGCCGGGGCCGGAATCGGCGACGGCGATGGTGACGCGGCCGTCGTCTTGTTTGACTTCCACCGTCACGTTGCCGCCTTCCGGAGTGTATTTGACGGCGTTGTCCACCATGTTGGCCAAGGCTTGGAACAGCAGATGGCGGTCACCCGACACTTCCAGGCCGGCCTGGGCCCGGCAGCACAAGCCGACATTCTTTTCCTCGGCCAGGGGCTCGTACAATTCGGTCACGTCCTCGGCCAGCCGCGCCGGGTCCAAGGGTTCGAAAGAATGCAGGCGCTGGCCCGATTCGGCGTTGGCGATGGTCAGGATGGCGTTGAAGGTGGCCAAGATGTTGTCGGCCTCGGCCAAGGTTTCTTCCAGGGTCCGGCGCAGGGAATCGCAATCGGCTTCCGACAGCAGCGCCACGTCGATGCGCGAGCGTAGGCGGTTCAGCGGCGTGCGCAAATCGTGGGCGACGTTGTCGGTCACCGTGCGGATGCTTTCCACCAATCGTTCGATTTCGTCCATCATCTCGTTGAATCCGGCCGAGAGTTGGTCGAATTCGTCCCGCGTGCCGCTGATCCGCATGCGGCTTTTCATGTCGCCGCCGATGATGCGCCGTGCCGTGCGGTTCATGGCTTCCACCCGTTGCAGCATGTGGCGGCTGGTGAAATAGCCGCCGACGATGCCCAGCAGGATGGTCAGCGCCAACCCCCAGCCCAGGGCCCGGTTGATGGCCGACTTGACGCGCTTGGCTTCGTGCAGCGAGCGGCCGACCAGCAATTGATGCTCGTCGGGCAGGAAATAGGTGCGGCCCAGCACTTCGGTGGCGAAGTTTTCCGATCCCATGCGTTCGATGGAAAAGCGGATCCAACCCGCCGAATCGATGTCTTCCGCCGGCCAGCCGTAAAGATTGCCGGCGATGCGCACGCCGCCCGGTCCGGTCAGCAGATAGACGGCGCGGCGGTCCAGATCCTCGCTGGCACGGCCGGCGATGACTTCGGCCAGACCACGAATACCGCGCGCCCGATATTGTTCGGACAGGCCGGTGGCCTCGGCCTCGACGGTTTCCTGGACCTGCCACTCGATGAACACCGAGGTGCTCCACGACACCAAGGCCAACAGCGCCATGGCCGAGACGGTGAAGATGCCCAGGTACGACAGCGCCAGCCGAAAGGTGGTGGCGCGCAGCAGCGGCGGTAATTGCAGGTTAGCGTGCGGCACGAAGGGTGTATCCGGCACCGCGCACGGTATGGATCAGCGGTTGGTCGAAATCCTTGTCCACCTTCTGCCGCAGACGGCTGATATGGACGTCGATCAGATTGGTCTGGGGGTCGAAATGATATTCCCAGACGTTCTCCAGCAACATGGTGCGGGTGACCACCTGGCCGGCATGGCGCATCAGATATTCCAGCAATCGGAACTCGCGCGGTTGCAGGTCGATGTCCTGGCCGGATCGGCTGACGGTGCGGGCCAGCAGATCCATTTCCAGGTCTTCCACCTTCAGGCGGGTTTCCGGCTGGCTGGCCGAGGTGCGTCGGCCCAAGGCCTCGATGCGGGCCAGCAATTCGGCGAAGGCATAGGGCTTGACCAGGTAATCGTCGCCCCCGGCCTTCAATCCCTTGACCCGGTCGTCCACTTTGCCGAGCGCCGACAGGATCAGCACCGGGGTGGTGTTGCCGGCGCCGCGGATGGTCTGCACGATGGTCAGGCCGTCGACGCCCGGCAGCATGCGGTCGACCACCATGGCGTCATAGCGTTCGGTGGTGGCCAGGAACAGGCCGTCGGTGCCGTTTCCGGCCTGGTCGACATTGTGGCCGGCTTCCTTCAAGCCCTTGGCCAGATAGGCCGAGGCTTCCTGGTCGTCCTCGATGATCAGAATACGCATGGGGTGCCCTTGCTTCCGGATGTCTTCGACCTTACCCTGGCATCCCTGAATCGGAAAGCCCTTGCAGTTTTCGTTGGGGTATGGCGCCTGCGCGCCGGGACCCTGCTCCCCCAGAATCGGAAAGCCCCCGCAGCCAGGGGGAGAGCTGCGAGGGCCTTGTCCGCTGAGCCGGTAGGGGGGGACCGGCTTCGAAGTGTGGGGAGCTGTCTGGGGGGACAGAAAGCTTTCCCGGTCGGCGGAGGAGTTCGAAAACCGCCTCGGTGATTTGGGCTTACGACGGGGAGCGCTTTTTCCGTTTTCGGCCCGGTTGATCACCGTTGTTGAACACATGGTGCCAATCGGCACCTTACGCCAGCCTTGCGGCGGCATTAATTCTTGGTAAGGTTCACCAGATGCGTCCAATTCTCATTTCGTTGCTCGTGGCCGCTATGCCGTTTTCCGCTTACGCCGCCTGCCGAGGTCCCCAGGGGCTGCCCAAGCCCGGCAACGAAGTGCCGTTGATGGAAAACCACTTCCATTACCATCCGGGCAAAGGCTTGGGCTGCGTGGTGGCCCATGACAAGGGCCAGGCGATGACCGATCACAAGGGCCCGGTCAGCTTCCTGAACTGCCTGAAGGTGGGGGCGGTGTCGGTGGGCGGCACTCTGACCGCGGTGGAAAAGTCTTTGGGACAGGCCATGGCCCAATCGGACATCGACCTGTTCACCGAAACCCGCGTCTACGAAATCCAGCAGCGCGGCGTCCTGCGCCCCCATTACGTGGTCACCTTCAAGGACGAACATGTGGTGGCGGTGCAACTGATCGGCCCGCCCATGGTGATCCCGGCAACGTTTTCCGGCCTGACCTTGGGCGACGATCAGCAAAAGGTGATCGACACCTTGGGCTTGCCGGGCGAACGCTGCCGGACCAAGACGGACGGGCCGGAAATGTGGACCTGGAACCCGTTCCCCATCGCCATCGACGTCATGGACGGCTATGTGGCGGGCATCAAGGTCACTTGGCCGAGTGCGAAATAGGGTTTCAGCGCCCCATTCCCTGATGCGGGCCGCCCCGGTGGCGACCGTGGCCCGGCCCCATGCCGCCGCCGGAACCGCATCCTCGGCCTTGGCCGCCGCCGTGATGATGCATGGCATCCGAGCTGGCTTGCGTGGCGGCGTACGAACGTCCCGGCATGGGCTGGGCATGGCCGGTGTTTCCGCTGCTACGGTCGAGATGGCGTTGGAACGCCGGCAGGTGATTTTCCTGGGACGCCGTACGTAAATTGCCGAAAACACGCAGAACGTCGGGCTCACGGGTCATGCGTTCCAGGCGATCATACATGTCGCGGTTTTCGATTTCCGCCTGCACACCCAACGAAAACGCCTGCTGCAACGTTTCCGGTGCGGTGACCTTGCCGGCCCAGTTATCGGCGGGAATGGGCAGGCCGTGGTTGCTGAGCAGACGTTCCAAGGCGCGGGCGTGGCGGTCTTCGGAGGCGATGATGTTAACGAAAGGACGCACCGCGCCATGCCGTTCGATGATCGCGGCATAGGTGGCGCGGGCCTTGTATTCGTCGTCCAGGGCCTCGTGGATGGCGGTGATGGTGGGGGCGTCGTAACGGGACATGGCAGGCTCCTTGGCGAACTGACGCTTGGTCAGATGGGGATGCGGGCCGAACGCAGCACTACCCCGATCCCGGTTTTGACCACGCGTTCCAAAATGGCGTTCAATGCCGCCGCTCCGGCCACCCCGCTGACATAGCGAAGGGCTTGCCGCGTGCGGTTGGAAGGCGGGACGATTTCGCGTGCCGTATCCTTGCGGGGGGCGGGCGGCGGTTGCGGCGCCATCGGGGCGGGACGGTGGCCCAGAACCAGGATGTGGAGCGTGTCCGCATCCAAAGCGTCAGGGTTGTAACGCACGATCAAGGATGCGGATTGACGGCGGATGTCCACCTCGGCAATGCCGTCGGTGCCGGACAGGCGCTGTCGCAAGGCGGCGGCGACGGTTTCGCTGTGGCGCAGGGCCGGAATACGGAAACGGGCCCGTCCGGGAATGTTGTGGACGCATTCGGCCATGGGGTGATCCTTGATCAAGGGAATAATATTAATAATTACTCGCATTATTAAGGATAGTCCAGGCGTTCCCTTGCTGAACCGGTGGGGGGGGCAGGCGGGATCAGGGGGCTCGGGATTGGTTCGTTGCGGCTTCTTGCGCCCGGACGCCCATAAGCCCAAACCGGCCAGGGCCAGGACTCCCAAGCCCAGGACGGGGTTGGTCCGGGCCATATGGGCGATGGTCGAGGCGGTGGCCATGGTGGCCGCCCCTTGCAGGCTGGATTTGGCGATGTCGTGCACGGCTTCCTGGTGGGTCATCTCGCCGTCACGGACTTTCATGGTGTCGGCGATGCCGGTGGTGACGCCGCTGAAGGCGGCGCCGAAGGCTCCGGCTTGGATGACGCTGCCCGCCGAGGGCAAGACCCCCAGGGTGCCATCTTGGGAATCAACCGCCAAAGCGGCAACCTGTTGGCCGCCCTGGCTGTTGAAACCCAAGGTATTCTTATGTCCGGCCATGATGGGCCCCCTTTGTCATTGCGAGTCAATTGCAAGATAAGGGTGCGGCCCAGCGCATGGTTCCGCCATGAGGATTCGCAATGATTTGGGAATTTACTCGGCCGGCACCCGGCGCTTGGAACGGTCGGGGTTGACGGCGACGAAGTGGAACATGGCGCTGGTCACCTTGATCTGTTCGTCGCGGTTGTCGCGGCGCACCCAGGCCTCGCAACGCACCGAGATGGACGAATTGCCGATGCGCACGATCTCGGTGTAACAGCTGAATTCGTCGCCGACGAAGACCGGTTCGTGGAAGGTCATGGAATCCACCGCCACGGTGACCACCAGACCCTTGGCCCGGTGAAAGGCGTGGGTGCCGCCGGCCAAATCCATCTGCGCCAGCACCCAGCCGCCGAAAATGGCGCCGTGAGGGTTGGTGTCGGCGGGCATGGCCACCGTGCGGATGGACAGACGGCCGCGGGGCGCGGTGGATGTTTCGATACTCTCGGTCATGCGGCAACCCAATATGTTGTATCCAATTGATGCCACCCTACACCAGGCGCTTGCACCTGACCAATGCTCTCCTATAATGCCGCCCATGTCCGATCTGTTCCAGCAACTCGCCCCCAAATCCACCGATTATTCCGCCAAGGACATCGAAGTCCTGGAAGGGCTGGAACCGGTGCGTCGCCGCCCCGGCATGTATATCGGCGGCACCGACGACCGGGCGTTGCATCACTTGGTGGCCGAAATCCTGGACAATTCCATGGACGAGGCGGTGGCCGGCCACGCCAGCTGGATCGATCTGGAACTGGATGCGGCGGGTTACGCCACGGTGCGCGACAACGGGCGCGGCATGCCGGTGGACCCCCACCCCAAGTTCCCCGACAAAAGCGCTTTGGAAGTCATTCTGACCACGCTGCATTCGGGCGGCAAGTTCGGCGGCGACGCCTACAAGGTGTCGGGCGGTCTGCATGGCGTCGGCGCTTCGGTGGTCAACGCGCTTTCCGACGATTTGGTGGTGGAAGTGGCGCGCGATCGCCAGCTTTGGCGGCAAAGCTTTTCCAAGGGCCTGGCTTTGGGGCCGGCGACCATGGTCGGCCCGGTGCAGAACCGGCGCGGCACCACCGTGCGCTTTCACCCCGATCCGGAAATTTTCGGGGATCGGGCGCATCTGAAGGCCCGGACCCTTTACCGCATGGCCCGGTCCAAGGCCTATCTGTTCCGGGGCGTGCAGATCCGCTGGAAATGCGATCCGATCCTGGTCGATGACGGCGACGAGACCCCGGTCGAGGAAGTGCTGCATTTCCCCAACGGTCTGGCCGATTTCCTGGCTGCGGTGATGAAGGACCGGCCGCTGGTGACGCGCGGCTTTTTCGCCGGCACCGCGCCTTTGGCCGACGACATGGGCCAAGTGGAATGGGCGGTGGCCTGGCCCGACGATGACGAAGACGGCTTCGTCAACACCTATTGCAACACGGTGCCGACGCCCGAGGGGGGCACCCACGAAGCCGGTCTGCGCAACGCCCTGACCAAGGGCTTGCGCGGCTATGGCGACCTGCTGGGCAACAAGAAGGCGGCCCAGGTGACGGCGGAAGACGTCATGGGCGGCGCCTGCGTTCTGGTGTCGCTGTTCATCCGCGACCCGCAGTTCCAGGGCCAGACCAAGGAAAAGCTGGTGACCGCCGAAGCCACCCGTTTGGTGGAAAACGCCGTCAAGGATCATTTCGACCACTGGCTGTCGGCCGACCCGGAATCGGGTAAGGCGCTGCTGGCCAAGCTGATCGAAAAGGCCGAGGAACGCCAGCGCAAGAAGGCGGCCAAGGAAACCAGCCGCAAGACGGCGACCAAGAAGCTGCGCCTGCCCGGCAAGCTGGCCGATTGCACCCGTCAGGTCAATGTCGGCACCGAATTGTTCCTGGTCGAGGGTGACTCGGCCGGTGGCTCGGCCAAGCAGGGCCGCAACCGCGAGACCCAGGCCATCCTGCCGCTGAAGGGCAAGATCTTGAACGTCGCCTCGGCCAGCGCCGACAAGCTGCGGGCCAATCAGGAAGTCAAGGATTTGATGGAGGCCCTGGGCTGCGGCACCCGCGAGTTCTTCGACGCTGAAAAGCTGCGTTATGAACGGGTCATCATCATGACCGACGCCGACGTGGACGGCGCCCACATCGCCAGTCTGCTGATGACCTTCTTCTATCAGGAAATGCCCGAACTGATCCGTCAGGGGCATCTGTATCTGGCCATGCCGCCGCTTTACCGTCTGGCCCACGGCCAGACCGTCATCTATGCCCGTGACGACGCCCATAAGGACGAGCTGATGAAGACGCTGTTCGCCGGCAAGAAGAACGTGGAAATCAGCCGCTTCAAGGGTTTGGGCGAAATGCCGCCGGCCCAGTTGAAGGAAACCACTATGAACCCGGAAAAGCGCAGCCTGATCCGGGTGACCCTGCCGTTGGGCCGTACCGAGGAAGACCAGGAAGAGGCCAAGGACGTGGCCAATCTGGTGGAAACCCTGATGGGCAAAAAGCCGGAACTGCGCTTCCACTACATCCAGAAACACGCCCGCTTCGCCCGCGACCTGGACGTTTAGGGACGCAAGCGTCAAGCCCGGCCATGACGGACCGGTCAGGGGGAGGGACCTGCCTTACCCCTTCACCCGCGCCAAGGGCGAGTTCAGTTTGACGATCTGGTCGTCGTCCTCGCCATAGGGCTGGGGCGGGATGAAATCCAAGGTCACGCTGGCATCGAAGATCAGGCAATGGGTCGAGCCGCCATATTGGAAAGTGCCGATCTCGTCGCCTTTCTTCAGCACGTCACCCACCTTGACGCTGAACACGCAAGACGAGATTTCCGCCATGCCGACGAAGATCATCGCCACCTTGCCCAGATGCTTGTTGCCGGTGTCGATGACCATCACCGCGCGGGCCGCCACGGCGGTGATGAAGCCCTGGGAATTGTTGGGGCCGGCGGGGTCCAACCCTTCCGACGGCGCGTCGGCGTAATAGGTGCCGGGCACCAGATAGGCGTCCACCACTTTGCCGGCCACCGGGGCGTGCCATCGATGGTAATTATAGGCCGACAGGAAGGCCTGATAGACGGTGCCGCCGTTGAAATGTTCGGCCAGATCGCGGCGATGGGTGCTGAACATGTCGCCCAGGGAATAGGGCTGGGCCTTGATCCAGAACTTGTCTTGTTCCTTGACCCCGGTTTGCAGGGAAAACGGCGTCGATTCGCAAGCCGACGTCACCAGCAATGGGTTGTCGGGTTCGGCCACCGGCCGCATGCCGGGCTTGAACAACCGGGTGAAGAAGTCGTTCCACGACTTGTAGCCGTAATGGGGCAGGCCGGGATCGCAGACGAACAGTGTCATGTCCACGTTCTGGGCGGCGTTGGCGCTGAACCAGCCCTGGGGGTTCTGAGTGTTCAGATAATGCCGCGAATCCGGGCTGGACAGGAAATTGCTCCAGGTGTTCAAGACGTCGCGCAGACGGGCGTTGATTTCCGGGAACTGGAAGAAGGCGAAGCCCGAGGGCATGCACATGGGCCAGTCCAACAGGGCGTTCAGCGGGCAGCCCACCAGTTCCGAGGTGGAATAAGGCGGCGCGAAGCGCATCACCGCATTGATGCGGTGCATCAGGCCATGGATGTCGGCATAGCCCAATTGATGGCCGCTGTGCAGGGCCTGCTGGATGGCTTGGGTCAGATGCATACGGTACAGCGGATTGTCCATGATGGTGTCGTAAAGCGCTTGGACCGGGCGCATCAGCGGGCGGTCGGGATGGGCCGCCACTTCGGCCTCGATTTCGGCGCGAAACGCCGCCAGCACCTTTTCGTCACGCGGCAGCCAGCCACCATGACGCAATTTGGCGATGTTCATGCTCATCCTTGCCTCCCCTTTCGTCGAGTAAGCCATGATGCCATGAAGGGGAATATCCTTAGAACGGGTATTGGTATGGGGTTTGATAAAATTAATAAGTGTGTTTCGGCAGGCAAAAAACCCCGGCGCCAAGCCGGGGTTTTGAACGCCGGGGTTTTGATCGCCGGAGTTTTGAACTCAGTGGTGGCCGTGACCACCGTGGCTGTCATGGCCGTGGCCGCCGGCGGCCTTGCCCGAGCCGACGCACATCAGCAGGCCATAGACGACGGCCGAACCGACCAGCAGCAAAATCACCCCTTGCAGCACCGCGGACATGGTTTTTCTCCGTGAACGACTTTTGCCGGAAACTGGCATGCGTGGGGACTGAAGTCAACTCACTCGGCGGCTTCGGCCAGCGGCGGGGCGGACTCTCCGGGTTGCGGGGCGATCAGCCCGGTCGAACGCCACAGGATGGAAATGCTGCCATCGGATTGGATTTGTCCCAAAAGACACGGTTTGTGCAGGTGATTGTTGGAGGCATCGACGCTGACATCGAAACCGGTCAGCGAGCGTGTCTTCTGGGTGGGCAAGATGGCGCGCACCTGGGCGGGGGCGGGGCTGCCGGCGGCCTCGACTGCCTGCGCCCACAGCCGCAAAGCCATCACCGAGGCTTCCATGGAATCGTTGACCACCGCCTTGCCATCACCGCTGCGCTTGCGCCATTGCGCCAGGAAGTCCCGGTTTTCCGGGGTGTCGACGCTCATCAGATAGTTCCAGGCCACCATATGGCCGGACAGCAATTTGGGGTCCAGCAACTTGGCCTCGGCCTCGCCGATGGAGACGGTGAGGACCGGAACGTCCGAGCCCCCCAATTGACGGAAGAAATGGAAGTTGGAATCGCCGCCCACCGTGCTGACCACCAGGGTCTTGCCGCTGCCCGAACGGGCAAAGGCGCGGATGTCGGCGACCACCTTGGACCAATCGTCGGCGCCGACCGGCAGCAGGGTCTCGCGCAGGTTCGATGACGGCACGCCGCGACGACGCAAATCGTCGGTCAGAACCTTGTGGGTCAGGCGCGGATAAAGGGTGTCGTTGCCCACCAGATAGAAGCGGTTGAAGCCGCCACCTTGGGCGCTCATCAAATATTCCACCGCCGGCAGCAATTGCTGGTTGGGCGGCGCCCCGCAATAGATCACGCGGGAATCGGCCTCGGCGCCTTCATATTGCGACGGATAGAACAACAAACCGTCATGGCGGGCCAGAACCGGCAGCATGGCCTTGCGCGAAGTGGACGACCAGGCGCCGAATAAGGCCTGCACGCGGTCTTCGGCCAGCGCTTTGTCGGCCAGGTCGGCGTATTTGGCGGCATCGGATCGCGGATTGTACAACAGCGCCTCCACCGGTCGGCCCAACAGGCCGCCCTTGGCGTTCAACGCCTCGATTTCGGCCAGCAGCACGTCCTTCAGCGGCTTTTCGCCGACCGCCGAACCGCCCGACAGCGAATGGACGATGCCGACACGGATGGCGCCATGGTCCAAATCGTCCAGGAAGGTGGTGACCGCTTGGCCCAAAGTGTCGGACTGACGGCTCAAATCGCCAGCGGCCTCGCGCACGCTGGCCGCTTCGGCCCGGGTCTGCACGGTGGCGTCGGCCACTTCGCGAATGGATTCACTCATGGAATCGGCTTCGCTGGCGGTGCGGCGCACCCCGTCGGTAATGGCGCGGCTGGCGGCGCTTTGCTGGTGCATGGTGGCAGCGACGGCGGCCACCAATTCGTTGACCTCGTGCATGGATTGGCCGATGGCGTTCATGGCCGAAACCGCCTGGTCGGTGGCCTGGCGGATGTCGGTGGCGCGGCCGTCGATGGCGGAGGTGGCCTTTTCGGTTTCAGCCACCAGGTTCTTCACCTCGGCGGCGACCACGGCGAAGCCCTTGCCGGCTTCGCCGGCGCGGGCCGCTTCGATGGTGGCGTTCAGCGCCAGCATGCGGGTCTGGCCGGCGATGTCGGAAATGGTGTGGGCCATGCCGCCGATGCGGCCGGCGGCTTCCGACAGGCCGCGAATGGTGGCATCGGCGGAATCCACCATCTCCACCGCTTGGGCGATCACCTGGGCGGCGCGGGTGACCCGTCCTTCCAGATCGCCCAACGACTGGTCCAGTTGTCCGGCGGCTTCGGCCAGGACGGCCGCTTCGTTGGTGGCGACCGCCGCCCCCGATTCCACCTGGGCGCTTTTTTCCGCCACCGTGCCGGCCTGGGCGGCCAGGGTGCCGGCGGCGTCGCGCATGCCGGTCGCCGCTTGCGTCAGGTTGGATTGCACGCCGTTGATGGTGGTTTCGAACTTGGCGACGAAGCTTTCGGTGGACCGGCGGCGCTGTTCCTGGACCTCGCGGTCGGCCGCTTGTTCGGCGATGGCGGCGTCGGATTCGATCAAGGCGCGGCGCATGGCCTCGATGGCCTTGGCCAGTCGGGCTTCCTCGCTGGTCCCGCTGAGGGTCGGCACTTTGACGAAGCGGTCCCCGGCGGCGATCTCCTCGGCCAGTCTGGCCAGTTGGGCCAGACGGGATCTGCGGGAAAAGGGCGAAACCGACGTCACCATGATGGCCCTCCGGCTGTTGGTGGTGACTTTGGATCAAGCAAAAGGCATGCCGTGCGCTCAAGCCAGGAAAATCGGTCGATGGTTGGGGGCTTGCGCTGTTCCCATGGGCAGGTTCGCCTAAAAATAGGGCAAGAAAAAGCCCCGAAAAACCTATGGTTTCTCGGGGCTTTTGTGAAAGGCCAGGGAATTATTTATCCGGTCCGGCGAACAGGGTCTTGCTGCGGATCGGCTTGCCATCCTTGCCTTTTTCCACCAGCACGAAGATCAGGTCGTTGGAGCGACCGGCCAGGGATTCGGCGGGGGCGTTGACGAAGATGCGGAAGTTGCCCACTTGGTCCTTTTCCACCGGTAGTTCCAATTCGGCCACGTCCGAGGCGCCGCCCACCATTTCCAAGGTGGCGCCGGCCAGACCTTCGGTCTTCAGCACATAGGACCGGTCTTCGCGGACCATGTTGAGGACCTTGTAATTATAGCCGTTGCGCACCGAGCCGTCGGACAGTTCCACGAAAAGCGGGGCGCGTTCATGCAACACGTTGACCTCGGTGGTGGAACGGGTCAGCAGGCTGGTCAACATGAGACCGCCGACAATGGCCAACAGACCGCCATACAACAAGGTGCGGGCGCGGATGGGCTTGATGCCCGGGACCGGTTTGCCGTCTTCGCGGGCCGTCAGGTTGACCGCCGAGTCGTACGAGATCAAGCCCTTGGGCAGACCGAACTTGTCCATGATCTGGTCGCAGGCGTCGATGCACAAGCCGCAGCCGATACAGGCCAATTGGTTGCCGAAGCGGATGTCGACGCCGGTGGGGCACACCTGGACGCACATCTTGCAGTCGACGCAATGGCCGCGGCCTTCGAACTTGCGGTCCTTGGGGGCCGGGGCACGGGGTTCGCCGCGCCAAGCTTCATAGCTGACGATCAGCGAATGTTCGTCGAACATGGCCGCCTGGAAGCGGGAATAGGGGCACATGTAGACGCAGACACGCTCGCGGGCGAAGCCGCCCAGCAAGAAGCAGAAGCCGCCGATGACGCCGATGAACACATAAGCCGCCAACGGCGCGTTCAGGGTGAAGATGTCACCCAGCATCTGGAAGGCGTCGCCGAACCACAAGGTGACGCCGATGCCGCAGGCCGCCGAGATGATAGCCCAAGAGCCCACCACCATGGCCTGCTTGACGAACTTGCCGGCGCTGGCCGGCTCGCGCTGGAACTTGATGCGCGCCGTGCGCTCGCCGATGATCCAGCGTTCGATGTTCTGGAACAGATCGGTGTAGACCGTCTGCCAGCACAGGAAGCCGCACCAGATGCGGCCGGCCAAGGCGGACATCAGGAACAGCGAGATGGCGGCGATCAGCAACAGGCCGGTGACGTAATAGACTTCCTGGGGCCAGATCTCGATGTTGAAGAAATAGGCCCGGCGTCCCGCCATGTCGATCAAGATGGCCTGATCGGGCGCGCCTTCGCCGCGGTCCCAGCGCAGGAACGCCCCCAGGTGCCACCATGCCAGCAAAATGCCGGAGGCCCACCATTTGAGGTTACGGAACAAACCCTTGATCCCACGGGGTACGGCTTGGCCGTTTTCCCGGTAAAAGGGGACTTCCCCCTTGGTGGGTTTGCGCTCGGTGATTTCGTCGGGGTCAATGCTGGCGTTCATGGCTGCTCAAATCCTCCTGTCCCGTTCCAGGTTTAGCTGAGGCTTAACCTCTTTTCAGTGACATTTGTCACTAACAGCCATGCAGGAATGGAGGGGCTCGGTGCGAACCGCTCGCCTAGTATTACGCGCTTGGCGGCTCGAAGACTTGGCCGCTTTCCGTATCATCAACGCTGATCACGAGGTGATGGCCCTGATGCCCTCGGTGCTGGATGACGACCAAAGCGATGCCCAGGCGCTGCGTATCATGGATAATATCGCCACCCGTGGCTGGGGCCTGTGGGCGGTGGAAGTACCCGGAATCAGCCCGTTTGTCGGCTATGTGGGGCTGAACGAACCGGCCCAGCCCATGCCGTTTCAAGTGGACGGCAAGCCAGGGGTGGAACTGGCTTGGCGCCTGTCGCGCCAGCATTGGGGGCAGGGCTATGCCAGCGAGGCGGCCGCTGCCTGCATGGATTTTGCTTTTTCCACCTTGGGGCTGGACGAGGTGGTGGCCTATACGGTACCGCACAACACAAGGTCGCGGGGGGTGATGGAACGGATCGGCATGGATTACGACAAGGGGGGGGATTTCGACCATCCCATCTTGGCGCAGGGGCATCCGTTGCGTCGCCACGTTCTTTACCGCAAGCGCCGGCCATGACCCGTATTTTCATCGACGGCGATGCCTGCCCGGTCAAGGAAGAGGTGTTGAAGGTCGCCACCCGCCATGAACTGCCGGTGACCATCGTCGCCAATTCCTGGCACCGCATCGACCATTATCTGGTCGAACAGGTGGTGGTGGCCGAAGGCGCCGACGCCGCCGACGACGTCATCGCCGAACGTTGCCAAGGCGGTGACGTGGTGGTGACAGCGGACATTCCCTTGGCGGCGCGGTGTTTGGAAAAGGGCGGATTGGTCATCGATTCCCGGGGGCGCGCCTTTGATCCGGCCAATATCGGCATGCAATTGGCCATGCGCGACCTGATGCGGGACCTGCGCGAACAAGGGGCGGTGACCGGTGGTCCGGCCGGCTTCAACAAGCAGGACCGCTCGCGCTTTCTGGATGGTCTGGAACGACTGGTACAGGCGGCGCGTCGGCGCTAGTATATTTAATTATTCGAATGTAAGGAGTCGCAGGCGATGCGTCGCACCCAGATCGAGGCCGCATGGTTGGGCAAGGCCGAATGCCGAAATTGCGGCATTCGTGATCTGGTGCTGTTCGCCGACCTGCAAGAAGCGGATTTCGAACTGATCCACCTGCCGGTCGAGGAATTGATGCTGGAAGCCGGCGCCACCCTTTACCGTCCCGGCGACGAAGGATCGGCGGCTTTCACCATCCGCAGCGGTCTGGTCAAGTTGGTGCAATACCTGCCCGACGGCAACCGCCGCATCGTTCGGTTGTTGCGCGCCGGCGCCGTGGCCGGTCTGGAAGTGTTGGCCGGTCGGTCCTACGAACATGCCGCCGAGGTGCTGCGCCCGGCCCAGGTGTGTCGCCTGCCGCGTGAAGTGGTGGAACGGCTGAACCGGGAAACCCCGCGTCTGCATCGGCAATTGATGAACAAATGGAGCGAATCCCTGCGTCTGGCCGACGAATGGTTGACCGAGTTGAACACCGGTACCTCGCGCCAGCGCATGGCGCGGCTGTTCCTGCATCTGGCCGGACTGGGCGAGGACGGTTTGTGCCACATGCTGGTGCGCGAGGATGTGGGCGCCATCTTGTCGCTGACCACCGAAACTTCCAGCCGGACGGTGGCCGAATTCAAGCGCACCGGCTTGGTCCGCGAAGTGCGGCCCAACGTTTTTCAGGTGGAAACCGAAGCGTTGGAACGGATCGCCGTCAACGGCTGATCAGGTGGGGATGCCGGACAATTCCCGGCGCAATTGGACGACGTCTTCCCACAAATCGGTCATGTGCGGGTTATAGCGGAGCGCGGTTTCAAAAGCCCTGAGCGCCGCCCGTTTGTTGCCCTGGTCCAGCATGATCAACCCCAAACCGGCCCAGGCGCCGAAATGCCGGGGTTCCAGTTTCAAGGTGACGGCGATGTCGGACAGCGCCTGGGTGGTGTCGTCCTGGGCATAGCGGATGGTCGCCCGCAGGTTCCATGCCGCCACCAGATCGGGCGCCTGTTCGACGATCTGATCCAATAATTGTTCGGCCTCATCCAATTCACCGTGATGCACCAAGGTGATGGCTTGTCCCATCAGCTTGCGGGTTTCGGGACGGGCGTTGGCGGTCCAGGCATAGCGGATGGTGGCTTCGATCAGTCGCGCTTCTTGATCCGAGGCCGCGTCGTGCAGGCGATCGAACAATTGGTCCAGGCTGATCCGTTCGTCGGGCACATGGGGGACGGTCTTGGGCGAGCAGGCGGTGGTCGCCGCGCCAAGCAGGATAAACGCCATCAGAGTGACCAAAATCCGTGCCATGGGAGTCATGTGGGCACGGAATCATCCCCGTCCAGGGGAAGCATAAAAAAACCGCGCCCCGAAGGGCGCGGTCTTTTCGTCAGGATCAACCCGGGGCGATCAGCCCTGGCGAGCCTTGAAGCGGGGGTTCGTCTTGTTGATGACGAACACA
This sequence comes from Rhodospirillaceae bacterium UBA6219, assembly GCA_002435715.1. GTDB lineage: Bacteria > Pseudomonadota > Alphaproteobacteria > Rhodospirillales > Magnetospirillaceae > Magnetospirillum. Next base: position 20,122 of record DISD01000068.1, read on the forward strand.
CGGCCCTTGCGGCGGACAATACGGCAGTTCTTGTCGCGCAGCTTGGCCGACTTCAGCGAATTGCGAATCTTCATAATCCAACATCCCTAACGCTAGGTCGCGAATGGTCAAGTCCGGGTGCGCGACCGGAGGCGGCGAAAATACGGAAACCCCTATAGGCTGTCAACCCATTGATGGATTTTTTCGTAAGCCGCGGTTATCTATGACTTCATGTTGCGTTTCATAGCAGATCCCTTGGCCGATCCGCCAGCTTTTCAGGTGGTTCCCGCCACATCCGATGCCGCGGTTCTGATCGCTTGCGACCATGCCTCGGCGGTGATCCCCTCCCGCCTGGGTGATTTGGGACTGGCCGAACAAACCCGCCAAGCCCATGTGGCTTGGGATATCGGCGCCGCCAAGGTCGCCACCGCCCTGGCCGGCCATCTGGGCTGTGCCGCCGTTTTGGCCGGAATCAGCCGGCTGGTCATCGATTGCAATCGTCAGCCCGGCGATCCGTCGTCGATCCCCGCCTGCACCTGCGGGGTGCCGGTGCCGGGTAACCTGGGCCTGGACGACGCCGAGGCCGAGGCGCGGGCCGAAGCCTGGTTCTGGCCCTATCACCGGGAATTGGGCACCCATTTGGCCCGGGCGCTGCGCCACGGCCAAGTGCCGGCCATGGTCTCGGTCCATTCCTTCACCCCCAACATGGGGGAATACCCGCGTCCCTGGCATGTGGGAGTGTTGTGGAATCGTGATGGCCGCATGGCGTTGCCGGTTCTCGACGCTTTGCGGCGGGTTTCGGGTTTGTGCGTGGGCGACAACCAGCCCTATTCCGGGCGCGAGATCAACTACACCTTGGACACCCATGCCGGTGCCGCCGGTCTGCCCCATGTGTCGTTCGAAATCCGCCAGGACCTGCTGGCCGACGACGAGGGTTGCCGCCGCTGGGGGGCGTTGTTGGCCCAAGTGTTGGTGCCGGTTCTGGCAAACCCGGATTTGCGCCGGGTTCAGGTGTTCTGATCAGGCCGCCCGTGGGGCCAGCATGCGGTCCAGCTGCAGGAACAATTGTTCCCGGCTGAACGGCTTGGGCAGGTAATGACCGTGTTGGTCGCCGACCGCCTGCAAGATGCTGTCGGGGCAATGCTGGGCGCTCATCATGACGAAGGGCAATTTGGCCAGGCGCGGGTTGTGGCGAATGCTTTTGCGCAGGGTGTGGCCATCCATGGGCAGCATGTGCATGTCGGACAAAATCAGGTCCACATCCAACTTTTCCAGCAAATTCAGGGCTTCGCCACCGTCAACGGCTTCGATCACCTGAAACGAACCGTGTTGTTCCAGCATACGCCGGACCATACGGCGCGTCAGCGTCGAGTCCTCGACCAGTAAAATACGGTAAACCGGTGTCATCGCCCACACGCCCCATGACAGACAGTAACGATGACAAAGTGACGTCTTGAAATAAAAATGACTACAAGTCGTAAGGTTATGCTGCCCTATCATTCGCAGCATGGCCGATCATACTTTGGAGTCAGGCGGCGGGGCGCCAACGGATCAGTTTGGTCAATTGCCGGGTCAGCGCATCCAGACCGAAGGGCTTGATCAAGTAACCGTTGACCCCGGCGCTGCGGGCCCGGTGCACATGCTCCATCGACCCTTCGCCGGTGATCATGATGAAGGGGATGTGGCTGGTGCCGGGGTCTTCGCGCATGGCCATCAGCAATTGCAGGCCGGTCATGGGAATCATGTTCCAATCGGACAAGACGATGTCCACGGGTTCCACTCGTAAAAGCTGAAGTGCCGTTGACCCGTCATTGGCTTCCAGGATGTGGTCGATTCCCACCGATCTCAACATCTGGCGCATCAACAGGCGCATGGCCGGTATATCTTCCACCAACATGATACGGGGTTGCGATGAAGCCGGAATCATGGGCCACTCTCTTAACGGGTGTTTCGGAGTGGTTGGATCATATCTCCTGGGCAGTTTTGATGCATCGGGTGCGCACCTTAGCTTGTGCGTTTTTCTGCGCGAAGAGGCACTTGAACGCGAAGTGCTTGGGCATTATGGTCTGCTGCCCCATGAAAGCCGAGGGATGAGACATGGACGAGGACCAGAACAACAGCCAGATTGGTGGCATCGCCGCCGAGGCCCTGCGCCAGTTCGTTGAACGCATCGAACGGCTGGAAGAAGAAAAGAAGGCGCTGGCCGCCGACATCAAGGACGTCTATGGCCAGGCGAAAAGCCAAGGCTTCGACACCAAGATCATCCGCAAGCTGATCGCGCTGCGTCGCATGGAAGACCAGGAACGCGAAGAGATCGACCAATTGCTGGATCTCTACAAGGCCGCCTTGGGCATGGCCTAAGACCGGTTTCTGCCAAAGCCGAAAAAAGAAAGGCGCGGACTCAGTTGGCGCCTTTTTTCGTGTCCCGGCTGGCCGGCAGGCAAAGGGTGAAAATCGCGCCTTGGTCGGGGCCGTCGCTGCGCGCCGTGATGGTGCCGCCATGGGCGACGACGATGGAACGGCACAGCGCCAATCCGATTCCGGTGCCGTCGATGCCGCTGGCGGTATGCAGGCGTTGGAACACCTGGAACAGACGCCCGGAAGCGTCGGGGTCGAAGCCCAGACCGTTGTCCTGGATTTCGATGACCCAGTTTTCGCCGTCCTGACGTGTCGTCACCTCGATCACCGGCGGTCGTGACGGCGTGCAGTATTTCAACGAATTGCCAATCAGATTTTGCAGCACGCGCATCAACTGGCCGGAATCCGCCGGCAGGATGGGCAGGGGCGAAATGTTGATCTGTGCCCCGCATTCCTTAATGCGGTTGTCCAGATTGGCCAGGGCGTCTTGCATCACCTGGTTGAGGTCGGTGTCGCTGAAATGCCAAGTCTGGCGGCGGACCCGGGAATATTCCAGCAATTCGTTGATCATGCGCGACATACGCTTGGCGCCGTCGATGGCGAAAGCGATGAATTCGCGTCCCTGGTCGTCCAGACGCTCGGTATAGCGCCGTTCGATCAGCCCGACATAACTGGCGACCATGCGCAGAGGTTCCTGCAAATCATGGGAAATGGCATAGGAAAAGCGTTCCAACTCGGCGTTCGAGCGGGCCAATTCTTCTTGCAACTGTTTACGGTCGCTGATGTCCATCACGCTGATCAACACGATGGATTCGCCTTGAAGCGTGCCGAAAGCACCAGAGAGCAGCGCGGTGAAACGTTGTCCGTCGGCCCGTTTCAGCACCGCTTCCAGGTCGCGGACATAGCCGTCGCGGACCAGGGTTTCCACCATTCGGGTGCGATCCGCCGGGTTTTCCCAGAAATTGGGGGCGACCTTGCCCTTGGCTTGATCTTGCGGCACCTGGAAGGCTTCGGCGGCCTGGGCGTTGATGTAGATGACGATACCGTCGGCACGCCGGGTCACCACCAGCGGCAAGGGCGAGGTGTCGGCGATCAGACGGAAGCGTTCCTCGCTTTCGCCCAGGGCTTCAAGGCTGCGCTGCAATTCGTCGGTCCGTTGGATGACCTGGGCCGACAATTCCTCGATATGGGCGCGTTCCACCTGGCGCAGCTTGTCCACGGCGGCGGCTTGGCGGCGCTCGGCGCGCACCATGCCCCAGGCCAGGATGAAGATGGTAAGTGTCAGCGCCGCCTGGATGCCGCCATGAATGCGCGCTTCGTGCCACCATTGTTCCAGCAGACGCTGATGGTTGATGCCGACATTGACCACCAAGGGATAGCCGGGAACCGGGGTGAACCCCACGGAACGGCGTTGCTGGTCGGTGATGCTGGTCAGATCGGTAATGCCGCCCTTGGCGCCCAAGGCGTTGTAGGCCTTGTAGACTTCGGATTCGGCCATCGATCGTCCGATCGCCTGGGGTTGGGCGGGCAAGCGGGCATAAAGGATGCCGTCGGTGGAAAAGATCCCGGCGGCGTCCCCCGATCCCGGCATGGCAGCCTGCAAAGGCGCTTCCAGCAGGTTGGTTTCCATCACCACCGCCACCAGGCCAACCAGACTGCCATCTTGGGCGACCACCGGGCGCGAGGCGTACCAGGCTTGCGATTCGGTCAGGCGGTCAAGCGCCGGCGGCGACAGCGCCAGGGCCTTTTCATGCCAATTACGGCGCTGGAACTGCACGTGGGGGCGGTCGGAAACATCGGCACTTTTGTTTTTCGAAATCTCGCGGCCGTTGCGATGCACCACCTGGCGCAGGATGCCGTCCGGGGTGACAAAGGACAAACCGCGCAAATCACGGATGGCCAGCATTCTTTGCCGCAAGGGTTCCAACACTTCATCGGGAACCAAACCCGAAATCGGCACCCGGGCCTGGGCTTCCAGCAATAACGCGTCGATACCGGACAAATTGGCGGCCACACGTTGTGCCGCCGCGTTGGACAGGGCCAAAGCCAGTTCGCGGCCGGCTTCCAGGTGACGCTGACGGGAATTGTAAAGCTGGGTCGCGGTCATGGCGCCGGTTGTCAGAACCAGGATGGTGGCTGTGACCCAGATACGCAAGGAACGGCGGTGAAAATTCATGAACCGAGGCAACCCTACTTTCGGTAGAGGCTATTCTGGGGGCGGGAACAGGGGCTGGCAAGCGCCGAAAGCGCAAAAATGACCCGATGAGACCTTGGTATGGGAGTTCTGTGCGTAACTGTTCCGGTGGGATCGGTTCAGTCCCGGCGCCGTTCGATTTCGATGCCGACCGAGGCGGCTTCGGCATAGACGTCCAGTTTTTCCGCCCGCACACGGACCGAACGCACCCGGTCGTCGACCAGGCACAGCTCGGCGATTTTTTCGGCCAGGGTTTCCACCAGGTTGATGTGGCCTTCGGCCAGCATCTTCTTGATGCCTTCGATGACGTCTTCATAAGAAACGACGTTGGCGATGTCGTCGGACAACGGGCCGGCCTGTTCCAGCACGGCCATTTCCACGTTGATGCGCACCCGCTGCGGCGCCAGCAATTCGTGGGCATGAATGCCGATCAGGCATTTCAGCACCAGATCACGCACCAATATGCGGTAAAGCTTGGCCTCGCCGGGCTTGGCGAACATGGCGGATCCTTTTCAGCTTAAGGAAAGGGGGCTGACCTCGACCCGGTCGTCGGGAGAATCGGGCAAGGCGGCCAGGAGTTGGGCGATGGTGGTGCCGGTCGACGGATGCACTACCGGGCCGGCGATGTCGGCCAGGGGGGCCAGGGCGAAGCGGCGCTCCGCCATCCGGGGATGGGGGATGGACAAATTCTCGCTGTCCAGGACCAGATCGTCGTACAGCAAGATATCAAGGTCGATATGACGCGGCCCATAGCGCCGCGAGGCGACGCGCCCCAATTCTTCCTCGAGCTGCTTCAGGCGGTTCAGCAAGGGCAGGGGGGGCAGGTCCGTCTCCAGACAGGCGGCCATGTTCAGGAAGGCGGGCTGATCCAGGTCGTAAAGCGGCGCGGTTTCATAAACCCGTGACAGGCCGCTGACATCCCCCAATTCCGACAAGGCTTTGATCGCCATGCGTAAATTCCCGGCACGGTCGCCAAGGTTGGTGCCCAATCCCAGAAAAACGCGCGCCATCGCCCCTGCCCTTGGCTTCGGAAGGGCGCAACAATCCTCTGTTTCGCGGCGGAAGGCAAGCAATGTATGTGGGGGTCAGCCCTGGGCCAGATCCAGCGGTGCCGCCCATCCTGACGACATGGCGATACGGACCGCTTGGGCGCGGTTGGCGGCGCCGATCTTGCGATAGACGTTGCGCAAATGCACCTTGATGGTGATTTCCTGCAATTCCAAGGCAATGGCGATTTCCTTGTTGGTGCGACCTTCCACCAACAGCGCCAGAATTTCCGATTCGCGCCGCGACAGCTTGTCGAAGGGGGCGGGCACTTCCCCGGTCAGGGTGGGAGTCACCGGGCGCGGCATGGGAATGGATTGCGTCGCTTCCTCGAAGAAGGTGGACGACGGCAGGTATTTTTCGCCCGACAGCACCAGTCGCAGGGCGTTGACCATGGCGGTGCCCGACACGGTCTTGGGGATGAAGCCGGCGGCGCCGGCCTGAACGGCGGCGACCACGTGGTCGCGGGTCGAGAAGCCGGACACCACCACCGGAATGCCCGGGCATTGCTTCAAGACCGCATCAAGTCCCTTCAGGCCGTCCATGCCGGGCATCATCAGGTCCAGCAGAACCAGTCCCAGGGATTGCGTTTGCGAGATGGCGGTCAGGGCTTCGGACAGGTTGGAAGCGTCAAGGATTTCCGCCGTGGCGTCCAGTTCATGCAAAAACGGCTTCAAGCCGTCCCGCACCAGCTTGTGGTCGTCGGCGACCAAAATTTGCATCACGCTTTCCCTCCGCCCCGCCCCTCGGGGCTTAATTAATGCACAAGAATAGAAGGTCGCCGTTTATCGGACAATGACAACATTCAGTTTTGGGGAAATTCTTCATCACCGGGGGGCAGCAAGAAGGTGGCTATGATTTCCCCCAATTTTCCTAAGGCCACCGGTTTCTTCAGTACGGCGCATCGGTCGTCTTGCAGGTTTTCCGCCAGTCTTTCGGTGGCGCCCAGATGTCCAGTGACGATGACGATGGGTTGTAGCGGGTCGAATTCCCGCAATTGTTCGACCAATTGTTCACCGTCGCCCGACGGCATGCGCAAATCGGTGATCACCACGTCGGCCGGGTCGGCGCGGAACTTGGCCAAGGCGTCGCTGCCGCTGCCGCAAAGCGTGACCCGGTATCCCATTTCGGTCAGATACCGCCCCAGGGTTTCCACCGCCGTCTTTTCGTCGTCCACCACCATGATGTGGGCGTCGATGGGGCAAACCTGCGGGGTTGGGGCTTCGGGGGCGTCGGGAATGGCGGTTTCGGCCGGCAAGGTGATGGCGAAGCAGGCCCCTTGCTTGCTGTTTTCCAGTTCCAGGCGGCCGTTCATGGCGTTGATGATGCCGAAGCTGACGGACAGCCCCAAACCGGTGCCGCGGCCCGCTTCCTTGGTGGTGAAGAAGGGCTCGAAAATGCGCTCGCGCACGGCGGCCGGAATACCGGGGCCGTTATCGGCGACCCGGATCATCAGGCGGTCGCCGTCTTGTCGGGCCGAAACCGAAATCCGGTCCAAGCCGGCGCCGCCGTCCCGCTCGCGCTTTTCCTTCAACGCGTGCTGGGCGTTCGACAGCAGGTTCATGATCACCTGTTCCAATTGCACGCGACGGCCGCGCACCGGCAACGGATCGTCGGGCAGGTCGATGACCAGGTCGATGCCGTCGGGCCGCAATTGTCCTTCGATCACCGTCAGGGCCGAGCGGATGGCGCCGACAGCGTCGAAGACCTGCACCGGGGTGTTGTCGCGGCGCGAGAAGATGCGGATGTCGTCGATGATCTCGGCGGTGCGTTGCGACTGGTCGGCGATCAACTGCAATTGCTGGGCCTGCCATTCGGGCGTCGCCTTGCCGCGTTCCAGGAACAACAGCGCGCCTTCCGCCGTCAGCCGGATGATGTTCAGCGGCTGCGACAATTCATGCACCAGTCCGGCGGCCATTTCGCCCAGGGTGGCCAGCTTGGCGGTCTGCACCAATTGTTCCTGCACCTCGCGCCGGTCCGACACGTCGCGGATGACCAACAGGCGGCAGACCCGGTCATGGAACGTGATGGTGGTGCCCACCACTTCGGCGTCGAAATCGCTGCCGTCAAGGCGGTACATCTTGTGTTCGGCCCGGACCTTGCCGGGGGCGGCCCGGGTGAAGCGTTCGCGCACGCTGGCGTGTTCGCTTTGGGGGATCAGGGTCAGCACCGAACGGCCGACCAGGGATTTCAGGTCGGTATGGAAGATCTGCAGGGCCGTCGGGTTGGCGAACAGGATCTCGCCCATGGCGTGGACCAGGATGGCGTCAGGCGTCAGCTCGATCAACGAACGATAACGTTCCTCGCTTTCCGCCAATTGCCGCAAGGTGCGGTCGTGCTGGACCCGCATGCGCTGGGCCCCGATCCCATAACTGAGGTTGCGGGCCAAATCCTCCAGCAACCTGACGATGTCGGCATCGAAAGCGTCGGGTTCGGCGGCGAAGATGGAAAGCGCGCCGATGCGTTCGGCCCCCAGGGTCAAGGGCAGGGCGATGCACGAGCGAAAGCCGTGAATGCGCGCGGTGTTGCGCCACGGCGTGAAGCGGGGGTCGGTGTCGGTGTCGACGGTGACCTGGGTGATGCCGGTGCGGATGGCGTTGCCGACGGGGCCGCAGCCCAGCTCGCACTCGCCCCACGACATCTGCAAATCGTCCAAAAAGGTGACGCCCCAGCCGGCCATGGCCATGGACCGGACCGAGCGGGCCGGGTCGTTCTGGGCATAGCCCACCCAGGACATCTTGAAGCCGGCGATTTCAACGGCGATCCGGCAGATGTGTTCCAGCAGCGCCAATTCGTCAGGCGCCCGCAGCAAGGCCTCGGTCGAACGGGTCAAGGTGGTGACGGCACGGTCGATCTGGCGGAGTTGATCGGCGACGGAATGTGCGATCATCGCGGCGTGAGGCCTTTCCCTGGCAACGGGTTGGTGAGATACATGCTAACCCGAGGTTCCGGCGGACGATAGTGGTTCCGTCGATTAAGGTGCCCGGCGCAAAGGGTGAGGCATGGACATCAAAGGCTACATCGTCGGATTAATGCTGGTGGCCGCTCCTTTGACGGGGCGGGCCGCCGAGCGCGCTTTGGACCTTTTGGACGCGCCGGTGTCCTATAGCGCCGATTTCACCGTCAGCGGCGACAAAGGGACCTATCACGGCAGCGTGCGCCACGTTCCGGGGCGTGAACGTCGCGATTTCGCCACCAAGGACGGCGGCCAGGCGGTGATCCTGCGTCGCGACACCAATGTCGCTTATCTGTTGAAGCCCGGCGGGAAATGGTATGTGGGCATGGGCTTTTCCGCCGTCGGCGCCCTGGCCGGCGGGGTGGACAATCTAGTCGTCGAACGGGTCAAGCAGGGCGGCGAAACCATCGGCGGCGTCAAGACCACCCGCTACAAGGTGACCGGGAACGGCCCCAAGGGCAGCACTTTCGACGGTCACGCCTGGTTCAGCGCCGAGGGTGTCCTGGTCAAGGCGGCGGGGACGTTGACGCAAGCCAATGGCCGGGCCTCGCAGGTGCAGACCCAATTGTCCAACCTGCGTCTGGGCAAGGTGGACGAAGCCGCCTTCGAGTTGCCCCAAGGCTGGTTCGGCATGGATTTGCGCGCGGTGCCGGCCGAGCGTCTGGCCCAGATGGTGGAAAGCATCAAGCCCTTGCTGGAAGGGCGTTAGGGCGGATTTCGATCAATCGGAATCCGTTTTCTTTGACACGGTGCGCCGCGTTCCGTGGCCGCTGAAATGCCACTCGGGCTTGTCGCGGTTATCACCAGTAACGGATGCGGCCGGTATCCAGGTGGACGAATTTCGACCCGGGATAGGTGCCGACGCCGCCGCCCTTCAGGGATTTGGCGGCGCGGCCGATGGTGCGGGTGCTGGAACCGGGAATGCGGATGTCCACCGCCTTGCCGCTCATGTGCAGGCTGCCTTGGGCGACGCCGTCGGTGGCCGAGGCCAACAGCGCGTTGGTGGCTGGCGAACGATAGCCCGAAACGATGTGAATGGCGCCCTTGCCGCCCAGGCGGCGGTGGGTGGCGGCCATCAAATCCAAAAGGCGCGGGTCCATGGGGTGGGTGTCGCCGGACCGGTGGTCGCGCAACAGCGCGTTGATCTGTGACAGCGATTTGGTGATATAGCGGCCTTCGGCCCAATACACCACCTTCAGCCATTCCCCGGTATGGATGTTGTAAAGACGCAAAGCACGTTCCGGCAGGGCGCGGACGGCGGCTTCCAAGGGATTGGTGAAAGCCAAGGTGGCGGCGCCCAGACCGGCGCCCAGGAACAAGCGGCGCGACAGCAGGCGTTCGCCCAGATCATCCCGGTTCATGTGGTACCCCCTTCTGACGGGGGAGAGTCTTACCACCGGGACGGGGAGGGGAGTCAACGGGGAAAGCGACTCGGTACGCACAAGCTTAGGGCTTGCCGGATTCCTGGCTCACCTGCGGTTGAACCGGCTGTTGGCGGCGCTTCAAAGCGGCTTTCAGGCGACCGTCATGACCGTAAAGGTCTTCGGTGAAATGCACAGTCCCGTCTTCGTCGGCCCAGGCGGTCATGTACATCAGATAGACGGTCAGCGGCTTCTCCAACCTGACCGTTCGGGTGGTGTCGTCCAGCACCCATTCGTCGATCTTGTCGGCACTGGCCGGCAGCAACAGCTTGGCCAGTTCCACCGGTTGTTCCAGACGCACGCAGCCATGGGACAGGGCGCGGAAGATGCGGCCGAAATACTGGCGCTTGGGCGTGTCGTGCAGATAGATGTCGTCGCCATTGTCCAAATTGAACTTCACCTGACCCAGGGCGTTGTCGAAACCCGGCTTCTGACGCAGGCGATAGGGGAATTTGGAATATTTGCTCCAATCGATGCCCAGGCCCTGCGACTTTTCGAAATCGTCGTCGAAGGCATCCAGGATGCGCATGTTGTTGGTGGCCAGATAGGTGGAATCCTTGCGCAGCTTGGGCAGGATTTCCTTGGTGGCGATAGACGGCGGTACCGTCCAGGTGGGGTTGATCACCACCGAGGTCATGGTCGTGGCCATGGTCGGCGTCTGGTGCTGCACGTTGCCCACCACCACCCGCATGGCCATGTCGATGCGGCCGTCGCGCACCAATTCGAAATGGGCCGCCGGCAGGTTGACGGCGATATGGGTGGAATCCAGACGTGCCGGCATCCACCGCCAACGTTCCAGATTGGCGGTGATCTGGCGCAGACGTTCCTCGGCGCTGACGTTCAGCGCCATCAGGGTCTGGCGGCCGATGGCGCCGTCGGGGTCGATGCCGTGCCGCTTTTGAAAGCGTTTGACCGCGTCCACCAAGGGGGCGTCCAGCTTGGTGCCCTTGTCTTGCGTTGCGGCCAGTTCGCCGGTGACGATCAGACGCTTGCGCACCAGCAGCAGACGGGCGTCTTCCATGTCCGGCTTGATGGACGGGCCGTCGGGAATGGCGGTCCAGCCACCGTCGGCGACCAGTTTTTCATAAGGGACGAGGGCCGCCTTCAGCCGGTGATAGCCCACATAGGCCGGTTGCAGCGGCCCCAGCGTGGCGTCCAGGTCGCGGCCGGCGGCCAAATCTTTCAACGCGGCGGCGACATCCACCTTGTGACGGATTTCCACACCCATGCCGCCCACTTGGCGCGACGGGGTGACGCGGCCGATGGACAAATCGCGCGAGAAACGGGCCAAGGCCTCGGACACCAGCAGGTCGCGGTCGTCACCGGTAGCGTTGGCTGGAACGGTATAAGATTGTGGGCGCAAGCCCTCGGCGGCGGCGACAGCGTGGATTTGCGCCAGCAATTGGTCGGCCCGGGTTTGGGCCGCTCCACTCCACGCCGGCTTGAAGCCGCGTTCGGCGTAAAACGCCCGGATCAGGCTGGATTCCACCGGGTGTTCGCCGACCTGGATGACCGCCGAATCCTCGCCCAGGCGCGAAGCGATCGTCGAAGCGAGCAATTCGGCCGGCAGCAGGGACAGGGAAAAGGCGACCAAAAACGGGCGTACAAACGACACGACGACACACTCGGGGTAACTTCACACCTGATCACTGCATATCAGTAGAGATGGGGGCTGAGTCAACGATTGTCGCTGCATGTGCGTGACGTCGTCGCGACACTGCGTCAGATAAGCAACAGTGTGTTCACCCTATGCGGTGGCCCGCAGGGGGGATCCCGGTCCGATGCCGGCATCGGACCGGGGCGCACCTTATCCTTGTATCCACGGCAGGTTGGATGCTTTCCAGCCGGCCTGAGAACCGCGATGACGCACCCCGTCCAGCGGTCCTTCGAAGCCGTCCGAGATGTTCCAGCATTGGCCGTAGCCCAGTGTCGTCATCAATTCCGCCGCCGCCTTGGACCGCACCCCGGACCGGCACAGGAAATAAAGCGGGGTGTCGGTGGTGATGCCCTGGGCCGCCAGTTGCTGCGCGAAGGATTCGTTCTTGGCCATGGTCGGGAAGACCTGCCACGACACCAACAAGGGCTGCTTTTCCAAAGACGACAAATCGGGCACGCCGACGAATTGCCATTCGGCTTGGGTGCGCACGTCCACCAATCGGGAATCGGGGGATTGGCTGAGCTTTTCCCAGGTGTCGCGGGGGGAAATGTCGCCTGCGTAAGTGCTCATTGGGCTTTCCTTTCTACGTTAAATCTAGTGGTAAATAGGATTAATCAACACAAAAAACTGTTGTTATGTAGATAATGGCATGATATCTCGTAAAACACATTATGACATACACCTTTATTGGTGTGAATAAGAAAGGTGCCTACGATGTTGGATGCCGCCCCCGCCGAGCTGGTCGCCGCCGAACCCTTGGTTCGCGCTTCGGATTTGGCCGAATACCGTGCCGGTCTGGATCGCCACATGCGCGGCGAATGGGATGGCGAGCGCTTCACCGCCTTCCGTCTGCGCTTTGGTGTCTATGGCCAAAAGCAGCCGGGCGTGCAGATGGTCCGCATCAAGATCCCCGGTGGCAAGCTGTCGCCGTCCTGGCTGCGCACCATCGCCGCCGCCAACCGCCAATTCGCCCACGGCGATGCCCATCTGACCACCCGCCAGGACGTGCAGATCTATTCGGTGGCCTTGGATCGCAGCGCCGAATTGTTGGAACTGCTTTATTCCAACGGCATCACCACCCGCGAAGCCTGCGGCAACACCATCCGCAACCTGACCGCCTGCGCCCTGGCCGGCGCCTGCCCGCGCGAATTGGTGGATGCCGGCAAGGTGGCCGACCAATTGGCGCGCGCCTGGATCCGCCATCCGCTGGTCCAGAACATGCCGCGCAAGATGAAGTTCACCGTGTCGGGCTGCGCCACCGATTGCGGCCATTCCTCGATCCACGATCTGGGCCTGATCGCCATCGAACAGAACGGCCAGCAGGGCTTTCGCGTCGTGGTCGGCGGTGGCCTGGGCGGTCAGCCCCGCGCCGCCATCGAAGTGCTGCCCTTCGTCGCCGAAACTGATCTGCCGGCGGTGATCGAAGCTCTGGCCCGCCTGCATCAACGTTATTCCGATCGCCGCAACCGCAACGCCGCCCGCGTCAAGTTCGTGGTCAAGCGCTTCGGTGAAGAAAAATTCCGCGCCCTGTTCGTGGAAGAATTCGACCGCGTCCGTGCGCTGCCGCAGCGTCCGTGGGACGGTCTGGAATGGCACAAGCCGCTTGAGGCCGCAGTGTCGCGTGCCCCGGTCGGCCTGATCGCGGCGCGGGATGGTTCCACCGCCGTGTCGGTTCTGGTGCCCTTGGGCATTTTGTCGTCGGACCAACTGGACAGCTTGGCCGATATCGCCATTACTGCCGGTGTCGAGGATCTACGCTGCACCCGTGAACAGAATCTGGTGTTCCTGGGCGTCGCCGCCGACAAGGTGGATGCTTTGGTCCAGGCTGTCACCGCCATCGGTCTGCAGGTTCCGCAATCCTCGGACGACGTGGCCACGGTGATTTCCTGCCCCGGAACCACCACCTGCCGCATCGGCATCACCAATTCGCAGAGCTTCGCCCGCCAGGCCTTTGCCAGCGCCCAGAACGATCCGCAGGCCAAGGGCGTCAGCGTCCATGTCTCGGGCTGCCAGAATTCCTGCGGTCTGCACCATGTGGCCGATTTCGGCCTGCACGGCGCCGCCAAGAAGGTGGACGGACGTTCGGCGCCGCACTACCAGCTGCATTTCGGCGGCGACGCCAATATCGGCGTGGTCGGCTTGGGCGGCCCGACCATTCCGGCCAAGCTGGCCGATCAGGCCCTGACCCTGCTGCGCAAGGCTTTGGCCAAAACCCGCGAGCAGGGGGAAAGCGTGCGTGGTTGGGCCGAACGTCTGGGCAAGGATGGCATCGATGCCGTTTTGGCACCGCTGGATGCATCCCTGGCCGACGGCCTGTTCATCGATTGGGGTGATGCCACCGATTTCCCCGGCGCGCCGCAGGCCAAGGGGGAATGCGCCGCTCCCTTCGCCATGGATCTGTGCTACGCCGATCTGGCTGATGACGCCTTGATCTCGACCGACCGCAATCTGGCGGTGGGCCAGGATGAGCACGCCAGGGCCGAGGCGGCCCGCGCTTTGACCTTCGCCCTGCGCCGCCTGCTGCATGCCCGCGGTGTCCCTTCGGAAGACGACATCACCTTGGCCGCCGCCGAATCGCAGGTGGCTTCGCTGTGGTCCGATGTGCCGACCATCGCTCAGGCCCTGGCGTCGGTGGATGTGGCCAAGGTTCAGTCGGCGGAAGCTTACCGCGAAGCAGTGGCTTATGCGCTTGATACCGCCGCCGAGGCGGTTACTGCTCCGGCTGCGCCGGTGGTCGCCGCTGTCGGTGACCTGAGCGCGCTGCTCGAGGTGGCGGAATGAGCGGCATCGACATCATCAAGGCCTATGGCCATCTGGGCGGCAAGGATCTGATCGCCGTCATGACCCGGCAGGTCTTTGCCGGCCGGATCGCCGTGACCTCGTCCTTTGGGGCGGAATCGGCGGTGTTGCTGGACCTGGTCGCCCAGGTCGATCCCAGCGTGCCGGTGATTTTCCTGGATACCGGCGAGCTGTTCGACGAGACCTTGGAATACCGCTATCGGCTGGAACGTCAACTGGGCTTGACCGACGTCCGTGTCGTCCGCCCGTCCTCGGAAGACCTCAGCGAAGCCGAGGATCTGTGGCGCACCGACCATGACCGCTGCTGTTACCTGCGCAAGGTTCTGCCGTTGGCGCGGGCCACCGAAGGCTTCGCCGCTCTGATCGACGGCCGCAAACAGGCCCACGGTTTCGAACGCCAGGATCTGTCCTCCATCCAGGTGGTGGGCGGCGTCGCCAAGATCAGTCCGCTGGCCAATTGGGGCGAAGACGAGGTGCAAAAGGCTTTCAAGGCGCGCGGCCTGCCGGTCCACCCGCTGGTGGAACAGGGCTATCGCTCGATCGGTTGCTGGCCTTGTACCCGGCCGACCCTGCCCGGCGAATCGGCCCGCGCCGGCCGCTGGGCCGGCAGTGCCAAGACCGAATGCGGAATCCACACCCTTGTTCTCGGCCAAGACGGCGCCGGGATTTGACGGAAACGATGAAATGAACGATCTCGACCAACTGGAAGCCCAGTCCATCTATATCTTCCGCGAAGCCTTCAACCGGCTCGACAAGATCGCCATGCTGTGGTCCATCGGCAAGGACAGCAACGTCATGCTGTGGCTGGCGCGCAAGGCTTTCTTCGGCCATGTGCCGTTCCCGGTCCTGCATGTGGACACCAGCTACAAGATCCCGGAAATGATCGAGTTCCGCGACCGCGTGGCCAAGGAATGGAACTTGCCCTTGATCGTCGGCCAGAACAAGGCGGCACTGGAATCCGGCATGCATCCCAGCCAGGGCCGGGTCAATTGCTGCTCGGCCCTGAAGACCGAAGGGTTGAAGGCGCTGCTGGCCGAGCACGGTTTCACCGGCGTCATCGCCGGCATCCGCCGCGACGAGGAAGGCACGCGGGCCAAGGAACGGGTGTTTTCCCCGCGCAACGACACCAATGAATGGGACGTGCGCGACCAGCCGCCGGAATTTTGGGACCAGTTCAAGACCGACTTCGCGCCCGGCACCCATCTGCGCATCCATCCGCTGCTGGCCTGGACCGAACTGGACGTGTGGCGCTACATCGCCCGCGAAGGCATTCCGGTGGTCGACCTGTATTTCGCTAAGCACGGCAAACGTTATCGCAGCTTGGGCTGCGCCCCTTGCACCGGTTCCATCGCTTCGACCGCCTCGACCGTCGAGGAAATCGTTGAAGAACTGGAAACCACCAAGACGTCCGAACGCGCCGGCCGCGCCCAGGACAAGGAATCCGAAGACGCCTTCGAGCGGCTGCGTGCCGCCGGCTACATGTAAGCAAGGGACGCGAACATCATGTCCAACACCCCGTTGAAGATCGTCGTCGTCGGCCATGTGGACCACGGCAAGTCCACCCTGGTCGGCCGCCTGCTGCACGAAACCGGCGCCCTGCCCGAAGGCAAGGTGGAATACCTGAAGGAAGTCTGCGACAAGCGCGGCATGCCCTTCGAATGGGCCTTCGTCATGGATGCGCTGCAGGCCGAACGTGACCAGGGCATCACCATCGACACCTCGCAACTGCGGTTCCACACCGGCAACCGTCCGGTGCTGATCATCGACGCGCCGGGCCATAAAGAATTCCTGAAGAACATGATCACCGGCGCCGCTTCCGCCGAAGCCGCCGTGCTGATCGTCGACGCCCATGAAGGGGTGCAGGAACAGACCCGCCGCCATGGTTATCTGCTGCATCTTCTGGGCCTGTCGCAGATCGCCGTGGTGGTCAACAAGATGGATCTGGTGGGGTGGTCGGAAGCCCGCTTCCAGGAAGTTGATGCCGAAATCCGTGCCTATCTGGCCGGCATCGGTGTCACCCCCACCCATGTGGTCCCGGTTTCCGCCCGGGGCGGCGATTTCATCAAGGATCGTTCCCAGGCCGCCGCCTGGTACCAGGGACCGACGGTGCTGGAAGCTCTGGACGGGTTCGCCGCCGCCGCCACGGCCCATGATCTGGACCTGCGCTTCCCGGTCCAGGACGTCTACAAGTTCGATACCCGCCGCATCGTCTCGGGCCGGATCGAATCGGGCCGCCTGAAGGTGGGCGACAAGCTGGTGTTCTCGCCGTCGGGCAAGTCGGCGCGTGTCGCTTCCATCGAAGGCTGGGCCGGTTCCGACGTCACCGTGTTGTCGGCCGGGGCCGGCCAGTCGGTGGGTTTCACCTTGGACGAGCCGATCTTCGTCGAACGCGGTCAGATCGCCCACTTGGCCGAATCCGCCCCGGCCTTGGCGCACGAGGTCAAGGCGCGGGTGTTCTGGCTGGGCCGTGACCCGCTGGCCTTGGGGGACCGCTTGAAGTTGAAGCTGTCCACCGCCGAATATCTAGTTGAAGTGGCCGCCATCGAGCGCGTCATCGATGTCGAGGATCTGGGCAGCCACCAGGGCGCCCAGGTCGGCCGCAACGCCGTCGCCGAAGTGGTGCTGCGCTCGCGTTCCGCCATGGCCTTCGACACCTTCGGCGCCAACGCCCGTTTGGGCCGTTTCGTGCTGGTTCATGGTTACGACATCGTCGGCGGCGGCATCGTCGCGTCGGCCAACGACACCCGCAACATCTTCCAGGTCAACCATCAGGTGACCGCCGAGTCCCGCGCCCGGGCCAACGCTCACAAGGGTGGCGTGTTGTGGCTGACCGGTCTGTCGGGGGCCGGCAAGTCGACCATCGCCATGGAACTGGAACGCCGTCTGTTCCAAAAAGGCTGGCAGGTCAACGTGTTGGATGGTGACAACGTCCGTCACGGATTGTGCAGCGATTTGGGCTTCACCCATGAAGACCGCACCGAAAACATCCGCCGTGTCGGCGAAGTGGCGCATCTGTTCGCCAAGGCCGGCATGTTGGTGATCACCGCCTTCATCAGCCCCTATCGTGCCGACCGCGACCGGGTCCGCGCCATCGATGCCGAGGCTTTCCACGAAATCCATGTCGCCACCGGCCTGGATGCCTGCGAAGCCCGCGACCCCAAGGGCCTTTACAGGAAGGCCCGTCAGGGCGAGATCGCCGATTTCACCGGTGTTTCCGCCCCCTACGAAGCCCCGGATGTCCCCGAATTGGCCTTGAACACCGAAGGCAAGTCGGTGGACGAGACGGTGGCCGAATTGCTGGTCTATGTGGAAAACCGCTTTGGCCGAGCGGCGGTGGACAGTCTCAGCGCTTAGAATCAATTCAAAAGATGGGGGCGAAGTATACCTTCGCCCCCTTGTTCCCGTTCAGCGGGAAACGCACACTTAGGAAAAAGGTAATACCAGGAAATAGTGCTGAGGGAGGTCGCGTGACGACAGAGCGGAACCGGAGCCGGCTGGTAGCAGCGACGACGCCTTTTCGGCGCCGCTCCGTCATTTCGCGCCTGCGCACCCGCATCACCGAGCTGGAAGAAGCCCACCGCGAGGCCAATGCCGCCCGTGACGCCTTGATGGTTGCCACTAAGGCGCTTCGGGAAAGCGAGGAACGCTACGCCCTGGCCATGCGCGGCCCCAACGAGGGGCTGTGGGATTGGAACCCGATCACCAAGGAATTGTTCCTGTCCACCCGCCTGCTGGCCATCTTGGGTTTTGATGGCGAGACGGTGCGCACCACGTCCCATGACTGGCTGAAGATGGTGCATCCCGAC
Source organism: Rhodospirillaceae bacterium UBA6219 (assembly GCA_002435715.1). Taxonomy (GTDB): domain Bacteria; phylum Pseudomonadota; class Alphaproteobacteria; order Rhodospirillales; family Magnetospirillaceae; genus Magnetospirillum. The sequence continues at coordinate 38,336 of DISD01000068.1, forward strand.
GACCGGGAGGCTTATCAATCCACCCTGATCCGCCACCTGAAGGGCGAAACCGACCATTTCGAAAGCGAATACCGGGTCCGCACCCGCAATGGCGAATATCGCTGGATCCGGGCACGCGGGGTGGCGGTGCGCGGCGTCAACGGCGTCGCCACCCGCATGGTCGGTTCGTTGGGCGACATCACCGACAGCAAACGGCGCGAAGCGGTGCTGCGGGCCAGCGAAGCCCGCTTCCGGTCGTTGGTCGAGGTGGCGGCCAGTATCATCGTGGTGGTTGGTTTCGACGGACGGGTGCAGGAATTCAACCGCGAGGCCGAACGTATCCTGGGGTTGTCGCCGACCGAGGTTTTGGGCAAGCCCTGGCGTCTGGTTTTGGGCGGCAGTATGGGGGTTTCCTTCGAGCAATGGCTGGCCCAGGCCCGCGCCGGCCAGCAATTGCGCGACCAGGAAGGGGCTTTGGGCTCGCGGGTGGTGTCGTGGAACTTGGCGCCGTTGGACAGCGAAGACGGCATCGTCATCGTCGGTCAGGACATCACCGAACGGCGCCGCGCCGAAACCGCGCTGCGCCAAGCCAACGATTTGCTGGAATACCGGGTCGCCGCCCGCACCGCGGAAGCCGAAGCGGCACAGCGTCTGGCCGAAGACGCCAATCGCTGCAAAAGCGAGTTCCTGGCCAATATGAGCCACGAATTGCGCACGCCGCTGAACGCCATCATCGGCTTTTCCGACGTCATGCGGTTGGGTGTGTTGGGGCCGGTGCAAAACCCCGTTTATGGGGAATACGTGGAATCCATCTGGGAATCGGGCACCCACCTGCTGTCCATCATCAACGAGGTTCTGGACCTGTCCAAGGTCGAATCCGGGCATTTCGACATGGTCCCGGAAAACCTGCCGCTGGTTCCCCTGGCCGAACAGGTGATCCGCCTGTTGCAGGAAAAGGCCATGCGCCAGCGTCTGGAACTGCGTTTGTCGGTCGAGACGGATCCTGGTCTGGTTCGCGTCGATCCCTTGCGCATGAAGCAGGTGATGCTGAATTTGGTGGGCAATTCCCTGAAGTTCACCCCGGCCGGCGGCAGCGTGACCCTGGCTTTGGGGCGCGATGGCGACGGCGTGTGGGTCAAGGTGGTGGATTCCGGCATCGGCATGAAGCCCGACGACATCCAGCGGGTGCTGGAACCCTTCGTCCAGGTGGATGACCAGGCGACGCGACGCCATGCCGGAACCGGTTTGGGGCTGCCCTTGGCCAAGAAGTTCATCGAACTGCATGGCGGTACGCTGAATGTGGACAGCACGCCCGGCCAGGGCACCACGGTGACCATCCGGCTTTCTTCCGCCGCCTTGGGTTGATAGTCTGTCGCACCGACAGACCAAGGAGCTGCTGACATGTCCGGTTTTGACTTCGACCTCGTCACCATCGGTGTCGGTTCCGGTGGCGTTCGCGCTTCACGCATGGCAGCGCGGCTGGGCAAGAAGGTGGCGGCCATCGAGGAAAGCCGGGTCGGCGGCACCTGCGTCATGCGCGGCTGCGTGCCCAAGAAGCTGTTGGTGATGGGCGGCCATTTCGCCGAGGACATCGCCGATGCCGCCGGTTTCGGCTGGGATATCGGTTCGGTCAGCTTCGACTGGGCGCGGCTGATCAGCGCCAAGAACGCTGAATTGAACCGCCTGGAAACCGTCTATAACCGCATCATGCGCGATGCCGGCGTCACCATGTTCGAGGGACGCGGCACCGTGGTCGACGCCCACACCGTCAAGGTGGGCGACAAGATGCTGAGCGCCGAGAACATCCTGGTGGCCACCGGCGGGCGGCCGTCGCTTCCGCATATCCCCGGCATCGAACACGCCATCACCTCGGACGAGGCGCTGGATCTGCTGCAATTGCCCGCTTCGGTGGCCATTGTCGGCGGCGGTTATATCGCAGTGGAATTCGCCGGTATCTTCAATGCCCTGGGGGCCAAGGTGACGCAGATCATCCGGGCCGAGGCGACGCTGCGCGGCTTCGACCAGGATGTGCGCGCCGCCCTGGACGAAGCCATGGTGGCCAAAGGCATCGATCTGCGGCGTGAAACCCAGGTGCTGTCCATCGAGAAGGTCAAGGGCGGCTATGATCTGCGGCTGTCGGGCGACGAGACCCTGCGTGTCGACCTGGTCATGTACGCCACCGGCCGGGCCCCCAACACCAAGGGTTTGGGCTTGGTGGAAGCCGGCGTCCAGTTGGACAAGAACGGCGCCGTGGTGGTGGACGAATTCTCGCAAAGCTCGGTGCCCAGCATCTGGGCCATCGGCGACGTCACCGACCGCATGAACCTGACCCCGGTGGCCCTGGCCGAGGGCATGGCTTTGGTGCAGACCCTGTTCCTGGGCAACCCCACCAGCACCGATTACGACAATGTCCCCACCGCCGTGTTCTCCATGCCGCCCATCGCCACCGTGGGGCTGACCGAGGAACAGGCGCGGGGCCAATATGGCTGTGCCATCGACGTCTATGTCTCGCGCTTCAAGCCCATGAAGAACACGTTGTCGGGCCGCGATGAACGCACGCTGATGAAGATCATCGTCGATCAAAAGACCGACAAGGTCCTGGGCATCCATGTGCTGGGCCCCGACGGGCCGGAAATGGTCCAGGGCTTCGCCGTCGCACTGAAATGCGGGGCCACCAAGGCCCAGCTGGATTCCACCATCGGCATCCACCCGACGGCGGCCGAGGAACTGGTCACCATGCGTGACAAACGCCCCGATCCCAGCCCGGAATGCTCGGAATAGGGGATGGAAAAGGATTTTTCTGAGAAGTCGGATGCTTGGCTCGAAGGGATTGCTGCCCTTGGCACTCATCATGCCGATAAAGGCGCAGCCATTGCCGAAATCAAGCGGCGAGATCGCAACGAACAAAATGCGCTAGCTGACAAAACCTGCGGACTGCTGAAATCGCGGCAATTGCCTCTGCCGTCTCCGATTGGATAAAGTAAGTTCGCGGACAGTCGGTAATTGGAGAAGGGTGTCTTGCCGGCGCTCGACCACATCCTTGAACAGCTAAGAGCCATGCAGCCGGATCTGCGGCGACGCTACCCGTTGCGTTCGCTGGGTGTGTTCGGCTCTTATGCCCGTGGCGACCAGGGGGCCGACAGTGATGTCGATCTGCTGGTCGAGTTGGGCGATGACATGGATTTGCTGGCTTATGCCGGTTTGCAGCAGGAACTGAGCGACGCCCTGGGCCTGCCCGTCGATTTGGTCGAGCGTGAAGCCTTGCGACCCCGTATCGCCGCGCAAATCTTGGCGGAAGTGGTGCCCGTGTGAGGCGCGATCCCGCCGCGTGCCTCGCCGATATGCTGGATTTTGCCCGCGACGCCCAAAGCTTTGTTGATGGCATGGATTTTCAAGCCTTTGCCGCCGACCGTAAAACCCAATACGCGGTGTTGCGGGCGTTGGAAGTCATCGGCGAAGCGGCCGGCCAAGCGGGTTCCCGATGACGTGCAGCAGCGCTTCCCGGATATTCCCTGGCGGCAGATCATCGGCATGCGCAATATCATCGCCCATGATTATTTGGGAATCCGGCTGTCCCGTGTGCACGCCACCGCTGTCGATTTCCTGCCTGTGCTGGTGGCCCGTTTGCCGGCTATGATCGCGGAAGTATCCCCATAAGGGCGTCTGACCGTGCTCGATTACGATTTTCCCCTGTGGCGTCCGCCGTCGGAAGGCGACAACCTGATCATCCAGGCGACGTTGGGCTGCCGGTTCAACGGCTGCACCTTCTGTTCCATGTACAAGGTCAAGGATTACCGCGCCCGGTCGCTGGAGGCGGTCTTCGACGACATCGCCGCCGCCGCCGAAATCTGGCCCCAGGCGCACCGGGTGTTCCTGGCTGATGGCGATGCCTACAATCTGCCCACCGATCATCTGGCCGCCATCTGCGACCGGCTGGCGGCGACCTTTCCCAATTTGCAGCGGGTCACCGCCTATGCGACGCCGTTCAACCTGTTGGCCAAAAGCGTCGAGGAAATCCAAGCCCTGAAATCCAAGAAGCTGGGCTTGGTCTATGTGGGCATCGAAAGCGGCTCGGACATGATCTTGAAGAAGATCCGGAAGGGCAACGCCAAGCAGATGGAACAAGGCCTGGCCCGCGCCGCCGAGGCCGGGCTGAAAGTGTCGGCGACGGTGATCACCGGGCTGGGCGGCCAAGCCCACTGGCAGCAGCACATGGACGAAACCGCCGACATGCTGAACCGGGTGCCGGTGACCTTTTTGTCGACGCTTCAATTGCGCCTGGAGGACGTGGTCGAGGACCGTTTCATGGAGAAATTCGCCGAGCCCTTCGCCTGGCAGGACGACCGCGCCATCTTGCTGGAAATGCGTCGTCTGGTGGAACGGTTGAATCCCCCGTCGCCGCTGATCTTCCGTTCCAACCATGCCAGTAACGCGCTACCCTTGGCCGGAACCTTGCCCAAGGATCGGGGCCGGGTGTTGGCGCAGATCGACCAATGCCTGGAACTGGGGCAGGGCATGCGGCCGCGCTGGATGCGAGGGTTGTAGGGATTGCCTAAGAATTGAGCCGCAAGGTCAGGCTTTGCGCATACTTTGGTTGGCGCACAGGTCATGGCCATTGAAATTTCATTGGTTTTTCCAGGCATGCCGGTTGCATTGCAAAAAGGCTAAAGCTGAATAGCGAATGGAGAGGGAATGGCCTTCGACGAAATGAAATCCTCGGCCGGCGGCGTGCGCGCTCCCTACCGGGCCTATGAGAACTGGCTGTTGTCCTTGCCGCCCGACGTGCTGCGGCGCAAGCACGACGAAGCCGACATGCTGTTTCGGCGCCTTGGCATCACCTTCACCGTCTATGGCGACCAGGAAGGCACCGAGCGTCTGATCCCCTTCGACACCGTGCCGCGCATCATCTCGGCTTCCGAATGGAAGCATCTGTCGGCCGGCTGCTGCCAGCGTGTCCGCGCGCTGAACGCCTTCCTCAAGGATTTGTACCACGACCAGGAAATCCTGAAGGCCGGCATCATTCCCAAGCAACATGTCCTGGGCAACGCCATGTTCCGCCCGGAAATGATGGGCATCGACGTGGCCCGTGACGTCTATACCCACATCGCCGGCATCGATCTGGTGCGCACCGGCGAGAACGAGTTCTACGTCCTCGAAGACAATCTGCGCTCGCCGTCCGGGGTTTCCTACATGCTGGAAAACCGGGCGATGATGATGCGCCTGTTCCCCGATCTGTTCGCCCGCCACCAGGTGGCCCCGGTGGACGAGTATCCGGACATCCTGATCAAGAATCTGCGTTCGGTGGCGCCCGCCAAGTGCAAGGGCGACCCCAATGTGGTGATGATGACGCCCGGCTATTACAACTCGGCCTATTTCGAGCACGCCTTCCTGGCCGAGCAGATGGGCATCGAGCTGGTGGAAGGCCGCGACATGTTCGTCCAGGACGGGCTGGTGTGGATGCGCACCACCCGTGGTCCCAAGCGGGTGGACGTCATCTATCGCCGTATCGACGACGAATTCATGGACCCCGACGCTTTCAACCCGGATTCGGCCCTGGGCGTGCGTGGTCTGCTGGATGCTTATCGCGGCGGCGGGGTGACCTTGGCGAACGCGATCGGCACCGGTGTCGCCGACGACAAGGCCACCTACACCTATGTGCCCGACATGGTGAAGTTCTATCTGGGCGAGGAACCCATCCTCAACAACGTGCCGACCTGGCGTCTGGAACGCGAGGACGACCGCAAATACGTGCTGGAACACTTGCCCGAATTGGTGGTCAAGGAAGTCCAGGGCGCCGGCGGTTACGGCATGCTGGTGGGGCCGACCTCGACCAAGGCCAAGATCGAGGAATTCCGCAAGGTGATCCTGGCCAATCCATCCAATTACATCGCCCAGCCCACCTTGGCGCTGTCCACCGTGCCGACCCTGGTCGAGCAAGGCATCGCGCCGCGTCACGTGGATTTGCGTCCCTATGTGCTGGCCGGCGAATCCGTCACCTTGGTGCCGGGCGGGCTGACCCGCGTGGCGTTGACCGAAGGGTCGCTGGTGGTCAATTCGTCGCAGGGCGGCGGGACCAAGGATACCTGGGTGCTGGAGAACGACCCATGCTGAGCCGTACCGCAGAACATCTGTACTGGATGAGCCGGTACATGGAGCGCGCGGAGAACATCGCCCGCTTTCTTGACGTCGCCAACCGCACCGCCATGTCGGCCCCGGGCAATCCCGACGCTTTCTGGCGTTCGGTGCTGTCCATCGCCGGCGGTGAAAAGGCCTTCAACACCCGCTATGGCCAAGCCTCGGCGGTGAACGTGGTCAGCTATACGGTGCTGGATTCCACCAACCCGTCTTCCATCTACGCGGCCCTGCGTTCAACCCGCGAGAACGCCCATGCGGTGCGTTCGGTGATCCCCAACGAATTGTGGGAAGCCACCAACGCCACCTGGCTGGAAGTCAAGTCAATGGACGGCCCGCGCCTGCGCGAACAAGGGCTGATCGCCTTTTGCGAATGGGTGCGCGAACGCTCGCACGTGTTCCGCGGCATCGTCGACGGCGTCATGCTGCGTGACGAACGTTACCACTTCCTGCGTCTGGGCACTGCCTTGGAACGGGCCGACAACACGGCGCGTCTGATCGGCGTGCCCTTGGGCGGATTCTCGCCCGGTGGCGCCGGTGCCGACCCGTTCGGTCATACCCATTGGGCGGTGGTGTTGCGCTCGGTCAGCGCTCTCAAGGCCTATCGCACCGTCTATGGCGACGAACCGCGTCAGGCCAACGCTTTGGACATGCTGATCCAGAAATCGTCCATGCCGCGTTCCTTGCTGTTCTGCCTGAACAAGACCATGGAAACATTGGATGAAATCGGACCCGACCTGGAATGCACCCGCATGGTCGGCGCGCTGCAGGCCAAGCTGCATTGGAGCAAGATGGACGAATTGTTGAGTGAGGGGTTGAAGGAATTCGTTTCCAGCTTCATCACCTTCAACAACCATATCAGCACCCAATTGCATGAAGACTTCTTGATGTCGGCCTGAGCCGACCGGTGGAGATTTTTCCATGACCTATTGCCTGGCCATGTCCCTGGAACAGGGGCTGGTGTTCGCGTCCGATTCGCGCACCAATGCGGGGGTGGACCACGTGTCCACCTTCCGCAAGATGCGCATCTGGGAAAAGCCCGATGACCGTGTGCTGGTCGTGCTGTCGGCGGGGAATCTGGCCATCACCCAGTACGTCGCCGCCTTGGTCGACCAAGGGGCGAAGAGCGACGATCCCAAGAAGAACATCTATCTGGCCGAGACCATGTTCGACGCGGCGCGCATCCTGGGCGCCTATGTGCGCGAAGTGCACGGTCACGATGCCAAGCATCTGAAGGAACATGGTGCCGAATTCGCCCTGTCGCTGATCTTCGGCGGCCAGATCAAGGGCGAGGCGCCGCGCCTGTTCATGATCTACTCGGCCGGCAATTTCATCGAATGCGGCGAGGATTCGCCGTTTTTGCAGATCGGTGAAACCAAATACGGCAAGCCCATCTTGGACCGCGTGGTCACCCGCGACATGGATCTGATGCCGGCGACCAAATGCGCGCTTTTGTCGCTGAATTCCACCATCCGGTCCAATCTGACCGTGGGCCTGCCCATCGACCTGCTGGTCTATCACAAGGACGAGTTCAAGGTCGGCGTGCACCACACCATCCGCGAGGACGATCCCTATTTCCAAAAGATCGGCCAATTGTGGGGCGAAGGTCTGCGCAATTTGTTCCAGGTGCTGCCCGACCCGCCCTGGGGCGACGAAGTGTGAGAAAAACCCCGCCAGGAACTTCCTGGCGGGGTTTTTCTTTGTCAGGCGATGGCTTCCACCTTGCCATCCAGATCCATGATCAGGGTTTCGACCGTCAGGCTGGGATGCTTGGCGATGACGGCGGCTTTCAACGCCTTCAGACGCACCGCATGGCTGGCGGTTTCGGTGTCGCGGTCCTTGGCCGCGTCGGGGCCCAGGAACACCTTGTAGGCGCCGCAATCGCGGTGGTCCAGGATGATGACCTTGTTGATGTGGTGCAGGTCGATGGCGACGTTCACGTGATCCCAGAAGGTCTGGCCCCAGGACAGGTTCTTGTCCTGCAACACGCCCAGCGAAGCCCCGGCCAGGATGACGTGGTCGTATTTGTTGGTCAGTCCGCGCCCGTCCATGTAATGCACGACGTCGTCCACCAGACGGTAATCCATGCACGACAGCAGCAAGGCCTCGGTGTTGCCGGCGGCTTTGACGCTTTGGGTTCGGAAGCTCCACCACAGGGCGGCACCCGCCCCCAGGCTCAGTTTGACGAAGCCGCGGCGCGACAATCCATGCGCAGCATTGTTGCAACAATTTTCCATGAACGCCCTCCCATTTGGGGATGATTGTGGTGTTCACCCTATCAGGCCAAAGGGCATATTTCCTTCGTCTAAATGGCGCAAATTGTGACGCGCTGAAGGGTAGGTCGTCACGGTTAATCGATAAAACAAATAATATTTATCGAAAAAATTGATTGACCTTGGGTGGTGCTCCTGGGACCATATGGGGGTCGTCGGGGGTTGTTCGCGCCTTTGCGACATTTGCGAGGCAGTGAAGAGGAAGCTTGATGCGCATGGCGCTGCGCTTCGTCCTGCCGCTGTTGCTGGTTTTGGGTTTGATTGCCTGGCTGGCGGCTCCGGCAGTGGGCGGATTGATCGAAAAATGGTTTCGGGCCGATGTCGAGATGCGGTCTCGGCTGATCTTCAACTCGGTTCAGGAAACGGTGACCCAATTGGTCAATGCCGGGTCGTCTCGGCAGGTGGACGGGCTGTTCCGTCGCATCGCCCAGGACGAACGGGTGCTGGCCTTGGGGCTTTGCGACAATGGCGGCACGCTGACGCGCCGCTCGGCCGCCTGGCCTTCGGCCATGGCTTGTCCCGACGGTCATGGTCACATTGCCGAACCGTCGTTCACCGTCACCCATTTGGACAATGGTTCGGTATTGGCCGCCAGTTTCGGTCTGGTCACCAATGGCAACGCCTTGGGCCGTCTGGTCATTCTGCACGATTTGGGGTTCATCGAACGGCGTCTGTCCAGCGCAGAATCCTTCCTGGCGCTGTTCCTGGGATGCCTGGGACTGGCCGCCGCCGGGGTGACCGCCGTGGTGGCGCGTCTGACCCTGCGCGGCTGGATGAGTACCTTGCAGCGCGGCCTGTCGGCCCAGCCCGGGGACGGTGCCGCCCGGCGCGATTCCCCCGAACTGGCGCCGCTGTTGCGCGAGATGCGCAAGGCCATGCGCAGCCTGGAAGCCCCGCGCGGTCTGTCGGAAGCCATTCGTGTGGATTGGGGCCCGGATTCCCTGCGCTCCCTGCTGCGTGACGAAATGCCGGACGCCGAGGTGTTGGTGGTGTCCAACCGCCAGCCCTATATCCACAACATGGAAGACGGCAAGGTGACGTTGCAACGGCCGGCCAGCGGTCTGGTCACCGCCCTGGAGCCCATCATGCGGGCCTGCGGCGGCACCTGGATCGCCCATGGCAGCGGCAGCGCCGATACTTTGATGGTGGACAAGGCCGACCATCTGGCGGTGCCGCCCGAATCCCCCGCCTATACCCTGCGCCGGGTATGGCTGAGCGACGAGGAACAGGACGGTTATTATTATGGGCTGGCCAACGAGGGATTGTGGCCGTTGTGTCACATCGCCTTTGTCCGTCCCACCTTCCGGGCGTCGGATTGGGAACAATATGTGGCGGTGAACCGCAAGTTCGCCGAGGCGGTGGTGGCCGAAGCGACCACCCCCAACCCGGTGGTGTTGGTTCAGGATTATCATTTCGCCCTGCTGCCGCAGATGGTCCGCGAAATGCTGCCCGAAGCCACCATCATCACGTTCTGGCACATCCCCTGGCCCAATCCCGAGATGTTCAGCATCTGCCCATGGAAGGAAGAAATCCTGGCCGGTTTGCTGGGCTCGTCCATCCTGGGCTTCCATACCCAGTTCCACTGCTTGAACTTCCTGGAATCGGTGGACCGCTTCCTGGCCAGCCATATCGACCGCGAGTTGTCGGTGGTGCGCGACGTGGACGGCAACACCACCTTGGTGCGACCTTATCCCATCTCCATCGAATGGCCGCCGGCGGCGTTGGCGGATACCCCGCCGGTCGACCAATGCCGCCAATTGGTTCATCAACGCTATGGCATCGCCCTCGATACCCGTCTGGCGGTGGGGGTCGAGCGATTCGACTATACCAAGGGCATTGCCGACCGTTTCCGAGCTGTTCAGTCGTTGCTGGAACAACATCCCGAATGGATCGGCCAGTTTACCCTGCTTCAGGTGGCGGCCCCAACCCGTGGTCGGCTTTCGGCCTATCAGATCACTCAGGAAGAAGCCGAATCCCTGGCCGCCGAAATCAACCAACGCTTCGGCCGGGACAATTGGCAACCGATTTTGATGGTGGCGCGCCACCACGAACCCGACGAAGTGCTGACTTTGTTCCGTGCTGCCGATTTGTGTCTGGTGTCCAGCCTGCATGACGGCATGAATTTGGTGGCCAAGGAATTCGTCGCCGCGCGTGACGATGAAGATGGCGTGTTGGTGTTGTCCACTTTCGCCGGCGCCTCGCGGGAACTGCGCGAGGCGCTGATCGTCAACCCCTATGATATCCAAGCCATGGGAGAGGCCATGCACGCGGCTCTGATCATGCCCGCCGATCAGCGGCGCGAACGCATGAAGCTGATGCGCGAATTGGTGTCCGAACACAACATCCACCATTGGGCCGGACGGATGTTGCTGGACGCCGCCCGCATGCGCAAAAGTCGCGCTATCCAGAACCAAATGGTCCAGGCCGCCCCGGCCGGAGGTTTCCGCCATGGCTGAATTCAACCGCCGCATGGCCCTGTTCCTGGATATCGACGGCACGCTGATCGATCTGGCGCCCAAGCCCGATCTGGTGGTGGTGCCCGATTTCCTGCCTCCCTTGCTGCACGACTTGGCGACTGAACTGGGCGGCGCCTTGGCCCTGGTCAGCGGTCGCGCCCTGACCGAGATCGACCGGCTGATCCCGGGCTTGGACAGTGTCGCCGGATCCCATGGCGGCGAATGGCGGTTGCAAGGGGTCACCAAAGCGGCGATAGCGGCCATTCCCGAACTGGACGCCCTGGCGGCGGGGGCCGAGACGCTGCCCGGCATCTTGGTGGAACGCAAGCCCATGGGGGTGGCCATGCATTACCGCGACAATCCGCAACTGGCGGGTCAGGTCCGGGCCTTGGCGCGCCGTATCGTCGAAAGCGCCGACCAGGCCTTGCGGCTGATCGACGGCAAGTCGGTGGTGGAAGTGGTTCCCGCCGGCACCGACAAGGGGGGCGCTATCACCCGTTTCATGGATGCACCGGCCTTTGCCGGCCGGTTTCCCATCTATGTGGGGGACGACGTCACCGACGAATGCGGCTTTCGTGCCGTCAACCGGCTGGACGGCTTGTCCATCCGGGTGGGCGGCACCAAGGGCAGCGCCGCCACAAGGGGGCTGTCATCGCCCCGGGCAGTGCGCCGCTGGCTGAAAACACTGCACCAGCAAGCGATCGGAGGAAACCATGTCCAGTCTTGAGCTTGGTATCATCGGCAATTGCACCATCGCCGCCTTGGTCGATTCCAAGGCGTCCATCGTCTGGAACTGCTTCCCGCGTCTGGATGGCGACGCCGTCTTCCAATCGCTGGTCAACGGCAATGACGGCATCGACGGCGAGTTCTCGGTGTCGCTGGTGGACCAGGTCCACACCGAGCAGGAATATCTGCCCAATTCCGCCATCTTGCGCACCGTGCTGTCGGATCGTCATGGCGGTCTGGTGGAAGTGGTGGATTTCTGCCCCCGCTTCGCCCTGTACGAACGTATCTATCGGCCGCCGATGATCGTGCGTCGTATCCTGCCGCTGAAGGGACGGCCGCGTCTGCGCATCCGTCTGCGGCCGCGTTTCGGCAACGGCGCCCTGATGCCGCAGATCACCCGGGGCAGCAACCATGTACGTTACGTTTCGGCCGACCAGACCCTGCGCCTGACCACCAACGCCCCCATTTCCTATGTCATCGAGGAACGCTCTTTCGTGCTGGACCGCCCGGTGGACATGATCCTGGGCGCCGATGAAAGCCTGCAGGCGGGTATCGAAAGCACGGCGCGGGATCTGTTCGAGCGCACCGCCGATCATTGGCGGTCGTGGGTGCGGTCCTTGTCCATTCCGTTCGAATGGCAAGATGCGGTGATCCGCGCCGCCATCACCTTGAAGGTGTGCAATTTCGAGGAAACCGGCGCCATCGTCGCGGCGCTGACCACCTCGATCCCGGAAGCCGCCGACACCGAACGCAATTGGGATTACCGCTTCTGCTGGCTGCGCGACGCCTATTTCGTCATCCATGCGCTCAACCGTCTGGGCGTCACCCGCATGATGGAAGATTACCTGCGCTATATCGGCGACATCGTCGAAGGCTCCAGCGAGGACGGTCTGCGCCCGGTCTATGGCATCACCCGGGATTCCACCATGGATGAAGTCATCGCCGACCATCTGGCCGGCTATCGCGGTTTCGGTCCGGTGCGTCTGGGCAACCAGGCCCATCTGCAGGTTCAAAACGACGTCTATGGCAGCATCGTCCTGGCCTCGACCCACGCCTTTTTCGATCGCCGTCTGACCCATCCCGGCGACGACACCTTGTTCGAACAATTGGAACGGTTGGGGGCGCGGTCCATCGCCACCTTCGATCAGCCCGATGCCGGGCCGTGGGAGTTGCGCAATTCCGCCCATGTGCACACGTTTTCGGCCGTCATGTGCTGGGCCGCCTGCGACCGTCTGGCCAAGATCGCCAAACGGATCAATAAGGGCGACCGCGCCAGTTACTGGCGGCGCGAGGCCGATCGCCTGCATGCCACCATCTGTAGCCGGGCCTGGAACGAGGCCTTGGGAAGTTTCGTTTCCACCTTCGACGGCACCGACATGGACGCCACGCTTTTGCTGCTGCACGAAGTGGACTTCCTGGCTGCCGACGACCCGCGTCTGGCCGGCACCGTCGATACGGTGGCCAAGGCGCTCAGGAGCGACGGTTTCCTGTACCGCTATGTGGCCGAGGATGATTTCGGCCGCCCCAAGACCGCTTTTATCATCTGCGTCTTCTGGTATATCGACGCCCTGGCCGCCATCGGCCGCAAGGCCGAGGCGCGGGCTTTGTTCGAACAGGTGCTGGACAAGCGCAATCCCCTGGGGCTGCTGTCGGAAGACATCGATCCGCGCACCGGCGAATTGTGGGGCAACTTCCCCCAGACCTATTCCATGGTCGGCCTGATCAACTGCGCCATGAAGTTGTCGCGGTCGTGGGAGGAAGCGTTTTAGCTGTGTCTTTGGGTCGATTTGCCTTCGCTGGTGTGCGTTTACCCCTTGAAGTCATATATCTAAGGCATTATATGACGTTTTATCGTCATACCCGCACCGCCATGGGAGCCCGAGATGCAGTTCAGTTTGGAAGCCACTGGAAACGGCCTGTTGGTGTCGCTTTCCGGCCAGCTGGATTACACCGCGACCGGCGGCTTCGAGGAATTGATGCGCGAGACCAGGGAAATCGCTCCGCAGACGCTGACGCTGGATTTTTCGCGGGTCACCTGGCTTGATTCCGTCGGACTGGGACAATTGTTCCTGATGCGGGAAAAGCTGCGCGCGTCCCAGATCTGTTTGTCCAATCCAAAGCCGTCCATTCGTCAATTGCTGAGCTTGACCAAGGCGGATTTGATTTTCAGCGTCGTCTAAGAGCATTTTCCACTCTGACGCGGTCAACGTGGAAAATGCGAGAAGCCGGCGCGGCGATTGCGCGGCCCGCAAGCGGCGCCACGGGCAGACGCGAAATGTTCGCTCCGGCCGTCGGGGGCGGATTTCAGCCGACCGGCACCATGGCGGCGCGCATTTCCAACAGGTGAGCGATCTCTGCCGGCAGATCCACGTCGGCCAACCCGATCGTCTGGCCGGCGGCGACGGGACGGCGCAGCACCGCGCCTTGGCTCAACGACACCGGCAAACTGCCGGTGGTCACCGCGTGGCCCGAGGCCACCAGGATTCCACGCACACTTGACCCGCCGATACCGTCCAGGACGGTACCGGCGGCCAAGTCCGTCTTGGCGATGCTGGCAACGTCGGCGATCCAATCCCGGGGGCAGCCGGTGTGTTCGCCGCGTAGGCAGACGCTGGCCACCGACAGCGACGCTTCCAGCCCGGCGAGGCGATGCGGGCGCCAGCGGGCCGCATAGCAACCGCTGGAATCGGTCAGCAGGCCATATTCGGAAAACGACAAGGTGGTGTGCGGCGAGGGCGAGGTGAAGGTGGCGAACACCCCCCAACGCAGGCCGCCATGGACCGCGCGGCCATCGGGTTCCAGACACGAGGCGGCTTCCACCACCCCCATGGTTTCCAGCCGCCCGCCATCAGCCACCGGGCGGAAGATGTGGGGCAGGTCATGGGTGCCGCAGGGCGGGCAGGTCAGTCCGTTGGCGGGGGGGCGCAAACCGGTGGCGTTACACACCGAGGCCAGTTCCAAGGCGGCGCGGGTGCCGTCCAGGCTGGCGGTGGCGGTGCGCGGGTCCAGATCCTTGGCCCGGGCCTGTTCGGGGCTGATGCCCAGATGCGACCACACCTGATCGGGGCCGACGGTTTCGTGGCCCGGCTTCCAGGCGATGCCGCGTCCGGCGGCGGCGACCTCGAAACCGCAGGCCCGGGCCCAGTCCACCATTTCGCAGATCAGTGACGGCTGGTCGCCATAGGCCAGGGAATAGATCACCCCTTGCAAGCGGGCCTGACGGGCCAGATAGGGGCCAAGGGCGGCATCGGCCTCGATGCTGGCCATGATCACATGGATGTCGTTGGCCATGGCGGCCAAGGCGTTGCCGGCGGCCAAGGGCGAATTGGTCGATTCGATCACCACGTCCAGACCGGTCTGTTCCAGCATGGCCATGGGATCGTCGGTGACCCAGGTGCCGCCGGTGGCGAAAGCTTCGCTCAGGCTGCGCGCCACCGCCTTGGCCGGTGGCCACATGGCCAAGGCCAGGGCGGTGTGGGCGCGTTCGATGTCGGGATGCGAGATGGCGGCCACGTGCAAAGGGGGCAGGTGACGGGCCTGGGCCAGGAACAAGGACGCGAATTTGCCTGCGCCGATCAGGCCGACACGTAACGGACGACCGTCGGCCAGTCTTTCGCTCATCAAGGTCATCAGGCTCATGAGTGTCTTTCCGCGTTCCCCCAGGCGACAACTTATCCGCAACAGGGGTGGTTGAAAACCACCCAAGCGCAGGGGTGATGTAAATAACTGGTTAATCCTTTGCAGTAATGCCTGAACATTGGCCCGCATGAACGTGCGGGGGCTATGCATATTTTGCAGCGAAAGAACAGGCTCCCCCCCTTTTTCCTTGGCGGACGAATGATTACGTAACAATCGGGACCACCGCTTGCCGGCCCCGGCCGGCCTGAGGAAATGGAGTATGCCATGCCCGTCGCCGACGACATTTTCTCGCAATTCGCCCGTGCCTATGAAGGGCGCAAGGATGCCGAGATCAGCTTGGCCGAGTACCTGGATGGGTGCCGGACCGATTCCATGATGTATGCGTCAGCCGCTGAACGGATGATCGCCGCCATCGGCGAACCCAGTATCGTCGACACCGCCAAGGACCCGCGCCTCAGTCGGGTCTTCATGAACCGAACGCTGAAGGTCTATCCCGCCTTTGCCGAATTCTACGGCATGGAGGAAACCATCGAGCGCATCGTCGGCTATTTCCGCCACGCCGCCCAAGGGTTGGAGGAAAGAAAGCAGATTCTGTACCTGTTGGGACCGGTGGGCGGCGGCAAGTCGTCGCTGGCCGAACGGCTGAAGGCACTGATGGAGGTGATGCCCGTCTACGTGCTGAAGGCCGGCAAAGAGGTCAGCCCGCTGTTTGAAAGCCCGCTGGGGCTGTTCGACCCGGACACCATGGGATCGGTGCTGGAAGACAAATACGGCATCCCGCGCCGTCGCCTGCCGGGACTGATGAGCCCATGGGCGGTCAAGCGTCTGGACGAATTCGGCGGCGACATCTCGCGCTTCAAGGTGGTCAAGGTCTATCCGTCGCGGCTTCGGCAGATCGGTGTCGCCAAATGCGAACCGGGCGACGAAAACAACCAGGACATTTCCACCCTGGTGGGCAAGGTGGACATCCGCAAACTGGAAATGTTCGGCCAGAACGATCCCGACGCCTATTCCCATTCCGGTGGCCTGAACCGCTGCACCCAGGGCCTGCTGGAATTCGTCGAGATGTTCAAGGCCCCCATCAAGATGCTGCACCCGTTGCTGACGGCGACCCAGGAAGGCAATTACGCCGGGTCGGAAAATATCGGCGCCATGCCGTTTTCCGGCATCATCTTGGCCCATTCCAACGAAGCGGAATGGCAGACCTTCAAGAACAACAAGAACAACGAAGCCTTCATCGACCGCATCTGCGTCATCAAGGTGCCTTATTGCCTGCGGGTCACCGAGGAACAGCGCATCTATGACAAGCTGATCCAGACATCCGAACTGGCCAACGCGCCGTGCGCGCCGTCCACCTTGGAAATGCTGGCCCGCTTCACCGTTCTAAGCCGGTTGAAGGAACACGAGAACTCGAACCTTTATTCCAAGATGCGGGTCTATGACGGCGAAAGCATCAAGGAAACCGACCCCAAAGCGAAACCGATGCAGGAATACAAGGATTCCGCCGGGGTGGACGAAGGCATGGACGGCATTTCCACCCGCTTCGCCTTCAAGGTTCTGTCGTCCACCTTCAATTACGACACATCCGAAGTGGCGGCCGACCCGGTGCACCTGATGTATGTGCTGGAACAAAGCATCAAGCGCGAACAATTCCCCGAGGACACCGAGAAAAAGTACCTGGAATTCATCAAGGCCGATCTGGCCCAGCGTTATGCCGAGTTCATCGGCAACGAAATCCAGAAGGCTTACTTGGAAAGCTATCACGATTACGGCCAGAACCTGTTCGACCGCTATGTGGATTACGCCGACGCCTGGATCGAGGATCAGGATTTCAAGGACCCCGATACCGGCCAGTTGCTGAACCGCGATTTGCTGAACCAGGAACTGTCCAAGATCGAAAAGCCGGCCGGTATCGCCAATCCCAAGGATTTCCGCAACGAAGTGGTCAAGTTCAGTCTGCGGGCACGGGCCAATAACAAGGGCCGCAACCCGTCCTGGACGTCTTACGAAAAAATCCGTGAAGTCATCGAACGGCGCATGTTCAGCCAAGTAGAAGACCTGCTGCCGGTGATCAGCTTCGGCACCAAGAAGGACAGCGACAGCGAAAAGAAACACCACGAATTCGTCGAACGCATGATGAGCCGCGGCTACACCGAACGCCAGGTCCGCCGCTTGGTGGAATGGTACATGCGGGTCAAACAGGCCGGTTAAGGCCGGCGCCAGAGTGACGGGAAGGAGAGGGCAAACCAATGAACATCATTGACCGTCGCCTGAACCCGAAAGGTAAAAGCCTGGCCAACCGCCAGCGTTTTCTGCGCCGTGCGCGTGAGCAGATCCGAAAGGCGGTGCGCGAGGCCAGTTCCGGGCGGTCGATCACCGACATCGACGGCGGCGAAGGCGTGTCCATCCCCATGGACGGTTTGCACGAACCCAGCTTTCGTCGGGCCGCCCAAGGGGGCGTGCGTGATGCCGTGGTCCCCGGCAACAAGGAATTCGTCCCCGGCGACACCATCGCCAAGCCACCACAGCAAGGGGGCGCGGGGGGCGGTTCCGACGGGTCGCCGGATGGTGGCGGCGAGGACAGCTTTCATTTCGTGCTGTCGCGCGACGAGTTCCTGGATCTGTTCCTGGAAGATCTGGAACTGCCGGATTTGGAAAAGACCAATCTGACCAAGACGGAAAACGTTGCGTTCTCCCGTGCCGGTCTGTCGGTCACCGGTTCGCCGTCCAACTTGAATTTGGTCCGCACCATGCGCAATTCGCTGAGCCGGCGTATCGCGTTGAAGCGTCCCAAACCGGCCGAGATGGCCGAACTTCAGGCCGCCATCGTCGAGTTGGAAGAAAGCGGCGACAACCCGGAAATGCTGTCGGAATTGCGGCTGCAATACCAGGACTTGCTGACCAAGTCGCGGCGCGTCCCCTATATCGACCCCGTCGACGTGCGTTACAATCGTTTCCAGGCGGTGCCCAAGCCCATTAGTCAGGCGGTGATGTTCTGTCTGATGGATGTGTCGGGATCGATGACCGAGCACATGAAGGATTTGGCCAAGCGCTTCTA
Organism: Rhodospirillaceae bacterium UBA6219; assembly: GCA_002435715.1. Lineage (GTDB taxonomy): Bacteria > Pseudomonadota > Alphaproteobacteria > Rhodospirillales > Magnetospirillaceae > Magnetospirillum. The sequence continues at coordinate 56,599 of DISD01000068.1, forward strand.
CATGCTGCTGTATCTGTTCCTGACCCGGCGTTACCGCCATGTGGACATCGTCTTCATCCGTCACACCCACACCGCCAAGGAAGTGGACGAGGAAACCTTCTTTTATTCCACCGAGACCGGCGGCACCGTGGTCTCCACCGCTTTGGCCGAGATGACCCGCATCGTCAAGGCGCGGTACTCGCCTTCTGACTGGAACATCTATGCCGCCCAGGCGTCGGACGGCGACAACACGTCTTCGGACAACCCGGCGACGCTGAACCTGCTTTACGATTCCATCCTGCCGGTGTGCCAGTATTTCGCCTATATCGAGGTTGGCGCCGAATACAAGGATTGGCTGGGCCGCGAATCCGATCTGTGGCGGGCCTATAAAAGTGTGACCGCCGACAACATGGCCATGCGCAAGGTGCGCAGCCGGGCGCAAATCTTCCCGGTCTTTCGGGACCTGTTCTCGCGCGAGGGCCGCCATGTCGAAGCGTAGTCACGACAAGCTGCTGTTCACCGGCGCTGACTGGACCTTCGACAAGGTCATGCGGGTCCACGACGCTGTGGCCGAGATCGCCCATGGTGAACTGGGCCTGGACACTTATCCCAACCAGATCGAGGTGATCACCGCCGAACAGATGCTGGACGCTTATTCGTCCATCGGCATGCCGCTGATGTACAAGCACTGGTCGTTCGGCAAGCATTTCGCCGCCGACGAATCCCTGTACCGGCGCGGCATGCGCGGTCTGGCCTATGAGATCGTCATCAATTCCAGCCCCTGCATCAGCTACATCATGGAAGAAAATTCCATGGCCATGCAGACCCTGGTCATCGCCCATGCCGCTTTCGGCCACAACCATTTCTTCAAGAACAACGCTTTGTTCAAGCAATGGACCGACGCCAAGGGCATCTTGGATTATCTGGAATTCGCCAAGACCTATATCCTGCATGCCGAGGAACGCCATGGAGCGCGGGCCGTCGAACGGGTGCTGGACGCCGCCCACGCGCTGATGGGTCACGGCGTGCACAAATATCCGCGCAAGCGTCCTTTCGATCTGGCCGAGGACAAGCGTCGGCAACGGGAACGCGCCGATTGGTTCCAGCAGAATTACAATGATCTGTGGCGCACGGTACCGCGTTCCGAAAATGCCTTCCCCGAGGATTCCGAGGCGGCGGAGCGCAAGCGGGCCTTGGGGCTGCCGGAAGAAAACATTCTGTATTTCCTGGAAAAATCGGCGCCGCTTTTGGCGCCCTGGCAGCGCGAGATTTTGCGCATCGTGCGTAACATCGCCCAATATTTCTATCCGCAGAAACAGACCAAGGTGATGAACGAAGGCTGCGCCACCATGGTGCATTACACCATCGCCAACCGTCTGCACGACAAGGGGCTGATCGACGACGGCACCTTGATGGAAATCCTGCATTCCCACACCAACGTGGTGTTCCAGCCCGGTTTCGACGATCCGCGCTTTTCCGGCATAAACCCTTACGCCCTGGGTTTCGCCATGATGGAAGACATCAAGCGCATCTGCGAAAATCCCAGCGACGAGGACCGCGCCTGGTTCCCCGATTTCGCCGGCATCAATGATGCCTGGGGGACGCTGCGCCACGCCTGGGCCGATTTCCGCGACGAAAGCTTCATCCTGCAATTCCTGTCGCCCAACGTCATGCGCAAGCTGCGGCTGTTCCACCTGCACGACCAGGCCGAAGCCGAAGACATGGTGGTCAAGGCCATCCACGACGAACGCGGTTATCGGGACGTGCGCAAGACCCTGGCGAAATCCTATGACATCGGAGCGCTGGAGCCCGACATTCAGGTGGTGGACGTGGATTTGACCGGCGACCGCCGGTTGATCCTGCATCACCGCGTGGCCGACGGCATCATGCTGGATTCGCTCGAGGCGCTGCGTACGCTGCGCCATTTGGCCAATCTGTGGGGCTATCCGGTGCGTCTGGTCGAGGTGGATGGCAAATATGACGACGTGCTGAAAGTGCATGACGACGTGGAACCGGACTGACCAATTATGTTGCGCTGCACAATAAACTTCTGCTAAATAGAGCGTGGGGGTGAGCCGGAGTGCCCGCCATGTTGTATCGCAAGTTGTTATTCCAGGAACGTGCACAGTTCCGCGCCCACCTGAAGCGCCTGTCCGCCAACGACCGCTGTTTCCGATTCGCCCATTCCCGTGTCGACGACCAATGGATCGACAAATATGTGGACGGCATCGCTGCCGATGACATGATCCTGGGTTGTTTCGATGGCGATGTGCTGGTCGGCGCCGCCCATATCGCCTTTGCCGGCACGGTCGCCGAGATGGGCATCAGCGTCGATCCCGCCTGCCGCATCAAGGGTATCGGCACCGAATTGACGCGGCGCGCCGTGCGCTGGACCCGCAACCGCCGGGCCGAACGGCTTTATACCCTGTGTCAAAGCGACAATCGCTCGATGCTAGGCCTGGCCCGCAAACTGGGGATGACCATCCATCGCGAATGCGGCACCGCCGAAGCCTTCTTGCCGCTGCCGCCGCCCGATCTGTTCACCGTCGGCGACGAAATCGGTGCCGAGATGGACGGTCTGGCCCAGGATTGGCTGGATACCGTGCGGGCTTGTCAGCAGGCGTTGCTGCCCAAGAGCTGAGTGCTATCATCGGCCCATGGTCGATTTCGTCGCGTCACCGCCGCGCCGCTGGGCGCTGTTCTTCCTGGGGTGGATGTTCACCGGCCTGGGTGTCATCGGCATCTTCCTGCCCTTGTTGCCGACCACGCCGTTCCTGTTGCTGGCGGTGTGGTGCTTCGCCCGTTCGTCGCGACGTTTCCATTCCTGGCTGCTGAACCATTCCCGTTTCGGCCCCTTGCTGCGCGACTGGGAACAACACCGGGTGATCCCGGTTCGGGCCAAGGTCGTTTCGGTGACCAGCATGAGCGGGGCCATGGTGTGGATGGTGGGCTGGTCGGGGGCGCCGTGGCCGGGAATCGCCGCCATGGGGGCGGTTTGTCTGGTTGGCGCCGTCTATGTGCTGTCCAAGCCGTCTAAAACAACGACGGCTGTTCCGCCGGCGCCCGAAGCCCCTTGAACGCCGCCAGCGCCCGTTCCCGGGCCTTGGCGTGGTCGACCATGGGGGCGGGATAGCCGGGAATTCGGCCCAACTTCCACGGTTGATGAATGGCCGCCCCGGACAGATGCGCCAGCTCCGGCACCCATGCCCGCACATAAGCGCCGTCGGGATCGAATTTCTCGCCCTGGGTCACCGGGTTGAAGATGCGGAAAAACGGCGCGGCATCGGCGCCGCAACCGGCCACCCATTGCCAGGACGCGGCGTTGTTGGCGGAATCGGCGTCCACCAGGGTGTCCCAGAACCATTCCTCGCCTTCCTGCCAGGGGATCAGCAGATCCTTGACCAGGAAGGACGCGGTGATCATGCGCACCCGGTTGTGCATCCAGCCGGTTCGCCACAATTGCCGCATGCCGGCATCGACCATGGGATAGCCGGTCATCCCCATTTGCCACCTGCACAAGGCTTCGGGATCGTCGCGCCAGGGAAACGACGCGAAGTCGCGGCGCAACGGTTGCTGCGGCAGGCTGGGATGGTTGAACAAAAGATGGCGGCTGAATTCGCGCCAGCCCACTTCCTTCAGGAAGGTTTCCACCCCTGGGCCGGGGGGCAGGGCACGGGCGGCGTGCCAGATTTGCCGGGCCGAGATTTCGCCAAAGGCCAGATGGGGCGACAGGCGCGAGGTGGCGGCCCAATCGGCGCGGTCGCGGTTTTGGTGATAGTGTTCCACCAGCCCGGACAGGAAGTCCCGCAACAGGCGGGCGGCGCTGGTTTCGCCGGGCAGCCAGTCCGCCGCCATGCCCTGCCACCAATCCAGCTTGGGCATCAGGTTCAGCTGTTCCAGCGCCAAGCCGGGACAGGGGGCGAATTGCAGATCGGCGGGGGCGGGCAGCGGTCGGTCGGGGGCGGGCAGGGCCAGGGCGGCGCGCCAAAACGCGGTGAAAACCTGGAACTGGCCGCCATCCTTGGTGCGCACCGTGCCTGGGGCGAACAAGGAATCGCCGGGGAAGATGCGGGCCAAGTCGCCCAACCGGGCTTCGACCCGGTCCTCGACCGCCCGCAGGCGGGGATCGGCGGACCGGTTCCAATGCACCGCCCGCGCCCCGCATTCCCGGGCCAGTCGGGGGATTTCCTCCTCCGAGGCACCTATGGCCAAGGTGACGCTGCCCAAGGCGCGCAAGGATTGATGCAGCCACCAGCGCGACGCGCCGCCAAACGGGCGGCCGCCCGCTTCGTCCAGGCAAAAGGCCAGCACCACCGGCCCCTGGCGGGCGGCGTCGTAAAGGGCAGGGTGGTCGGTCAAGCGCAGGTCGCGGCGTAGCCAGACCAGGATGGGGGCTTTCATGGCGGGGATTCCAACCGGGCGCGCGGGCGGGTGACCACCTTGCCATGGACCAGCATCAGCGCCTGGAAGGGGCGTCGGAAGGCGGACAGGAAGGCGGGTGTCATCACTTCGGTGCCGGTCAGGCGCGGCCCGAAGGCGGGCAGGGCCAGACGGCGGCCATCGATGACGAAGGCTGGCCACAATCCGCCGTCGCAGCGGGCCAAGGGATTGGGCCGCGCCACCACCTCGCCGCCCTTGAGGACGGACGGACCGGGTTGGAGGCGAAAGGTCAGCGGCGCCAATTCCAACTGATCGGTGACCCAGTGGAATTCGTGGCTTTCGATCAGGCGTTGCAGCTCGCGGTGTTCCCGCAACGGCAATGCCGCCTCCCACTCGGTCAGCGGCCTGCCCAGCCAGACGATGCTGCGCGGCCGACGTTGCCGAGCCAGGGCGCTCAGGCGGCGCACCGCTTCGGTGGCCAGGGCCGGGGCTGCACGGTCCTGGGGGGCGTCGATGGGGTCGGCGACGGCCAGCAATTGCCGCGCCGGCCACACCAAGGCGCCGCTGCGATCGGGCAGCAGATGAATTCCGTTCAGCAGCATGGGTCAGCCGGGGCCGTCGCCCAGGGCGTTGATCAGTTCGGCCATGTGGGCGGCCAGGAATTCGGCGTCATAGGGGGCCGGGGGCTGAAAGCCGAAGACCGGCTTGGGCCAGGCCGGATCGGTGGTGAAGCGGGCGATGACGTGGATATGCAGTTGCGGCACCACGTTGCCCAAGGCGGCGACGTTCATCTTGTCGGCACCGGTCAGGTTTTGCAGACAACGCGAGGCGAAGGCCATTTCCTGGATCAAAGTCTCGCGGTCGCTGGCATCCAGTTCGTGGATTTCGGTGACGCCATGACGGCGTGGAACCAGGACCAGCCAGGGCCAGGAACAGTCGTTCAGCAACAGAACCCGGCACAACGGCCAGTCCACCACGGGGAGTGTGTCGGCTTCCAGCCGGGGGTGCAGATCGAACATTTTTAAGCTCCACATTGCCACTACCCACGTTTTCGCGGTATCACCAGCCGGACGCCCACTTGGAAGTTAATGTGATGCGCCGTCGCCGTAACCGCAACCGCTCTGAAACTCCTTCGGGCTCTGGCGCCTTGGGCAAGCTGCTGCGGCTGCTGGTCTTGCTGGTGGTTTTGTTGCCCATCGCCGAATGGGGCGCAAGCGTCTTCATGGCGCGCCAGGCTCATAGCTCACGTCAGCCGGCCATATCCGACAAGGATTTGGCCAAGCTGTACGACAGCGCCCAGCCCGACCGCAACCGCCAGGCCCTGGTGGAAAGCCCGAATTGGGCCGACGGGGTTTACGCGCCGCTGGTGGAATACCGCATGCCCGCCCGCTCTGGCGAGCTGGTCAGCATCGATTCCCAAGGGCGGCGCGGCGGCATCATGGGGACATCCGGCCCCCGCGTCGTGGTCTTCGGCGGTGGCACCACCTTTGGTCATGGTCTGGCCGATGGCGAAACCATTCCGGCGTCGCTGTCCGACAGCTTGCAAAAGGCCGGCATCGCCGCCCAGGTGGAAAACCGTGCCAGCCCCGGCTGGTATTCCACCCAGGACCGTGTCGCCTTCGCCGAGATGCTGGCCACCGGCGACAAGCCCGATGTGGCGGTGTTCGTCCACGGTCTGGACGACTTCTTGCGCTGTGGTCAGCCGGAAGGCACGGCGTGGAGCACCCGGCTGGCGGAAACCGGCGCCCCCATCGGCTTGCAACAGGTGGTGCGGCAATCGTCGTTGGCCGGATTGTTGCGCAAGCTGGGCGGCAAGTCGCAAGTGGACCAGGATTTGGAAAACAGTCAGGCCTGCACCAGCGATTCCCAGGTCGATTCGTCTTTGGCGCGGTTGGACGCCAACCGTCGCCTGATCGCCGCCATGGCCGAACGTTTCGGCGTCAAGGTTTTGTTCGTCCAGCAACCGGTGCCCACCTTCCATTACGACAACGCCAAGCGGGCGGTGCCGTTGGGCCCCGATCAGATGAGCCCCTATGTGGCCACCGCCAAGGGCTATGCCCGTCTGGCGGAAAAGCGCGGCACCGGCAGCCTTTACGAACAAGACCTGCTGTGGCTGGCCGAACTGGAGCCGGCGGAAGGCAACGCTTATGTGGACGCGGTACATTACTCGCCGGTCTTCGCCAAGCTGATCGGTGAAAAACTGGCCGAACGGGTGGCGCAGATGCTGCCGGCCCCGGTTCCGGCCCAGCCCGAGCCGTCGCCCGAAACTCAACCCGCCGCCGCCCCGTCGGCGGCCCCCGCAGCGGCGCCGCACAAGTGATCAACCGTTCGCTGCTTTTGCTGTTGCTGCCACCGCTGTTCTGGGCCGGCAACGCCTTGTTGGCCCGTGCCACGGCCGGCGACTTGCCGCCGGTGGCCCTGGCTTTCTGGCGCTGGGTGCTGGCCGCCTGCCTGATCCTGCCCTTCACCGGCCGTGATTTGTGGTCCTGTCGCGGCATTTTGCTGCGCCATTGGAAGGCGGTGTTGGGCTTGGCGCTGACCAGCGTCGCCGCCTACAACACCCTGCTTTATCTGGCGGTGCAGACCACCACCGCCATCAACGCCACCCTGGTCGGCACGTCTTTGCCCATCATGGTGCTGCTGTTGGCCCGTGTGTGGTTGGGCGATCCCATTCGGCCGCTTCAGGCCCTGGGGATGGGGGTGTCGATCCTGGGGCTGTTGGCGGTGGTGACCCGTGGCGAGCCTTCGCGACTGGCGACCTTGACCCTGACCCCGGGTGACGGCTTGATGTTGCTGGCCTCGTTCTCGTGGGCGGTCTATTCGGTGATGCTGCGGCGTTTTCCCATCCCGGTGCGCGGCTTCACCTTGCTGTCGGCGCTGATCGTGCTGGGCTGGCTGATGGTGACGCCGTTCTATCTGTTCGAGCTGAGCTTGGGCTACGAAGTGCATGTGCGGCCCATGACCTTGGCGGTGATCGCCTATACCGCCATCTGCGCGTCGCTGCTGGCCTATTATTTCTGGAACATGGGCGTGGCGGCGGTGGGCGCCCCCACCGCTGGCCTGTTCGCCAATCTGATCCCGTTGTTCACCGCCATTTTGGGTGTGGCCCTGCTGGGGGAAACCTTCGCCTGGTACCATGCAATGGGGGCGGTTCTGATCTTTGCCGGCATCGGATTGGCCACCAAGCGGCAGAACTGATTACGCATCGCAGACTTGCGCATCAAGGCGTTGCGTCGCGGCGCAGGTGCAGCCAGAATGCGGGCGCCATCATGCAGAGTAGAGCGGGAGGATGCATGGTTCCGCCGACGTCCGGCCAGACCCAGTCAGAACAGTGTTTCACTGGCGCCCCCAGTCTGTCCAAGACCGATTGGGCCGAAGCGCGCCAGGCATTGACGGGGCCCCAGCCGGGCAGCCTGAACATCGCCTTCGCCGCCCTTGACCGACAGGTGCAAGCCGGCCGCGGCGATCGTCCCGCCGTCCTCAGCCTGGGGCGCCGCTATGAAAAGCGTCGTCTCAGCTTTGCCCAACTGGCCGATCAGGCGGCGCGGCTGGCCCAGGTGTTGATCGATCGCGGCATCGTTCCCGGCGACAAGGTGGCGGTGCTGACTGGACGGCGCATCGAATTGTACGTGGCCGCCTTTGGCGCCTGGAAAGCCGGGGCGGTGTTCTGTCCGCTGTTTTCCGCCTTTGGCCCCGGGCCGTTGAAATCGCGCCTGGAACTGTCCAAGGCCAAGGTGCTGATCGCCACCGAGGATTTGTATCGTCGTAAGGTCGCGGCTTTGCGTCAGTCCTTGTCCGATCTGACCCATATTTTGCTGATCGGTGAAGACGGGGCCTCGGTCACCATGACCGGCGCCGAGGATTTCGACACCGTGGTGGCCGCCGCCCAGCCCGCCGCCACCATCGCCACCCAAGTGGACGACCCGGCCTTCCTGCATTTCACCAGCGGCACCACCGGCACCCCCAAGGGTGTTCTGCATTCCCATGGCGCGGTGGTGGCGCAAACCTTGACCGCGCGTCTGGTGTTCGGACTGCAGGAAGACGACGTGTTCTGGTGTACCGCCGATCCTGGTTGGATCACCAACACCGCCTATGCGTTGATCGCGCCCCTGGCCAATGGCTGTCAGGTGGTGGTGGACGAAGCCGAATTCGACCCGCGCCGCTGGTATGGCATCTTGAAGGATGAAAAGGTCAGCGTCTGGTACACCACGCCTACCAATATCCGCATGATGATGCGCTATGGCGCCGCCTTGGCCCGCGTCTACAAGGAAAATTCCCTGCGCGTCGCCGCCAGTGTCGGTGAGCCCTTGAACCCGGAAGCGGTGGCTTGGGGTGAAAAGGCGCTGGGCGTGCCGTTCCTCGATACCTGGTGGCAGACCGAAACCGGTGCCATCGCCATCGCCAATTGTCCCGGCCGCGCCAAGGCCGGCAGCATGGGCATGACCCTGCCCGGCGTCGAGGCGGCGGTGGTGTCGCGCGATCTGTCGCGGATCAATCCGGTGGACCAGCCCGACGAAGTGGGTGAACTGGCGCTGCGCGCCGATTTGCCGTCCATGTTCACCGCCTATATGGGCGAGGGCGCCCATTACGATTCCTCCTTCGTCGATGGTTGGTACCTGACCGGCGATCTGGTGCGGCGCGACGCCGACGGCTGTTACTGGTTCGTCGGCCGCGCTGACGACATGATCAAATCGGCGTCGCACACCATCGGCCCGTTCGAGGTGGAATGCGGCCTGATGGACCACCCGGCGGTGGCCGAAATCGGCGTCGTCGGCAAGCCCGATCTGTTGCTGCGCGAAGTGCCGGTGGCCTTCATCTCGCTGAACCCCGGTTTCGAACCGGGCGAGGCGTTGCGGGTGGAACTCTTGACCTTCGCCCGCCAATGCCTGGGTGGCGCCCTGGCACCGCGCGAAATCCACTTCGTCGAATCCATGCCCAAGACCACCACCGGCAAGATTCTGCGCCGCGCCCTGAAAGCCAAGGCGGTGGCCGAGCCGGAAGACGACGAACTGATCCTCGCCCCGGTCCCCGACGGCCGCTTCGACGACGAATAGGGACGGTTTCCGCCTTACCTTGGATTGTGTTTGTGGCTAGACTTGTCCCCGCTTAACGGGCGGGGGCAAGGATGGCGGGTGAGGCAAAAAGCAACGCGACGGACAGCTTGTCCGCCGACATCAAGGCGTTGCAGGACCGGGTCGAGAAACTCACCGACAAACTGAACGACACCCAGCGCGAGGTGGTTCAACTGCGTGCCGAATTGGGCGGGCAGGACAAACGTCTGTCGGACACGGTGGGCCGTATCGGCGACGTCAATATCTGGCTGACCATCTTCGGCCTATGGCAAGTCAGCCGTCTTTCACCCGAACTCATCCCGGATGAGACATGATTTGCCGGCGTTACTGAGGGGCGAGTGTTCTTGTATCGACTGACGGTTTTTTCCAAGTAACGCGGATGGGCGCGGATGGATCAGATAGACAGGGATGCAAAAAATCCGTGTTCATCCCGTTTGTCCGTGCCCATCCGTGTTGCTTTGGCCCAGTTTCACCGGGATGCAGCAATCCGCGAAATCCTAAACCGGGCAGAAACGGGTCTCGCCCGGCAATGACGGTTCGGTTCGGGCGTTATCCCTGTCAGATGAATGCCGCCCCTAAACCCCGTCCCGCACCAGTTCGGCGAAGGTGTCGGGCGGCACGGCGGGGCTGTAGAGGAAGCCCTGCATCAAGGTGACGCCCTTGGTCAGCAGGAAACTGGCCTGGGCTTGGGTTTCCACACCTTCGGCGATGACTTCGAAGCCCAGATTGGTGGCAATGGTGGCGATGGACGACACGATGGCGCCGTCCTTGGCATTGCCGGGCAATTCCTTGATGAAGGCGCGGTCGATCTTCAAGACGTTGACCGGGAACAGCTTCAGGTAAGCCAGGCTGGAATAGCCGGTGCCGAAATCGTCGATGGCCAGGCGCACGCCCATCTGGCCCAACTCACCCAGGATGGCGATGGCCCGGTCGACCTCGGTGGCCATCATGGTTTCGGTGATTTCCAGTTCCAGGACCGAGGGCGGCAGGTTGAACTGCTTCAAGGCCCGTTCGACCTTGTGCTTCAGGTTGGCGTCCTGGAACTGGGCCGGGCTGAGGTTCACCGAGACACAGCCGAAATCCAGACCCAAATCCAGCCACAGACGCATCTGCCGGCAGGCTTCGTTCAACGCCCAATCGCCGATGGCGCCAATCAGTCCGGCGCGTTCGGCCACTGGGATGAAGAAAGCCGGGCTGACATTGCCGCGGGTCGGATGGCTCCAACGGATCAGGGCTTCCGAGGCCACCACCCGGCGCGAGATGCCGTCGACCTTGGGCTGGTAATGCAGGCGGAAATCGCCATTGGCCAGGGCATGGCGCAGGTCGTTTTCCAGATTGACCCGCTCGGCCGCTTGGCGGTCCATGTCGTTGTCGTAGAACCGATAGGAATTGCCGCTGGCCTTGGCGTGATACATGGCGGCGTCGGCATGCGACAACAAGGTTTCGGCGCAATCGGCGTGGTCCGGATAAAGCGCCACGCCGATGGACGTCGAGGCGTACAATTCCTGTTCCGGCAGGGTGAAGGGTTCGGAAAAGGCGTACAGCACCTTTTCCACGCAGGCCATGGCGCCCTGGACGTCATTGATGGCGGGAAGCGCCACGACGAATTCGTCGCCGCCCAGGCGCCCGATGATGTCCGAGGCGCGGACACAGCCCTTCAGGCGGCGCGCCACCTGCTTCAACAATTCGTCGCCGGCGGCGTGGCCGAAGCTGTCGTTGACGTCCTTGAAACGGTTGACGTCGAGGAACAGCAAGGCCAGACGGTTGCCTTCGTGTTCGGCGCGGATGATGGCGTCGGACAGCGCCTCCATCACCGTATGGCGGTTGGCCAGCCTGGTCAGCGCGTCGTGGCGGGCATGGAAGCGGATGCGCTGTTCGTCCATCTTGCGGCGCGTCACGTCGGACGCCACCATGACGAAACTGCTGACCTCGCCATTTTCGCCCTGCACCCCGGTCAAGGCCACCGAGGCCGGGAAGACGTCGCCATTGGAGCGCCGGCCCCACAATTCGCCGTGCCAGGTATCGCCGCCCCGGGCATGGGCCCAAGCGTCGGCCACCAGGGTGGGGTCGTTGATTTCGTCGGCGATGAAGCGCGACGGCGCCCCCACCACCTGGTCCACCGAGAACCCGGTCATGCGCGAGAAGGCCGGGTTGATGGCGGTCACCACATTGTCGGCATCGGTGACGATGATCGCCTCGCCGACATTTTCATAGACGGTGGCGGCCAGACGCAGCCGTTCTTCGGCGCGTTTGCGTTCGGTGATGTCCTGGACGGTGCCTTCATAGCAGATGACGCTGCCGTCGTCGTCGCGCACCACCCGGGCGTTTTCGGCGATCCAGATGATTTCGCCCGATTTGCGGTAAACCTGGGCTTCGAAATTGCGGACCACCTGATCTTGGTCCAGCAGATGCTTGAAGCGGTCGCGGTCGTCGGGATGGACGTACAGCCCGTGGGCGATGTCGGTCAAACCGGCGATCAACGCCTTGGGGGTGTCATAGCCGTAAATGCGGGCCAACGCTTGATTGGCATTGAGATAACGGCCAGACGGCGTGGTCCGGTAAATGCCTTCAACGGCATTTTCGAACAAAGAACGGTATTGGTTGGAAAGGACTTTGGCCTTTTCCTTCCGTTCCGACCGATCAACCATCGCGTCGCCACCGTCCAATCGAAAACTCTCCAAGCTGCACATTTTGTGTGCGTACTCATCAGTGCCATTTCCGAAGGCAACTTGGCAAGGCGAAGCTTACTAGTTCTTAAGCATAGCTTGATTGCAAAAGAGGAAAGGACTTTCGCCCTTTCCCCCACCAGTCGCGTCAGCGCCAGCCGACGCGATCGAAAATCAACACGGCACGGGCGGCGTTTTCACCCAGGACAGCCACATTGATGGTTTCCGCCTTGAACGGTCCCCAGGCTTCCACAATCGGCGACAGCTTGGCGCCGGGGACCACCGGGAACTCGCTGTTGGCTTCGGCGAACAATTTCTGGGCGTGCGGACCGGCCAAGAATTCCAGCAGCTTGACCGCCTCGGTCTTGTTGCGCGCGGCGATGGTCATGCCGGCGCCGGATACGTTCATGTGGGCGCCGCGCCCGTCTTGGTTGGGGAAGAACAGGCCCACCTTGGCGACGGCGTCGCGGTCGCTTTGCTTGGCCGAGGTTTGCAGGCCGCCGTAATAATAGGTGTTGGCGATGGCGATGTCGCACTGACCGGCGGCCACCGCCAGGATCTGGTCGGTGTCGCCGCCCTGGGGCTTGCGCGCCATGTTGGCGACGACGCCCTTGGCCCAGGCTTCGGCCTTTTGTTCGCCGTCATGGGCGATCAGGCTGCCCATCAGCGACTGGTTATAGGTGGACGACGAAGACCGCACGCAGATGCGGCCCTTCCACTTGGAATCCGCCAGATCCTCCATGGTGGACAATTCCGACGGCTTGACCCGGTCCTTGGCATAGAAGATGACGCGGGCACGGGCCGACAGGCCGAACCAATAGCCCTGGGGGTCGTGGTACTTGGCCGGAATGTTCTTGGTCAGCACCGGACTGTCCACCGGGGCCAGGATGCCGGCGGTACGGGCGGCATGCAGGTGGACCACGTCGGTGGTGATGAACAGGTCCGCCGGGCTGTCCTTGCCTTCGCTTTTCAACCGTTCCAGCAATTGGGTGGCGTCGGCCGACAGCAGGTTGACGGTGATTCCGGTTTCTGCGGTAAAGGCGTCCAGCACCGGTTTCAGCAGATGGTCCTTGCGGGCGGAATAGACGTTGACCTCGGCCGCCGAGGCCGCCGAGGCCGCCGTGGCGGCCATGCAGGCGACGGCGGTCAGGGTGAAACGATTGAACCAGCGCATAGAGACTTCTCCATGAGTATGCGAGTTAATTGCAAGTAGGGAGTCTGGCCAGGGTTACAAGGGTTTGACGCGTTTATGCCCTGGGATAGACGAAGACCTGGGTGGGATCGACGGCCAGTCGGATGATCTCGCCTTCCGCCGGCAGCGACCGGCAGGCCAGACGGGCGCGGATTTCCAGATTTCCCCCATTGGGGTCGGCGACCAGCAGATGCAGCAGGCTGACCGGTCCCAAGGGACGGGCGGTCAGCACGCGGGCGACGATGGCGCCGTCACTTTCCATCCGCACGGCTTCGGGGCGGGCCAGAACGTCGCATTCGCCGTCATGGGAACAGGCGAAATCGCCCAACGGGCTGCGGATCATGCCGCCCTGGGGACGGGCGTGCCATTGGTTGACCTCGCCGAAAAAGGCGGCGACGAAGGGATCGGCGGGGGAATTGTACAGGACTTCCGGGCGGTCGAACTGCATCACCTGGCCTTGACGCATCACCGCTACCCGGTCGGCCATGAACATAGCTTCTTCCGGGTCGTGGGTGACCATCAGGGTCGCCACCTTGTTGCGCTTCAACACCTGCAGGGTCTCGTCGCGCACCAAATCGCGCAGGCGCTTGTCCAGGCCGGAGAACGGTTCGTCCAACAGCATCAGGGCCGGGCTGGGGGCCAGGGCGCGGGCCAGGGCGACGCGCTGTTGCTGGCCGCCCGACAATTGATGGGGCCAGGATCCGGCGTAATCGGCCATGCCCACCTGTTCCAGCATTTCCATGGCCCGGGCATGGCGGTCGGCCGGGCGCAGGGAATCGATGCCGAATTCCACGTTGCCCAAGACCCGCAGATGGGGGAACAGGGCGTAATCCTGGAACAGAAAGCCCACATGGCGGCGCTCGGGGGGCAGATGGATGCCGTTACCCGAGACCACGGCGCCGTTCAGGCTGACGGTTCCGGCATCGGGGGCTTCCAGCCCGGCGGCGATGCGCAGGGTGGTGGTCTTGCCGCAACCCGACGGCCCCAGCAGGCAGACCAGCTCGCCGGGGGCGATGTTCAACGACACGTCGTCGACCACCCGCATTTTGCCGAAATGGTGGCTGATGCCCTGCATGGACAGACCGGTTTGGGGGCTCATTCGCTTTCTCCGGGACGGGACTTGGCGATGGCGCGGCTCAGCAGCAGCACCGGGATCAAGCCCACCAAAACAATGGCCAAGGCAGGTGCCCCGGCGCTGGCCAGACGTTCGTCTGACGCGAAGGTGAAGGTGCGGGTGGCCAGGGTGTCGAAATTGAACGGGCGCATGATCAGCGTCGCCGGCAGTTCCTTCATCACGTCGACGAAGACCAGCAGGATGGCCGACAGCAGGCTGCCCTTGATCATCGGCAAGTGGACGCGCTTGAGCGCCGCCACCGTACCGCAGCCCAAGGTGCGGGCGGCGGCTTCCAGCGACGGCGTCACCTTGGCCAGGCTGGCCTCGACGCTGCCGGCCGATACCGCCAGGAAGCGCACCATATAGGCGTAGACCAGGGCGAAGACGGTGCCGGTCAGCAGCAGGCCGGGCGACATTCCGGTCCAGCTTTCGATGGTTCGCGCCACGCTGCGGTCCAGTGCGATCAACGGCACCATGATGCCGACCGCGATGACCGAACCGGGGATCGCGTAACCCAAGGACGCCACCCGCACCGCCAGACGGACCAGCGGGCGGGGGTGCAGGCGCTGGGCATAGGCCAGCACCACCGCCACCGCCACCGCCGCCAATCCGGCGACCAGGGCCAGCAGCAGGGAATTCTTGGCCAGATGCAGGAAGTCGCCGCCGAAGGATTGTGCCAGCCCGACCTCGATGGTCCAGGCGGCCAGCATGGCGGCGGGGACGACGAAGCCCAGGGCCACCGGCAGGGCGCAGAACAGCAGGGCCAAGACGGCCCGTCCGCCGGTCAGCGGGATGCGCGGCAGGCGCCGGTACCGGGTGGTGGTGTGGTGGCTTTTGGCGCCGCCGCGCGACAGGCGCTCCAAGGCGATCAGCACGGCGACGAAGATCATCAGCACCGCCCCCAACTGCGCCGCCACCGCCGGCTTGCCCAGGCCCAGCCACGTGCGGTAGATGCCGGTGGTGAAGGTGTCGACGGCGAAGAACTGCACGGTGCCGAAATCGTTCAGGGTTTCCATCAGCGCCAGGGCCAGACCGGTGATGATGGAGGCGCGGGCCAAGGGCAGGGCGATGCCGAAGAACGACCGCCAGGGGCCGCGACCCAGGGTACGGCTGGCCTCCAGCACGCAGACCGATTGTTCCAAGAAGGCGGCGCGGGCCAGCATGTAGACATAGGGGTACAGCACCATCACCAGCACTGCGATGGCGCCGCCCAAGGACCGGATGTCGGGGAACCAGTAATCACGCATGCTTTGCCAGCCGAACAGGGCGCGTAAGGCCGTCTGCACCGGGCCGGCATAATCCAGAAAACCGGTATAGGCATAGGCCACCACATAGGCCGGCATGGCCATGGGCAACAGCAAGGCCCATTCCAACGGACGCGATCCCGGGAAGCGGCACATGGTCACCAGCCAGGCGGTGCCCACGCCGCCCAAGGTGACGCCCAGGCCGACGCCCCCCATCAGGGCCAGCGAGTTCGCCACGTAGTCGCCCAGCACGGTATCGGCCAGGTGGCTCCAGGTTCCTTGCGACGGAACCAACAGGTTGGTGGCGACCACCAGAACCGGCAAAGCGGCCAAGCCGGCCAGGGCGAGAACCGTCACAAGCCAGGGCCACGGCGCCGAGAGACCATTCTTATTCTGTGGGTATGGGGGCAAAATCGGTCCTTGGGGCAACAGGGGAGAGCAAGGATATTGCAAATGATTAGCACTGACAATCTCTCTTCCGTCACATTGGCCCTGCTTTCAACTGGAAACCGTTGCGGTTTGGCGTTAAGAAGACGCTTCCCATCCCAACCGATTAGGGATCGCCCGTGAAAGCCGCCGTCATCGTTTTCCCCGGCTCCAACTGCGACCGCGACGTCGCCGTGGCGCTGGAAGCAAGCCTTGGGTCCAAGCCGCTCATGGTTTGGCACCGCGACACCCAACTGCCCGAAGTCGACCTGGTCGTCGTGCCGGGCGGGTTCTCTTATGGCGATTACCTGCGCTGCGGCGCCATGGCCGCCCATTCGCCGATCATGCGCGAGGTCAAGGCCCGCGCCGATGCCGGCGCCCGGGTGCTGGGCATCTGCAACGGCTTCCAGATCATTACCGAAGCCGGTTTGCTGCCCGGTGTGCTGATGCGCAACGCCCAGCTGAAGTTCATCTGCAAGGATGTGCATCTGCGGGTGGAAAACGACCGCAACGATTTCTGCCGTTACTACCGGACCGGCGACGTGGTGCGTTTTCCCATCGCCCATGCCGAAGGCAATTACTTCGTCGATCCCCAGACCTATCGCGAGATGGAAGACAACGGCCAGATCGCCTTCCGTTATTGCGACGCCAAGGGCAACGTGGCGCCCGAATTCAACCCCAATGGGTCGTTGGGCAACGTGGCCGGCGTCTACAATGAAAAGAAGACGGTGCTGGGCCTGATGCCGCATCCCGAACGCCTGGCCGAAGACCTGCTGGGCGGGGCCGACGGCAAGTTGATGTTCGATTCGCTGGTGGAGGCGCTGTCGTGAGCCAGATTACCCCCGAGATCATCGCCCAACACGGCATCAAGCCCGACGAATACAAGCTGATCCTGGAGATCATGGGCCGCGAGCCCAATCTGACCGAGCTGGGGATTTTCTCGGTCATGTGGTCGGAACATTGTTCCTACAAGTCGTCGAAGAAGTGGCTGAAGACCCTGCCGACCAAGGCGCCGTGGGTCATCTGCGGCCCGGGCGAGAACGCCGGCATCATCGATATCGGCGACGACCAGGCCATCGTCTTCAAGATGGAAAGCCACAATCACCCCAGCTTCATCGAACCCTATCAGGGGGCGGCGACCGGCGTGGGCGGCATTTTGCGCGACGTGTTCACCATGGGCGCGCGTCCCATCGCCAACATGAACGCTTTGCGTTTCGGTGACCCGTCCAACCCCAAGACCCGCCATCTGGTGGCGGGCGTGGTGGCCGGCATCGGCGGTTACGGCAATTGCGTCGGCGTCCCCACCGTGGGCGGCGAGACCAATTTCCACAAGTCGTATAACGGCAACATCCTGGTCAACGCCATGACCGTGGGGCTGGCCGACAAGAACAACATCTTCTATTCGGCCGCTGCCGGCGTCGGCAATCCGGTCGTCTATTTCGGTTCCAAGACCGGTCGTGACGGCATCCACGGCGCCACCATGGCGTCGGCCGAATTCGACGAGAAGTCGGAAGAAAAGCGTCCCACCGTCCAGGTCGGCGACCCCTTCACCGAAAAGCTGCTGATCGAAGCCTGCCTGGAACTGATGAACACCGACGTCATCGTCGCCATCCAGGACATGGGCGCCGCCGGCCTGACCAGCTCGTCCTTCGAGATGGCGTCCAAGGGCGGTTTGGGCGTGGAACTGGACCTGGATCAGGTCCCCATGCGCGAAGACGGCATGACGGCGTATGAGATCATGCTGTCGGAATCGCAAGAACGCATGTTGATGATCCTGAAGCCCGGCAAGGAAGCCGAGGCCAAGGCGATCATGGACAAGTGGGAACTGGATTTCGCCATCATCGGCACCCTCACCGATACCGGCCGCATGGTGCTGAAGCGTCATGGCGCCATCGTCGCCGATCTGCCCATCGATCCGCTGGCCCAGGCCTCGCCGGAATATGACCGTCCGTGGGTGGCGCCGTCCAAGCAGCCGGTGATCCCGGCCGAACAGGTGGAAGCCGTCGATCCGGTTTCGGCGTTGAAGACCCTGCTGGGCTGCCCCGATCTGGCGTCCAAGCGCTGGATCTATCAGCAATACGACCACATGGTCATGGGCGACACCGTGCAGCGTCCCGGCGGTGATGCCGGCGTGGTGCGTATCCACGGCACCAACAAGGCGGTGGCCATCACCACCGATTGCACGCCGCGTTACTGCCAGGCCGACCCGCACGAAGGCGGCCGTCAGGCGGTGGCGGAAGCCTATCGCAACATCTCGGCCACCGGTGCCGTGCCCTTGGCGGTCACCGACAACTTGAATTTCGGCAATCCCGAAAAGCACGAGATCATGGGCCAGATCGTCGAGGCGATCAAAGGCATGGGCCAAGCCTGCCGCGAACTGGACTTCCCCGTCGTCTCGGGCAATGTCTCGCTTTACAACGAAACCCAAGGCACCGCCATCCAACCGACCCCGGCCATCGGTGCCGTCGGTCTGTTGGACGACGTCACCAAGCACATGACCGTCGCCTTCAAGGCTGGCGGCAACCACATCGTGCTGCTGGGTGAAACCAAGGGTTGGCTGGGTTCGTCCTTGTACCTGCGCGAAGTCTGCGGCCGCGAAGAAGGCGCTCCGCCGCCGGTGGCTCTGCATCGCGAACGTCGTAAGGGCGAATTGGTCCGCCAGTTGATCCAGGATGGTCAGGTTCTGGCCTGCCACGACATCTCGGACGGTGGTCTGCTGGTGGCGGTGGCGGAAATGGCCATGCCCGGTTCCATCGGGGCCAGCATCGAGGCCCCGGCCAGCGTGCCGCTGCACGCTTGGTGCTTTGGTGAGGACCAGGGCCGCTATCTGCTGGAAGTGGGCCAGGACGATCTGGTCGCCGTCCTTGAAGCCGCCCAGGAACATGATTGCGTGGCCCGCGTCATCGGCAAGACCGGCGGCGAAACCATCAGCGTCGGCGGTGCGTCGGTGTCGGTGGCGGAACTGCGCGACATCAACGAAGGTTGGTTGCCGGCCTTCATGGGGGCCGAGATGTCGGGCCACTGACCCGCTTGATCACGGTAAAGACAAAGGCGCCGTCCGCCTGGACGGCGCCTTTTTCGTGGCCTGATCGTCTATTGCCTGGGTGTCATTGTTTTACTTGGTGGGGCGCGCCGACACTTTCATGATGGCCGCCCCGGGACTGGAGTGAGAACCATGAGCGAAAGCCGTGCCGGCGCCTTGGCGGCGCTGGGGGCGTTTTTGTGCTGGGGGGTGTTCGGCATCTACTTCAAGGCGCTGAGTCATGTCCCGGCGCCGGAAGTCCTAGCCCACCGTATCTTGGGTGGGGCGGTGTTCGCCTTGCTGTTTCAAGTCGTGTGGGGGCGGCTGAGCGAAATCAAAGCGGCGCTGAGCGACGCCAAGGTGCGCAGGGGCCTGATGCTGTCGTCCCTGGCCATCGGCATCAATTGGGGTTTCTTCATTTGGGCGGTGGCCAACGGCAGGGCGCTGGAAGCGTCATTGGGCTATTTCATCTTCCCTTTGGTTTCGGTGGCCTTGGCCCGCTTGGTGCTGAAGGAAACTTTGACGCCGCGTCAGATGGTGGCGGTGGCCTGTGCCGGATTGGGCGTCGGCTGGATGGTGGTGGGTGGCGGCGGCGTGCCGTGGATGGCGCTGATCCTGGCCTTCAGTTTCGGCGCTTATGGCCTGCTGCGTAAAACCATCGTCGTCGGCGCCATGGCCGGGCTGTTCGTCGAGGCGGTGCTGCTGGCGCCGCTGGCCCTGATCTATCTGCTGTGGAAGGGTGCCGATGGTGTGATTCCGGCCGGCGACAGCGCCACCATCGCCTTGATTTTGGTGGCCGGGCCGCTGACCGCCATCCCCTTGGCATTGTTCGCCTATGGCGCCAGACGGCTGAAACTGTCCACCCTGGGGCTGATGATGTACATCAACCCCACTTTGCAGATGCTGGTGGCGGTGTTCGTCTTCGGGGAAAGCTTCACCTGGGCCCATGGCATCGCCTTTGGCGCCATTTGGCTGGGGCTGGCCATCTATTCCTGGCCCGTTCGTCGCCTTTGATTTTCGGCCCCCGATACCCCACACTGCGTTTCAGCTTTCGCCAAGCCCCAATCAGGAGAATTCAGGTATGCCCATGGAAGCCAGTGTCATCGAACAGATGATCAAGGAGGCCTTTCCCGACGCCAAGGTGATCATCGAGGATCTGCGCGGCGACGGTGACCATTATTCGGCCATGGTGGTGTCGGAAGCCTTCAAGGGCAAGTCCCGTGTCGCCCAGCACCAGATGGTCTATGGGGCGCTGCAAGGCAAGATGGGCGGCGAGTTGCATGCCTTGGCGCTGCAGACCGCTACCCCCGAGACGGCGCCCGACTGGGCCAAGGATTGATCCCAGGATTGACTGGCGTCAAAGCCGTCTTGCACTGCGGCAAGCATGTTGCGCTGGCGACGATGGCACCCTACATTCAAACAATTCCAATTCCGCCTTACTCTTGCAGATAGGTTAACCCACATGAGCAATCCGGTTTTCGAGCGCATTCAGCAAGACATCACTGAAAACGACGTGATCCTGTACATGAAGGGGACCCCGATGTTCCCGCAATGCGGCTTTTCCGCCGCCGTCGTCCAGGTGCTGACCGCTCTCGGCGTCAAGTTCAAGGGTGTCGACATCCTGGTTGACCCTTCCTTGCGGGAAGGCATCAAGCAGTTCTCCAACTGGCCGACCCTGCCGCAGCTTTACGTCAAGGGCGAGTTCGTCGGCGGCTGCGACATCGTGCGCGAAATGGCCGGCAACGGCGAACTGGCCGCTTTGTTCAAGGACAAGGGCGTCGCCTTCAACGGCTGATCGCTTCCGTCTTGATGAAAGGGCCGCCCCGGACAATCGGGGCGGCCCTTTTTATTGAATGGGTTCAATATCTTTGTTTTCAAGGGCTTAGGCCGCGTGCAAGCTGTGGGAATGAGCCATCTGCCGACCACGCCCCGCACCGAAGCCTTTCGCCGCAAGACCCGGGTCAGCGGCGAGATCGCCGCCATCAACGCCGTCATCGATCAATCGCTGGTCGCCCATTTGGGCTTTGTCCAAGACGGCACCCCCTTCGTGCTGCCAACCAATGCCTGGCGGGTCGGGGACGGGCTTTACTTCCATTTCGCCGTGGGTGGCCGCATCGCCGAAAATCTACGCCAAGGGGCCGAGGTCTGCGCCACCTTGTCCATTCTGGACGGTCTGGTGATGGCGCGATCCGCCATGCATCATTCGGTCAATTATCGTTCGGTGATGGTATTCGGCCGGGCCGAGGAAATCGTCGATGCCGGCGAAAAGCTGAGCGTGCTGTTGGCCTTGGTGGACAAGGTCCATTCCGGCCGCGCCGCCCAGGTCCGCCCCCCCGACGACAAGGAATTGGCGGCGACCGGTGTTTTCCGGCTGCCGATCAGCGAAGCGACGGTGAAGTCACGCCAAGGCCCGCCCCAGGACCGCGCCGACGACGTGGCTTTGCCGGTGTGGGGCGGGGTGATCCCGGTGACCCAGGTTCTGGGGGCACCGCAACCCGACCAGCACGTGCCGGCCGGGCTGGAATTGATACCAGGCTAGAAATGGAACGCCGCGTTGGCGCTGATGTTGTGGGCGGTGAAGTCGTCAAACACGTCGTTGCCACTGTTCACCCACATGTAACCATAGCGTAGGTCGATACTGGCATTGTCGGAGACCATGGCTTCGACCCCCAGCATGCCCGACAGCGCCAAGTCGGTATGCGAACCGCTGATATTGGTCGATTGGCCGCCGATGGCGGTGATCTTTTCCTCGGTGGCGGCAAAACCCACACCGCCCCCCAGCAATGGCGACACGCGTGCCTTGCCCAAGGGGGTGACCACACCGTTGACCATGCCCAGGGCCGAGGTCACGGTGCCGTCCAGGCTGGCTGAACCGTTGACGTTATAGGTGGTGCCGCCGCTGGTGATCGAGCCATTCATGGAGACACTGTCATACTCGAAACGGGTGTAATCGACCTGGGCTTCGGCCCGCAGATAGTCGTTGACCTTGTAGCCGGCCATGGCGCTCAGCGAATAGCCGTCCTGGAACTGCAGCTTGCCCGCAGCGTTGTAGGTTGTGCCGCCGGAACTGGTGGCTTTGAAATTGGTGTCTTCGGGAATAACCCAACCGGCCCCGGCCCCCACATAAAACTTGCCGTCAGGGCTGGTCATGGTGCCGGTATTGTTGGGCTTCTTGGCATTTTGCGCCTAAGCGGAATGTCCGCTCACGATCAGGGCGGCAATCAGTGTGTTGGCGAGCAAAGGGCGCATGTTAGAGCCTCAATGTAATGTATTAGATGTGGAATCTTCTACATGACACTGATTCCATGGGTCAAATTCAAAAATACTCGTAATACGATATCGATATGCGCCCTGAATCCGCATTGGCGGAATCATCAAGGGCGCCCCATCCGGGACGCCCTTGGAAGAAAATATAAAGGTTTGATTTAGGACGAAAATTCGTTCTGGTGCAGCCAGGAGGCGTGGGTGACCACCTTCTTGTGCTTGGACCATTCGTCCAGCAT
Organism: Rhodospirillaceae bacterium UBA6219; assembly: GCA_002435715.1. Taxonomy (GTDB): domain Bacteria; phylum Pseudomonadota; class Alphaproteobacteria; order Rhodospirillales; family Magnetospirillaceae; genus Magnetospirillum. Next base: position 79,197 of record DISD01000068.1, read on the forward strand.
GGTCGGCGCGATTTCCTTCAATTCCTTCATCTGTGCCGGGGTGCCGGTGATGCAGGTCAGCTCCAGCCGATGGCCGTTGGGGTCGAAGAAATAGATGGATTTGATGATGCCATGGTCGGTGGGGCCGACCACGTCCAGACCGTGGGCTTCGATTTCGGTCTTGGCTTTGATCAACGCCGCTTCGTCTTCCACCTGGAAGGCGATGTGCTGGACCCAGCGCGGCGTGTTGGGGTCGAAACCCATTGGCGGCGAGTTGGGGATTTCGAAAAAGGCCAGGATGTTGCCGTTTCCCGCATCCAGGAACAGATGCATATAGGGATCGGGTTCCTTGGTGGACGGCACCTTGTCTTCCGAGATGGCGACCAGGAAATCCATGTTCAGCACCCGCTGGTAGAATTCGACGGTTTCCTTGGCGTCGTTGCAGCGATAGGCGACATGGTGAATCTGTTGCAGCTTCATGGACCAAGCACTCCCTGTGGATTTGGCGGGGCCTGTTGCGGCCCTTGTTGCTTGATGCAAAATTAGTTTCATTTGTAACCGTTGTCGAGAAAAATCGTCTCCCTGATCCAAAGGCGGGATTCAGCGGTCGGAAAGCTTGCGCAGGATGGTGTCCAAAGCCGTTCGTTCCTCGGCGCTCAGCACCGCCAGGATTTCGGCTTCGCGGGCTTGGACCAGGGGCAGGATCTGGTCATAGACCGCCATGCCCTTGTCGGTCAGGGTCAGGCTGACGCAACGGCGGTCGCTTTCGTCTTCCTGGCGCGACACCAGGCCGGCGGCGATCATGCGGGCGATGGCGCGGGTCACCCGCACCTTGTCCATGTTGGTCCGTTGGCAGATGCCGCCCGCCGACAGCGGTTGGAACCCGGCCAGCACCGCCATGGCCCGCCATTCCGGCGGCGTCAGGTCGAAGCGTTCGGCATAAAGTGCGGCCAAGGATCGGCTGACCTGCTCGTTCAACACCGACAAGCGGTAGGGAAAGAATTTTTCCAGGTTGAAAATGGCGCTGCCTCCGGTTGCGGGGGGCATCATAGCCCCCCACGACCGATCCGTAGAGACTGAATCTCAGCCCAGCCTCACCGCGTGGTTGTCCCAGGCGCGTGATCCCACATATTCCCCTTTCAGGGCTTGGGCGCCGTCCGGGCTCCAGCGCCACACCCCTTGGCGGCCACTGGTCATGATCAATTGGCGCCCCTTGATGCCGGGGGCGATGCCGCACCCGTCCTTGATGGCAACGGTCCCCAGAAAGGCCGAATCGGTGGTGCGCCACAAGGTCACCACCGAGCCTTGCGGGCAGGACGCGGCAAAGACCGAGCCGTCGGGGGAAAAGGCGACGCTGCCGCAATAATTATGGACCATGTCCTTGATGTCGGGCGGCAAGTCCAGCAGACGCAAATCCTCACCGCGACGATGCAGGGCGACGATGGGCGGCATCTCGGTGTTGGTCTGATGCTGCATGCCCATGGCGATGGTGCCGTCAGGCGCGATGTCGAAATGGCGCATGGACAGCAGGCGCAATGCGGCCGGCAGAATGCGCTTTTCCAGCAACCGACCGTCGCGGCTGTCCATATAGACCAGGGACGATTCCATGGCGTCCAGGTTCAGCCGGGTGCGACCGTGATCGGGGTGGGTGATGATGCCGCCATTGGCTACCGCCAGGGTGCGGCCGTCGGGCATCAGCTTGATGTCATGGGGTTCGATGCCGTGGGAGGACATCTCACCCAGCCGGGTGTAATTGTCGGTGGCGTCCCACAGACCGATGATGCCGACGCTTTCCTGATAATCGTTTTCCGAAGTGAACAACACCTTGCCGTCGGGAGAAAACAGGCCGTGACCGTGGAAATGCCGACCTTCCGGGGCTTCCAGCCAATGGATGGCCTGACCGCTGGCCACGTCGATCACCGCCACCGAGGTGCCGGGACGCCGCGCCACCGCAGCGGCGGTGCGGCCATCGGGGGACAGGGCGATGCCGTGGCCGCGTTCGGGCAAATCCACTTCGAACACCTTGTTCCCGTCGGCGTCGAAGGCCCCCAGGGCATATTGCCGCCCCGGCGCCACATTGGCCGCCAGCCAGATATCGCGGGACAGCGAAGCAGCGCGGGTGAGGCCGGGCACCAGGCCGAAAGCGGCGCAGGCGGCCAGGAAGGCGCGGCGATTAGTCACCATCGAGTGCATTGAATCCCACCTGCAGTTCCAAAGTGTTGGCGATGTCGGTTTCCAGGATCTGGGCCACGGCCTTGACCTTGGTCTTCAACGTGGTCAGACGCTTCCATCCGTCGGGGCTGGTCATTTCCACTTCCAGGGGCGCCTTCAACTGGCTCAGGCTGGCCAGTGCCTCGTCGGTGGCCTTCAACAGTTTGTCGGCCTGATCGGGCTTTCCCAGCGACGCCAGCAAGGGACCGGTGCCAACGAAGACGTCGCGCAGGGATTCCAGATTGTGGCGGATATTGGCGGCGGATTGCTTGGCCCGCCAGCTTTCGGCGCGGCTGGGCCGGGCTTCTTCGGCATTGGCGCCCATGGCATAGGACAGCTTGACCTCGGCGATGGCGCTCAGTTCACCATGAAGCGCGTTGAACATCTGCGACGCCGCTTGGCGGTCATCGGTATAGGGCGTGTTGCCGTCCTTGATCTTGCCCAAGATGTCCACGGCGCCACCGGGCTTTTCCCATTCGGTGACCAATTCGCCGCCCACTCGGTGCAGGTTGTTGGAGATGCCGGCCAGCAATTGGCAGCGAAAGGCGGTTTCGTCGGCATTGGCCAGCACTTTGTCGGCCTGGCTGTCGGCAAACAGCAGCATTTCCATGGCCGGCAAGCCCTGGATCGCCACCGAGGCGAAGGGAATGCGGTGGGCTTCCAGGGCGTCGGCCTTGCGGTCCTTGATCAGGGCCAGCATCTGGCGGTCACCGGCATTCTTCTTGTCGGGCCAGAATTGCATGCGCTGGCCCCGGTGGAAGGCTTCCACCGGCCCATAGCTGACCCATTGCACCTTTTGCCACGCGGCCAAGGTGTCGACGAAACCGGCCTTGACCGTGTCCAGGCCGGCGGCGTCGGGGGCGGTGCAAAAGCTTTGCACCGATTGTTCCAAACGGGCGGCGCTGGATTGGAAGGATTTGTAGCCGTTCAGGATCGGCCCTTGGGCGGTCTTGATCAGCCAGGGGGCATAATCGGGGGCGGCCATGGCGGGGGACGCCAAGGCCAATCCCATCAACACCAAAAGGGGCAGGCGCATCTTTTCGGGGCTCCTACAGGGAATTGACGAAACGGATCAAGGCGGCGCGATCGGCTTTCGGCATGGACACCACTTTGTCGCGGGCGGATTGGGCTTCGCCGCCATGCCACAGGATCGCTTCCAGCACTCCACGGGCGCGGCCGTCATGCAGCAGGAAGTCGTGACCGTTGACCACCTTTGTCAACCCCACCCCCCACAGCGGCGGGGTTTTCCATTCGGTTCCGCTGGCCATGCCTTCCGGGCGGTTGTCGGCCAGACCGTCGCCCATGTCGTGCAGCAGCAGATCGGTATAAGGCCAGATCAGCTGTTCCGATTGTTCGGGCAGATCAGGGCGCTTGGCGGTCTTGTGGCTGGGGGTGTGGCAGGACGCGCAGCCGGTTTCGGCGAATACCTGCTTGCCGCGCAGAACCTGGGGATCGGTCGCGTCGCGGCGCTTGGGTACCGCCAGATTGCGGGAATAGAAGGTGACCAGATCCAACACGTTGGCCGGGGCTTCAAAGCCGTCATATTGCTTGTCGCCGCCATGAGGCGCGTCGCGGCAGGCCTTTTGCCGTTCGGTGCAATCGCCGGCATTGTTGGGGAACAGGGGATTGGAAATGCCGATATCGCCGTTGAAGGCGTCGGCGCTTTGCTGTTTGACCGTGGGGTTGCCGGCCTTCCAGCCGAAACGGCCCAGCATCAGCCGGCCTTCTTCCATGCCCCAGATCATCTTGGCCCGGCCGGAAATGCCGTCGCCGTCCTTGTCGTCGGGATCGGCGCGGGCGATCAGGTCTTCCTCGGGGATGGCCTCCAGCAGGCCCAGGCCGATCATCGGCGGCGCCACGCGCGGCGAGATCATCAGATCGGCATGGGGCGGCCCATAGCCCAGATCGGCGATGGAATAGCTGGGTTTGCGTAAGGATGCCGTCTCGCCGTCGGACAGCTTGACCGGAATTTCGGTGTAGGCGATGACCATGCGGCCCTCGGCGGCGTGGCCGGCGATGGCGAAATTCTGCAACTGGCCGCCATAGGTGGGGTCGGGGATGATGTTGGCGTGGCCGCTGGCGATGGCCTGCTTGTCGGCATCGGTCTGCGCAGGGATGGACAGGCGCAGGAACATGGACACCGCTTCTTCGCCCTCCGCCGGGGGATGGCCGCGGCCGTCCTTCAAGTGGCAATTCTGGCAGGCGCGGGAATTGAACAGTGGGCCCAAGCCGTCGGCGGCCTTGGTGGAAGACGGCGCGGTCACCCAGAAACGCTTGAAGAAGCCGTTGCCGATCTTGAAATCCATTTCCTTGGCGAACGGCATGTTCACTGAAAAGTGCGAGAACGCGTCGCGGTTCATCGCCTTGGAATGGGTGGCGGTGCCACCGGGCAGTTCTTCGCCTGGTTCCAAGGGCGCCAAATCGGCGGCCCCGGCCGAACCGGCCAACATCAAAGCCAAGACAGCGGAATATCCCCACACCCGCATTGTTTCATCCTTTCTGAAATAACAAGAACGGGGTCGCCAGTGGCGACCCCGTTTGAAAGACTTTCTGTTACTTGCCGATGGACGAGGGGTTGTCCAAGGAATCGGACCCCTCGAACTTGACCTCGCCCAGCGCCAGCACCGCCACCGCCTTTTCCAGCGAACGGGTCTGCGCCACCAGGGCGTCGATGGCGGCCTGCACCTTGGCGTTGCCTTCGGTGTTCTCGGCGCCGATCATCTGGTCATAGGCTTCGCCGGCTTCGGCGGTCTTCACCAGCGCGCCCATGGCGGACATGGTGGAATCCAGCTTGGCTTTCATTTCGCCGTCCAAGGTCGCATCCTTGGCGGCGATCAGGTCGGACAGGCTGGGGCCCTTGACCTGGGTGCCGTCGATGCGGGTGTACTGGCCCAGATAGACGTTCTGGATGCCCTTGGCGTCATAGAAATGCGAGTTGTGGGTGTTGTCCGAGAAGCAATCGTGCTCTTCCTCGGGATCGTGCAGCATCAGGCCCAGTTTCATGCGCTCGCCCGCCAGTTCGCCATAAGACAGGCTGCCCAGGCCGGTGACGATGGTGGCGATGCCGGTGTCGGGTTTGCCCTTCAACAGCTTGGCGCGGATCTTGCCCTTGGCGCCCCAGCCATCGACCATGTTCTTCAGATCGTCGATCAGCAAGTCGGTGGCGCTGACCAGGAAGGCGACACGACGGTCGCAATTGCCGCCGGTGCAGTTCTTGGTGTCGAAATCGCTGGCCGGACGGTTGCCGGCGCCCGGGCCGGTGCCGTTGGTGTCTTGACCCCACAGCATGAATTCGATGGCGTGATAGCCGGTGGTGACGTTGGCTTCGACGCCGCCGGCTTCATGCATCTTTTCCAAGAGCTTCTTGTCCACCTTGCTGGCGTTGACGGTCTTGCCGCCCACCTTCAGCTTGGGGTGGGCGATGATGTTGGCGGTGTAAAGCGGGTTTTCCCCCGATTCGGTGCCATAGGTGTCGGCGTTGACATAATCGATCAGGCCTTCATCCAGCGGCCAGGCGTTGACCTTGCCTTCCCATTCGTCCACGGCGGCGTTGCCGAAACGAAAGGCTTCCGATTGCTGATAGGGCACGCGGGCGGCGACCCAGGCGGTCTTGGCGGCGGCCAGGGTCTCGGTGCTGGGGGCGGCGACCAGGGAATCGACCGCCGCCTTCAGCTTCTTGGCGGCGATCAGCGAATCTTCATATTTGGCATGGGCGATGTCGGCATAGTTGGAAAGCACCGCCTTCTTGTCCACACCGGCCGCTCCGGCCTGTCCGGCGGCCAGCAGAACCGCCGCCGAGGCGGCAACCATCATCATACGCTTCATTGGATTGACCCCGCTTTCCACAAGAAATGAGGGGGCATCATCACGCAAGTGCGAAGCGATTGCAACGCAAATGAGAATGCTTCTCAGAAATTATGGGTGTGGCGCAAAAGCCGGGGGAGAAAAGGTCGTCATGCCCGGACTTGATCCGGGCATCCACGCGGTTCCGCCTAAGATATTGCCGGAAAGGAATTTTCTGCGGGGACACATGGATCGCCGGGTCAAGCCCGGCGATGACACGTTGGGGGAGAGGTCAGTCGTCGTGGCCGCCGCGACGGCCGATGGGCAGGTCGCGGTGGATATAGGCGCTCATCACCAGACCCCAGCCGAACAGCAGCGACAGCATGGCGGTGCCGCCATAGGAAATCAGCGGCAGCGGTACGCCGACCACCGGCACCAATCCCATCACCATGGCGGTGTTGATGAAGAAATACAGGAAGAAGGTGGTGGTGATGCCCAAGGCGACCAAGCGGCCGAATTGCGAGCGGCAACGCAGCGCGATGGCATAGCCGAAGGCGGTCAGCACGATGTAAAGGCCCAACAGGAACAATCCGCCCATCAAGCCCCATTCCTCGCCGAACATGGTGAAGATGAAGTCGGTCTGTTTTTCCGGCAGGAAGTTCAGCCCGGCCTGGGTGCCGTTCATGTAGCCCTTGCCGAAGATGCCGCCCGAACCCAAGGCGATCTTGGATTGGGTGATGTGGTAGCCGGCGCCCAACGGGTCCTGGTCGGGGTTCAGGAAGATGATGACGCGTTTCTTCTGGTAGTCGTGCAGGAACTGCCAGGCGATGGGGATGGCCCCCAAGCCGCCGGCCAGCAAGATGCCGAACTTCCAAAGCCGGACCCCGGCCATGAAGAAGATGGCGCCCGAACTCATCAACACCATCATGGCGGTGCCCAAATCGGGCTGCTTCATCACCAGGGCCACCGGGATCATCACCAGGATCAGCGGCGGGATCAAAAAGGTGGGGCGCCCCACATCCTGCACCGACGCGCCATGGAAATAGCGCGACAAGGTCAGGATCATGGCGACCTTCATGATTTCCGAGGGCTGCAACTGGATGAAGCCCAAATCGATCCAACGCTGGGCCCCCATGCCGATGGTGCCCTTGATCTCGACCGCGATCAGCAACACCACCGACAGGGCGTAAAGCCCATAGGCGTGGCGCATCCAAAAACGCAGATCCACCACGGCGACGGCGATCATGATGGAAATGCCCATGGCGAAGCGCACCATCTGCTTGATGGCCCATGGTTCCAACGATCCCTTGGCGGCGGAATAAAGGGTCAGGAACCCCACCGAGGAAATGGCGGTCAGGATGGTGATCAGCGACCAATTGATCTGCCAGATCTTTTCCCGCCAGCTCATTTCCGTGCGGTTCAGGCGCGAAGACAGACGGGGCGTCGGGCGTAGCATCAGCCGTGATCCTTGCAGTCATCGCCACAGGAATGGCCGTGGTCGTGCTGGAGTTCCTCGTTGCCGAAGGCGACCGCCATATGGGCGTCAAAAGACGTCGCTTCGGCAACATCATATGAAGCCGAAGCCGCAACACGGGCGCGTTCGCGCTTTTGCACTTCCAGCATGATGTCGCGCGCGATGGGCGCCGCCACCGCCGAGCCGCCGCCGCCATGTTCCACCACCACGGCGATGGAAAAACGTGGGGCGTCTTCCGGGGCATAGGCGACGAACAGCGCGTGGTCGCGTTCCTTCCACGGCAGGTCTTCGTTCTTCTTCACCCCGGTTTCGCGTTCACGCATGGTGATGCGGCGGACCTGGGCGGTCCCGGTCTTGCCTGACAGGAACATGCCTTCCTGGGTGATGCGGGCACGATAGGCGGTGCCGCCCGGTTCGTTGGACACCGCGTTCATCCCCTTGCGCACCAGGGTCAGGCTGCGTTGCGACACGCCGCACGACTTCCAGGTGGGGGCGACACGCGGGACGGCTTGTTTGTCGACGATCAGGTCGCGGGCCACATGGGGGACCACCTGCTGGCCGCCATTGGCGATGCGCGCCACCATCACCGCCAGTTGCAGCGGCGTCGCCAGGCAATAGCCCTGGCCGATGCCGTTGATCAAGGTCTCGCCGGGATGCCAGGGCTGGCCCAGGGCCTTGCGCTTCCAGGCGCGGTTGGGGATCAGCCCGGACCGTTCGTTGGGCAGGTCGATGCCGGTGGGCACGCCCAGCCCCATGCGGTTGGCCACTTCCGCCACTTTCTCGAAGCCGACACGCCGGGCGATTTCATAGAAATAGACGTCGCACGAGCCTTTCAGCGCGTTGACCAGATCCACCGATCCGTGGCCGCCCTTTTTCCAGCAATGGAACTTGATGCTGCCCAATTCGGTGTGACCGCGGCACAGCACCGTCTGTTCCGGGCTGATGGTGCCGGCTTCCAGGGCGGCGATGGCCACCACCATCTTGAAGGTCGAACCCGGCGCGAAGGTGCCGGAAATGGCCTTGTTCTGCAGCGGTGCCAGCGGATTGGTGGACAGGTCCTTCCATTCTTCGTGGGTCAGGCCGCGATTGAAGGCGTTGGGGTCGAAAGACGGCGTCGAGGCCATGACGATGACTTCGCCGGTATGGATGTCCATGACCACCGCCGACGCCGATTCGTCGCCCAGACGCTGGGCGGCGTATTCCTGCAAGCGGATGTCCAGTGTCAGCGACAAATCGACGCCGGGTTCGCCCTCGCGCCGTTCCAACTCGCGCATGACGCGGCCCACCGCGTTGACTTCTTCCTGGCTGGTGCCGCCGCGTCCTCGCAGCGCCATGTCGTAAATCTTTTCAACGCCGGCCTTGCCGATGCGGAAACCGGGCAGTTCCTCCAGCGGGTCGTTGTTGGTCTGGTCGTTTTCCGACACCGCCGCCACATAGCCCAGGATGTGGGCGCCCAGATGTTCCAGCGGGTAAAAGCGGCTTTGGCCCACGTCGATCAGCACGCCGGGCAGGTCGGGGGCGTTGACTTCGATACGCGCCACTTCTTCCCAGGACAGGTTCTCGCGCACCGTGATGGGCACGAAGGACCGTCGGCGCTTGGCTTCCTTGATGACGCGGGCGCGGTCATGGTCGCCCAAGCTGATGATCTGCGACAGGGCGTCCAGGGTGTAATCCAGGCTGGGCGATTGTTCCGTCACCACCAGGACGCGGTAATTGTGCTGGTTGACCGCCATGGCGGTGCCGTTGCGGTCCAGGATAAGCCCGCGCGGCGGCGCCAACAGGCGCATGGAGACGCGGTTTTCCTCGGACAGCATGGTATAGCGGTCGGCTTCGATCACCTGCAGGTAATACATGCGGGCGACCAGGGCGCTGATCAACGCGCCCTTGCCGCCGGCCAGCATCAGGGCCCGGCGGCTGAACAGTTTCGAGCGGTCGTTGTCGTGGTACATGCGTCTCAGGCCTCTTTCAAAAAGGCCATTTGGGTGCGAGCCAACGCCCAGGTCAGAATGGGGAACAGGCCCATGGTCAGCAGGTATTCGAAAAACAACGGCGTGGGGTCGATGGCCCGGCCCAAAAGCACGGTGACCAGCACCCAGGTCCCGCCCGAGGCGCTGGCCGCTAGCAGGCCGAAGGCCCACCACGACACCATGAACGACTTGCCCAGGAAAAAGCGGCGCTGCCCGGCGGCGACACCTTGCACCAACAACAGCACCAGGGCGTTCACCCCCAAAGGCGTGCCCGAGATGATGTCGTAAAGCAGGCCGATGACGAAGGCCAGCCAAGCCGGCAGCAGATCAGGGCGATAGATGGCCCAGTAATAGACCCCCATCATCGGCAGCATGGGAACCATGCCGGCCAGACCGGGTAAATGGATGGGGATGGCGGTTACCAGCAACATGGCCAAGGTCACGCCGAAGGGAACCAGGTGTCGGACCCAGGAATCCATCCGTAACCAGACCGAGGGCTTCAATTGCCCCCTCCGGCATCGGCTCCGCGGCGGCGGCGTTCCGGCATCGGCGGTTTTTCGAAAGGCAGGATGCCACCCAAGCCGAAATCGACGATGGCCACGTATTCCAGTTCGTGGCGTTGGACGAAGGGTTCGACGCGGATGATGCCGTCGGTGGTCGACGCCACCACGCCAATGGGCAGGCCGGGCGGGAAGGCGGCGCCCGAGGCGGCGGTGATGATGCGGTCGCCCACGGAAATCGACGGGTTGCCGGCCACGTAATTCAGCTTGGGCCGCGCCTTGTTGTCCCCGGTCAGGATGGCCCGGGTGCGCGAGCTTTCCACCACCACCGGGATCTTGGCGTTGATGTCGGTGAGTAACAGCAGACGCGACGAACGGTCGCCCACTTCAGCGATATAGCCGATCAGGGTTTCCCCCGACAGCACCGCCTGTCCCTTGCGCACGCCGTCACGCGAACCGGCGTTCAGCAGCATGGAATGACCATAGGCCGAGCCCAGATCGCCGATCACCCGGGCGGTGACGAAGGCGGCGTCGGCGTCGGTGACCACGTTCAAATGTTCGTGCAGGACGGCATTTTCGGCGTCCAGACGCCGGGCCACCGTCTGCCAGTGCAGCAGGCGTTGGTTTTCCTGGCGCAGGCGGGCGTTTTCGGCGCGCAACGACGCCAGTTCGCGAATGCTTTCGCTGATCTCGGCGACGGTGGCGGCGGGGCGCGACAACGCGTCCAGGATGGGGGCGACGGCATCGGCCACCGAGGTGCGGACACGTTCGATCAGGACAATGTCGGCCTTACCCAGGATCATCAGCGCGAAAGCGGCGACAACCAGGGAGACGAAAGCGAAACGTTGGGCCAAAAGCCGCAATGTCGCCAGGCGTCCGACCGCACCGGACTGCTTCACGCTATTCCCCTTTTTTCCTGAATCGCGGCCGCCGGCAGGGCCGGCGACCAATTCAGGTCAGACTACTACATATTGAGAGCCGAAAACTAGTACATGCTGGACAGCACGTTCTTCAGCTTGGGCATTTCTTCAAGCGCACGGCCGGTTCCCAAGGCGACGCAGGACAGCGGGTCGTCGGCGATGGACACCGGCAGGCCGGTGGCGTGACGCAACACATAGTCCAGGTTGGACAGCAAAGCGCCACCGCCGGTCAGCACGATGCCCTTGTCGACGATGTCGGCGGCCAGTTCGGGGGCGGTGTGTTCCAGGGCGACCTTGACCGCCTCGATGATGGCGCCCACCGGCTCGGCCAGGGATTCGGCGATCTGGCGTTCGGAAACGATCAGTTCCTTGGGCACGCCGTTCATCAGGTCGCGGCCCTTGATTTCCATGGTGCGGCCTTCGCCGTCTTCCGGCGGGCAGGCGGAACCGATTTCCTTCTTGATGCGTTCCGAAGAACCTTCACCGATCAGCAGGTTATGGTTGCGGC
>DISD01000072.1 GCA_002435715.1 Rhodospirillaceae bacterium UBA6219
TGCTGGCCAATTCGTCCGACATCGACTCGGCGCTGTCGGTGGCCAATGTGACGGTTGACGGCGGCACGTTGGTGGACAACGGCAACGGCACCTGGACCTTCACCCCTGATGCCGATTTCAACGGCAACATCGACGTTTCCTATGACGTTGTGTCCGATGACGGTCAGGTGACCCATACCGGCGGTTCGATCACCGTGAACAACGTGGAAGACACGGCGGTGATCGACGGCCCGACCGATGTGGAACTGGAAGTGGGCCAGGATGGCACGGCTTCCGGCGACCTGGATGCCACCGACGCCGATGGCGACACCTTGACCTATGGTATCGTCGATCCGGATACCGGTGAATTGGTGACCGAGCTGACCACCGAGCACGGCACGGTGGTGATCGATCCGGAAACCGGCGAATACACCTTCACCCCCAGCGACGACATGGTTTCGTTGGATGACGGCGAGACCGAGACCGATGGCTTCCAAGTGGCGGCCACGGACGGTGACACGGTTTCCGATCCGCAGAACGTCACGGTCACCATCACCGGTTCCAATGACGGCCCGGTGGTCGACACCGTCGAAGACCTGCAGGTTGACGAAAACGGCAGCGCCAGCGGCAGCGTGGTGGGGTCGGACGTGGATACGTCGGATACCGTCAGCTACTACCTGGTGGGCGAAAACGGCGAACGGGTGACCGAGCTGACCACCGAGCACGGCACGGTGGTGATCGATCCGCAATCGGGCGAATACACCTTCACGCCGTCGGGCCAGGACAGCCTGAACGTGGGCGACAGCGCTTCTCAGACCTTCCAGGTCGTGGCCTGGGATGGCGACGTGGCCAGTGCGCCGCACGATGTTTCGGTGACCATTACCGGTTCCGACGACGCCACCGTGGTGACCGGCAGCGTCGACCTGGGCGACATGGCCGAGGATTCGGGCTCGATCCTGATCACCACGCAGCAATTGCTGTCCAACGCTTCTGACGTGGACAACGCGCTGTCGGTGGCCAATGTGGAAGTCTCCGGCGGCACGCTGGTGGACAACGGCAACGGCACCTGGACCTTCACCCCCGAGGCCGATTTCAACGGCAACATCGACGTCACCTATGACGTGGTGACCGATGACGGCGTGGCCACCCCGGCCAGCGCTTCGCTGGACGTCACCGCGGTCGAGGACGAAGCGGTGATTACCGCTACCGGCGGCACCGGTGCGGAAAGCACCACTGACGCCGCCACCGTGGTGACCGGCAGCATCTCGGCCACCGACGTGGATGGTGCGGTGACCTTGGAAGTGGTTGGGCAGGGCGAGCATGGCTCGGTCAGCCTGAACGCTGACGGCACCTATACCTTCACCGCCGCCGACAATGATTGGAGCGGCACCGACACCTTCACCGTGCGTTCCACCGACGCCGATGGCGGCGTGACCGAACAGCAGGTGACGGTAACCGTGGAAGCCCGCGCCGACGGCGTGGACATCGAAGCGGCCGACGCCGTCATCGATCTGGGCAACGCCACCAACGACGTGATCACTGGCACCGGCGGGGCCGAGACCCTGGTGGGTGGCGGCGGCGACGACGTCATCAATGGCGGCGCCGGTAGCGACGTGATCTATGGCGACAGCAACGGAGCGTCCTCGGGTAGCTACACCGTGGCCCTGGATATCGACGTCACCAAGCTGGACAGCTCGGAATCCGTCAATTCCATCACCATCTCGGGTGTGCCCGACGGCGCCAGCCTGTCGGCCGGCACCGATAATGGCGACGGTACCTGGACCTTGTCGGTGGACGATTTGGACGGTCTGACCCTGACCGTGACCCAGGTGGATGTCGATGGCTTCGAACTGGGCATCGCGGCCCAGACCGCCGACGGCACCGACGTGACCCTGGACAGCGCCACTCTGAACGTCTCGTTCACCGGTGGTGTGATCGACGGTAACGACACCTTGTCGGGTGGTGAAGGTAACGACACCATCTATGGCGGTGGCGGCGACGACACCCTGGCCGGCAATGCCGGCACCGATACCTTGGATGGCGGCGCCGGCAACGACACCTTCCAATTGTCCGGTGGCGCCGACGGTGTCTATGGTTCGGGTTATCTCTCGGGTGGCAACGGCGTCGGTCTGGGCGGTAAGAACATCAACAGCGATAAGTTTGTCGGCGGCGAAGGCACCGATACCATCGTCGGCACCAGCGGCGACGACGTGGTTTTGTCCACCGGTTCCAACAAGGTTCTGGTGGATGGCATCGAGGTCATCAGCACCGGCGACGGCAATGACGTGGTCGACCTGACCAGCACCGCCGTGTCGTTGGGTGATGTGACCATCGACGGCGGCGCCGGCAACGACGCTTTGTTCGGTGACGACGGCAACGATTTGATCCTGGGCGGCGAAGGCAACGACACCTTGGGTGGTGGCGCCGGAACCGATACCCTGGATGGCGGCGCCGGTAACGACGTCTTCAAGATGGGCACCAGCTATGCAGGCTATGACGGCGTCTGGGGCGAAGGCACTCAGGCCCGCGACGTCGGCGGCACCACGACCGAAGGCACCGGCGACAGCGTCAGCATCGCCGGGATGACCAAGCTGACCGACACCATGATCGGCGGCGACGGCATCGACACCCTGGTCGGCACCAGCACCAACGACGCCATCATCTTGGATGACGGTGTCAGCGGCCCGTTGCTGCAGGGCATTGAATCCATCAATGCCGGCCTGGGCAACGACGTGGTCGATCTGACCAGCGATCGTTTCGATTACGGCAATGTCACCGTTGACGGCAGCTATGGCAATGACGTCATCTGGACCGGCAGCGGCGACGACAAAGTGATCGGCGGCGCCGGCGACGACACCTTGAACGCCGGCGCGGGTAGCGACGTGGTTCTGGGTGGCACCGGCAACGACACCGTGGTCGCCGTGGCGGGTGAAACCGCCGGCGACGTCTATGACGGCGGGGCCGATACCGACACCCTGCGCGTCGAGTTGAACGGCGCCGAATACACCGCCGAAATGCGGGAAGAGTTGCTGGCCTTCAAGGACTTCATGGCTGATCCGGCCAATGCCGGTCAGGTCTTCACCTTCGAGACCCTGGATGGTCTGCAGGTCAGCAATTTCGAAGCGCTGAGCGTGGAAGTGGACGGCGAGGTCATCGATCTGAACAGCCCGCCCGACGTGGTCGAAGGCGCGGTGACCGATCAGGTCGCCACTGAAGACCAGGCCTTTAGCATGGATGTGTCGGAATTCTTCACCGACGCCGACGTCCCCATGGGCGACAGCCTGACCTTCAGCCTGACCTTCCTGGATGCCGACGGTAACGCCATCGCCACCCCGGATTGGGTCCAGTTCGACCCTGAAACCGGTGTGCTGACCGGTACCCCGGACAATTCCGATGTGGGTGCTTTCCAGATCCAGGTGACCGCCACCGACGAAAGCGGCGCCACCGCCACCACCGAACCGTTCACGGTCTCGGTGGCCGATGTGGACAACGCGGCTGAAATCAGCGTGACCGGCGGCCAGGGTGACGAAAGCACCACCGATGCGGCCACTGTGGTCCAGGGCCAGATCGTGGCTTCCGATGCCGATGGCGGTATCGTGTCGTTCGAGGTGGTTGCCGGCGGCGACCATCATGGCGCGCTGAGCGTGAACGAAGACGGCACCTTCACCTTCACGGCCGAAGATTCCAACTGGAACGGGACCGACACCTTCCAGGTGCAGCTGACCGACGGCGAAGGCAACGTCTATACTCAGTCCTTGACCATCACCGTTGATCCCACCAATGACGCTCCGGTGGTCAGCATGACCACCGACCTGGGCGCTGGCACCGAAGACACTTCGGTGACCATCAGCAAGGCCGAGCTGCTGGCCAATGCGTCCGACATTGACGGCGACACCTTGACGGCGGCCAGCATCAGTGCCGATCACGGCACCATCGTCGACAACGGCAATGGCACCGTGACCTTCACCCCGGACGCCAATTACAACGGCGAAGTGACCTTCAGCTACACCGTCAGCGACGGCAATGGCGGCACCGCCCAGGGCAGCGCCACCATGAACCTGGCGGCGGTGAACGACGGCCCGACCACCAGCGAAGTGACGCTGGCGGCCGGCACCGAAGACACTTCGGTGACCATCAGCAAGGCCGATTTGCTGGCCAACGCGTCCGACGTTGACGGCGACACCTTGACGGCGGCCAGCATCAGTGCCGATCACGGCACCATCGTCGACAACGGCAATGGCACCGTGACCTTCACCCCGGACGCCAATTACAACGGCGAAGTGACCTTCAGCTACACCGTCAGCGACGGCAATGGCGGCACCGCCCAGGGCAGCGCCACCATGAACCTGGCGGCGGTGAACGATGATCCGACCACCAGCGAAGTGACGCTGGCGGCCGGCACCGAAGACACTTCGGTGACCATCAGCAAGGCCGAGCTGCTGGCCAACGCGTCCGACGTTGACGGCGACACCTTGACCGCGTCCAACATCACCGCCGATCACGGCACCATCGTCGACAACGGCAACGGCACCGTGACCTTCACCCCGGACGCCGATTATTACGGCGAAGTGACCTTCAGCTACACCATCAGCGATGGCCAAGGCGGCACCGTGCAGGGCACGGCCACCATGGATCTGGCCAATGTTGACGACGACACCGTGATCACCGGCGACACCACCGGTTCGGTGGCTGAAGACGGTAATCTGGTGGCCAGTGGCGACCTGGATGCCGACGATTCCGACAAGACCCATGGCAGCCACGGCAACAATGGCTGGGGCAACGGTGACCAGGATGCGCCTGGTGGTTCCGGCGACAACAACAACGCCGAGAATTCCGGGAACGGCAACGGTAACGACAAGCACAGCGACGGTGAATCGACCTTCGTCGCCACCACGGTGACCGACGAGCACGGTACCTTCACCATCAACGAAGACGGCCAGTGGACCTATACCCTGGACAACGACTCGCAGGCCGTGCAGTCGCTGGGTGCCGACGACCATCTGACCAAGACCTTCACTGTGCAGACCGACGACGGCAGCACCCAGATCGTGACCATCACCGTGGACGGTGCCAATGATGGCCCGACCACCGGAGCCGTCGACCTGGGTGACGGTCTGGAAGACCAGTCGGTGATCATCAGCAAGGCCGATCTGCTGGAAAACGCGTCGGATATCGATGGCGACACCTTGTCGGTCAGCGGCATCACCGTCGACCATGGCACCATCGTCGACAACGGCGACGGCACCATCACCTTCACCCCCGACACCGATTATTATGGCGAGGTCAACTTCAGCTACACCATCAGTGACGGCCATGGTGGCACCACCACCGGCACCGCCACCCTGGATCTGGCTGACGTGTCCGACAATATCGGCCCGGTGGCCGGTGACGACTCGCGTTATGACGTGACCGCCCAGGCCGCCGATCTGTCGGTGGATGTGGGTGACACCGCGGCGACCCCGCACACCACCACCACCACGGTGACCCATGATTTCGGTGTCGACCGCTTGGCCGATCTGGCCCCCAGCACCTCGACCACCATCAACGGGGATTACTCGTCTGGGTCGATCAGCAGCTATGGCAACGACTCGGTCAAGGTGACCGGCAACATCAACAAGGCGACCAACCTTTACAGCGGCGACGACGTGTTGGTGGTGAACGGCAACACCAATGGCGGTGACACCATCAACGCCGGCAGCGGCAACGACACCGTCAAGATCGGTGGGGTCATCGGGGCCTCGGTGATCATGGGCGACGGCGACGATCAATTGCAGGTCGGCGGCCAGAATGGCGGTGCGGTCATCACCACCGGTGACGGTGACGACACGGTCAAGTTGGGTTCCAACGTGGCGGCCAGCATCAGCCTGGGCGAAGGCAACGACCAGTTGGATGTGTCGGGTAACGTCAATGGCGGCGCGCCCATCGATACTGGCAGCGGCAACGACACCGTCTATGTGGGCGGTAATTCGGGCTCGGTGATCGACCTGGGCAGCGGCGATGACCGCCTGTGGGTCAACAACGGCATCAATGGTGGTGCCAGCATCATCGCCGGCACCGGTGACGACAGCGTCTATGTGGGTGGCAACGCCGACGCCAACATCTATTTGGATGGAACCGGCTCGTCCAGTTCGGACGGCAACGATCAGGTGCGGGTGACCGGCTCGGTGACCGGCGGCGCCACCATCAATGGCGGTGGCGGCGACGATTACATCGACGTCCAAGGCACCAGCAACATGGGCGGTTCGATCGTCGGCGGTTCCGGCAACGACGAGATTCACCTGGGTGGCGGTCTGAACGGTGGCGCCAAGATCGACGCCGGCAGTGGCAACGACTTCGTCGAAGTCAAGGGCTCGACCATGGACGGGTCGTTGGATGGCGGCAGCGGCACCGACGCCTTGTATCTGTCGGGAATCAGCTACAACCAGTGGCTGGGCAATCCCAACCAGATTCAAAGCCACGTCAGCAATTTCGAGTACATCAAGTTCTCGGATGGCACGATCATCAACGGTAATGGCGCCGTGGTGACCGATGGGTCGGCCAATTCCTACTTCAACACGGGGACCACCAGCACCACGACCTACACCTACTCGACCCCGGTGACCATCCAGGCCAACCTGAACGATACCGATGGCAGCGAATCGCTGTCGGCGGTGACGGTCAGCGGTATCCCGGCGGGTGCCACGGTGACCTTGGAAGACGGCACCGTTCTGCATGCCAATGACCAGGGTCAGTATGTCGTCGAGGTCGAATCGGGCGAACCGCTGACCTTGACGGTGACCCAGTCGGGCAGCGCGCCTGACTTGGCCAGCCTCAGCACCAGCGTCACCACCACCGAAGAAAACGGCGGCGACACCGCCATCAGCACGGTGGTGGGCGAAGGCAGCGTCAGCTATGACGTGGTCAACGACGAAGCCATCGCCACCAACGAAAACGTGTCGCTGACCATCGACGTCGATGACTTGCTGGAAAACGACAGCGACGCCGATGGCGGCACGCTTTCCATCATCGGTGTGGGCGACGCCACTCATGGCACCGTGACCCTGAACCCCGACGGCACCATCACCTTCGTGCCCGAACACGGGTTCTCGGGTGACGCCACCTTCACCTATACGGTCAGCGACGGCCAGGGTGGCACCGACACCGCCACCGTGACCATCGAAGTGGCCGACGGCAACGACGATCCGACCATCACCGGCACCACCGGTGGCGTGGCGGCGGAAAGCACCACCGATGCGCCCACCGTGGTCACTGGCTCCATCGTCGCCAGCGATGCCGACGGCGACACCCTGACCTATGCGGTGGTCGATGGCGGTGAACCGCAGCATGGTTCGCTGACGCTGAACGCCGACGGCACTTATTCCTATGCCGCCGACGACAACAACTGGTCCGGCACCGACACCTTCACGGTGGAAGTGTCCGACGGCAATGGCGGCACCACCACCCAGGCGGTGACCATCACCGTGACCCCCGAGGCCGACACTCCGACCGCCACGGTCAGTGCCACCTTGGACGGCAACGCGGTGACCATCACCAATGTGGGCAACGCCTCGGCGTCCTATCACTCGTCCTATGGTTATTACATCATGGACAGCGACGGGAACCCGACCACGGGGCAGATCATCTGGGGCGACGTCCAAGACACCGTGGGCAGCAGCTTCACCGTCAACGGCGTCAATCCGGACCAGGTCGGTTACTTCCTGATCCCCAATGGCGACGGTCAGAATTGCAGCAAGATCACCGATGGCGAATCCTGCACCTTCGCCAAGGACGGCAGCGGTAACTGGTACGTCATCGACTCGCAGGGCAACCACCTGTCGGGTGCTGGCGTGAACGTGTTGTTCAGCGACAACGACCTGAACAAGAACGGTATCGACCGGGTTGACGACAACACCGATGTCGCCGGCAACCAGAACTGGGAAGATCTGGCGACCAACAGCGACCTGGATTACAACGACGCCAACTTCAACGTCGAAACCGACCTGTTCGCCACCGGCACCTACGAAAACTCGACCCTGACCGGCACCAACTCGTCCAACACCTTGGTGGGCGGCGCCGGTTCGGACAGCCTGTTCGGCCTGGACGGCAACGACGTCCTTTACGGCGACAACGTCACCCAGGCGGCGTCCAGCGGTATCGACACCCGTGTCTACGCCGATCTGGACATCGAGTACGGTTCGCCCGACAGCGGTGAGACCTTCACCTTCCAAGTCAGCGACCTGCCGGCCGGCGTGGTGCTGATGGCCGACGGTGTTGAACTGACCGCCGTCAATGGCGTCTACACGGTGACCGCCGATCAGGTGGACAACCTGCAGCTGGATATTCCCGGTACGCTGGCCGGTTCCACCATCGGTCTGAACGTCACCGTGGTCAGCCATGACGGTTCCGACACGGCCTCGACCACCTCGCATGCCAGCTTGGCCATTCCGGCCCTGACCTCGGACGGCAACGATTACATCGATGCCGGCGCGGGCAGCGACACCGTCTATGGCGGCGGTGGCGCCGATTACATCATCGGCGGTACCGGTAACGACCTGCTTTATGGTGGCGACGGCGCCGATTACATCATCGGCGGCGCCGGCACCGACAGCTTGGTCGGTGGTGCGGGCAACGACACCTTGGTGTTCACCGCCGACGATGGCAGCGATTCCTTCCGGATCGGCAACAACGTCTACTACTCGGCGGGCGACCAGGGTGGGGCCAATGGTTCGGGCGGCACTGGCGCCTCCCTCAGCATCGAAGGCCACTACACCACTCAGGACACCTTCATCGGCGGTGACGGCAACGACACCTTGCAGATGACCGACGGCAACGACTTCATCCACATCAACAACGTCGACAGCATCGAACGCATCAATGCCGGTGCCGGCGACGACATCATCGACATGAATTACAGCGATGGTGGCTCTTACAACTCGTTCACCCTGGACGGCGGCTCGGGCAATGACACCGTGTTCGCCAACAATGGTGACGACTATCTGATGGGTGGGTCGGGCAACGACTTCATGAGCGCCAATGCCGGCAACGATTACATGGATGGCGGCACCGGCAACGACACCATGTATGGCGGTGCTGGCGATGACACCTTCGTCGGTGGCGACGGCAACGACCGGATGGTCGGCGGCGACGGTTCGGACACCTTCCTGTTCGACTTCCACAGCGGCACCAAGGACACCATCGACGGTGGCAGCAGCAACAGCTGGACCGACACGCTGGATCTGTCCGACGCGGTGGGCCAGACCTTCGTCATCACCACCGACGACGGTCACCAAAGCTGGACCATCACCGTGGATGGCGAAAGCCATGGCTCCATCGATATCGGTCGTGACGTGGACGGCAGCGTCCATCTGACGACCGCTAACGGTGACACCGTGGTCGACTTCGACAATATCGAGCAGATCAAGTGGTAGTCTTGAATCGCTGAAACTTTCGGACGGGCCTGTCTTGTAAAACAAGGCAGGTCCGTTTTTTGTCCATGCCATAACGGGGGGTGGACAGAACCTTTGGAAAAGCTCAGCATTGATTTGAGGACGGGGACTGAAAGGCGGGGAGAAATGGAACGCATCGGCAAATATGTGATCCATAAAAGCGTGCCGACATCTGGTTACGCCCGCATCTTGTTGTGCAAGGATCCGGATTTGCAGATTCCGGTGGCGGTCAAGGCCTTCGCCCCGCAGGGGGTGGAAGGCCAGGCGCTGTCGGCACCGCAATGGCTGGCCCGCTTCTTGTCGGAAGCCCGGGTTCTGGCGGCTTTCGACCATCCGCAACTGATCGGGGTCAAGACCATGGACAAGGCGGCGGACGGCAATCCGTTCTTCGTCATGCCCTATATGGCGGGGTCGCTGGTGGCCGAGATCGGTCCCGACCACGGTGCCGAGGGGGGCGAAGCCGCCCGCCGTCTGCCCCTGGCCCGGGCCTTGGCGTTGCTGAAGCAGGTTTCCGCCGGTTTGATGGTTCTGCATCGCAATAATTTCGTTCACCGGGCCGTTCAGCCCAGCAACATCTTGCTGACCGCGCGCGAGAACGGTCAGGCCAAATTGGCCGATTTCAGCATGGTCAAGCTGCCCGACCGCAATCCGCCGCTGCCCGACCATTGGATCGGCGGTACCGATTATTGCGCCCCGGAACAGCGGGAAAGCGCCACCACCGTCGACGCCCGGGCCGACATCTATTCCCTGGGCGTGCTGACCTATCGCCTGTTGACCGGCACGTTGCCGGCCTTGGGGGACGGGGCGGTACAATTGCCCAGCAAGCACCAAGCGGTGTTGGTGGATCTGGTGGCCCGTGCCACCGACCCCGATCCGGCCCAGCGTCCGGCCCATGGCGGCGCTTTCCTGCAGGCTTTGGGGCAGGTGCCGCCGGAAGCTTTGGCCAAGCCCAGGGTTCAGGTGGTGCCGGTGCGGCGGCCGGCTGTCGCCCTGAAGAAAGCGGCGTCGCAATAAGCTGAAAGTGCGGGCGGCGGCTTGCGTCGCCGCCCGGCCTTCGCCATGCTGGCGCCATGATGGAAATTTCTCCCCTTATTCCCCGTACCGCCTTGGTCACTGGCGCCGCCCGGCGTTTGGGGCGGGCCATGGCCTGGGAACTGTCCCAGGCCGGTTTTGCCGTGGCGCTGCATTATTCCCGATCCGGTGACGAAGCGGCCTTGTTGGCCGATCAGATCCGGGCAAAGGGCGGCATGGCGGTGCTGGTGTCCGGTGACCTGTCGTGCGAAGACCACATGGCCCGGGTGATGGCCCAAGCCCAGGAGGCTTTGGGGCCTATCGGCGTGTTGGTCAACAATGCCTCGACCTTCGAGCGCGACGAGGTGGACAGCGCCACCCGTCAGTCATGGGATACTCACATGGAGGTGAACCTGCGGGCTCCCTTCGTGCTGTCCCAGGCCATGGCCGCCGCCTTGCCCGCCGAAGCCGAGGGGCTGATCGTCAACCTGATTGACCAGCGGGTGTGGAACCTGACCCCGCATTTCACCACCTACACCTTGTCCAAGGCCGGGTTGTGGACCCTGACCCAGACGCTGGCTTTGGCTTTGGCGCCACGCATCCGGGTCGCCGCCATCGGCCCCGGTCCGGCGCTGCCGTCAGTGCGGCAAAGTCAGGAACAATTCGACGCCCAATGCGCCACCACACCGCTGGCACGCGGCACCTCGCCCGAGGAAATCGCCTTGGGGTTGCGGTTCATTCTGACCTCGCGCTCGTTTACTGGGCAAATGTTGGCTTTGGATGGCGGCCAGCATCTGCAATGGTCGCCGGCTCAGTCGGGACAGAAGGTCGAGGAATGAATCCGGCTGCATGCGCAGTCTAAAGGTTCGGGTCTAGTGGCTTGTCGGCGCAGGGGAAACGGATTTTGGGCGTTAAGTTTTACACAGCCTGGAAGGGGGCGGATATCTGCCCCATCCGCCAGACAGAGTCCAGAAGAAAAACTTTATTTTTACATCCCGTTTACGCTTGACTGGCAATAACACATTGAAAACAAAAGATTTCATATTTCTGCATAGAAAATGGGCAATGCCGAGGAGTCCTAGGACTCCCAAGGGGGGCGGCCTGAAGCCCACAATTTGCCAACAGACTTATCCACAGTTTTCGTGGATATCCTGCTAGAGCCCTTGGATTCCTGCGCTTTTGATTCCTGTTCCCATAATGTGATCGTCCGATCATGGCACCACACGATACGCACAATGCTGAAGAGACCGATTGCGAACGCCCCTTGGCCCAAGGGGTGACGGTGATCGAGCGTTTTCTGGCGACACTTCCGGGAACGCCGGGTGTCTACCGTATGTTGAACGTCAAGGGGGATGTTCTGTATGTGGGCAAGGCGAAGAACCTGAAGAAGCGGGTGGTCGCCTATACCAAGCCTGAACGCCAGACCTTGCGCATCCAGCGGATGATCGCCGAGACCGCGTCCATGGAGGTGATCACCACCCACACCGAGGTCGAGGCGCTGCTGCTGGAAAGCACCCTGATCAAAAGCCTGGGGCCGCGCTACAACATCTTGCTGAAGGACGACAAAAGCTTTCCCCACATCCTGGTGACCGCCGACCATGATTGGCCCCAGGTGTTGAAACATCGGGGGGCGCGGACAAGACGGGGGGAATATTTCGGTCCTTTCGCCTCGGCCGGGGCGGTGAACGCCACGCTTTCGGCATTGCAGCGGGCCTTCTTGCTGCGCTCTTGCACCGATTCGGTGTTTTCCAGTCGCACCAGGCCCTGTCTGCTGTTCCAGATCAAGCGCTGCTCGGCGCCCTGCGTCGACCGCATCAGTCGCGACGAATACCTGGAACTGGTGGCCGAGGCCCGGTCGTTCCTGTCCGGGCATTCGCAGAAGGTGCAAAAGGATTTGGCGAAGCGGATGGAAAGCGCCGCCGAAGCCATGGAATACGAACGTGCCGCGGTGTTCCGCGACCGTATCCGGGCGCTGTCACGCATCCAGGCCCATCACGACATCAATCCGGCGGAACTGGCCGAGGCCGACGTGGTCGCCTTGCACCAGGCTGGTGGCCAGACCTGCATTCAGGTGTTCTTCTTCCGCTCGGGCTGCAATTACGGCAACCGCGCCTATTTCCCCCAGCACGCCGCCGATGCCGAGGCGTCCGAGGTGATGGCCGCCTTCCTGGGCCAGTTCTATGCCGACAAAATGCCGCCGCGCGAAATCCTGCTGAGTCAGGAACCGGCCGAGGCCGAAATCGTCGCCGCGGCACTGTCGGAAAAAGCCGGGCGCAAGGTGGTGGTGGCCGTCCCCAAGCGCGGCGACCGCAAGCGATTGATCGAAAACGCTTATGACAATGCGCGGGAAGCCCTGGGGCGGCGCATGGCCGAATCCAGCGCCCAATCCAAGCTGTTGGACGGTGTCGCCGAATTGTTCGGGCTGGATGGGCGGCCGGGGCGCATCGAGGTCTACGACAATTCCCACATCCAGGGCACCAACGCGGTGGGCGGCATGATCGTCGCCGGCCCCGAGGGGTTGATGAAGGCGGCGTATCGCAAGTTCAACATCAAGTCGACGGAACTGACCCCGGGCGACGATTTCGCCATGATGCGCGAAGTGCTGACCCGGCGTTTCCAGCGGGCGCAAAAGGAAGACCCCGACCGCGAGCGCGGACAATGGCCCGATCTGGTGCTGATCGACGGTGGTCAGGGGCAGCTCGGCGCCACCATGGAGGTTTTCGCCGAACTGGGCATCGACGACGTGGCTTTGGTCTCCATCGCCAAGGGCCCCGACCGCAACGCCGGCCGCGAACGGTTCTTCATGCCGGGGCGCGAGCCGTTCTCGCTGCCCATGAAGGACCCGGTGCTGTATTTCCTGCAGCGTTTGCGCGACGAGGCGCACCGTTTCGCCATCGGCGCCCATCGCACGCGTCGGGCCGGGGCCATGGTGCGCTCGCCCTTGGATGAAGTGGACGGCATCGGCGCCGCGCGCAAGAAGGTGCTGCTGCAGCATTTCGGCTCGGCCCGCGATGTGGCGGCGGCGGCTTTGGGCGATTTGGAATCCGTGCCGGGCATATCAAAGTCCATGGCCAAAAAAATCTATGACCATTTCCATCCGCACGGCTAATATCCCGGCCATGCTGACCAGCCTACCCAACCTTCTGACCTTGTCGCGCATCGTCGTGATCCCGTTGGTCATCCTGACGTTCTACGTCCAAGGGACGTGGACCCACTGGGTTGCGTGCGGCCTGTTCGTCGTCGCCGCCATTACCGATTGGTTCGATGGCTGGCTGGCGCGGTCGTGGAACCAGGTTTCCGCCTTCGGTCGCTTCCTGGACCCCATCGCCGACAAATTGCTGGTGGCGGCCGTGCTGTTCATGCTGGTGGCCTTCGGTCGGGTCAGCCCGTGGAGCGAGCTGCCCGCCTTGGTCATTTTGCTGCGCGAGATCCTGGTATCGGGCCTGCGGGAATTCCTGGCGGAAATCCGTGTCGGCGTGCCGGTGACCCGGCTGGCCAAGTGGAAGACCGCTTTCCAGATGGTGGCCTTGTCCTTGTTGCTGCTGGGCAACGTGCCGCCCTTGACCTTGCCGGTTCAGGAAGCGGGGGAAGTCTTCTTGTGGGTGGCCGCGGTGCTGACCCTGGTTACCGGTTGGGATTACCTGCGATCGGGTCTGAAGCATCTGACCGGGCAGGGGCAATGAGGATTTTCGGTCTCTCGGGCCATTCCGGCAGCGGCAAGACCACCTTGTTGGTGAAACTGGTTCCCTTGTTGGCGGAACGCGGCCTGAAGGTGTCGACCATCAAACAGGCCAATGCCGGTTTCGACATCGACAAGCCGGGCAAGGATTCCTATGAACACCGCGCTGCCGGGGCCAGCGAGGTGATGGTGGCCTCGGCCAATCGCTGGGCCTTGATGCACGAATATCGCGGTGCGCCGGAATTCACCATGGACCAGTTGTTGGCCCGCATGAGTCCGGTGGATTTGATCCTGGTGGAAGGTTTCCGTCATTGGCCGCATGCCCGCATCGAAGTGTGGCGGGCGGCCCTGGGCAAGGCGCCGTTGTTCATCCACGATCCCATGGTGGCGGCTTTGGCCTCACCCGACCGACCCGATGGTCTGACCGTGCCGCTTCTCGATCTGGACGATTCGGGGGCCATCGCCGATTTCATTGTGCAGCAGGTGGGGCTATGAGCACCGATTTCGACGCCGGTAAGGCGATGATGAGCGTCGAGCAGGCGTTGGATTTGCTGGCCCAACGCGTTGCCCCCCGTCCACGCGTCGAGGAATTGCCCTTGGCCCAATGTTTGGGCAAGGTGCTGGCCCAGGACGTGGTCTCGCCCCTGAATGTGCCGCCCCATGACAATTCGGCCATGGACGGCTATGCCTTCACCGCCGCCCATCTGCCCGAAGATGGGCGCTTGCGCCGTATCGGCCGTTCCGCCGCCGGTCATCCCTTTGCCGGTGTGGTGGGGGCGGGGGAATGCATCCGCATCCTGACCGGCGCCGTGGTGCCCGATTCGGTGGATTGCGTCGCCATGCAGGAAGACTGCACCATCGAAGGCGATTTCGTCGTCGTCGCCACCCGGCCCAAGCCCGGCACCAATTGCCGCAAGGCCGGCGAGGACGTGGCCCAGGGCGCCGTGGTGCTGAAATCCGGCACCCGTCTCAGGCCCCAGGAAATCGGCTTGGCGGCGGCGGTGGGCCGCGCCGCGTTGCCGGTCCACGTTCCCTTGCGGGCGGCGGTGTTTTCCACCGGTGACGAAATCAACCTGCCGGGGACGGTGCTGCCGCCCGGCGGCATCTATGATTCCAACCGTTATACCGCCTGCGGCTTGCTGCAAAGCATCGGTATCCAGGTGACCGATCTGGGCATTTTGCCCGACGACCGCGCCGCCATCATCGCCGCCTTGGACAAGGCGGCCGTCGATCATGATGTCATCCTGACCTCGGGCGGGGTGTCGGTGGGCGACGAAGACCATGTGAAGGCGGCGGTGGAAGCCTTGGGCAGCCTGCATTTCTGGCGTCTGGCCATCAAGCCGGGCAAGCCGGTGGCGCTGGGCGACATAAGGGGCGCCACCTTCATCGGGCTGCCGGGCAATCCGGTGGCGGTGATGGTGGTGTTCCTGCTGCTGGCCCGGCCGCTGTTGCTGCGTTTGATGGGGGCCGCCGACACCGTGCCGGCCACCGTTCCGGTGCGGGCCGATTTCAGCTTCCGCCACAAATCGGGGCGGCGCGAATGGCTGCGCGCCCGGGTGGTCGGGCGCGACGGTCAATTGTGGGCGGAAAAGTTTACATCCGAAAGCTCGGGGGTGCTGTCCTCGATGGTGTGGGCCGAAGGTCTGGTGGCGGTGCCCGAGGATCACGGCGATGTGACCCCCGGCGATGTGCTGCGCTATCTGTCCTTCGCCGAGGTGCTGCGATGAACGTGCTGTATTTCGCCTGGCTGCGCGCCAAGGTGGGAATGGGCGAGGAACAGGTCTCTCCCCCGGCCGAAATCGCCACCACCGGCCAATTGGTCGATTGGCTGAAATCCCGTTCCGATGGCCATGCCCAGGCCTTGGCCGACCTCAAGGTGGTGCGGGTGGCGGTCAACCAGGATTATGTCGGCTGGGATCATCCCATCCGGCAAGGTGACGAAATCGCCTTTTTCCCGCCGGTGACCGGGGGCTAAGCCGATGATTCGCATCCAGACCGAAGATTTCGATCCCGGTGCCGAACTGGAAGCTTTTTCCGCCGGCAACGGCAAGGTCGGCGGCATCTGCATGTTCCTGGGTCTGGTGCGCGATTATCTGGGCGACGCCCCCGAAAAGGCCGCCCAGGTGCGGGGCATGACCCTGGAACATTATCCCGGCATGACCGAACGCCAGTTGGCAGCCATCGAGGCCGAGGCGCGGAGCCGCTGGCCGCTGCACGACGTGTTGGTCATCCACCGGTACGGCAGGTTGGAGCCCGGCGCCCGCATCGTTCTGGTGGCCACCGCGTCGTCGCATCGCGAGGCGGCGTTCCAATCGTGTCATTTCCTGATGGACTGGCTGAAGACCAAGGCGCCTTTTTGGAAGATCGAACACACGGCGGATGGCGATCTGTGGGTGGACGCCAAGGAAAAAGACGACAGCGCCGCGTCGCGTTGGGATCTGCCGCAAAAATAATTTTCGTCGCCGGGGAATAAACCGGGGCCTTCCTTCGTCTGGTGTGTATGCGGGTCGATCGAGCCCGCCCACCCACGGAGGTTTCATGATGATCCGCAGCCTGATTCTGACCGCCGCTGTGCTGGCCGTTTCCACCACCGCCTGGGCCGCCCCCATGTCCAAGGACGGCCTGCTGGTGGACGACAAGGGCATGACCCTTTACACCTTCGACAAGGACGAGATGGGCAAGTCCAATTGCGACGCCGCCTGTCTGGCCAATTGGCCGGCGGCCAAGCCCATGGCCGGTGAAATGGCCAAGGGCGAGCTGACCACCATCACCCGCGCCGACGGCACCCTGCAATGGGCCTATAAGGGCAAGCCCTTGTATCTTTGGGTCAAGGACACCAAGCCGGGCGACATGACCGGCGACGGCGTCAAGGGCGTGTGGCATGTGGCCAAGCCCTAGACATGTTTCCGCCAAAGCGGAATCATGTCCGGTCTTGCCAGTGCGCCCGTGCCGGGCGGTTCAAACGCCACTCGGGCTTGTCGCTGGTTCACGCTTGGCGTGAAGCAGCTTTAAGGTGCCGGAGTTGGTGATGGCCGACAGCCAGTTGGAAGCCCAGATTCCCGGTTTGCGCCGCTATGCCCGCGCGCTTTGCGCCGGTGACGCGGCGCTGGCCGACGATCTGGTCCAAGATTGCCTGGAACGCGCTTTGTCGCGTTGGCAATCCTGGCGCGGCGAATCCGATTTGCGGCTGTGGCTGTTGGCCATCTTGCGCAATCTGTGGCTGGACGAGGTCCGCCGTCGCGGCACCCGGCCCGATCTGATGGACGTGGATGATTGCCCTGACGCCCTGGCGGTGGCGCCCCGCCAGGGTCAGGCCCTGGCGCTGCGCGATTTGGCCGGTGCCTTGGGACGCTTGGCCCCGGAACAGCGCGAAGTGCTGGTTCTGGTGGGATTGGAAGGATTGAGCTATGCCCAGGTGGCTCACATGACCGGGGCGCCCCTGGGAACGGTGATGTCGCGGTTGAAACGGGGCCGCGACCGTCTGGCCCAACTGATGCACGAAGACGGGCCAGCTCTGCGGAGGGTGAAATGAGCGAACGTCTGGGCGACGACGACCTGCACGCCTATGTGGACGGATTGCTGGACCAGGATGGCCGTGACCGGGTCGAGGCCCGGCTGGCCGACAATCCCGACCAGGCCCTGCGGGTGCGTCTGTGGCAGGACCAAAATGACGGCCTGCGGCGGCTGTTCGACCCGGTGTTGGACGAACCCATTCCACCGCGTTTGCTGCCGGCCGCCATTCGCTCCCATACCTGGCAAAAGCGCCGTCTGACGGCGTTGCGGGTGGCCGCCGCCTTGGCCCTGGTGCTGGCGGGCGGTGGCGGTGGCTGGTGGCTGCGCGGTCAAAGCTCGACCGAGGCCCAGGTGGCCCGTGAAGCCCTGGCCGCCCACGTGGTCTATGTGGCCGACCAGCGCCGCCCGGTGGAAGTGCCGGGAAGCGAGCGCGACCAGATGGCCACCTGGCTGTCCAAGCGCTTGGGCGCCAAGATGAACGTGCCCGATCTGTCGGCCTCGGGCTACCAGTTGGTGGGCGGACGTCTGCTGCCCGCCGAGAACGGCGCCGCCGCTCTTTACATGTATGAAAACAGCCTGGGCCAACGCCTGACCCTTTATGTGCGCCGCGCCCCCGACGATGGCGGCAAGGATCTGCGCTTCCAGGGCCGCGACGGCACCTTGGCCGGGGTGTGGACCCAAGGTCCGTTCGGCTGCGCCCTGTCCGGGCCGTTGCCGCGGGAAGACCTGGAACCCCTGGCGCGTCAGGTCTGGAAGCAAATGGGCGCTGCACGGAGCAGTTGACCGGTCTTGCCCCGCCCATGCTAGGCTGCCCGCCTTGCAATCGTTCGGGGGTCGATCCATGAGGAAGTTGCTTGTTTCCGCATTTGCCGCCTTGGCTTTGGGCGCCGGCATGGCGCCGCCTTCCTGGGCCGAAACCGCGCCGGCGGTGGCGCAGCAGCGCAGTCAGGTGCCGGGCTATTTCCGTTTCTTGTTGGGCGAGATGGAAGTCACCGCTTTGTTCGACGGCATCGTCCAACTGCCCGAGAAACTGCTGAGTGGCGCCAGCGCCAAGGATGTGGACAGCCTGCTGGCGGCGTTGTTCGTACCGCGTGACGACAAGGGGGTGCAGACACCGGTCAACGCCTTCCTGGTCCATACCGGAACCGGTCTGGTGCTGGTGGATACGGGCACCGCCAAGGCCTTTGGTCCGGGGCTGGGCTTCATCGTCGATAACATGAAGGCGGCGGGCTATGACCCCGCCCAGGTCGAGATGGTGTTGCTGACCCATCTGCATCCCGACCATGTGAACGGTCTGCTGGGGCAAGACGGAAAGCCGGCCTTCCCCAATGCCGTCATCAAGGCGGCCAAACAGGAAGCCGATTTCTGGTTGAGCGAGGCCAACGCCGCCAAGGCGCCGGCCGACGCCAAGCCCTTTTATGATATGGCGCGGGCGGCGGTGGCGCCCTATCAGGCGGCCGGCCGCTTCGAGACTTTCGCCGCCGGTCAGGCGGTCGCCCCGGGCATCGACAGTGTCGCCGCTTTCGGCCATACCCCGGGTCACAGCGGTTACATGCTGAGCTCGGGCCAACAAAAGCTGCTGGTGTGGGGCGATATCGTCCACAGTCATGCGGTGCAGTTCCGTCGCCCCGACGTGGCCATGGAATTTGACGTCGACAAGAAACAGGCGGTGGCCACCCGCAAGAAATTGTTGGCTGACGTGGCCAAGCGCAAGTTGTGGGTGGCGGGTGCCCATCTGCCGTTCCCCGGCATTGGCCATGTGCGGGCCGATTCCAAAGGCTATACCTGGGTGCCGGTGGAATACGGCCCCATATCTTCACACAAGTAAAAGTACATAAATACAGCATATCGCATTACCCTGGGTGGGTTATCTCATCCAGGGGGCGCGCCATGGCCGACGATTATCAGAATCCCACCCAGGAATGCGATGTGGTGATGAAGGGGGGCATCACCTCGGGCATCGTCTATCCCAAGGCGGTGCTGACCTTGGCACGCCAATACCGCTTTCGCGACGTGGGCGGGGCCTCGGCCGGGGCCATCGCCGCCGCCATCACCGCCAGCGCCGAATATGGCCGTGACAGTGGCGGTTTCGACAAACTGGCCAAGATCCCCGACGACATGAGCACGTCCCTGGCGACGCTGTTCCAGCCCGATCCCCGTGGTGCGGCGCTTTATGGCCTGCTGGTCGACGGTATTTTGGATAAGCGCTGGGGGCGGGCCATCGGCCGGGTCGTTCGTCAGCATTGGTTGGTCGCCCTGGTCTCGATGGTCGTCGCGGTGGCGGTGGCCATCTGGTCGTGTCTGGGCGGGGGCTTTATCGCCTTCCTCACCGGTGGGCTGTTGGGGCTGATCGGCGTGGTGGTCGCCATCACCGTGGCCTTTGCGTCCCATGCCATGGCCTTGCTGCCAGAACTGAATTTCGGCCTGTGTCCCGGCCGTACCCAGCCGGGGCAGAAGCAGCCGGCGCTCAGTGATTGGCTGGCCCGCACCATCGAGGATTGCGCCGGACGTTTGGCCGCCAATGGCGGTTTGCCCGAGCGCCCTTTGACCTTCGGTGATTTGGAGACCCACAGCCCGCCGATCCGCTTGCGGGCGATGACGACCAATCTGGGGCTGCGGCGCCCCCATACGTTGCCGGACTTGGGATCGCGGAACTTCTTTTTCCGCGTCGAGGATTTCTCGCGACTGTTTTCGGATTGGGTGGTCAAGGCGATGATCGGCGATGCCGAGGAACGCAACGGCTTTTATCCTTTTCCCGCCCCCGAGAAACTGCCCGTGGTGGTGGCGGTCCGCATGAGCCTGTCTTTCCCGCTGCTGATTTCGGCGGTTCCGCTGTACCGACGTGACTTCGCCGACAACGAAGGCGGGCAAAGCATGGAGATGATGCTGTTCAGCGATGGCGGCTTGTCCAGCAACTTTCCCATTCATCTGTTCGATTCGGTTTTGCCCAGTCGGCCAACCTTCGGAATCGCCCTGGACGAATATGTCGAACCGGCGGACGGATCGCCGGATCGCCGGGTACGCTTGCCCATGAAACTCGCTTCTGGCCGCTGGCAGAACTCCCGCGCTTACACGTCGGTGCCGTCATTCCTGATGGGGTTGTTGGATGCCGCCAAGGATTGGCAGGATAATTTGCAGGTCGAGATGATCGGCTATCGCGAGCGGATTGCCCATGTCTATCTGAAAGACGACGAAGGCGGGTTGAACCTGACCATGCCGGCGGACCGTATCAATGAACTGGTGGAGTTCGGAGAGCGGGCCGGCACCTTGTTGGTTGGCGATGTCCCCCAGCGCCCCGAGGACAGGTTCCCGTTCGATTTCGACGAACATCGCTGGCGCCGTTTCCTGATGGCTTACGCTGCCATTGAAGAGGCGCTGACGGCCGCTGCCGATGATTGGGGGCATGTGGGGCAGGCGGGAAGTTTCGCTGCCTTCATCGACGCCTATAAGGCCAATCCCGGTTCGTATAACCACAGTTCGATGAAATGGCGTCAGGAGGCGTTCAATCGGATGGATGAACTGATGGCCTTGGGGCGCACATGGCAATCGCAGCCGTTGCGCCATACCACGAAGGCGGTCCCGCGCTCGCAACCCAGGCTGAAAATCGCGCCGCGCTTTTAAACCAAAACCCCCGCCGCTCCCAAAGTGATTCCGCCATTGGCCTGGGTGGTGATGGCGCTGGCATCGTCCTCGGCGCTTTGCAGATCCTTGCGGGCGCGGTCCAGTCCGCGCTTTTCCTCGTCGTCCTCGGGCTGGTGGCGCTTCAGCATGGATTTCAGCAACTGGCCGACGCGCTTGACCTCGGTGGCGAATTCTTTGTCGGCCTTGGCTTCGGCGTCGCGTTCGGCACTTTGGCTTTCCGCCGTGCTGGTGCTGGTGGTGATGTCGGACGCCGGCTCGGTGCTGCGATACTCCCTGGCCGCGCCTTTCAGTTCGCGGGCCAGCCGCGCCAGTTCGCGGGCGGCGTCCTTTGACGTGGCGGCCAGCATCTTCAGCATCTGGATGCGCTTCTTGATCTGTTCCAGCTTTTGCCGTGCCGCCCCCTTGCGGTCGGAACGCGCCTGCTTGCGGGCTTGCAGCACCTTGTCCAGGGCCTCGACGCCCTCTTGGTGCTTTTTGTTCAGCTGTTCCAGCTTTTCTTCGGACAGGCCTTCCTTGCTGGCCTGAAGCGCGGTTTTCGCCATGCGCAAGGCGGTTTGCGCCGCAACGATGGTGTTGACCATCGATCCCTCCAGCTTCTGCGTCGGTGGCACCGCTTCTGGGTGCGTCTGCCATCATAGCGCGTGAAGGGTTAAAAACGGGCAAAGAAAAACCCCCGGCCGAAGCCGGGGGTCAATCTTGGTGGAGCTAGGCGGAATCGAACCGCCGACCTCTTGAATGCCATTCAGAGGAAATGAGTTTTCCCGTGCTTCCCGGTGATTACCGCGCCCATGGCAATGCCTTGACAATCCGCTATTTTTCGCGCTCGATATCGGAAGATGATTCCCGATGCTTCCTATGAGTTCCTGCCGGGTGCCTACCCAGTGCCTACCGGAAGCCGACGTGAAGGGGGTAAGAGATGGCGCGGGCAAAGCTCACACAGCGTACGGTCAACAGTGTCAACGCCGACAACGGCAAGCGTGTGTACGTGTACGACACGGAGGTGACGGGCTTCGGCCTCATGGTCACGCCCAACGGCGCCAAGTCGTACTTTGCCGAGTACCGGCATGGCTCGGGGCGCGGGGCGCCGACGCGTCGCGTCACCCTCGGATCAGTCACGAAGCTCACGCCGGAGGAAGCCCGCGACTTCGCGAAGAAAACCATTGCCGACGCTACCAAGGGCGAAGACCCCGCCACCCGCAAGCGCGAGCAGAGAGAAGCCATGACGGTCAAGGCGTTGGCCGAAACCTTCATGAAGAAGCACGTCAACGCCAAGCGGAAGGCCAACACCGCAGCGCTTTACCAACACGTTATCGACAGCGTGATTGTTCCCCATCTCGGCACCAAGCGCGCAACCACCGTCACCAAGGGCGATGTTGCGCGCATGCACCTCGACATCAGCGAAAAGCCCTTCCTCGCCAACCGTGCGCTTGCCGTGGTCGGTTCCATGTACACATGGGCGGGCAAGCATGGCCTTGTGGAAGAGAGCTTCAATCCCGCCGCGCGGGTGGAGAAGTACACGGAGCGCAAGCGCGAACGCTTTCTCACCTCCGCCGAATTGGAAAAGCTTGGTGCTGCCATCCGCGAGGGCGAAGCGGACGGCATTCCGTGGGAGGTGGATACCAGCAAGCCCACGGCGAAGCACGCGCCGAAGGCGGAGAACCGGCGTGTGAAGCTCAACACCCACGTTGCCGCCGCCATCCGCCTTCTCCTCCTCACAGGGGCGCGGCTGCGCGAAATTCTGCACCTCGAATGGGCGCATGTGGATTTGGAGCGCGGTATCCTCCTGCTACCGGACAGCAAGACGGGCCAGAAGACTATCGTGCTCAACGGCCCGGCCATGCTGGTGCTGTCCGACCTTCCGCGCGTCGGTAGGTACGTGATCGCGGGGGAGAAGGCGGGCACGAAGGACGAGAAGCCGCGTTCCGACTTGAAGCGCCCGTGGGCAGCCGTGTCCAAGCGTGCGGGCCTTGACGGCGTACGCATCCACGACCTCCGCCACACGCACGCCAGTTTCGGCGTTGGCGCCAGCTTCGGCCTCCCCATCGTGGGCAAGCTGTTGGGCCATACGCAGATGAGGACGACGGAGCGTTATGCGCACCTCGAGACTGACCCGCTACGTCGCGCGTCCGACGCCATCGGCAATGCCTTGGCGGCGGCGATGGGGGAGAACAAGAAGCCAGCGGAGGACAACGTGGTGGAGTTCGACAAGGCGAAGGCGGGGGCGCGGTGATGAGCGTCGTCGGGGCCGCGTACGACGAACTTTTCTGCGAAGTGCGGATGGAGCGCGCCGAACGGTGCGCTCGCGGTGAAGTGATGGACCCCGCGCTTGAACGCGAGCAGTGGGCTGCCGTGCTCGCCGTCTTGCAAGCGTACACCTCGCAAGAGAACCTAACTCAGCAGCGTGAGCCCGTTTCGGCATTCCCCGTAGAGGTCGCTGATTTTATTGGAATGGCGCTTGAAGAATTGTTGTCGGGCCGTATGCCGGAAACGTTCAAAGCGCTTGGACGCAGCGGTGCGCCAACGTATTCGCGCATTGTCAGGTCAGCCATAGATACCGCTGTGCTGTACGCGAATGCAGCCCGCGTTGGCCTAGTCATTGACCACGCACCAGCGAAGACTGTCCAGGCGCTGTTCAACATTTCAGAGCGGACTTGGAAGGACTGGCGCAGCAAGGCAAACCAGGAGAGGGCCAAGCCTGAAAACTTCCGTGTAGGGCAGGGGCTTGAGGACGCTCGACGTAGCGCGTTGCTGGTAAGGGCGCTCCATCGCGCCGCGAGGGAGTACGAGATTCTCGGACGCCCGGATTACCCCCAAGGGGGTGCAAATAAACCCTAGTTTTTGACGCCCGATGGCAGGGGGCGCCTCTCCAGGCATCGTCATCGCATTCCAGAACTCGCGGGGAATCGCGAGCAACAGTCGAATGAGGTGACGAATGACCAGCGAGGATACCTGCTTCCCCAACCGCATGCTTCGCCGTGCCGAAGCCGCCGAGTACGTCCGAACCCGATACGGCTTCCCCTGCTCGAAACAGTGGCTCGCCAAGCTGGCAACCACCGGAGGCGGACCGAACTACCGGAAGGCCGGCAAGTTCCCCGTCTATGCGGTCGAGGACTTGGATGCGTGGGCGCAATCCCGCTTGTCGGCACCGATGCGTGCCACCGGGATCGTTATCGAACAGCCCAAGGTCAAGGAGTGAAGCCATGGCGGACCACACTTGGCTTTGCGGCGACGGCATTCAGGTGAACATCAGCATCGGCACCGACCATGCCGTTGACCGGGAAGGCATCCACAATTTCGCCTTCGGGCCGGAAGCTGCGGAAGACCCTGGGACCGGCGTTCGGGTCAGCACGGACGGGAAGATCACCATCGGCAGTCCGCAATGCCCCGCCAGGGCGTTGGCGCGGGCGCAAGCTCGCGTCAACCTCTTGCACCGTCTGCTCGACGGAGTGGAGCTTCCCGACGCCCGATGGGAGAGCGTCTATCGTGCGAGAGGCACCGCCAATGGCCGGCGCTATGGCAACCTGATCCTGCGGCCCACCGACCTCTTTTGGCGCACGGGCTCGGGGGAGCAATGGACTGACTTCGCCTCCCTCTTGGAGGAGCGTTTCAACCTGAGCCGCTCTGTTGCATGGCGGTTGGCTTGGGCACTGGTCCGGGCAGCCTACGCAGGGCGTTGGGAGAACGTGGAAACGCTACTCCAGACCGCTCCACTGTCGGACGGAGGGGCAACCGCATCCAGCGACCGGAAAACCGTTCCGTCGGTCCCCGCCTCGCCCGATTTTGCGGCCATCTTGGATACCGCTGTCGCAAGCCTCAAGCGCCTGGTGCTGCCATGATGTTGCTGCCCCGCATTCCCGGCCTGACGTTGCATGGCGACGATCCGCTTCCCGACCGGACGGATTACCTGATCGGCAACTTCATCCCCATGAAGGGGGTGGGGTTGCTGGTCGGGGAGCCCACGGCGGGCAAGACTTTCCTGACCATTGGAATGGCGGCCTCCATCGCGTCGGGCGCGCCATTCCTGGGGCACTATTATGCCGCGTCCACCGACGTCAGACAGCGCCCCCGGATCGTTGAAGGCGGCGCGACGCTCATTCTGGCGGGGGAAGGGCTCGATACCTACGGGGCTCGGCTGACGGCTGCCTACCACGGGCTTGGCGAGCAGTACCGCCAGCGCATTCAGCAACTCGGCTGCGGGGACAGGCTGCCCGTGTGGTGGAACCATGCTCACGGGCTGCGCGAAGACGCCCCATTCGACTGCTGGCTTCGGACGGCGCGCGAACTCGCGGAACATCTGGAAGTCTATGTGCCCTTTGGCCTTCGCCTGATCGTCATCGACACCCTTCCGGCGGTGTTCGGCTTCAAGGATGAGAACTCGGCGGCGGAGGCCCAAGGCGCCATCAGCAAACTCGTACGGCTGTCCGAGGCCACGGGGGCTTTCGTGCTTGCCACCATGCATCCCCGGAAGAAATCCGGCAGCCGCGTGCGTGGGTCTGGTGTGTTCGAGGGCGGTCCCGACGTGATCTTGACCGCTCGAAAGGGGCCGAAGGGTGGGCGGACGCTGGCAGTCACCAAGTCGCGCGCGAGTGCTGCCGAAAATGAGACGTGGGCCTATCGATTGGTGCCCATAACCTTGCCCAACGGCGAAGCCTCCGCCTACCTCGATGGCGTTGTGAGAACGTCCCTTCCTTCGCCACCGACCGAGAAGCCATCCGCGAGCGAACGCATGACCCGCGACGCAGCAGATGTCCTTGCCGCCATGGAAGGTGCTCTCCGGCGCGCGCCCGTCACTTGGCAAGACGCAGCCGGGTGCGCGATGCAGGGCGCTGAGGAAGACGCCATACGGGCCGAACTCGCGCGTATCAAGGTGCCAGTGTCGCCCGATCCTCGACAGCGCCGGGACGCAGAGCGTCACTCTTACCGGCGTGGCATTGAGCGATTGTTGGAGGGACGGATAATCGTTGAACACTGCTTCCGCGATGGCCGTGTGGTCTATTGCATTCAGGATGTTGGCAATCCTGCCACGGGTGAGGGTTGAGGTCCCGCGAGACAGTAAGCCCGCCT
The DNA here is from genome assembly GCA_002435715.1 of Rhodospirillaceae bacterium UBA6219. Taxonomy (GTDB): domain Bacteria; phylum Pseudomonadota; class Alphaproteobacteria; order Rhodospirillales; family Magnetospirillaceae; genus Magnetospirillum. The sequence continues at coordinate 26,314 of DISD01000072.1, forward strand.
GCCACCCCCATTTCCGCTTCCGACGCCGCGCCCGTTGGCATTGGTGCCACCGATGAGAACGCTCAGCTGATAGCCCTAAGCGACCATTGGTCCTTCCCGGTGGTCTTCAAGCACTCACAAGACTGAACATTCGACAAGCTGACCGGACGGACAGACGCCGCGCTTGATATATCTGCGCGCGCGTCCGTGTCCTTGTCCGTGGCGCCCAAGTCCGCGTGCGGACACATGGAATCGACGGGCAACGGGGGGCGCCGTTGTCCTGTCTATCTGTTGCCCGCGTCACCTTGCTTAAACTGCAAGGTCTTGTTCTCGTGCGTGTAGAATGGCCCAACCACATATTCCTCGACATCGAGCTCCGGAGCGATCATTGAGGTCGTAAGAATGAACTGGTGTGCGACTTCGCTTTGTTGTGAAAGCTCGACAATGATCCGTTGAAAATTGTGGCTTCTAGCGAGTTCCATGCCCTTGTCTTCAATGTTGTCGAAAAGGCCGAACCTGGGGTATCGCATGGCGCGCTCACTCGTTGACGCCATGCAAAAAGCGACGTGAAAGGCATTCTTCAACACGACCATGGAGCTAGCCGAAAACAGGCTCGCGCCGTTCACCTTAAGTTTGTCCTCTTTAAAACTGAAAAGGACGCTATCGCAGTTGGCAAAATCATACTCGCGGGGGAGGTCCTTCTTGAGGATATCCTTTACCGTATCGGAGATACGCGTATAAACGGCTTGCCTCGTTGAGCTTAAATGTTTTTGCCTTGCCTGTATGTCATCGGACAGTCTGGATATTTCTGCCGACAGGTCAGCCTTCTTGTTTGTCAGCATGTCGATCCGCTGAATAATCTTTCCTTTCTCGTTAACATCCTCAATTTGCCGATCGATATAGCCGATCCTCTGATTTAGCGCGGCAATACGTTGCTCAGATTCGGTGAGAACCTTTTCAGATGCAAACCGAAGCTTGCTGCCAAGGCTTTCTCGTTCAGTGCGCTTCTCTCGCAGGTCTATGATCCAATCATCTCGCCGCTTTTCTTTGTCCTTCAACAACTCATCGGACTCTCTAATCTGGAAGGAGAGTTCCTGCTTGACCCGATGCATGTTGGCGCCCATGTGGTCCGCCTTCGGCGATTTACATAATGGGCATGCGTCCGGATCAGTGTGGTGGACGGGAGAAAAACAGGATGGGCAATGCTGAAACTGGATTTGCCCCATTGCGTCGAGGGTTGCCTGCGACTCGTCAATCGCACGCAGGCTTTCTCGGCAATGGTCAATAAAATCGACTGAGTCTGCCAATTCCAAATTTGCAAGCGACAGCTTTTCCTCTAGATCCCCAATTTCCTTATTCAACCTGATTACATCCGCATGTATTTCTTCGTAGGCGGCGTGCGTGACGGCATCGGGTTTTTCAAACCGCTCTTTTTGGGCCGCAGCAAGGTCTTGTTCCGCCTGTACGCGCGCTTCCAGAAGCGTCCGGATTTCCTGTTCAATCCAAGCTTTGTTGAGGTTGTGTTTAATCCCTCCCAATACGGCGAACAGGCTCCTTAGTTCGCCGGACACGTCGGACAACTCTTTTTCGGCCTCACGCTTTCTCAGTTCAGCTGAATAAAGATCAGCGTCATAAGCTCCGCAAAGCAGGTTGCCAACGGCATCTCTCGTCAAGGCGGGGTCATAATCTTCCTTGCGGAAAATCTTTTCTACAGACGACATCTGGTCGCTATAAAGCAAGCGAAGGACTTGATGCATAGTTATGTTGCTGCCCTCCTCGCCAGGAACCTCAGGCAGCCCCAAAGCCCGAAATAGGACCTGTGAGAAACCTTCTTTGTGAGGGGATCGGCGCAGAGGGTACAAGGCCCATTGCTCCGGTCGCGCAACGGCAGCTTCTTCGTATGCGCCCCAGAAGATGCCCACAGGCGCCTGAGCACCGGAGCCAACCTCTCTCCGAAGAGTTAGGGGTTCGCCATTGATGAGCACCTCGGCAATAACCCAGTTGCAGCGACCTGCGGCGTCCTTCCACTCACGGAGTTCACCACCAAGAACGAAAAATATAAAATCAGATATCGTGGATTTACCCGAACCGTTCTCGCCTCGGATAATATTAATACCAATGCGAAACTTCTGGTCGTAAACGAGTACGCCATTCGCTGTCACCGAGACGCGCTGAATAAAGAGCGCTGGCTTATACAGCATCATAGCGGTACTCCATCAGTCCTGTTCTGTCTTTCAGTCCGTCAGCCCCTCCGGCGGGTACTGATCGAGCTATTATCGCGAAAAAGGAAAGGGCAGAGGATTTCTCTTCGGAAAATGCGTCCAGCTTTTCGCCCATCGGCGATCCTGGCTTTCCACATAGGGATGCATACCCGTCTAGAAAATCGTCTCTATTAATAACGCCCCTGCCTACCATATGCGATAATGCGACATTTTGAATTTGGGTGAGTTCACGAAAAAGCAGCTTCTTGCCTGGGAGCTTTACATACGGAGCGCGCACCTTATCTAGGCCGTGCCTTCGCATTTCGCTTCTAAGTTCACGAGTCCATCGCACTTCTGGAAGGAGGTGCTGAAATATCAGAAAGAAATCGAATATTCGGAGGGATTCAATCTCTATTCGCTGCTGCGAATTATTGAGTATCGCGGCCAGCCGAAAGACGCAATGATAGGGGTCGTGTAGCGGGTGATACGTTAGTATCATTTCATCAGTCCCAATCCACGATGCATTTCTGGGTAAGGAACATGAGCATTCCTTTTGCGGTGCTTACGCCAAGGAAGTCGTCACTTGCAATAAGCGCATGGGCCACAGGGGCTACAATTGCGGTTGCGATAACCGCATCAACTTGCTCTTTTGGTGCCCCCGCCTTGATGAGCGGGTACGCTTTCTCGTGATACTCGTGGTAGATGTAATCCAAGAAATGGGCGAAAAGCTTCTGCGCAGATTTGAAGAACATAAACTTATCAAGCGTACGTCTGAAATACTCTTTATCTTCTTTTGCCTTGTGCAGCTCGGCATCCGAGCCTCTGCCGCCTGCTGATAATTTATCCTCAACGGAACGTAGCGGCTTATCGTGTTCATAGTTGTAATAGTGATCGAATTTTCCGATCAGCGAGTTGCTTTTTTTGCCGGTTGCGACCTCATCTTCAATTTGTTTTATGATTTCGATAATTACGGCCACGTCGATGCCGCCAAATTTAATGACGACATTGTTTGTGACGCTATTGTCTGTCTTGCTGCCACAGACAAAATCGCCCTCAACTTCATTGCCGCTGACTTGCAGAGAAAGGGCCTTTCCAGGCCCAATCGGCCCCGGAAGTGAGCTCATTTGCTAATTTTATCCCTGCCTACGAGGTCGCCGCCGATCTTGTTCCCCTCCGCGTGGAAGGAGCTCTGCCGCTTGTTAAATGAAATCTTCTGTACCACAACGGTGGCGGTGATGCCGGTAAGTACGCCCGCCGCCAGCGTCGCGAGGGCAACAACGGTGCAGTCCATCCCTTCCTCCCTGGATGGTTGTTCCTGACATGTTATATATAGCGGTAAGTGTTTGGCCTAGCCGACACATCTTGCGGCTGTCGGAATACCGTTCGTCGCGCGCACCGAGGTTACGGCGTTGGCTTCCACTCACGAGCGAGCCGCTGAGCCTCTGCAACCTCCTGCGCGGTCATCCTCGCCGTGATGGCGATTAAGGTGTTGGTCGCCGTCCGCCCCATCTCCTGATCCGTCGCGGGCATCCGCACCGTTGCGATTGTTAGCCACTTATGGGCCTGCACGTAATCTTTCGGCAGACCCGCACCGTCCGCGTATCGTGCGCCTAAGAACGCTTGCGCCGTGGTATCGCCCCGGTCTGCGGCTAGGCGCAACCACGTTACGGCGTCGGCGTCGCTTCTGGGTACGCCGCGCCCACGTCCGTACATGACGCTCAACATTGTCTGCGCCTTGGCGTATCCCTGATCCGCCGCCTTTCGTGCCCAACGCGCGGCTTCCTCGTTGTCCTGTCGCACGCCCAGGCGCCCGAGGTCGTAGATCATGGCGAGCATGTGTTGCGCGTTCGCACTCCCTTGATCCGCCGCCTTGCGGAACCACCGCAACGCCTCTCCGTCGTTCTGTGCAACGCCTTCGCCGCCCCCATACGCGTGTCCAAGAACGACTTGAGCGTCGGCGTGTCCCTGTTCCGCCGCCTTTCGCGTCCACCTGACGGCTTCCGCATAGTCCTTGGGCACGCCGCGTCCACGGCCATAAATGGTGCCGATGAGATACTGCGCCTCCGCATTGCCTTGTTCGGCCAGCGGTCGAAGCGTCAGTAGGGCAGCCCTAAAGTCTCCATTGGCTAATGCTGCACTGCCATCCTCCAGCGCACCTGCAAATGCCGCCATGCTCATTGCCCACGCGACCGCTGCCGCTGCCGCAATTCTCGCTCCCCGTCGCCACACATGCATTCCCATGGCTATCGCCCCTAAACTACGGCTTTCGCTGGAATATGTATTATAATACATAGTGCGGCGGCACCGATATCCGTTCTGTCGTCAGCATGGATATCCGGCGCATCGTGGGCAGGAACATCAAGGCGGCACGCCTTGCGGCAGGTATGTCGCAAGAGGAGCTAGCCGCGCGTATGGATGTGGACCAGGGCTACGTTAGCAGTTTGGAAGCGGGTAAGCGCAATCCTACGATCCTGACGGTGTGGCACGCATCCGAGGCTTTGGGGGTATTGCCCGAAGTCCTGTTCAGGATGGGCGGCGCGCCGAGTGGTCCGATGACCACGGGCGAGGATGATTAGCAGCGGTGCCTCTACAGGGATTTTCCGCGCGGATTTTTCCGGCCTCTACGGACATTGCGCGCCCTCCGCCAATCGCCCCTCCCCCTACCCCCATCCCTCCCCCTGTCGAGTATCGAGAGGGGGCGGGGGTGTGCAGCAGCGTGTGCCGCCGTCAGCGGCACCGACAAGGGACGGAGTGCGTGGCCGCGAGGACGGGCGCAAGACAAGCGTGTGCGATGGGGTGGCGCGGGATAATGCTGCCGAAGCGGTGCCTACCTCGAAATTGGCTCCGGTGCCTATCCGGTGCCTACCCGGCCAATTCAGGTGGCAAGAGATGAGGCGACGGCAAAAGAAAAACCCCTAGGTTTCCCTAGGGGTTGATCTTGGTGGAGCTAGGCGGAATCGAACCGCCGACCTCTTGAATGCCATTCAAGCGCTCTCCCAACTGAGCTATAGCCCCTTGATCTCGTTACCGTCGGTCTTGGGCGTCCGTCGGTGGAGGCGGAACATATGGATTTCGAAGACGGGGGTCAAGCCTAAAAAAACACCGCTTCGAAAACTTTTTTCCGCAGCCTGATCAGATCTCTTCTTCCAGGCCTTCGTCGATGTGTTCCATGACCTCGGCCATGTCGTCATCGTCCTCGCCCAGGTCGGAGGCGTCTTCCATCAGGCCGCTTTCATCGTCCTCGGCACTCTCTTCTTCGCTGTCCATGGCTTCTTCGTCGGCCACGGTCGCGGCAGCGGCGGCGGCCTTCTCTGCAGCACGGGCCTTGTCGGTCGGCACGCTGCTGCGGCGAACCTTGAAGGGCATCTCGGGCTCCACCGTCGCGCCGCACTTGGGGCAGGTGATGGGAGAGCGGGTCAAGTCATAGAAGCGGCATCCACAGCTGGTGCAAGTACGCTTCTGGCCCCATTCCGGCTTGGCCACGGCGATATCCTCCTTAAAAATCGGCTTAGCAGCGGCATTTGCCATGTTCGCCCCACCATGTCAAAACGAAAACGCAAAATTCGGCTTGCTCATGGCGCGAAGCTGTCTTGTGTGATAGATCAAGCCGGCCTGAATTTTCGGAGTGACCATGTCCAAACCGTTGATTTCCCGCCGTGCTGCGGCGCTTTCGGGCTCGGCCAAGGTGCCGGGCGACAAGTCGGTGTCGCACCGGGCTCTGATGTTCGGGGCGCTGGCCGTCGGCGAAAGCCGGGTGGAGGGCTTGTTGGAAGGCGACGACGTGTTGCGCACCGCCGCTGCCATGCGGGCTCTGGGTGCCGAGGTGGATCGGTTGGACGACGGCACCTGGCGGCTGTTCGGCCGGGGCGTCGGCGGCCTGAAAGAACCCGACGACGTGTTGGACCTGGGCAATTCCGGCACCGGGGCGCGGTTGATGATGGGCCTGGTGGCCAGCCATCCCTTCACCACCATCTTCACCGGCGACGCGTCCCTGCGCTCGCGCCCGATGAAGCGGGTGTCGGTGCCTTTGTCGCAAATGGGCGCGCGTTTCTTCGGTCGTGACGGTGGTCGCCTGCCCATGGCGGTGGTGGGCACCAGCAATCCCTTGCCCATCACTTACGAATTACCGGTGGCCTCGGCCCAGGTGAAGTCGGCCATCTTGCTGGCCGGCCTCAACACGCCGGGCCGCACCACGGTGATCGAACGCGAAGCCACCCGCGACCACACCGAACTGATGCTGAGGAATTTCGGCGCCCAGGTGGACGTCGAACACGGCGAAGCGGGGGAACGCGTCATCACGGTGACCGGGTTCCCCGAACTGACCGGCCGTCACGTGGTGGTGCCGGCCGATCCCAGCTCGGCGGCGTTCCCGGCGGTGGCCGGCCTGATCACCCCGGGTTCGGAAATCGTGCTGCAAGGTGTGGGTATGAATCCGTTGCGCACAGGGCTTTATCAAAGCCTGTCCGAGATGGGCGCCGATCTGGCTTTCGAGAATGTGCGCGAGGAAGGCGGCGAACAGGTCGCCGATCTGCGCGTGCGCTACTCGGCCCTGAAGGGTGTCGACGTGCCGGCGGAACGCGCGCCGTCGATGATCGACGAATATCCGATCCTGGCGGTGGCGGCGTCCTTCGCCCAAGGCACCACCCGCATGTTCGGCCTGTCGGAATTGCGGGTGAAGGAAAGCGACCGCTTCGCCGCCACCATGCGCGGCCTTCAGGCTTGTGGTGTGCAGGTAGAAGAAGACGGCGACACCATGATCGTCCACGGCAATGGCAAGCCGCCGGTGGGCGGTGCCACCATCGCCGTCAATCTGGATCACCGCATCGCCATGGCCTTCCTGATCATGGGCATGGCTTCGGCCGATCCGGTGGCGGTGGATGACGCCGAAGCCATCGATACCAGCTTCCCCGGCTTCGTCGACCTGATGAACGGCATGGGGGCGCAGATTTCCAAGGCCGAGGCCGTCCTATGAGTGTGATTATCGCCATCGACGGCCCCGCTGCCGCCGGCAAGGGGACCCTGGCGCGGCGTGTCGCCGCCGAACTGGGCTTCGATTATCTGGATACCGGGCTGATCTATCGCGCTGTCGGCATGAATGTGGAACGTGCCGGTTTCGATCCCGCCGACCCGGCGCGCGCCGGCGAGGCCGCCCGTGACCTGCAGCCCGAGGATTTGCAAGCCGACGACCTGCGCGGTGACGAGGCCGCCCAGGCAGCGTCCAAGGTCGCCGCCGTCCCCGAAGTGCGCGCCGCTTTGCTGGACTTCCAGCGCCGCTTCGCCACCCAGCCGCCGGGCGGCAAGGGCGCGGTACTGGATGGCCGCGACATCGGCACCGTGGTCTGCCCCCAGGCCGGCATCAAGCTGTACGTCACCGCCAGCGCCGAAACCCGCGCCAAGCGTCGTTTGTTGGAATTGCAGGGGAAGGGCGTCGACACCAGCTTCGACAAGGTGTTGACCGAGATGCGCGAACGTGACGAACGCGATTCGCAACGCGCCGTGGCACCGCTGAAACCGGCCGAGGACGCCCACATCCTGGACACGTCCGAGATGGATGCCGAGGGCGCTTTTGACGCGGCGATTGCGTTTATCCGCGCAAAGCTGTAAGAGTCCGCTTTTCCTGGCCCCGGCCTATCAGGCGCGGGGCCTGTTCTCATGGGGCGGGGTGTTCCCCCGCAAGACCGCCGGACACAACCGGCAGGCCCGAAAGATGTAAAGAAAGGAAGTTTTATTATGACTATGGAAGATTTTGCCGCCCTGCTGGATGAGACCATGGGCGTCGCCAACCCGTTCGAGGGTTCGGTCATCAAGGGCATCATCGTGCGCGTGGAAAACGATTTCGCCGTCATCGACGTCGGCTTGAAGTCGGAAGGCCGTGTGCAGCTCAAGGAATTCGCCACCGCTGGCCGCGCTCCGGAAATCAAGGCCGGCGACGCCATCGACGTGTTCGTCGAGCGTTACGAAGACAAGAACGGCGAAGTCGTTCTGTCGCGTGAAAAGGCCAAGCGCGAAGAAGCCTGGACCCTGTTGGAAAAGTCCTTCCAGGACAACCAGCGCGTCAACGGCGTCATCTTCGGCCGCGTCAAGGGCGGTTTCACCGTCGACCTGTCGGGCGCCGTGGCCTTCTTGCCCGGTTCGCAGGTGGACATCCGTCCCGTGCGCGACATCACCCCGCTGCTGGGCACCCCGCAGCCGTTCCAGATCCTCAAGATGGACCGTTCGCGCGGCAACATCGTCGTGTCGCGCCGCGCCGTCTTGGAAGAGACCCGCGCCGAACAGCGTTCCGAACTGATCGAGAACCTGAAGGAAGGTCAGATCCTGGAAGGCGTCGTCAAGAACATCACCGATTACGGTGCGTTCGTTGACCTGGGCGGCGTCGACGGCCTGCTGCACGTCACCGACATCGCCTGGAAGCGTATCAACCACCCGTCCGAAGCGCTGCATATCGGCCAGACCGTCAAGGTCCAGGTCATCCGCTTCAACCCGGAAACCCAGCGTATCTCGCTCGGCATCAAGCAGCTGGACGCCGATCCGTGGGAAGGCGTGGAAGCCAAGTACCCGGTGCAGGCCAAGTTCGTCGGCCGCGTCACCAACATCACCGATTACGGCGCGTTCGTCGAGCTGGAGCCCGGTGTCGAGGGTCTGGTGCACGTCTCCGAAATGTCGTGGACCAAGAAGAACGTCCATCCCGGCAAGATCGTTTCCACCTCGCAGGAAGTGGAAGTCATGGTGCTGGACGTCGATCCCCAGAAGCGTCGCATCAGCCTGGGCCTGAAGCAGTGCCTGGCCAATCCGTGGGAATCCTTCGTCGAGAAGTTCCCGGTCGGCACCGAAGTCGAAGGCGAAGTCAAGAACATCACCGAATTCGGTCTGTTCATCGGCCTGTCCGGCGACATCGACGGCATGGTTCACATGTCCGACCTGTCCTGGGACAAGTCGGGTGACGCTGCCATCGCCGAATACAAGAAGGGCGACATGGTCCAGGCCAAGGTCTTGGACGTGGACGTGGAAAAGGAACGCATCAGCTTGGGTATCAAGCAGCTGGGTTCCGATCCGTTCCAGGACGCCGTCGCCAACGTCAAGAAGGGCGACATCGTCACCTGCTCCGTGACCCAGGTCACCGAGAACGGTCTGGAAGTCCAGGTCGACGGCATGTCCGGCTTCATCCGCAAGTCCGAACTGTCGCGTGAGCGTTCCGAACAGCGCCCCGAGCGTTTCGCCGTCGGCGAAAAGATCGACGCCAAGGTGACCATGATTGAAAAGGGTGCCCGCAAGGTCACTCTGTCGGTCAAGGCCCGCGAAATCGACGAAGAAAAGGCCGCCATGGCCGAATACGGTTCGTCGGATTCGGGTGCGTCCCTGGGCGACATCCTGGGCGCCGCCATGCGCAAGGCCCAGGAAGACAAGTAAGCTTAAGAGAAGTCATCTTCTCGACCGCTTGCGGTTAAGGATCGGCCCGCCTGTGGAAACACAGGCGGGCCGTTTCTTTGTTCGGACGGGTGTCCGGCGCGAACGGAAAAAAGGCGCCCCGCTTGCGCGGGACGCCTATTCCGTCGGAGCCCGAAGAGGTTCTTAGACCAGGCTGTCGCAGAACTTCTTGATGCGTTCGCAGGCCTTGGTCAGCGCCTCGGTCGAGGTGGCGTAGGAAATGCGGAAGTAAGGCGACAGGCCGAAGGCCTCGCCCTGAACCACCGCCACGCCTTCGCTTTCCAGCAGATAGGTGGCGAAGTCGCTGTCCGAGTTGATCACCTTGCCGTCGGCGGTCTTCTTGCCGATGACGCCCGCGCAGGACGGATAGACATAGAAGGCGCCTTCCGGGGTGCGGCAGGTCAGACCCTTGCACTCGTTCAGCATCTTGACCACCAGGTCACGACGCGCCTTGAAGATCTCCTGGTTCTTCGGGATGAAGTCCTGGGTGCCGTTCAAGGCTTCGACGGCGGCGGCTTGGGACACGGTCGCGGTGTGGGTCACCGATTGCGACTGGATCATGTTGATGGCCTTGATGAGCGGCAACGGGCCGGCGGCATAGCCGACGCGCCAACCGGTCATGGCATACGCCTTCGACACACCGTTCATGGTCAGCGTGCGGTCGTACAAAGCCGGTTCCACCTGGGCCGGGGTGCAGAACTTGAAGCCGTCATAGACCAGATGTTCGTACATGTCGTCGGACATGATCCACACATGCGGGTGCTTGACCAGCACGTCGGTCAGGGCCTTCATCTCGTCCCAGGAATAGGCGGCGCCGGTCGGGTTGGACGGCGAGTTCAGCACCAGCCACTTGGTCTTCGGCGTGATGGCGGCTTCCAGGTCGGCGGGCTGCAGCTTGAAGCCCTTGTCTTCCGGGCAGGCCACGAACTTGGGCACGCCACCGAACATCAGGGCGATGTCCGGGTACGACACCCAGTAAGGGGCCGGGACGATGACTTCGTCGCCGGGATTGATGGTGGCCATGAAGGCGTTGAAGATGACGCCCTTGCCACCGACGCCGACGGTCACTTGGTCGGCGGTGTAGTCCAGGTTGTTCTCGCGCTTGAACTTGGCGACGATGGCCTTGCGCAATTCGACGGTGCCGGCGGGCGGGCCGTACTTGGTGGCGCCCTTATCCAGCGCCGCCTTGGCGGCAGCCTTGATGTTGTCGGGAGTGTCGAAATCGGGCTCGCCGGCGCCGAGGCCGATGACGTCGCGGCCGGCGGCTTTCAGTTCGGCAGCCTTTTGCGTCACGGCAATGGTCGGAGACGGCTTGATGGCCGACAGCCTGTCAGCGATGAAGGGCATGGTTTTCCCCATGGAAAGAGAAGAGAAAAGTCAAGACGCTGAAATTACTTGTGGCGCACGACCAGCGCAAGTGGGATCGCCAAGTCTGGGGCGTTTGGGCGTCGTGGTTTTTTCCAGGACCACGGCGGCGGCGGCCCAATGTTCATGGCCGTCGAAATTGACCCCGCGGGCGATCAGGCGACAATTCCATCCGCTGAGACGGATGTCGTCGACGCAATCGGCCATACGCGACAGCCGGTCCTTCATGATGCTGCCGCCCTTGGCCTTGCTGCCGCCGATCAGGGTGCAACTGAACGCCACCAGGCCCAATTGGAAGGACGAGGCGGGAATCATCATGGTGGTGCGCAGGCGTTCCACGTCGGCGGCGATCTTGGCCCAGCCGTCCACGTTGCGTTTGACCTCGACGATGGCGTGGGGCGACGGACCACCCCGGTACAGCAGCAAATCGGCCCGTCGCGTCGCTTCGACCCGGTTGAACGCGTCGGGTGAATTTCGGCTGGTGTCGCGAAGAGCGTCGCTGAGGCGGAATTCCGGCCACACGGTCAACGGGGCACACCATTCCCATAACGACTGCGCCACCGATACGGTGATCAGATATTCCGGTGCCCAGGAAAAATAGCCGCCGTTGCGGGTCCAGGCCGAATATGTGTGCCGGGCGTCCGCCACGCCCGCCAGCACGGCATCGATGATTGCCGAGTTGGTCCCCGACTCCATCAGAATTCCCCTTAAATTAGATCAAATGGTGATATCATGCATACAAAGGTTGTCGCTTTGAATGCAAGGGAGAAATAAACTCAGAATTGTGCGGGGCAAAAATAGTAACCAATGGTTGTAAGTCTGAGCCTTAGGTCGTAGATGGGGGCTTGGTTGCGTATACTCAAGTATCCAGAGGACCCATTTTAGACCCGATAGCGTTGACGGGGTTGTATCGGAACGGTTATGTTCGCTGCGCCGCAACATACCCCCGGTTGGAGGATCGCAAGATGGCCAGCAAGCAGGCAGAGCAGCTTTTCGATTTCGATATCAGCAAGTTCGTGGGCGATTTCAAGGTTCCCGGCGTCGACGTGGAAACCTTGGTGGGCAGCCAGCGCAAGAACATCGAAGCCCTGACCCAGGCCAACAAGCTGGCCTATGACGGCCTGCAGGCCGTGTTGAAGCGTCAGGTGGAAATCCTGCGCCAGACCATGGACGAAGTGGCCCAGGTGTCCAAGGATTTCGCCGAACCGGCCGCTCCCCAGGACAAGGCCGCCAAGCAGGCCGAACTGGCCAAGGAAGCTTTCGAACGTTCGCTGTCCAACATGCGCGAACTGGCCGAAATGATCGCCAAGGCCAACAACGAAGCTTTCGAATTGCTGAACAAGCGCTTCACCCAGAACCTGGATGAAATGCGCGACGTGTTCACCAAGGCCGCCAAGAAGTAATTCCGGCACCTTGCGTCATGACGGCCGTCTTCCGGTGGGAAGGCGGCCGTTTTCGTTTGGGGGGGGCTGGGCCAACTAAGCCGGCGCGGCGCCCGAGCGGGTCCGCTAGGGGCGGCCTTGGCCGATATCTCGTGCAGCAAAAGATGCGAATTCCGCGCATTAAATAATTCTAAGCTGTTTTGGCGGGCCCGATGGGGTAGCTTGCACCCGGTTTCCGTCTGGGGTAAGCAAAACCCATGATCCAAATTCGCTCTTTGACCCATACCTATCCGGCCAGCCGCAAACAGGCGCCGCGCAAGGCGCTGGACGATTTGACCCTGGCGGTCGCGGAAGGCGAATTCGCCATCCTGTCGGGGCCCAACGGTTCCGGCAAGTCCACCTTGTTCCGCATTCTGTGCGGTCTGGCGCTGCCGTCTTCCGGTACGGTCACCATCGGTGGCTTCGACCTGTTCAGCCAACCGGCGGAGGTTCGGCGCATCCTGGGCGTGGTGTTCCAGAACCCGGCGGTGGACAAACATCTGTCGGTGGCGGAAAACCTGCGTCTGCATGCCGATCTGTACGGCATCAAGGGCGACGAATTCGCCCGCCGCCGGGACGAGGCCCTGGGGTGGACCGACCTTTCCGACCGTTTGGACCAGAAGGTGGAAACCCTGTCCGGCGGCCTGGCCCGCCAAGTGGAATTGGCCAAGGTGCTGATGACCCGTCCCCAGGTGTTGCTGTTGGACGAACCCACCACCGGGCTGGACCCGGCGTCGCGCCGCAATTTCCTGGATGCGTTGCTGCGTTTGCAGCGGCAATGGAAGATGACGGTGCTGATGACCAGCCACGTGTTCTCCGAAGCCGAGGACGTGGACCGCGTCGCCATCATGCGTGAAGGCAAGTTGCTGGCCTATGACAGCCCGCAGGCGTTGAAGGCGATGATCGGCACCGAGATGGTGGTGGTGCAGCCCATCGGCGACGCCGAGGAACTGGCCGCCAGCCTGCGGGCCGAATTGGGTCTGGCGGTGCGCCGCCATGGCGACGAATTGCGGCTGGAGGAAACCGAAAACGGCGCCGGTCTGCCCATGCTGGAAGGCATCCTGGATCGCTGGCGCGGCCAGATCAAATCCATCTCGATCAAACAGCCGGATCTGGAAGACGTCTTCGTCCACGTCACCGGCAAGGCGGTGCCCGAGCACGCCACCCACCAAGCGGAGGCCCGTTGATGCTGAGCGTCGCCATCTCCCTGGCCAAGCGTGAATTCGTCCGCTTCATCCGCCAGCCCCAGCGCGTCATCGGCGCCGTCGCCCAGCCCTTGATGTTCTGGCTGTTCCTGGGCGCCGGCATGGGCACCAGCTTCCGCCCCGCCGGTTTGGCCCAGACGTCCTATCTGGAATATTTTTATCCCGGCGTCATGGTGATGATGCTGCTGTTCGCCAGCGTTTTCGCCTGCATCACCATCATCGAGGACCGCGACGCCGGCTTTTTGCAGGGCGTGCTGGTGGCCCCGGTCAGCCGTATGGGCATCGTGCTGGGCAAGGTGTTCGGCGCCACCGCCATCGCCTTGGTCCAGGTGCTGCTGTTCACCGCCGCCGCGCCCTTCCTGGGCCTGCATCTGACCCTGTTCGGTCTGGTTCTGTTGTTGGTGGGCTTCGTGCTGACCAGCATCGGCTTCGCCGGTCTGGGCTTCCTGCTGGCCTGGGGGATGAAGTCCACGTCCGGCTTCCACGCCATCATGATGGTGTTCCTGATGCCGCTGTGGATGCTGTCGGGTGCGCTGTTCCCCATTTCCGGGGCGCCGGGCTGGATGAACGTGGTGATGCTGGTCAACCCGGTCTTCCACGCCCTGGAAATCATCCGCGCGCCGTTCTATGGCGACGGCTTGGCCCTGTTGGGCCAGTCCGGCTATCTGATCTCGTTGGTGGTGGTGGTGGCCTGGGCCGGTCTGTCGCTGCTGGGGTCGATGAAACGGGTCGGCAAGCGCGAGCGCGGTGTATGACCCGGTCTGGCTTCGGTATGGGCAAGCCGCTGCTGCATTGATTGTTACATATTTATGACAATATGATGACGGTGAGCCGTCGTCATGACCTCGGCTCTTACGATCCTATGAAGCACTTCGGGCCCGGCGGCACTGGGCGGTGGTCATAGTGGTCCTAAGGGCCGACGATCACCGTTGTTGATTGCTCCCGCGCCCGGACGGAGGTCCGGCCCATGGGCGAAGCGGTGGTTCTGGTCAACATCCTGGGGGCGGCGGCCCTGTTGCTGTGGGGCCTGCGTATGGTTTCCAGCGGCATGTCCCGCGCTTTCGGCGCCCCTTTGCGCCGTTTCATCAATGGCGGCGCCGACAACCGCCTGATGTCGTTGGGCATGGGGACCGTGGTCACCATCGCCCTGCAAAGCAGTACCGCCACCTGTCTGATGAGCGCCTCTTTCGTCGGCCGTGGGCTGATGGGGGTGGACATGGCCCAGGCGGTGATGCTGGGCGCCAATGTCGGCACCAGCCTGGTGGTCAAGTTCCTGACCTTCGACGTCGGTCCGCTTTCCGCCATTCTGGTGCTCAGCGGCGTGGTGCTGTTCCGCTCGGGCGGCGGCGGTCACCGTCGTCCCTTGGCCAAGGCGTTGATCGGGTTGGGGCTGATGCTGCTGTCGCTGCATCTGCTGGACGTGGCCTCGGAACCGTTGCGCAATTCGGCCCAGTTGCGTCAGGTGCTGCACGATTTGGACGGCGCCTGGCTGGTCGGCGTGGTGCTGGCGGCGCTGCTGGCGCTGTTGGCCCATTCCTCGGTGGCCTCGATCCTGTTGATCCTGCCCTTGGCGGCCAAGGGTGATTTCGGTGCCGCCTTCGGCTTCGCCTTGGTCCTGGGGGCCAATCTGGGCAGCGCCTTGTCGCCGGTGCTGGAAACCGGCGATCAAAAGCCGACATTCCGCCGGGTGCCGCTGGGCAATCTGTTGGTGCGGGCCGTGGGCTGCGTGGTGGTGCTGCCCTTCTTGGATCATCTGTCCGGTTTCGTCGCCACCTTGGGCGGTGATCTGGTGTCGCAATTGGTGGCCTTCCACGTGGCGTTCAATCTGGCCCTGGCCTTGGTGTTCCTGCCGCTGACCACGCCCATGGCGGCGCTGTTGGCCCGCCTGCGCCCCGATGTGCCCGAGGCCGAGGATGGTCGTCAGCCGCGTTACCTGGACGATTCCGCCCTTGATTCCCCCGCCGTCGCCATTGGACTGGCCGCACGCGAGACGCTGCGCATCGGCGACCAAGTGGAAGCCATGCTGCGCCAATGCCTGGACATGTTGTCGGGAAAGGCGGCCAAGGGCAGCGACATCGGCAAGATGGACGACGTGGTCGATTCCCTGCATCAGGCGGTGAAGCTGTATGTGGCGCGTCTGACCAATGACGATTTGGACGAAGACGAACGACGCCGGGCCAACGACATCATGACCTTCGCCATCAACCTGGAACACATGGGCGACATCATCGACCGCAATTTGCGCGACCTGGCGGAAAAGAAGGCCAAGCGCCATCTGTCATTTTCCCAGGAAGGCATGGCCGACATCGCCGCCTTGTTCACCCAGACCCTGGACAACCTGCGCATGGCGCTGACGGTGTTCATGACCGGCGACGTGCGCATGGCGCGACAATTGGTGGCGGAAAAAGCGGAAATCCGCATCTTGGAACGCAATGCCGCCGAAGCGCATCTCAGCCGTGTCGGCAGTGGCCGGCGGGAAAGTATCGAGACCAGCGCCCTGCATCTGGATATTCTGCGCGATCTGAAACGCATCAACGCCCATATCGCGTCGGTGGCCTATCCCATCTTGGAAAATCGCGGGGAATTGGAGGAAACGCGGCTGCGCATCACGCCGGCCTGATCAGGCCGGCTTGCTGCCCTTGTCGGCGACGCCGTCCAGGGCGCCCAACATTTCGGTCTTCTGGTTTTCGTCGTTGGCCACCGTTTCCAAGGTGCTGTCCAGCCAGGATTCGATGGTGCGCTTCATTTCCTCGTGGGTGCCGACCAAAGGCGGTTCCTTGGCCACGCGCTTGGCCATGCCTTCCACCACCCAGGTCTGGCACTGGGCCCCCAGCACTTGGCGATACCGGCCGGGGCCGAACTTGCCGTAGACGGTGAACAGGTAAAGGGTGAACTTGCGGATGTCGTCGCCCAGGACCGGCAGCAGCAATTTCAGCGCCGCCGGGCTGGTCGCCGCCACCAGCGACACCGCTTTACGCATCTCGGCGGTGTCGTGGCCGGGGAACAAGGCCGCCATGCGCATCTTCTGGCAGACGTTCCACAGCACTTCGGCGTTGATGTTGTCGGACGCCGCGGTCATCAGACGATGGGCGTCGGACAGCAACAACGGCAGCTTGCCGTCCACCAAAGCGCTTTCGGTGGCGTAGTCGGACAGCAGCTGAACCTTCAGCGGATCGCGGTATTCCAACAGCTTTTCACCCAGCGAATGGACCAATTGCGGCGACAGCGTCGAATAAGCCGGGATCAGCGGCACCTGCCATTCATAGCGCAGCAAATCGCGCATAGCGGTGTAAAGCTTGTCGCCGGCGCTGGGCTGCGGCTTGCGGCGCACCGGGGCCGGCGGGTCGGCCAGGCCCAGCATGATGCCCAGGGACCGCCAAAAACCGATCTGCGGTTGGCGCAGGGGGCGGAACTTGGGGGCTTTCAGCCGCTGCTTGAAATAACGCCGGGCGCAGGCGCGTACCACCAGGGCCACCACTTCGGAAAGCGTGCGGCCGCACCACAGGGGGTCTTCGTCATTGGCCGGCAATTGGCGCTGGGGTGTGGTCAACACGTCCTTGAACAATTCGGGATTGCCACGCATCACCCGGAACGCCTGTTCCAGCAAGATGGGGTCGGCCATGACGTGGTCATAGACCTTGTCTTCGGCGACCAGGGCCAGGACCGGCATGGAATCCTTCAAGATGGCGGCCACTTCCCGGCGCAGCAAGGTGCGGATGGTCTCGACCGGTTGGGCGGGGGCGACCAGGGACGGTAAAGCCAAGGTGGGGGTGGCGACGGCGCTCATGGTCTTGTCCACACAAAGGGGGGCTTAAGACCAAGATGAACCATCTTTAAACAGAATACAACAAATGGTGTTATTGATAAAATTAAGCGACAACCAATAATAATTTTCGTCAAATTTTATCGATTTATTTCAGCCAGCACACCCGGTTGCGGCCTGCTTGTTTGGCCCGATAAAGCTGGCGATCCGCCTCGGCGATCAGCCCATCCAAACCCTCGCTCGGATCAGTGGCGACACCGATGCTGGCACTAAGGCTGACGGGTTTGCCGCCGAAATCCAGGCGCAGATCGCTGATCCGGCTGCGCAGGCGTTCGAAATAGGCGTCGCGGCTGTCCTCGGGCAGGTTGAAGGCCAGGACGCAGAATTCCTCGCCACCGAAACGGGCCACCAAATCGGTCTGGCGGCATTCGGCCTGCAGCATCTTGGCCACCGCCACCAAGGCGGAATCGCCGGCTTCGTGTCCGTGGGTGTCGTTGATGGATTTAAAATGGTCCAGGTCGATCAATCCCATGGAAACCTGGGCTTGACCGCGCAGGGCCGCGGCGACCAGGGGCAGGGCGCGTTCGAAAAACGCCCGGCGGTTGGGCACCCCGGTCAGGAAGTCGGTGGTGGCCGCCGCCTTCAACTGGTCCACCTGTTCCAGCAGGTCCACGTTCATGGCGATGCGGCAGAAGAATTCCTCGCGCAGGAACGGCTTGTTCAAAAAGTCGTTGGCGCCGCTTTTGATGAACTTGGCGGAAAGCGTGCTGGACCCCGACGACGACACGCCGATGACCGCCACCTGATCGCGGCGCCAGGTGCGGCGGATGGCCTTGATCAATTGGAAGCCGTCCATGACCGGCATGTGGTAATCGGTGATCACCATCCGGATGTTGTCGGTGTCGGCCAGACGTTGCAGTGCCTGTTCACCGTTGGTGGCCTCGACCACCTGGAACTGATAAAGCGACAGCAGGTCGACCATGTATTTGCGCGACGTGGTGGCGTCGTCCACCACCATGGCGCGGATGGTGCGGTTGTGGTCCAGGCGATGGACCAGCGACGCCAGGTAATCCAGGCTGGACGGGTCGTCCTTGACCACATAGTCGATGACCCGCTTGGACAGCACACGGTCGCGGGTGTCTTCGGAATAATTGCCGGTGAACACCACCGACGGGATGCCGTGGGAAATGGCGAGGTCGACCACCTCGCCCTCGGGGCCGTCGGGCAGGAACAGATCCAGCAACGCCATGAAAATCTCGTCACGCCGGGTGGCCAGAATTTCACGCGTTTCGGCGATCGATGCCGCCCCGATCACCTGGAAACCGGTGGCGCGCAGCTTCGACGTCAGGACCGATAGAAAAAATTTCGAATCGTCGACGACAAGAATGGTTGTCATGGCTGGCGGCCAAGGCCCTTTCGACCGGATGCTCCCCTGTGCGGAAATTTAACACAAGGGGAGAGGAAGAGGCCAGAGGGGCACAAGGGTTTATTGTGCGGCCAGCGGTTCACCCTCGGCGTCGATGACTTCGGCGGTGGCTTCCTCGCCGTCGCCCAGGGATTGCGGCAGGATGCGAAAAGCGCTGGCGCCGATGATGGTCAGCAACAGGGCCAGGGCGAAACCACCCAATCCCAGCAAGATTTCCGCCAAGGTGGGGACATAGGCATTGACCTGGCCGTCGGCGAAGCTGGAACTCACCTCCATGCCGGGGAACAGGGTCAAGGGGAAGGCCTGACCGCCGATCAGGATGACGTAAATCTGCGCCATTCCGCCCAGCACCACCAGCACGGACGCTGCCCGCAGATGGCATCGCGTGGCCTGCGGGCGCAGCACCAGGATCAGGGGCACGATGCCGCCCAGGGCGATCTGTGCGCCCCAGAACAACCACGTGTACACCCCGCCATGCAGCAAGATGAAGGCCTCGACCGGGCCGCGATCGGCCTGATACAGCGCGGTGACGTGCTGGATGGCGACGAAATACAGATTGGCGGCGATGAACAGGCCCAACAGCCGGCCTTTTTTGCGCAGCAATTCCTGCGAAAGCGGCCGCGCCAGGGCGGTGCTGGAGCCCATCAGGAACAAGATGAACAGCGCCAGGCCGAAAGCGAAGGACATGGCGATGAACAAGGGTGCCATGACCGCGCTGTTATAGGCGTCGCGTGCCATCAGGAACCCGAAGATCGAGCCGGTACCGGTGGTCAGGATCAACCGCCACAAAAAGGCGGTGATGGCGGCCGGTTTG
The DNA here is from genome assembly GCA_002435715.1 of Rhodospirillaceae bacterium UBA6219. Taxonomy (GTDB): domain Bacteria; phylum Pseudomonadota; class Alphaproteobacteria; order Rhodospirillales; family Magnetospirillaceae; genus Magnetospirillum. The sequence continues at coordinate 45,913 of DISD01000072.1, forward strand.
TAGACCTTCTTCATGCGCCAGTCGATCATCGTCCACAGATAGAAGCCGACCACGGCGAAGAAGCCGGAATACAAGATGACGTTCCAGGCGAAGATGGATTTGAAATTGAAATGGGTCATGGCGACGATCAGGCGGTCGGGCCGCCCCAGATCAAGCACCAACACCCCCAATCCACCGGCCAGCAAGGCCATGGCCATCAGCGCCGACAGCCGGCCCAGCGGCTGATAGACCTCGCGCCCGAACACCGATCCGATGGACGCGACATTCAGCGCGCCGGACGCGGCGACGATCAGGAAGATGGCGAAGACATGGGGCATGCCCCACACCACCTGGTTGGTCATGCCGGTGACCCAATGGCCCTGATGTTCCATGTAAAGGACCGAAAGACCGGCGATGGCGATGACGGCGGCCAAGCCGCCCAGGATGGTCAACCAGCCCTTGGTCCAGGCGGGGATCGCCAGATAATCGACGCGATGGCTGCTCATGGCTTAGATCCCCTGATAGCGGATGGCCGGCTCGACGCCCAGATCGGCGCGGATGCGGCTGGTGGCTTCCTTCGAGATACGCTGGGAAATCTCGGATTTGGGGTCGTTCAGATCACCGAACAGCATGGCGGCCCCGCCATCCTTGGAACACGCCTCGACGCAGGCCGGCTGGCCGCCGGCATCGATGCGATGGGCACAAAGCGTGCAGCCCTCGACACAGCCCTTGCCGCGCGGATTGACGGCTTTCTGGTCGGTCTGGTCTTCATGGGCGAAGGACCGCGCCTTATAGGGGCAGGCCATCATGCAATAGCGGCAGCCGATGCAGATGTGGCGGTCCACCAGGACGATGCCGTCGGCCCGCTTCATCGACGCACCGGTGGGGCAGACATCGACGCAGGGCGGGTGTGCGCAATGCTGGCACATGACGGGCAGCGAATGCTGGTTGCCGGTCTTGAGGTCGGTGACGTCCACCTTGCGGATATACTGGGCGTCGGTGGCCGGACGGTCCAAGGCGGGCAGGCCCATCTCGGTCTTGCAGGCATCGACGCAGGCGGTGCAGCCGCTGTCGCATTTGCTGGTGTCGATCAACAGGCCCCAGCGATTGGTGGCGCTGGCCGGTTGGCCGAGGGCGCGGGCCTGGGCGGCCGGCGCGATCAAGGTCAGGCCGGGGGCGATGGTCACCGCGCCGACCGCCGCCGCCTTCAACAGATCGCGGCGTGTGGTGTCGTGGTTCATCACTTGGCCTCCGCTTGCTGCTGCGGCTGTTGCGGCGTGGTGGCGTGACAGCTGAAGCAATCGACGCTGACCGCCGCGTATTCATGACAGGACGCGCAGAACTGGCCCGGGGCGTTGACCGGCACCGCATGGCCGTCCTTGACCTGGGCGTGGCAGGACACGCATTCCTTCAGGCTGTATTTGGCCCCCCGGATCCCCTGGCGCAGGGTGTCGTCGCGCTGGTGCTTCAAGAAGTCGAAATGGTGCCGGCGCATGGTGGCCGGATCATCCACGCACGACCCCCCAAGGGCCGTTGAAGTGGCCTTGGGGAAGCTTGGGCCGGTTTCCCCGGCCCAGGCATATCCCCCCATGGCGCTGAACAGCCCCAGCAACAGGGCCAACAGGACAGCCCGCACGCCCATGCCTATTCCCCCAAGCCCATCTGGATATAGCCGGTGGGGCAAACATCGGCACAGATGTGGCAACCGATGCACTTGGAATAATCGGTCTGCACGTAACGCCCGGTGGTGCGTTCGGACTTGCCCACCCGGCTGACCGCCGTCTGCGGGCAGAACACCACGCAATTGTCGCATTCGAAGCACAGGCCGCACGACATGCAACGCTTGGCTTCGTCGATGGCCTGGCTTTCGTCCAGTTTCAGCAGGCGTTCGGTGAAATTGCCGATCACCTCGTCGGCACCGATATGGATTTCGCTGCGATGGCGGCGCGGGTTGTGGGTGAAGTGACCCAGGAACAATTCTTCGTGGGTGATGATTTCGTTGGCGCCGCGATCCTCGAAATTGTGCACGGCGAATTTGGCGCCGCTGGTGCCGCGCGTCGGCATGCCGTCATATTCGGCCGGAGACAGATTGGTTTCGCGCAGCTTGTTCAACAGCTTCCAATGCTGCACGTCCACCTTGGGGCGCTTGGACACTTCGCCGCTTTCCAGGAACTCGGCGATCGAGGCCGCCGCCACCCGGCCGTGGCCGATGGCGGTGGTCAGCAGATGCGGACGCACCACGTCGCCACCGACGAAATGCTTGGGGCGGCCGGGGATGCGCATGGTCTTGTCGGCATTGATGAAGCCGTTACCGTTATCCAGTTCCGGCAGGCCTTCCAGATCGCCCTTTTGGCCGATGGCGGCGACGATCAGATCGGCTTCGATGATGAATTCGGTGCCGGCGACGGGCTCGGGGACCATGCCGTTCATGGTGCACTTGCACATCTTGAGGCCAGTGGCGCGGCCATCGGCGCCCTTCAGCACCTCCAACGGCATGACGCCGCCCTTGATGTCGATGCCTTCGCGCTTGGCGTCGTCCACCTCGCGCTGAGCCGCCATCATCTTTTCCACCGGGAACAGGCTGGTCAGGGTGGTTTCGCAGCCCTCGCGCTTGGCCGCCGAGGCCACGTCATGGGCGGCTTCGCCGAAGATCACATGTTCGATGCGGTCCTGGGCCGAGACTTCCTTGATGTGGCCCAGACGGCGGGCGACCGAGGCCACGTCGATGGAGGTGTCGCCACCGCCGACCACGATGATACGCCCGGTCACCGCCTGCAGGCGGCCTTCGTTGAAGGCTTTCAGGAAGGCGATGCCCGACACGCAATTGGGGGTGTTTTCCCAGCCGGGAACCGGCAGGCCGCGGCCCTTATGGGTGCCGACACCCCAGAAGATGGCGTCGAAATCGGCTTCCAACTGGGCGATGGTGACGTCACGGCCGACACGCATGTTGGTCTTGACGGTGACCCCCAAATCGATGATGCGCTTGATTTCCGCGTCCATGACATCGCGCGGCACGCGATAGCCGGGAATGCCATACCGCATGAAGCCGCCCAATTCGGCGTTGGCTTCGAACAGGGTCACCGCGATGCCGCGACGGCGCAGTTGGAAGGCCGCCGACAGACCGGCGGGGCCGCCGCCGATGACGGCGACATGCTTGCCGGTTTCGGCCGTCACCGCAGGGTAGGCGGCGTTGTTGTCGATGGCCCAATCGCCGACGAAATGTTCGACGGAATTGATGCCCACATGCTCTTCCACCATGTTGCGGTTACAGCCCTGCTCGCACGGAGCGGGGCAGACGCGGCCCATGATGGACGGGAAGGGGTTGGCGTCGGTCATGCGGGCAAAGGCGTATTGCTGCCAACTGGTGTCGGCCGGCGGCTTTTCCATGCCCCGCGTGATGTCCAGCCAGCCACGGATGTCGTGACCCGACGGGCACGAGCCCGAGCACGGCGGCGTGCGCAGCACGTAAGTGGGGCATTTGTGCGACCAGCCCGCCTGGAAAATGGCGTCGGTCCACTGCGGATAATCGGTGGCGCCATCCTTGTAACGGCGGAAATTCTTGCCTTCGGTGATCGCCTTGGCGGTGGTCTTGGCCATGAAACCCTCTCCCTGAAACTGAATATTTTTTCAGTCGTTCTTCAGTCGTTATTGCCGAGCACGATGGCGTTGCTCACCAATTGGTGAACCGACACGATCATTTCCCGGTCGAAGCCGTAAGTGGGCAGCACCTTGGTAAACTGCGCCTTGCAAATGGCGCAGATGGCCGCCATGTGGGTGACGCCTTCGCGTTTGACCACATCGTTCAGCGCTTCCATGCGGGGCGCCGAGCCCTTGATGCGGACATCCATCAATTCGTCGGTCAACAGACCGCCGCCACCGCCGCAACAGAACGTCTTTTCGCCGATGGTGTCGGCGTGCATGTCGACGAATTTCGGCACGCAGGCCTTGATCACTTCGCGCGGGATGACGAACTGGCCGCCGGCGAAATCGCCCATGCGGCTGGCCCGCGCCACGTTGCACGAATCGTGGAAGGTCAGCACCATGCCGTCATTGCCGGACTTGTCCAGCTTGATGCCGCCACGCTTGATCAGGTCATAGGTGAATTCCAGGATATGCTGCGGCTTGGGGTAGCGCGGATCCAGGAAGTCCATGGGACCGATGAGCGTGTTCAGGAACGAATACGCCACGCGCCAGGCATGGCCGCATTCGCCGAAGATGATGCGCTTGACGCCCAGTTCCAAAGCCGCCTCGCGGATGCGCATGGCGATCTTTTGCATCTGTTCGTAATTGCCGATGAACATGGCGAAATTGGCGGCTTCGGTGGCCTTGGTGGACAGCGTCCACGAGGTGCCGGCGGCGTGGAACACCTTGGCGTAACCCATCAGGCCCAGAACATGCGGCTCGGCGAAGAAATCCGCCGACGGCGTCACCAACAGAATCTCGGCGCCTTCTTGGTCCACCGGCATGCGGATGTCCTGGCCGGTTTCGTCCTTCAGGTCTTCTTCCAGGCCTTCCAGATTGTCGATCAGCGCCGGTCCGGGCAGGCCCAGATTGTTGCCGATCTTGTGGACCTTGCCGATGATCTCGTTGGCGTATTTATGGCCCAGGCCGATATTGTCCATGATGTCGCGGGCCGCCATGGACACTTCGGCGGTGTCGATGCCATAGGGGCAGAACACCGAGCAGCGGCGGCATTGCGAACACTGGTGGAAGTAGTTGAACCATTCGTCCAACACCTCCTTGGTGAATTCCCGCGCGCCGACCAGCTTGCCCATGCCGACCGCCCCCAAGGCCTTGCCGACAGGGGTGAAATAGCGGCGATAGACGGACCGGAACAGGTCTTGGCGGGCCACCGGCATGTTCTTGGGGTCGCCGGTGCCCAGGAAGTAATGGCATTTGTCGGTGCAGGCGCCGCATTTGACGCAGATGTCCATGTAGACCTGCAGGCTTTTGTACTTGCCCAACAGTTCGCCCATTCGGGCGATGCCCTTTTCCTGCCAATCGGGAACCAGTTCGCCGGGGAAACCCAACGGCTCGTTATGGGCGGGTGCGGCCACATAGGGCTTGGACTGTGCCATGGCGTCGGGCTGCAGGCAGGGGATGGCCCGTTCGGCGGGGTCGCCCATGGCGGGGATTTTGGTGTCGGCGGCCATGGGCTTAATTCCTCTCGCGTTCCAATTGGGCAGCCCAGGGCGCCAGATGGCGGCGTTCACGCGGGTCGTCGGCCTGGTTGCGGGTGGGGCTGAAGAATACGCCCGGCGCATGCAGCAGCTTGGAGAACGGGAAGACCAGCATCAGCAACGCCACCAGGAACAGGTGGATGGCCAGGATCGGGTCAGCGGGCAGGGCGCGGATGTCGAACACCATCAGGCCCAGGAAAAAGCTTTTGACGGCGACGATGTCGGTGTGGGCGACCATCTTCATCATCATGCCGCTGGCGCCTATGGCCAACAGCAGCGCCAGCATCAGGTAATCGGACGGACCGCTGATATAGGCGATGCGTTGGATGACGATGCGGCGGACGAACAAGGCCGCCAGGCCGGCCAGCATGGCCATGCCGCCATAGATGCCGAAGGGCTGCAGCCAGACGATGGGGGCCCAGACCGGGTCGATGAAATAGCGCAGGTGGCGGACCACCACCAGGGCCAGGCCCAGATGGAAGACCATGGCGAAAATCCACAAGGGCTTGTTGGCCTTGAACAGACTTTCGAAAAGCGCGACCTCGCGCCCCACCCGAAACGCAGCGCCGGCTGGGGTCAGCGGGGCCGGGGTGGTGGGAATCTTCAGCGGCGCCGGGGTGCGGGCATATTGGGCCACTTTCAGGCCCACACCCACCACCAGGATCGCGAATGCCGCGTAGAATAGAATGGCGAAAAAGGTCGTCACGTCATCCTCGGGTCTGCCGTGCGGACACACCTGTCCGGTTGCCCGTTTGTAGCGGGCAGGGAAAGGCGCCCCCGCCAGCGGCGGGGGCAATGATCACGTCAAAACTTAGACGCAGCCGGTCGGCTTGGGCAGGCCGGCGATCTTGCACGCCTGCTTGCCGGGGCCATAGGGGAACAACTCGTACAGATACTTGTTGTTGCCCTTTTCCGGACCCATCTTCTTGGCGATGGCCTTGGTCAGCACGCGCACGGCCGGGGCGATCTGGTATTCGGCATAGTACTCGCGCAGGAAGTTCACCACTTCCCAATGCTCGGGAGACATGTCGATCCCTTCGTCCTTGGCGATCAGGCCGGCCAGATCCTCGTTCCAGTCGTTGATGTTGACCAGGAAGCCTTCTTCGTCAGCCTCGACGCTTTTGCCGTTGGTTTCGTAAGCCATCTGTTTTACTCCCTCTTCTTGTTATCAAAGCCAGGCATGAACGGCGGAGCTTTCCGCCGCCAGGTCGACGAAGCCGTCATAATCGACAACCCCGATACCGTCGGCCACGCCGGCCGGATCCAGACCCCGAGCCTTTAGATCGGGGCCAAGCACGAAAATCTTCACCGATTGCGCCGCGTCGGCCAGCTTGGGGGCCAGGGCGGTGGCGGCCATGGCGGCGACCACCGCGTCTTCCATCAGCAAAACGCAATCGCCGTCTTGGGCGTGGCCCAGGCAGGATTGCAGATTGGCGCGTTCGAACGGTGACTTGTTGACGGTGTGCAAGGTGCTCATGGTCGTTCTCTCCTTACGCCGTCATCACCACGTCCATCTCGCCCATCAGCTTGGCCATCTCGGCGCGGCTGACGACCTCGACGTCGACCAACAGGTCGGCTTCGGACAGGCCCCGTTCTTCCAGGCTTTCGCGCTCGACGAACAGCTTTTCGATGTCATAGCCTTCCAGCGCCCGATAAGTGGGCGAGAAGTTCTTGTGGCCCAGATCCTTGGTGTCCTGGCCCTTCTTGATCTGGTAGACGCCGTCATCCAGGAAAGCCACATGGACGTCTTGGTCGAAAGCCGCCGAGATCAGCACCATTTCCAGCACTTCCAGCGCATAGACGGTGCCATAGGGGGCCTTGCGGTTGACGAACATGAACTTCTTGACGATACCGCCTTCGAATTCTTCTTCCATAACGTCTCCCCCTTAATCGCCGAAGGTGACCATGCGGTCGGCTTGGATGCCGGCCTCGATCAGCTGGCCCAGGCCCGAAATCCGGAAACCCGGGGCCAAGCTGTCTTCGACGATGCCGCGGCGCATGCCGGCGGCGACGCAAACCACCAGATCGACGTGATGGTCTTCCGCCAGCTTCTGCCAGTTCTTGACCACGTTGCGGTCGTCGGACGGCGGGTCCGAATGCTTGGTCGCATTCAGAACCCCGTCGTAATAGAAGAACACGCGGAAAATCTGGTGCCCCTTGTCGATGGCCGCCTTGGCGAAGCGATAGGCGGAATCCGAGGCCTGGTGGTTATAGGGGCCTTCGTTGACCAGAATGCCGAACTTCATGCGCCTTCCCCCTTAGAAGTGCAGATGCGCCGACGTGTTCAGGTTGGCACGGCCACCGCGCCAATTGTCCACGTGGTACTTGGTGAAGGGCAGTTCGGTCAGCTCGAAGAAACGCGGCCAGCCGATGCGTTCGATCCATTCACCCATGCGTTCCCAAGCCCGGGCATCGGCCTTGTAGGCGCCCAGGATCTTGCGCACCACTTCGGCGGCTTCCGGCCAGCGCGGCGCGTTGTTGGGGATACCGGCGGCCACCAGCTTGTGGAACATCGGCTTGGAGCGCGTCGACGAATGCTTGCCGCCGACCCAGATGGCGATCTTGGAATTGACCGGGTCGTTGATCTGCATGGGCGGGCAGGGCGGATAACACGCACCGCAGCACACGCATTTCTTTTCGTCCACTTCCAGGGACGGCTTGCCGCCGACCAGGGCCGGACGGATGGCCGCCACCGGGCAACGGGCGATGACGGCGGGACGTTCGCAGACGCCGGCCACCAGTTCGTGGTTGATCACCGGCGGCTTGGTGTGCTGGACGTTGATGGCGATGTCACCCTGGCCGCCGCAATTGATCTGGCAGCAGCTGGTGGTGATCTTGACGCGGTTGGGCATGTCTTCGTTCTTGAATTCATCCACCAACTGGTCCATCAGCGCCTTGACCACACCCGACGCGTCAGTGCCGGGAATGTCGCAGTGCAGCCAGCCCTGGGTGTGGCTGATGAAGCCCACCGAATTGCCGGTGCCGCCCACCGGGAAGCCTTCGGCCTCCAGGCGGTCGATCAAGGGCGCGACGTTTTCTTCCTTCGGCGTCATGAACTCGACCGCCGAACGGATGGTGAAACGGATATAGCCGTCGCAGAATTCGTCGGCGATGTCGGCCAGCTTGCGGATGGTATAGACATCCATCTGGCGCTGGGTGCCGGCCTTGATGGTGAACATGGCGACACCGGTGTCGGACACGTGGCGCAACACGCCCGGACGCGGACGGTCGTGCCAGGCCCAGCGGCCATAATTTTCCCGCAAAACCGGGTGCATGAACTGCGTGCTTTCAGGCACGCCGCTCTCGATGGGACGGCGCAATTCGCTCATGGGTGAAGTCTCCCCTCTCTCGTTCTTATTCGGCCGCGTTGGTCTTGCGTTCGTTCCACTTGCGGGCTTCGTCATCCCAGCCGTCGGTGCGGACATAGGAATTGGTGCGCGGCTGGGCGATCATGTTGACGTCAAGATCCAGGCCGATGCCTTCCAGGTAGTTGACCACGCCGATGCGTTCGATCATTTCGCCGGTACGCTCGTGTTCCAGGGCGTTTTCGGCGAAGAAGTCCAGCATGTTGTGGGCCAGTTCCAGCAGACGCTCGTAATCGTCCTCGGTTTCCAACTTCATGAAGGGAACCAGGACCGAGCCCATCAGATCGCCGATCTTCAGCGTGCGCTTGCCACCCACCAGGATGGCGATGCCGCGGTCCTTGCCGGGCTTCAGTGCCTTGGTGCAGACGTTGATGCAGTGCATGCAGCGCACGCAGGACTTGTTGTCCACGTCCAAGGTGTCGTCGTCGTTCAGCGCCAGGGCCTGGGACGGGCACATGCGGATCACCTGGTTGATGAATTCCTTGCGACCCAGCTGGGCGACCTTGGCCTTCACTTCGTCCTGGTTGACCTGCATGTCGTCGCGCCAGGTGCCGATGACGGCCACGTCGGCGCGTTGCGTCGCGTTGGCGCAGTCATTGGCGCAGCCCGAGAACTTGAACTTCATCTTATAGGGCAGGCTGGGGCGGTGGATGTCGTCGGTGAAGTCGTTGATCACCGTGCGGTGGGCCTTCAGCGTGTCGAAGCAGGCCTGTTCGCACCGCGCCTGACCCACACAGGACGCGGCGGTACGTACGCCGGCACCGGCGCCGCCCATGTCGAAGCCCAGTTCGTTGATCTTGTCCCAGGCATGCTGCACCTGTTCGGTGCGGCAGCCCTGCATCATGATGTCGCCCGACTGGCCGTGCAGCGCGATCAGGCCGGACCCATGTTCGGCCCAGATGTCGCAAAGCGCGCGCAGGGTCTTGGTGTCATAGAAGAAGCCCGGCGCCGGCATGATGCGCAGCGTGTGGAATTCGGACGATTCGGGGTGCTTGTCGGCCACTTCGGAAAAGCGCGGGATGACGCCGGCACCATAGCCGAACACGCCGACCGTGCCGCCCTTCCAATAGCCCTTGCGGGTCTCGTAGCTCAGTTCCAACTGGCCCAACAGGCTTTTCATGTAATCGGCATAAGGCTGGCCTTCATCATTGGCCAGTCGCTTCAAACCGGTCACGAAGCTCGGCCAGGGACCGCTCTCCAACTGGTCCAGAAGCGGCGTCTGGGGCATCTTCTTCGACATCGTCCTACTCTCCCTGACCATCTTGTTTGCGGGGGCGTGCGGCATTGTCCGGACGCGATCTCCCCCCTTCGGCCCAATCGGTCGCTCGGCCGGAAGGGCTCGGATTCCCTCTCTCAATTCATCGTGTCCAGGTAGCTTTCCGCCTGCCTTGGAACCGTCCCTGTCCGGGCTTTTTTATGCGGCTCTCGTCGCGGTCAAAGTGACGCGGCGGGCCAATCGCCCTTGTTACATTAATGGATCATAATATTATGGACTTCCAGGTTCCAAGAGGATTCTTTTAGCAAAGACGAAAAACGTCGCAGGGAGTTTGCAATGACAAATAATACCCACCCCGGTAATGTCCTAAGTTACTGTAAAAACGTTATTTGCTGCGCTGGCGAATTTAATGCTGCAGCGCAAGAAAAGGGGTGAGCGTCATGGCTTTCGACCTGGATGACGCGGCCGGTTACGGTCGTTGGCGTGATCAAAAGTTGTCGTCGCGCCCCATCGATTTGACCCAATTGGTGGTCGAGGTGGGCGACATCGCGGCGCTGACCGCCTCCGAGTCCGAGGCTTTGCGGGCGCAGGTGCGGCGCAGCAACATGGCGCTTTATGTGGAAACGAAAACGTCAGCAGACCGTGACGACAAACTGGCGGTGGCGGCCTTGGGGCAGCACTTCGGATTGCGGTCCTTGGATCGCAACCATCTGGCCGACGATGACGGCATCACCCCCTTGGCGGTGGCGTCCGAGGGCGCGCGGGCCCGCTATATCCCTTATACCGAACGCCCCATCGCCTGGCACACCGACGGTTATTACAATCCCGCCGCCACCCGGGTGCGCTCGCTGATCCTGCATTGCAGCCGGCCGGCGGCCCAGGGCGGCGAGAACAAGCTGATGGACCCCGATCTGCTGTACATCCAATTGCGTGAGCGTGATCCCGATCTGGTCCGGGTCCTGTCGCAGCCTGGGGCCATGACCATTCCCGGCAACGAAGACGAAGGCATGACCCGACCGGCGATGACCGGACCGGTGTTCTTTACCGAGGACGGGCGGCTGGCCATGCGTTACACGGCGCGCACCCGGTCCATCGAATGGCATGCCGATGCCGTCGCCGCAGCACAAATCATCCGCGAAATCCTGGATGCGGGCGGCGCCGACATCTTCACTGGCCGATTGCAGGCGGGATGGGGACTTTTGTGCAACAACGTGCTGCACACTCGCGAACGCTTCGTCGATGACCCGACGCGACCACGCCTGTTGTACCGGGCGCGGTATCACGACAGAATTCAGGGAAGTTGAACCGGCGTCCGAGCAGCCCGGCACGGGCCAATATTGAAAAACAGCCGTTTCGGCATGGGCTGAATCGGCACAAGGGAGAAAACCATGTCGGAAGAACAGATCACCCCACTGGCCGAGATCGAGGCGCCGTGGAGCCGTCACCTCAGCCTGTCGGCGGTGGACCATGACAGCGGTCTGCGCATGTTGCGGCTGCGCATCAAGGAAGGCCGGGCGCGTTTCACCATCATCGATCTGGATGAACGCACCGCCCGCCAATTGGCCCAACACCTGAGCGATTGGGCCGACGCACAGAAATAGGGGGCGCGGGATTTATTTCCCGCGCACCGTCTTCAGCGCCATGTCCAATTGGGAATCGCCGGTTTCGGACGGGGCGATTTCGATATCGGGGGTGATGCCGATGCCGTCCACCGGTTGGTTGCTGGGGCGGAAATAGCGGGCGATGGTGACGCGGATGCCGCCTTCCGACACTTCCTGCAACACCTGGACGCTGCCCTTGCCATAGCTTTTCTGGCCGACCAGCACCGCACGCTTGTTGTCCTTCAAGGCCCCGGCGACGATTTCCGAGGCCGAGGCGCTGCCGCCGTCGATCATCACCACCATGGGAACGCCCGGCAAAATCTCGCCGGCCCGGCCGCTGCGGTTCTCGCTGTCGTCGGGTTCGCGGGCTTTGGTGCTGACGATGGGGACGGCGCCCAGGAACAAATCGGCCATGCGCACCGCTTCGTCCAGCACGCCCCCGGGATTGCGCCGCAGATCCAGCACGATGCCTTTCAGCCCGAACGCCGATTGTTTTTCCAGTTCCTGGATTTCCTGGCGCAGCATGGACGACACCCCGCCCGAGAATTGGCTGACGCGGACCACGGCGACGTCGCCTTCCAGCCGGCCCTTGACCGGGTGCAGGCGGATGATGTCACGGGTAATGGTGACCTCGCGCTGTTTGCCGTCCGGGGATTGCAGCAACAGGCGCACGTCATGACCCACCGGGCCACGGATACGGCTGACCACTTGCGACAGGGTGCGGCCTTCCACCGGTTCGCCGTCCACCGCCATCACCTGGTCGTCGGGTTTGATGCCGGCGGCGGCGGCGGGTGACCCGTCGATGGGGCTGACCACCATCACCTTCTTGTCCTTCATGGCCAGTTCCATGCCGACACCGCTGAACTTGCCCGACACCGAGACCTGCATGTCCTTCCATTCGCTGGGCGACAAATAGGCGGTATGGGGGTCCAGCACGTGGGTCAGCTCGGCGGTGGCGGCCTGGAAGCCTTCCTCCAGGCTGGCCGGCTTGGCGGCGATGCTGGCGGCGGCCTTTTCGGCCAGCGGATGGGTGGAACGGGCGTCGATGTGGCGGGCGGCGATCTTTTCGATGATCTCGTCGAGCAATTCCACCTTGGGCTCGGCCGCCTGTTCGGTTTGGCCGGCCTTTTGGAAAGCGTCACGCAAAAGCGCGCGGTCGGCGCGGTCGGCCCAGGCGGCAGAGCTGGCGAAACCCAGGCTGACGGACGCGACAAGCGCCCGGTGAAGTCCCGTCCTCATCCCTGCTTTCCACCGCCGTGAGCCTGAATGTCGTCGGCCAATTGGTCCAGGACCTTCATCACGGCCCCGGAAGCGGCATCCATCTCGCGGATGGCCTGGGCGCAGCCGGCGGCATCGCCTTGTTCGTGGCAGGCCAGGGCGCGCTTGCCGGCGGCGTGGACCTTGGTATGCGGTTCCAACAGGCGGGTGAAATGGGGCGAACGGGTGATCTTGTCTTCCTTCACCGCGTCATACCAAGTGCCCAAGCGGCAGTTATGGTGATCGGACAGTTTGGCGGCGACCAGGGCGTTGCGGCCGGCGGCCGCGTCCTTGACCGTTTTGCAGAAGGTGTCGTGGTCGATCTTGGTGGAGCGGACCAAGGCGGCGTGGTGGCGCATGCCCCCGGTCGAGGACGAATCGACGACGAAGAAGGCCATTTGTTCTTCCAGGCCTTCGGCGGCGTGGGCCAGGGATTGGGCGGCGGCGGCGGATTCTTCCACCAGGGCGGCGTTTTGCTGGGTCATTTCGTCCATCTGGCTGACGGCGGAATTGACCTGGTCGATGCCGCTGGCCTGTTCGCCGCTGGCCGAGGCGATCTCGGCGACGATGTCGGCCACCCGTTTGACGCTGCCCAGGATGTCGGCCAGGGTGTCGCCGGCACTTTTGACCAATTCGGCCCCCGAGCGCACCTGGGTCGAGCTTTCGGCGATCAGGCCCTTGATTTCCTTCGAGGCTTCGGCCGAACGCTGGGCTAGGTTGCGGACCTCCTGGGCCACCACGGCAAAGCCCTTGCCGGCTTCACCGGCGCGGGCCGCCTCGACCGCCGCATTCAGCGCCAACAAATTGGTCTGGAAGGCGATTTCGTCGATCATGCCGACGATGTCTTCGATTTTCTTCGAACTGCTTTCGATACGGCCCATGGCGGCGATGGCGTCGGTCACCACCTGACCGCCATTGGCGGCGACTTGGCGGGCGTCGGCGGCCAATTGGTCGGCGGCCTGGGCGTTGGCGGCATTCTGGCGCACGGTGGCGGCCAATTCTTCCATGGAGGCGGCGGTTTCTTCCAACGCGCTGGCCTGTTGTTCCGAGCGTTCCGACAGATCCTGGCTGCCGGCCGCCACTTCCGAGGCCGAGGTGGTGATGGTCTTGGTCGCCTGGTCGATGGTGCCGACGATGGTCGACAATTTGGCGGCGGTTTGATTCAAGTCGGTCTTCAGCCGTCCGAAGATGCCGTCGTAATCGCCGGTGATGCGCTTGGTCAGGTCACCGGTAGCCAGCGCGCCCAGGACCTGGGCCACTTCGTTCAGGGCGTGGCCGGTGCGGCCGACCATGGAATTGACGCTTTGGCAAAGCGTCAGCAAGAAGCCATCCATGCCAGAGGTTTCAATGCGCCGTTCCATGTCGCCTTCCGACGCCGCCTTGGCCAGGGCGGCCACTTCGGCGACGATGGCGGCTTCGTTCCGGCGTTGGGCTTCGTCTTGCACCCGGGCGGCTTCGGCCTGTTCGTGTTGTTCCTGTTCGGCTTGTCGCTTGTCGACGGCGTTTTTCCTGAACACCTGCAGCGCTTGGGCCATGGCGCCGATCTCGTCGCGTTGCGTCAAGGCGGGGATGGTGATGTCCAGCTTGCCGGCGGCCAATTGCTCCATCGCCGCGGTCATGGCGACGATGCCACCGGCCACCGAGCGCACGATCAACACCGCCAAGCCGATGGCCAGCAGCAAACCGCCGAACATCAGGCCAAGATTGATCACCAGGGCCCATTCATAATCGGATTGGGCGTTTTGGTATTCTGACTTGGCGATTTCGGCCTGCAGGTTCTGCAAGCGGTCCAGGCTGCCCAGGGCGGCGGCGAACTTGACCGCCGCGTCCACCTGCATGTTGGCGGTGGCGTCGGCGAAACGGCCGTCGGCCGCCAGTCGCATGGTGTTGGTGCGGCTTTCGGCATAGGCGGCCAGTTGACGGGCCAGGCTGTCGGCCAGGGCCTTTTCCTCGGCATTCAGTTGGGCGGCCATGTATTGGCCCCACATACCGTTGATCTCGGCCTGCAGCCGGGCGGTGTCGGTGGTCAGGCGTTCGGCCTCGGCCACCGAGCCGCCGCTGGCCGCCAGGATGGCGTTGGCCCGCATGCGGTGCAGCCGGTCTTGAATGTTGGACAATTGGACCAGTGGGACCGCCCGGTCCACATAGACGCTACGCAGGCTGTCGGCCAAGTGGCCGGTGGTGGACAACCCTTTGCCGCCGACCACCAGGACCAGGACGGCCAGGATGGCGGTCAGCAGGGCCAGGCGTAAGCCGATACGCAGATTGGACATGATGCCCCTATCCCCTGGAACCAGTTGTTCGGACAGGGGGGGATTGGGGCATGGGGAAACGCCGGAGTCAAGCCGGGGAAGCCATGACGGCCTTCCCCTTTCAATCACAGGGTATCAGTTCCTGGACGTAAGGGGGCAAGGCGAAGGCCGCCTTATGCACTTCGGGACTGTAATAGCGGGTGGCGACCGGGGCCGCCTGGAAGCGGGCGCGGAGGGTTTCGAGGCTTTCATCACGGGCACGGGGACTGGCCGAGGCCCATCCCAAGGCCATCATTCCGCCCACATAGGTGGGAACGGCGGCCAGGAAGAAGCCGACATCGGCGTAATAGGGACGGCGCCGCTTCCAGGTGTCGGTGACTTCCTCGCCCTGCAGGAAGGGCACGCCGTTCTGGTTGACGACGATGCCGTCGGCGTTCAGGCAGCGGGCGCAATCCTTGTAGAATTCTTCGGTGAACAGCACGCCGCCGGGGCCGATGGGGTCGGTGGAATCGATGACGATCAGGTCGAATTTGCGGGTCGTCCCGGCCATGTATTTCAAGCCGTCGGCGATGACGATCTCGGTGCGCGGGTCGTCGAAGGCGCCAGCCGACACGCTGGGCATGTGGGTGCGGCAGAATTCCACCACCTGGGCGTCGATTTCCACCAGCACCGCCTGTTCCACCGATTGGTGCTTCAGGATCTCGCGCAGCATGCCGCCATCGCCGCCGCCGACCACGCAGGCGGTCTTGACCGCGCCATGGGCGTAGACGGGCACGTGGGCCAGCATTTCGTGATAGATGAATTCGTCACCGGTGGTGACCTGGATCACCCCGTCCAGGGTCAACACCCGGCCGAAGCCGGGCGTTTCGAACAAAACGATTTCCTGTAACCCGTCATTGGTGCGGAACAGCTCGCGGGTGACCTGAAAGCTTTGGCGCCAATGGGGGTACAGTTGTTCACGGAACCACGATTCGCTCACGGAATCAGGCCCCGCTTGTTTTCCGCCAAGGTGACGGTTTCAGGGCTGAAGGCTTCCTTCAGGATGGGGATCGCCTTGTAGGGATCGCAATCGCCGCACATGAAGATGTCCAGCGCCGCATAGCCGCGTTCCGGCCAGGAATGGATGGAAATGTGGCTTTCCGCCAGCACCAACACCCCGGAAATCCCGCCATTGGGCTGGAAGTGGTGCAGGTGGCAATGCAGGATGGTGGCGCCGCCTTCAATGGCGGAACGGCGCAGGGCCTCTTCCACCAATTCGATGTCGTCCAGTTTGCTGGCGCCCCAAAGGTCGATCAGCAGATGCGTGCCGGCGAACTTCACGCCGTTGCGCGACACGTAATAATCCTTGCCGTTGTCGGCTTCGGGCCAGGACTTCTTGTCCTGGTTCATTTCGACCACGGTGCTGTCTTGGGTATTCCTCGGATCGACCCCCGAGTTCATCCCCAGTCGGGCAAGAGCCTGAGCCATTGCTCCCCTCCAAACCAGTAGATGGACAGAAAGGGGGGCTTATCCCCCAAAGGGGGGCGCGATGCAAGGAAAAACCCCTAATTTATGGAAGATAAACCTTGGCTTTGCATGCGTTTCGTCCAATCGGACATGAAGTCCTGGAAGTTTTGCACCTGTTTGATCTTGTCGGCGACGGTGGCCGGATCGATGATTCCGCGTTCCGGTTCGGCGGTCAGCAGGGCGAAAGCCTCGCGGAATTCGGTCTTGTCCATCTTGACGCCGAAGGTGCGCCGCAGACGCGCCAAGCCGCGTTCGTCATGGGCCAGGGTCATGGCGGTGGCCAGGTCGACCAGACGGCGCGCCATCTTGGGTTCGATGGGAAGGTTGCCAAAGGGCGGTTCGACCATCTGTTCCAAGGCGGCGACCACTTCCGGCCAGCGTTTTTGTTCCCAGAAGATTTGTGCCCGCAATTCCTTGGCCCGTTCGGAATTGTCGTTCAGCAGCAAGGCCAGGGCTTCGGCGGCGCGGCCCAGATCGGCCAAGGCGCGGATGCGCATGTAACGGCGCTGGTCGTAAAGATCGGCCGGCTGGTCGGGCACTTCCGAGGCGTCGAGGGCTTCCAATGCCGGGCCGGGGCGATGGTCGGACAATTGCAGGAAAGCCAGTCTGGCGCCGACCCGGGCTTTTTCCGCCCCTTGCAGGCGGAAGCGCACCTGATGGCGCAGCAATTCCGACGAGCGGTCGATCAGATCGACGGCGGCCAGCCGGTCGGCCAGCTTGCGGATCATCTCGTCGCCCTTGGTGCCCGACGGCGTCAGGTCCTGGAACTCGTCGTACAGGCCGATGGCGCTGATCGGTGACAAGCCGTCGGCCAAGCCACCCAGGAACAGCTTTTCGAAGGTGTCGTTCATCGCCTGCTGGACGTTGGCCACATCGGGATGTTCGGGGAAGTTGGTGACCACCGAACGCATCATGCGCAGGCCTTCGGCATAGCGGCCATCGGCCACCAGCAATTCGCCCAGGCGTTTCAGCAATTGATATTCGAAATCCTCGCCGCGCCAGGCGAAGCGCAGTTTGTTCAACTGGGTGATGGCTTCGCCGGTGGAAATCAGGCCGCGGCGCAGTTGCAGTTCGATGCGGGCGCGGCCGGCATAGGCACGGTCGGGGCGGCTTTCGCTGTCCTCGGCTTCCTTGTACTTGGCGATGGCCTGGTCCCATTGCTTGCCGGCTTCGGCGGCGATGCCCTGCATGCGGCTGATGGTGCCCAGATCGCGCGGCGACAGGCCGGGGCCGGCCATGGCCTCGATGATGCGGTTGGCGCCCTTGGCATCGCCGGCGGCGGCGGTGGAGCGGACCGCTTCGGTGCCCAGGGCCATGCGTAGACGGGCATGCAGGCCCTTCATGTCCTCGGGGGCCAGACGCAGCAGCAGCGCTTGTTTGTTGGGCTGGTCCGATTGCTTGGACCGGGCGGCGGCCAGCCACAATTGCGCCTGCGGGTCCTTGGCCATGCCGGGGTGGGACAAATCGCGTTCGGCTTCGGGGTAATGGCCCATCATGTATTGGGCGACGCCGTGGACGCCGGCGAAATTGGGGGTGTCGACCATGGTGGGGTCGGTTTGGGCGATCAACCGCAACACCCCCAGGGCTTCCGCCGCCATGCCGTTGGACAGGTAATGGCGGGCGATTTCCAGGCGTTGGGCGTTCTTGTCCTCGGGCCGGACATAGGCCATGCGGTTCATCAGCTTTTGATGCTCGGGGACGAACTTGTCGGTGCCGCCACGCATCCAACGGGCCAGATCCACCGGACCGCCGGGCGAAACCAGGGCACCGTCGCCGCCTTCACCGCTGCCGCCACTGCCGGCGGCGGGCAAATCGCGGGTCAGGTACAGCCCGCCGGGCATGGACACTTCGACGCCGTTGCGGTCGGCGGACAGGCGGACGCCATCGGCCTGGGGCACCAAGGCGACGCCCTGGCCAGTGGGCAGCAATTCGGCACCGGGCACCGACAGGCCGAATTGTACGCCGGCACCGATGGCGGGAACCGGGATCACCTGGATGGTGTCACCGACTTCCGGGTCGCGCAGCACCAAGACGTTGGGGCTGGCATCGGCCACCGGGATCAGCATGCGGCCGCGATCCTCGAAGTCGAACTGACGATTGACCGGCAGCGTGGTCTTGGGGGTCAGGGGCTGTTCGGCCATGTCGAACACCCACAGGCTGCCTTCCTTGCGGATCGACGGATTGAAGCCGGCCCGGGTCAACAGGCGGATGGCGGTGCCGTTCTTCAGATTGGGGATCTGTTCGACGGTGGTGACCACGTCGCCGCCGGTGCGCCGCATCAGCTTGGTGTCGATCTCGGTCTTCTTGTCGAAGACCAGCCACAGCCAGCCGGCGCGACGGAACACGGCGGCGCCGGTGGGTTGGTCGAAGGGCACGCCCAAGGATACCAGCGGTGCCGCCGGCTTGGGGGCGGGGGGCGGTTCGGCGGCGGCCGGGGTGGTGGCCGTCGTGCTGGGAGCCGCCGCCACCGGTGGCTGCGGTGCCGGTTCGGGCGTATTGGTGGCGGGCAACGGTTCCGAGGTGCCCATGGCCGGGGCCAGCGGCGGCGGCGGGACGCCGTTGTTACGCGGCGGTGGTTCGGAGCCGGCGGCGCGCACCAAGTCGACGGCAACCTTGGGGCCGCTGGTGAAATGGCGCACCCGCATGCCGGCGGGCATGTTCAGCACCACGGCGGTGCCGTTGCCTTGGGGGCGGATGTCGGCGACCCGCACGTCAGGGGGAAGCGAGGCGGCCAAGGCGGTGGTGTTGATCCGCGCCGGACGATCGAAGGCGATGATGGCGTCGGAATCGGCGGTGGTGACCGAATAGCCCACACTCTTTGGCCAATCGAAGACCAGGCGGTTGAAGCCGGTGTGTTCGCCGCCGCGTACCATGATGTCGGTTGCCGGGCCTTGGGCGGCTGCCGGGGCGGGTTTGACCGGTTCGGCTGGCTTCACCGGTTCGGGTTGTTTCACCGGTTCGGGGGCCTTCGCCGGTTCGGGGAGCTTGGGCAGAGGCGTCGGTTTGGTCGGTTCAGGCTTGGGGGCGGCCTTCGCCTCGCTCAGGTCGATGACGGTGTTGTTGCCCGATTGGAAGGTCTTCAACTGGACCGGTCGCGACAGCTCGAAGGTGACCTCGCGGCGGTCGGCGTTCAGTTTGGCCGATTTCAGATATTTGGGCAGGGCTTTCAACAGCACCTTGGGGTCGCCGGCCATGGGCTTGTCGAAACGCACCACCAGCTTGCTGTCGGCGACGACTTCCGCCGACCACTGCACCGGCGACGGCCAGTCGAACACCATGCGGCTGAAAGTCGGGTGTTCCGCGCCGCGCGGGCTGCTTTGCGCCCAAACGGTTCCCGCCGACCCTGCCAGGATCAGGGCGGTCAGCAACAAGATCAGGGAAATCGAGCGCAGGAACGACGGCATGATCTTCCATTGGGCCAAAGAGGCCACGGGTAAGGTCGCCCGTCCCCACGTATCGGCTTGGCCGCCCGCAATCATCAAATCAGTCGAAGCTGGCCAGCAGCCTGTCGATCTCGGCCTGGTCGGCGGCGCTGGTCGGCAGCTGCGGGCCGTTCAACAAATCTTCGTCGGTTTCGATGGCCTTGTCCTTGCGACCTTCGGATTCGATCTCGCCGCCGAACGCCTTGACCAGGTTCTCGACGCGCTGTTCGATTTCCTTCAGCATGCGCACCACCTTGGTGATGCGCTGGCCGGTGATGTCCTGGAAGGTGCAGGCTTCGAAAATACGGGTGGTGATCTCGGTCATCCGCTCGGCCACTTCGGCATCCATCATCGGGGCCAGGGCCTCCAGATGTTCGGCGGAATCCATGATTTCGTTGGTCGCCGCTTCGGTGGCGCCGACGATGGCATCCAATTCGTCGGTGGCCGAGGCGATGAATTCGTTCTTGATTTCACCGGGGCGCAACGCGGCGATTTCGGCCTTGGCGTTGTGGATGTAATCCGCCAGGGACTCGACTTCGCGGAACAGCTTCAGGTCGCCGCCGTCCAGATCGCCGGTCATGGTGTCCAGCATCGAGCGGACCACCTCGGCAATCTTTTCGACACCGACAGAATCACCATGTTCGCGGCGAATGGCGTCCAGACGCAATTCCAGATCGCGGTCAACGCCTTTCGCCGCCATGGTTCCCTCCCGGGTCTTAAGCGAAATCGCCCAGAACCGAAGACATCTTGGTCTTCAGGGTCTCGGCGTTGAAGGGCTTGACGATATAGTTGGAAACGCCGGCTTCCTTGGCGGCGATGACGTTTTCCGACTTGGATTCGGCGGTGACCATGATGAAGGGAATGGACTTCAGCTTGGCGTCGGCGCGCACTTCGCGCAGCAGCTGCAGGCCGGTCATCGGTTCCATGTTCCAGTCGGAAATGATCAGGCCGTAATTGCCCACACGCAGCATCTGAAGCGCCATGGAGCCATCGGTGGCTTCATCCACATTATTGAAGCCCAACTGCTTCAACAGATTGCGGATGATTCGCAGCATCGTCTTGTAATCGTCGACGATGAGCACATTCATATTCTTGTCGACAGCCATCCCAAAAAGCTCCTTCGGTGCACTAGCCATCAAATCGTCAAAGACCCGATGGCGCGAGTTTTCCTAGTTAAGATAGACAAGTGGGGTCGCGCAAGGTCTTTTTCGCCCAATCCCCAACAAAAGTAAGTTATCCCCCGTTGGCTCCCTTTGCCGTCGGCATTTGCCGGCGCTGGGCCAGTTCAGAGGTCAGATTGCGGGCCTTGGTGGGGTCCATTTCCGCCAGAATCGGCGCCACTTTCTGCTCTTTCATGCGCTCGACCACTTCCAGCATGATGGGCATTTCCAACTGCTCGAAGATCTTGGCGGCGTCCTTGGGCTTCATGTTCTCGTAAATCTTGACCAGCGAGCGCATCTTTGCGTCTTCCTGGTCGTTATATTGACGCAACAAGCCTTCGATGGTGCTTTGCAGCGTCTTCATTTCGGTGATCTTGCGTTCAATTTGGTTCTCGGCGGCTTTTTGCAAAGCCTCGCGCCGGTCGATGTCGCGTTCGCGTGCATCCAAGGTGGCGCGGCGTTCCTGCAGCTTTTGCAGCACGTCCAGTTCGGTCTGGCTGAAGCCGCCGGTATCCGCCGGCACCGAGGCGGTCTGTTCGCTGCGCGTCGGGGCCGGAGCCGGGCCGGGCTTGCTTTCGGCGGCGGGCGCGGCGGGGGTGGCCGGTGCGGCATTGTTGGCGGCCGGCGTCTGGCTGGGGGCTTCGGCCTGTTGGGCCTGCAGTTCCGAGGCGACGCGCACCGATGACAAATCAACGAAGCCGTTCTTGATGTCGATGACACGCACCGACAGCATCAACGCCGCCACCGCGATCAGCATGGGCAGCAGGCGGAAGAATGGCGTCCGGGGGGGCTTTTGTTTTTTGGCGGGTGCGCGGGCCATGGGCTTACCTCATGGATTGCAGGGCGCGCAGCAATTCGCGCTCGGCTTCCGAACGGTCATCCACATCCATCTCGCTGGCAGCGGCGGCGGCGGCCATGGTGGCGGCCCGCGCCGAGGCGGCGGCCAAGCTGGGGGAAGACAGGCTGGGCGACAGACCTGACGCGGCGGCGGAGCCGCCGGTCTGGGCACGGGGAACCGGCGGCGGCACGGAGGCGGCACCGCCCTTGACCTCGGTCCGCGCCGAACGCACGGCGTTTTCCAGGCGGTTGGCCATGGTGTCGGCGCGTTCGATCATGAAGGCCAGATCGTCACGCAGGGATTGCGCCTTTTCCACCCGTTCCTGCAACGACTGGCCAGCGTCTTCCGCCGCCTTCCTGAGTTTGGGGATGGACGATTCGGCCCGGACGGTGGCTTCGTTGAAGCTGACGATGATCTTGGCCAAGTCGTCGCGGTTCTTGCGCAATTGGGTCAGGCGCTGGTTCAGCATCACCGCATAGCCGATGGTGGCCACCAGAAGGACCGAGACCAACAGATCGAGAATGATCTTCCAATCGAGTGCCATGGTCCTAGCCCTTGATCTTTTCGTCGACGCGGATGGCGATATGGGGGCCCTTGCGTCCCATGCGCCCGCGGAACATGGAAACGTCGCCGCACCGAAGGTCGATGGGCGAATTGGGTTGGGCGTTCAGCAAGATCTTCGATCCGACCTTCCAGTTCAGCACGTCACGCAGGCCCATGACCTGTTCGTCCAGCACCGCTTCCATCTGCACTTCGGTCAGCCACAATTCTTCCGCCAAGTGGGTTTCCCAAATGGAGTCGCGGCCGAACTTTTCACCCATGAACATCTGCAGCAGCAGTTCACGAACGGGTTCCAAGGTCGCATAGGGCAGCAGCAATTCCAGACGGCCGCCACGGTCTTCCATGTCGATACGCAGCTTGGCGACGATGGCGGCGTTGCTGGGACGCGAGATGGTGGCGAAACGCGGATTGGTTTCCAGACGGTCGAAGCGGAAGGTCACCGGCGACAGCGGGTCGAAGGCGGCGGACAGGTCCGACAACACCACGTGGACCATGCGTTCCACCAGGTTGCGTTCGATGGTGGTGTAGGGACGGCCTTCGATACGCATGGCCGCGGTGCCGCGACGGCCGCCCAGCAACACGTCGACGATGGAATAGATCAAGGACGAATCGACGGTCAGCAGACCGTAATTGTCCCATTCCTCGGCCTTGAACACCGCCAGCATGGCGGGCAGCGGGATCGAGTTCAGGTAATCGCCGAAACGCAGGCTTAAGATGTTGTCCAGCGACACTTCCACGTTGTCCGAGGTGAAGTTACGCATGGAGGTGGACATCATACGGACCAGGCGGTCGAACACCACTTCCAGCATGGGAAGGCGTTCGTAGGACACCAGGGCCGAATTCAGGATGGCCTGGATACCCGATTTGTCGTCGCCGTGACCGTGGTCGTCGTCGAAACCCAGCAGCGAGTCGATTTCGTCCTGGTTCAGGACGCGGGTGGAATCCTTGGGGGTGTCGTCGCCGCCTTCGTCGCCGCCGCCCAGCATGGCTTCCCATTCGGCGGCCATGGCATCGGATTCGCCGCCACCGCCATCGCCGGTGTCGCCACCGGCCATGGCAGCCCATTCCTTCATCAGGGCTTCTTCGTCGTCGGCAGAGCGGCTTTCGCCGCCGGGTTCATCCATCGCCATGCATTTCGCCTATTGGACCAGCATCTCGCGGAACAAAACGTCGTTGACCTTCACCGGCTTGACCGCCGCCTGCACGCGGGTCAGCAATTCCTCGCGCAGTAGATGCATGCCAGCGGCGCCTTGCAAATCCTCGACCCGCAATTCACGCAAATACACCTGGAAGGAATCGACGATGCGCGGCAGCACCTGTTGCACCTTGGGTTCGTCCAGCGGGCTTTCCAGTTCCAAGGCCACCAAGATCTTCAGGAAGGATTGCTTGCGCCCGTTGCTTTGCAGGTTCACCAGCATTTCCGGCAAGTTGAAGAACACCGCCGGGCCGACGGCCTTGGGGCCTTCCGCCTTGGGGGCTTCGTGGGTGGTCTCGGCATGTTGCTCGCCCTTGCCCAACAGGCCGTCGAGCACGCCCGAGAAGAACAGGCCGGCACCGGCCCCCACCAACAGCAGGATGGGCAGCACGATCAGCAGGATCTTCTTGATCGGCGACTTCTTGGAACCGCCAGACGGCAGATCCTCTAGACCCTCGCCCTCATCGAAATCCTCTTCCAGATCTTCGGCCATTCTTTTCCCGCCTTCGGCTAAATCACGTGGGCGCACGCGTTCGCGGCCAGCCGCACGCCCGGACCTCTAAACTACGCCCTTTGGGGTTAACAGAAGGTTGCCCCCCATTGCGGTGCCCCCGCCAGGCCCGTCGGCCGCCCATCGACCATAGTCAGGGGTGGGGCGGGCGGCAATATCTGCCCGGCAGGGCTTGCCAAATCCGGCATGGCAAAAATACGAAATGGCGGAATTCTGCTGTTTTTGTGTTTTGGCACGCTGCCTGCAAGGTGTTTCGGGCTAGTTTTGCAGCAGGTTACGAAGCCATGGAAAACACATCTTACATCGCCCTTTCACGTCAGAACGCCCTGTGGCGCCAGCTGGACGTCATCGCCGGGAACATGGCCAACGCCAACACCCCGGCTTACAAGGGCGAGCAAATGATGTTCCGCGAATATCTGATGGACACCCGGTCCAGCGACCGGGCCACGGGCAGCAAGCTGTCCTTCGTCCAGGATGTGGGCCTGCTGCGCGACACCCGCGAAGGCGCCTTCACCAAGACCGACAATCCCCTGGATCTGGCGCTGCACAACGAAGGCTATTTCCAAATCGAGACGGAAGCCGGCATGCGCTATACCCGCAACGGCCATTTCCGGCTGGATGAAGGCGGCATGCTGGTCAATTCCCAGGGCATGGCGGTGATGGACAATGCCGACAACCCGATCATCCTGGCCCCCAACGAAGCCAAGATCACCATCACCCCCGATGGTTCGGTGTCGACCGAGAACGGCATCGTCGCCAAGCTCAAGGTGGTGCGCTTCGCCAACGAACAGGACATGCGCAAGATCGGCGACAGCCTGTACGAGACCACCCAGGACCCGCAGACCATCGACCGTCCCGCCATCGTCCAGGGGATGATGGAGGAATCCAACGTCCAGCCGGTGGTCGAAATCACCAAGATGACCGAGGTTCTGCGCCAGTATCAGGCGCTGCAGAACCTGATCGACAAGGAAAACGAACGGCAGATGAAGGCCATGTCGGTCTTCGTTTCCCGCAATTGATGCCCGTTAAGGAGTAAGAGAGATGCGTTCGCTCAATATCGCCGCCACGGGCATGCTGGCCCAGCAGACCAACGTCGAAGTCATTTCGAACAACATCGCCAACATGAACACCACCGCCTACACCAAGCGGCGGCCGGAATTCAGCGATCTTTTGTACCAGAACCTGCGCCGCGTCGGCGCGGCCTCGTCGGATGCCGGCACCATCGTGCCGACCGGCGTGCAATTGGGCCTGGGCGTGAAGACCACGGCGGTGTACCGTATCACCGAACAAGGTTCGGTGCAATCCACCGACAACACCTTGGACGTGGCCATCCAGGGCAAGGGATATTTCCGTATCCAGCTGCCCTCGGGCGAGACCGCCTATACCCGCGACGGTTCGTTCCAATTGTCCGACCAGGGCACCATCGTCACCCACGAAGGCTATCAGGTGCTGCCCGGCATCACCGTGCCGTCCGACGCCACCGGCGTCACCGTCAACGCGTCCGGCCAGGTGCTGATCAAGCGCGACGGTTCGACCGAGCAGGCGGTGGCCGGCACCTTGAACCTGTCCATCTTCGCCAACGAAGCCGGCCTGGAAGCCCGTGGCGACAATCTGTTCATGGAAACCCCGGCTTCCGGTCCGGCCTTGACTAGCACCCCCGGCAATCCCGGCTACGGCACGCTTTTGCAGGGTTATCTGGAAACCTCGAACGTCAACGTGGTCGCCGAGGTCACCAACCTGATCAGCGCCCAGCGCGCCTATGAAATGAATTCCAAGGTCATCCAGACCTCGGACGAAATGCTCTCCACCATCAACCAGCTGAAGTAACGAGGCCGCCATGAAGCGCTTCATCACCACCCTGGTCCTGTTGGCCACCGCCATTCCCGCCTGGGCCGCCGGCCTGCCCGTCACCTTGAAGGCCACCGCCAACATCCAGGGCGACGTGGTCAAGCTGGGCGATCTGTGGGAAAACCTGGGCGACAAGGCCGACGTGGTGTTGGCCGGCGCGCCCCAGCCCGGCAAGCGCATCGTCGCCGACGCCCGTTGGCTCAGCGCCGTGGCCCAGGCCAATGCCATCGACTGGCAGCCGGCTTCGGCTTTCGAGCGCATCGTCATCGAACGCGCCGGCCAAATGGTGGACATCCGCCTGATCGAAGCCGAATTGCGCGACGCCTTGACCATGGAAGGCATGGCGGGGGCTTTCGACATCGAAATCGGCAACCGCTCGGCGCTGAACATCATGGTTCCGACCGGCGCCGCCAACATCGTCGCGGTGCGCGACGTGGCGCTGGACAGTCGCAACAACCGTTTCTCCGCCACGGTGGAAATCGACGGCAGCGGCCCGGCCGCCATTCGCCAGCGTGTCAACGGCCGGGTTTTCCCGGTGGCCCGGGTGCCGGTGCTGAGCCACGGCATGAATCGCGGCGACATCATCCGTGACGACGACATCAAATGGGTGGAAATGCGGGCCGATGTGGCGCGTCGCGACATCCTGGTCGATGTGGACCGGATCGTCGGCCAGGAACCGCGCATGCAATTGCGTCCCGACGTCCCCTTGCGGGCTTCCGAGCTGCGCCGTCCGGTGCTGGTGGACCGCAACGACCTGGTGACCGTGTCGCTGCGGACCGCCAACATGAGCCTGACCAGCCAGGCCAAGGCCCAGGATGCCGGCGGCAAAGGCGACGTCATCCGCATCACCAATTTGCAATCCAAGCGCACGGTGGAAGCCGTCGTCGAAGGTCCCGGCCTGGTGTCGGTGAGCCCCGGCGGTCCCCGCCTGCTGTCCAACTAAGCCCTTCTGACCGGAGCGCGCCATCATGATCACCCGCATCTTGCTTCGTACCACCATCCTGGCCCTGGCCGCCGGTTCGCTGACCGCCTGCAACGCGCTGAGCCGTCTGTCCGAGGTGGGGTCCGGTCCCACCGTGTCGAAGATCGAGGACCCGACCCAGAAATCCGGCTATCAACCGGTGGCCATGCCCATGCCGCAGCCGGTGGCGCCGCCGCAGAACGCCAATTCCCTGTGGCGTCCGGGGGCGCGGGCCTTCTTCAAGGACCAGCGGGCCAAGGAAGTGGGCGACATCCTGACCGTGGCGGTGGCCATTTCCAACGAAAGCGCGTCTTTCAACTCGACCCTGTCGCGGTCGCGTGACGGCACGGAAAGCGCCGGCATCACCGGTCTGCTGGGCTTCGAGAATTCCTTGAAAAAGGTTCTGCCCGATGCGGTCGACCCCACCAATCTGGTGGGCACCACCGGCAACAGCACCAGCACCAGTTCGGGGACCACCGGACGCAAGGACAGCATGACCGTCAGTCTGGCGGCGATCATCACCCAGGTGTTGCCCAACGGCAATCTGGTGATTTCCGGCAAGCAGGAAATCCGCGTGAATTACGAACTGCGCGAACTGAACGTCCAGGGCATCATCCGTCCGGAAGACATTTCGTCGTCCAATTCGGTGACCTACGACAAGATCGCCGAAGCCCGCATCTATTACGGTGGCCGCGGCGTCAATTCCGACCTGACCCAGCCGCGTTACGGCCAGCAATTGCTGGATGTGATCTTGCCGTTCTGATGATCTTGGAATTCCCCGGTGGGCAAAAACCGCCCACCGGGGCCCCAGGGAAAATATTGCCGGGCGTTTGATCCCGGCCATTCGTGCTTATAATAGCTGCATGATGCCGCTTGTTCTTGCCGTCGGATTGCCCATCGCCGCCTGGTTGTTGTACCAGTGGCTGAAGAAGGCCTACCCCCAACATGCCGCCAAGATTCTGGCGGGCCTGGGGGCTGGGCTGCTGTTCGCCTTCGGTATCTTCCTGGTGATGACCGGCAAGCTGGCGGGACTTGCGGCGGTGGCCGGCGGGGCGTGGCTGTGGGTGCAGCGGGCGATGAAAGCCCATTCGGTGTGGAAGACCGTGCGGGGCATGGCCGGAACGAAAACCGCCGAACCGCCGCCGGCTTCGCCGTCGCCCCCCGCCCCTGGAACCATGAGCCTGGACGAGGCCCGCGAGATCCTGGGCGTCGGGCCCGACGCCGACATGGCCACCATCAAGGCCGCCCATCGCCGGCTGATGGAAGCCAACCATCCCGACCGTGGCGGCTCGAACTGGATCGCCGCCCGGCTGAATCAAGCGCGTGACCGGCTTTTGTCTTGATGCTTTCGTTGCGTCCGGCGCAGGGGCGTGGCAAAACATCGCCCATCCGCATACTTTCTGTGGATTAACGATCTCCAAGGAGCGTCTTCATGGCACGTCGTGTTCGCAAGGCTGTGTTTCCCGTTGGCGGCATGGGCACCCGTTTCCTGCCCGCCACCAAGGCTATGCCCAAGGAAATGCTGCCGGTGGTGGACAAGCCGCTGATCCAATACGCCGTGGAAGAAGCCGCCGCCGCCGGTTGCGAGCATTTCATCTTCGTCACCGGCCGCGGCAAGAACGCGCTGGAAGACCATTTCGACCACAATCCCGAACTGGAACGCACGCTGAAAGAGCGCGGCAAGTTCGATCTGGTGGAAGCGGTCACCAGCTGGATGCCGAAATCCGGCCAGATGAGCTATACCCGCCAGACCGAGCCGCTGGGCCTGGGCCATGCCGTGTGGTGTGCCCGCGACCTGGTCGAGGACGAGCCTTTCGCCGTGCTGCTGCCCGACGATCTGATCCTGGCCAAGACGCCGTGTCTGAAGCAGATGGTCGCCGCCCACACCGAATTGGGCGGCCACGTGGTCGCCGTCACCGACGTGCCGCGCGAACACACCAAGCGTTACGGCATCTTGGACGTGGAACACGACAACGGCCGCGTCGCCAAGGCCACGGGTCTGGTGGAAAAGCCCGATCCGGACGTGGCGCCCTCGACGCTGTCGATCATCGGTCGCTACATCCTGCATCCGGCGGTGTTCGACGTGCTGGACAAAAAGGAAAAGGGTGCCGGCGGCGAAATCCAGCTGACCGACGCCATCAGCCAGACCATCGGCATGGTGCCGTTCCACGGCCTGCGCTTCGACGGCCAGCGTTTCGATTGCGGCGACAAGGTGGGCTGGCTGGAAGCCAACATCGCCTTCGCGCTGGATCGCGAAGATATCGGTGACGCCGTGCGCGAAGCCTTCGCCAAGTTCAAGTTCTAACCATCAAGGATCGCACCTCATGCGTATCGCCATGATCGGCACCGGCTATGTGGGTCTGGTGTCGGGAACCTGCTTCTCGGAATTCGGCATCGACGTGGTCTGCGTCGACAAGGACGCCGGCAAGATCGAAAAGCTGCACCAGAACATCATGCCCATCTACGAACCGGGCCTGGATGAATTGGTGGCCGACAACGTCAAGGCGGGGCGCCTGTCCTTCACCACCGATCTGAAGGCGGCGGTCAAGGATGCCGATGCGGTGTTCATCGCCGTCGGCACGCCGTCGCGGCGTGGCGACGGTCATGCCGATTTGTCCTATGTCTATGCCGCGGCCGAGGAAATCGCCGACGCCATGACCGGCTATACCGTGGTGGTCACCAAGTCCACCGTGCCGGTGGGCACCGGCGACGAAGTGGAAGCCATCATCAAGAAGCGTCGCCCCGACGCCCAGTTCGACGTGGTGTCCAATCCGGAATTCCTGCGCGAAGGTTCGGCCATCAACGATTTCATGCGCCCCGACCGCGTGGTCATCGGCACCGAATCCGACAAGGCCCGCGCGGTGATGAAGCAGCTTTACCGCGTGCTGTACCTGATCGAGACGCCCATCGTCTTCACCTCGCGCCGCACGTCCGAGCTGATCAAGTATGCCGGCAACACCTTCCTGGCCACCAAGATCACCTTCATCAACGAAATCGCCGATCTGTGCGAGAAGGTGGGCGCCAACGTCCACGACGTGGCCAAGGGCATCGGCCTGGACGGCCGTATCGGCAAGAAGTTCCTGCATCCCGGTCCCGGTTACGGCGGCTCGTGTTTCCCCAAGGACACCCTGGCCCTGGTCAAGACGGCGCGGGACTACGACGCCCCCTTGCGCATCGTCGAAACCGTGGTCGACGTCAACGACAAGCGCAAGAAGGCCATGGCGGATCGCGTCGTCGCCGCTTGCGGTGGTTCGGTTGCCGGCAAGACCGTCGCCGTGCTGGGCCTGACCTTCAAGCCCAACACCGACGACATGCGTGACAGCCCGTCCCTGGACATCGTCCCGGCCCTGGTGTCCGCTGGCGCCACCGTCAAGGCCTTCGACCCGGAAGGTATGGATGAAGCCAAGAAGCTGTTGTCGGGTATCACCTATTGCGACGATTCCTACTCGACCCTGCAAGGGGCCGATGTTCTGGTCATCGTCACCGAATGGAACGAGTTCCGGGCGCTGAACCTGACCAAGGTGAAGGCGGCTTTGAAGTCCCCGGTGGTGGTCGATCTGCGCAACGTCTATGACCCGGTGGAAATGCGCGATGCCGGTTTCACCTATACCAGCATCGGGCGTAACTAAAGCTGGACAGCTTTCGTTGCTGACTGGGCCGAAGGGCCGGACAAAAAGGGGGCGTTCCCAATGGGAACGCCCCCTCGTTTTTGCTGCGTCAGGCGGCGCGGATTTCCGCCAGGAAGCCCTTGACCTCGTTGGCCAACTGGCTTGACACGTTCTGCAGCACGCGGGCCGCTTCGGTGACCTGGTCGGACATCAGCTTGGTTTCCTCGGCGGCGCCGGCCACCACCGAAACGTTTTCCGCGGCGGCGTGGGTGCCTTCGGCGGCTTGGCTGACGCTGCGGGCGATTTCCTGGGTCGCCGCGCCCTGTTCCTCGACCGCCGCCGAGATCGCCGCCGACAATTCGTTGATGTTTTCGATGGTGCCGGCAATGGCGCGGATCGCGTCGACGGCGATGCGGGTCTCGTTC
>DISD01000079.1 GCA_002435715.1 Rhodospirillaceae bacterium UBA6219
GTCCGAATGGACGGGGCCTCCTCTGTCGCGCGCCAATCCTCGTAGGCGGTCAGTTTCCTGGGGGTGATCTCGGTGATCTTGGTCTTGCCGAAATAGGGGATGTGGAAGCGGCGGACGATGGCTTCGTAGGCATCCACCTTGATCTTGGTGGAAATGCCTTTCTCGACCTCGACCCGTTTGCGCTTCAGCCATTGCTCGGCGATGAAGGCGAAGGTCTTGCCGCCGGGCTCGATCCCGCGTTCGCGATCCACCTCGGCATAGAGCATGCGCTTCTTGGCGACCTTGACGGCTTCCCGCTCATCGTCGGTGCCGGTGCTGAACGGGTTCAGGGCGACGCCGTCGTCCAATTTGCAGCGCGCATACCACATGGCGCTGTTGGGGCGACGATAGAGCGCGATCGCTCCGTCCTCGTGGTAGCGGTATTCCTGCTTGGCCTCGCGTGCCATTTTGCGCCCCACAGCTTGCAGTTGTGCTTGCGCCGCAAGCCAACTGCGAAATCACTGCGAATTGCAAAACAGCGGCCTGCGCTTGTCAATGCGCTTGGCTAACCGTTTGTTTTTATTGCTGATTTATGGTGCCGGCGGAGGGACTCGAACCCCCGACCTTGGCTTTACGAAAGCCCTGCTCTACCAACTGAGCTACGCCGGCACTGCCTTGCCATCAGCAAGGGACCGGAAATTAGCTTTTGCCGGATGTTTTTGCAAGTATGCCGATCATGGGAAAAGCGGGCGGACGAAACGGGCGCTGGCGCCGCGTTCGATGGCGGCGGCGCTCAGGCGGTCCAGATCCAGGCGATGGCGCAGCATTTCCATCAGGCGGCGGGTTTCCGGGTGGCCTTCGCCGTCCGAGGCGGCCACGTCGCAGGCCAGGGCATAGGCGGTTTCCCGCAAATTGGTCGGCACCGCCGCCTTGATGAAGTCCAAGGCCCGGTTCATCCCGTCGTCGGAATCCAGCAATTCGGCGCAGGCCGCCGTGGTCTTGATCAGCAGCGACGGGTCGTAATCGGAAAAAACCGGCAGGAAGCCGACGATTTCGCCAATGGTCTTCAGTTCGGCGTCGGTCATCTCGCCATCCGAGGCCGAAACCAGCACCATGACATAGACCAATCCGGCGTGATGGCTGAGCATGGTTGATCCTTCCTGTGTTTTTCCCAAGGGACTTTAGGCTTGCGGCAAGGCGCGGCGTCAAGCATAGATTTCTTAGGGATGTCGATGGCGCGAGGAATGGGCGGTGACGGTGAAGAAAACGGTATTGCTGGTGGATGACAGCCGTGTGGCGCGGATGATGACGCGCCGGATGATCGAAACCGACCGCCCGGGTTGGGAGATCGTCGAGGCCGCCACCGGTGAAGAAGCGCTCGAGGTTTATTCCCGCGTCTTGCCGGATTTCGTCATCTTGGACGTCAACATGCCGGGGATGGGAGGATTGGAAGCGGCGAAGCGCTTGAAGGAAGTCTATCCCCAGTCGGTGATCACCTTGTTGACCGCCAACATTCAGGACCCGGTACGGGACCAGGCCGATTCTTTGGGCGTGGGCTTCCTGTCCAAGCCGGTCCGCGGCGACGTGCTGATGGCTTTCCTGAGCATGGATGACGAATGACCGACTTTCTGGATGACGTCCAACGTGACGCGGTCACCGAAATCATCAATATCGCCATCGGCCAGGCGGCCGGCGCGCTGTCGCAATTGGTCGACGAGGAAGTGCGGCTGTCGGTGCCGCTGGTCCACTTCCTGACCCCGGATCGCGCCGCCTTGCGGTTGGACGAGGAAACCGGCGGCGGCGAATCGGTGGCGGTGCGCCAGCATTTCCAGGGCCCCTTCGCCGGCGACATCTTGTTGATCTTCCCCGAACGGCGCAGCCTGCATCTGGTCCGCCAGATGCTGGGCGACGACCTGCCGGTGGACCAGCTGACCGAACTGGAACAAGAAGCCCTGATGGAAGTGGGCAACATCATTCTCAACGCCTGCCTGGGGTCTTTGGCCAACCAGTTGGGCATGGGGGTGGAAAGCTCGCTGCCGTGCTATATTCGCGGTCGTGGCCGCAGTATCTTGGACCGTGGTCCGCGTCCGGAAGGGGAATCGGAGATGGTCATGTTCCTGCACGTGGATTTTTCGGTGCGTGCCAAGGACGTGCATGGCTATCTGGCTTTCGTCATGGACATTTCCTCGGCCCGGCATTTCATCGATGCCGTCCAGGCCTATGTGACCGCGCAGCTGGGGGGCTGATCGATGCCCGGCATCGTTCCGGATCAGGTGCTGCGAACTTTGACCGATGCCGGCGAGATCGGCATCGTGCTGCTGGGGCACGACGGCAAGGTGGTGCTGTGGAACGCCTGGATGTCCAAGGCGTCGGGGATCCAAGCCGAAACCGCCCAGGGCCGGCGTCTGGAAGAATTGTATCCCCACCTGGCTGGGGCGCGGGTGATTTCCGCCATCGACGAGGCGTTGCACAGCGGGCTTTCCGCCATTTTGTCGTCGTCCATCAACAAACGCCTGTTTCCGCTGAACCATGAAGGCCGAGTGCCCGGCAAGCCCGAGCCCATGCAGCAGATCGTCGCGGTCAAGCCGGTGGCGGTACGGGGCGGCGGCCGCGACTGCCTGATCCAGGTGTTCGACGTCACCACCATGAGCCACCGCGAGGCGCTGCTGCGCCAGCAGGCCAAGACCATGCAGGCGCTGGCGGAAAACTATCGTCTGTCGGAACTGCACAACCGCGCCATCGTCGACAACACCGCCGACGCCATCGTCACCTTCGGCGAGGACGGCGCCATCGGCACCTACAACCCGGCCGCCATTCGCATTTTCGGCTACGACCCCTATGAAATCGTCGGCAAGTCGGTGGCGCAGCTGATTCCGGAACTGGTGGTGCAGGGCGGCGCTTTGGATACCGAGCGTTTCCTGGACATCCGTGCCGAGGTCGAAGGCCGTCGCAAGATCGGCTCGACCTTTCCGTTGGAATTGTCGCTGAACGCCATGGAACTGGGCGGCCAGCGCCTGTTCGTCGCCATCGCCCACGACATCACCGAGCGCAAGGCCGCCGAGGCCGAAATGCGCAAGCAAAAGGAATGGCTGTCCACCCTGATCAACGCCATGCCCGATCTGGTGTGTTTCCGCGACGGCAAGGGGCGTTGGCTGGTGGCCAACAAGTTCTATCTGGAACTGGCCGGGCTGGATCACGTGGATTACCACGGGCGGACATCGTCGGACCTGGCGCATATGAGCAGCGGTTTCGGGGAATTCCTGCTGACCGGCTCGCTGACCGACGAACGGGCGTGGTCCGACAAGAAAACGGTGGCCTATGAAAAGGAACTGCCGACCCGCGACGGCGGCGCCAAGGTGTTCGACGTCATCAAGATTCCGCTGTTCGAAGACGACGGCAGCCGGCGCGGCTTGGTGATGGTCGGACGCGACGTCACCGAACGCAAGCTGGCCGCCGCCCGCATCCACCATCTGGCCCATCACGATTCGCTGACCGGGCTGCCCAACCGCGTGTTGTTCCAAGAACGCCTGCGCAGCGCCCTGGCCCAGGCCAAGCGGCTGGGTCACAAGGTGGCGCTGCTGTTCCTGGATCTGGACAAGTTCAAGGACATCAACGACACCTTGGGCCACCATGTGGGCGACCTGCTGTTGAAGGCGGTGGCCAAACGCCTGCTGCGTTGCGTGCGTGAATCCGACACCGTGGCGCGCCTGGGCGGCGACGAATTCGCCGTGGTGCTGACCAATCTGGACGACCCGGACGGCGCCAGCACGGTGGCCGAATCCATCATCGCCTCGGTGGCCGAACCGTTCGGATTGGAAGAGCACGAGGTCAACACCTCGACCTCGATCGGCATCACCATTTTTCCCGACGACGCCGTTGATTCGGAACATCTGCTGAAAAACGCCGATCTGGCCATGTTCCGGTCCAAGGCCGAGGGCCGCAACAACTACCATTTCTACGTCGCCGCCATGGACGCGGAAATCCAGGCCCGCAAGGTGGTCGAACATGATTTGCGCCTGGCCTTGGGCACCGATCAGCTGGAAATGCACTACCAGCCGCTGATCGAGATGCGAACCGGTGAAGTGGTGGGCTGCGAGGCCTTGATCCGGTGGAACCATCCCGAACGCGGCTGGGTCAGTCCGGTGGACTTCATCCCCATCGCCGAACGCACCGACCTGATCGTGCCGCTGGGTCGCTGGATCCTGCACCGGTCCTGCCTGCAGGGCCGTGACTGGGCCCGCGCCGGCCTGCCGCCCTTGAAGATCGCCGTCAATCTGTCGCCGGTGCAGTTCAAGAACCATACGGCATTGTTGGCCATGGTCGCCGACATCTTGGACCAGACCGGCTTCGACCCCAGCTGCCTGCAATTGGAAATCACCGAAGGCATCGCCATGCAGAACGTGGAAGCCACGGTGGACGTGCTGCGCCAATTGCGCGACATGGGGGTGCGCATCGCCATCGACGATTTCGGCACCGGCTATTCGTCCTTGAACTACCTGAAGCGTTTCCCGGTGGACAAGCTGAAGATCGACCGCTCTTTCGTCGTCGACATCGGTCAGCACCCCGACAACGCCGCCGTGGTCACCGCCATCGTGTCCTTGGGCCATTCTTTGGGAACAAGGGTCAATGTCGAAGGGGTGGAAAGCCGCGAACAGCTGGATTTCCTGAAGGCCCAAGGGGTGGACGAAGCCCAGGGCTTCTATTTCGCCAAGGCCCTGCCCCGCCGTGGTTTCCCTACCGACTCCCCGATGGTAGGCTCGATCCTTGGTGCGGACGGAATCGATCAGGGCCGTGGTTTCCCTACCGACTCCCCGATGGTAGGCTGGCCTCAAAGTCGACGAACGCTCCGGTGGAGCCGTGGTTTCCCTACCGACTCCCCGATGGTAGGCTACGGCACGGCTGTCCTTCGCCGCCCCCTCAGCCGTGGTTTCCCTACCGACTCCCCGATGGTAGGCTGCCCTCGAATTGCTTGAGTACCTTGTTGCCGCCGTGGTTTCCCTACCGACTCCCCGATGGTAGGCTTGCATAGGCATTCTCGAACCGCGAGACTCGGCCGTGGTTTCCCTACCGACTCCCCGATGGTAGGCTTAGCGAGGAATGCAACAGCATCAGGCTTCAAGCCGTGGTTTCCCTACCGACTCCCCGATGGTAGGCTCATCAACAGGTCATAGAGCGCCCTGGTGTCGCCGTGGTTTCCCTACCGACTCCCCGATGGTAGGCTGCCGAAATCCAGCGTGTGGTGGACTGAATCGCCGTGGTTTCCCTACCGACTCCCCGATGGTAGGCTCTTCACGTTTTGCTTGACCCCAGCGTATCGGCCGTGGTTTCCCTACCGACTCCCCGATGGTAGGCTTATAATTCAGCCCAGCTGCTATCAGGAGCAGCCGTGGTTTCCCTACCGACTCCCCGATGGTAGGCTCAAGGGCGCTGTCGGTGCCGCCATCGACGCGCCGTGGTTTCCCTACCGACTCCCCGATGGTAGGCTGCTGTCCGGTGACGCCGTTGGGGGTGTTGGGGCCGTGGTTTCCCTACCGACTCCCCGATGGTAGGCTTCGACAGATGGCGGCGCGGCGTCATGATCCGGCCGTGGTTTCCCTACCGACTCCCCGATGGTAGGCTCCCGGGTTGTGCCGTCCGGTCGTACTCAGCGCCGTGGTTTCCCTACCGACTCCCCGATGGTAGGCTCACGGGTCTGGGGAGCACCACCTCCTCAGAGCCGTGGTTTCCCTACCGACTCCCCGATGGTAGGCTGCAGCGCCGGCCATGGTGTCCCCCATGTTGGCCGTGGTTTCCCTACCGACTCCCCGATGGTAGGCTCGCAATCCGGCAATTTCTTGAAACTCCTCTGGTTTCCGCGCCTTTTTCAGCGCCGAAATCAGAGGAGAAGCAATTGCGTGGGGGCGATTTTCTCGTTTTTCTGGGCGTCGCCCAGTAACAGGCGCATGCGGGCATATTGTTTTTCCGTCACTTGCAGGGCGCGGATACTGCCCTTGGCGGGCAATTGCTTGCAGATTCTGGCCATGTGCTTGTCCACCGCGTCTTCGCCCCGGCAGACGCGGGCATAGACGGAATATTGCAGCATCATATAGCCGTCGTCTTTCAGGAAATTCCGAAACCGGGTGGCGGCACGGCGTTGCACCTTGGTTCCCACCGGCAGATCGAAAAACACGAACAGCCACATGATGCGAACCTCTTGGCTTTTCATGATTGCACGGTGGGCAAGATCAGTTCGGCGGCATCGGCGCTGGTGATGGCGCGGACCAGCGACGCGGCCACCTGCTCGACCGCCGCCGACAGCGTCATGGTGTCTCGACCCAGGGACACATCGGCCAACAGAATGGCGACCATGGCGCGGCGGTCTTCCAGGCTCAGCTCGTCGTCCTTGGCCGGGGCTTGGGCCTGGGCCAGCAGGTCAACGAAGGGGCGGAAGGGTTCGATGATGTCGTCGGCCAGATTGAAAGCGTTGCCGATGCTGGCATGGTGCAGGCCGAAGGCGGGCAACAATCCGCTGGCCACCAAGGCGCGGGCGATGACGGCGCGGAGGACCGCATAGCCGTAATTCAGCAATTTGTTGCGCCGGTCCTGGTCGTCGTCGCGGCGGAAATCGTTGAACAGGCACGACCAGTACTGACGGGCGGCGCGGGCTTCGACGTTGTCGGGATCGCCCGATCCCACATGGCGGGCCATTTCCGCCACCAGCTTGCCGCCGTCACGTCCGGTCTTGTCCAAGATGGCGGCCTGGTTGGTGATCTTGGCTTTGACGATGGCCTGCCACAGCCGCTTTTTCAGTGGCGCGCTCATCGCCACCTGCTTTTCCGCCATGCCGGCCTGACGGTGGTGGCCGTGAAAGGGCAGCAAGATGCCGTTGGGCAGATGGCTGGCATCGGTGGTCACCACCACCAAGCCGGCTTCCATACAGGCCGAGAGCAGGTTGGCGGTCAGGCTGGCCTGGGGGGTATCCAGAACCAGCCAGGCCAAGTCTTCCAGGGCCAGACGGACGGTGCCGTCGGCTTGTTCCACCACCATCTGACCATCGGCCAAAGACAGGCGGGCTTTTTGACTTAGATGCACACCTCGCCATGCCATGTGCGCTTCTCCTGTTGGATTTCAGTCAAATTGCCCAAACGGTCGATGGCGAATTTGCGGAATTCGGCCAATGTCTTGACCCCGATCCCGCGGGTCATCTCGGTCTTGGTGTGGTGGGGGGAAATGGCGACAGCCCCGGTCGAACGATCGGTGCCTCGGTAATAACCTTCGATCACCACGCCATCCGGTTTCACAGCCCGGACCCAAGACAGCGGGTACAGGCTCCACAGGAAGGTGAAGCCGTCATCGATGACTGTCCACTCGCTTTCCGCTTTGTTGGCGACGATGGCCCGGTTGGGCGGCGCGTCCAGTGTCGCCACTTCATGCGGATAGACCGGCACCAGGAAGTACTCCCACTTGCCCTTTTTGTTGGCCTTGCGGAACACATCGACGCGGGCCATTTCTCCTCGGTCGGCGGCGCCGTCACGGACTTCCACGTCCACTTTCTTGTTGGTGGCAAGGCGCACTTTACGGATGGGCTGGCCCTGATGGTCAAGGGGCGCGCTGCCCTTGGGCTTGCCGGCCTTGATCCAGGTGCGCAAGGACTCGATGACGCGGTGGTTGCGTTCGGCATCCTTGACCCGGTCCAGGTCTTTTTCGGTCAGTGCCTCGACCGATTTTCGTTCATAAACCACCTTTTCACCGTCGCGTTCCGCCACTTGGCGGATGGTGGCGGCATGGCCGGCGCCCCGCGCCCGGCGCCGTTCGGCGCGGGAAACGGTGATGGTTTCCCAGGCTTGAATCGCATCGCGACGAAAGCCATCCCACGGTGGTTCCAGAGCGGCGAATTCACGGGGAGATCCTTCCTGTTCGGCCTTCTTGAACAATTCGGTCAGCCGTTGCAGCCGCGATTGGTCGATATAGGCGATGATCAGGGCGTCAAGGCCGTGATGACGGTCGTCTTCGATGCGTTTGCCGTTAGGGTCTTTCTTCAATCCCTGAATGCCCCAGGCTCGACGCAGCCGGTCGGTCAGCGGGCCGGGGCGAGCGCGGATGTTCTGCTCTTTGATCGAAGGATAGCGGCCTTTCAGCGCATGCAGCAGCAGACGGCAGGCATAGCGGGTGTCGTTGAGGTTGCGGTTGACGAACCGGCTTTCCAGGATCGACGCATCCTTCAGCAGGTAAACGCGCTTTTTATAGCCCTTCATCCCCAAGCAGCCGTTCACGCCCAAGGAAAGTCTGTCCCAGGTGGCGCTGTCACCGCCCAGCCATTCAAACGGTGTCTTGCTGCCTTTATCCTGGTTGGCCTTGGTCCGGCACAGGGTCTTGTTTGCATAAGAATCGTCGCTGGAGCGGCTTAGGGGCAGGATATGGTCCACCTGTGTGATGCTACCGTCGCAGACCTCTTCCGTCGTGATATAGGTGTCGCTGTAAAGACAGCGGTTATTTTGTTCCTTCCATAATTCGAAACGCAGCAATTCCTCGGCATTGGCGCAGTCGCGGCCGATATCGGTACGGAACTGGGCGCGTAATGCGTCCTTCCGGCTGTTGCGCTTTTCGATGCCAGCGGTAATTTCCTGGCGTTCTTCCTGGCTTTTTCCGACCTCGCGCGCCAGTTCGACATGGATGTGGGTGGGGATTCCATATTGGCGGCGATGGGCTTCGATCACCGCGTTGACCTGCTTCATGCCTTCCAGCAGGGCTTTCTTGGCGATGGGGTTGCGGATGGTGTCGATGTCGCCTTCCGCCCGACGGGCGTGGTCGTATCCCACCTGCTCACAGGCTTTGTCATAGGTCATGCCTTGGGCCAGATGCGGGTTGATGGCCCGTGCCGCCTTGGCCGAGATATGGCCGGCGCCCTTGAATTTGGCGAAGATGCCTTTGGTGACTCCGTCCAGCAGGGCGGTCAGGATCAGTGGTTCTAATCCCAGTTCCTGCAAGTGGCGGCGGATGCTGTCGTCGGATTCACGAAAGGCCAGGACGGCGGCAATCTCGTCTAGGATGGCTGGGGTTTTGTTCAGGGATTGCCAGCCGGCTTCTCCCAGAGCCGTGTAAAGGGCATGGCTGCCGGGCATGGCGCCGCCGGTGCGGGTGGCGACATCGCGTTTGCCCTCTTCATCGGCGTTGATGCCGGCAAAGTGTTGATCGGGCGGAAGGTTCAACAGCTTGCGCAGCCGCTTGAAGGTCATGCCTTGCTGATGGCCGAAATCCTTCATGGCCGCCGAGATATCATCGGCGCCGAGCCGGCGTCCGCCCACTTCCAGATGCGCCAGACGCT
Source organism: Rhodospirillaceae bacterium UBA6219 (assembly GCA_002435715.1). Classification (GTDB taxonomy): domain Bacteria; phylum Pseudomonadota; class Alphaproteobacteria; order Rhodospirillales; family Magnetospirillaceae; genus Magnetospirillum. The sequence goes on from DISD01000079.1 coordinate 9,284, forward strand.
GTAACAGGCGGAAACGTTCAAACGACGGAGCATGTTTGGCGGCGCGCATTTCCGTCGGCTCGAATGGACATTTGCCGACCATATCCCAGGAATCCCGTAATTCCCCTTGGGTGAAGGCCAATCCGATGAACTGGTCTTCCAGTTCCTGACTGGCGAATGTGCTGCCCAATCGGCGCTGGGCGCGCAGTAGCAGGCGGGTTTCGCTGATCAGGTCGTCGCGCAGCACGGTGCGGCTGTAATCGCCGTCGCGGTTGCGTTTGCGGGCTTGGAATTCCGGGTCCTGCCAGAACATCTGGCCGATGGTGCGCCCTTCCAGTCTTTCCTGGGTCTTGGCCACGGCGGTCAGCATCTTGCCGGCTTCCGGGTCGTTGCCACGATCTCGCTTGGAATTGGACTTGAAGCCGCGATGCTTGGCCATGTGCCCCAGGGCGAGGGCCAGTTCGTGGGGCGTCAGTTTGCGTTCCAACCCCTCGGCCCGGGCCCGCCACGGGGCGTCGGCGCAAGAGGCCAAGGCGTGCTTGCCGTCCGTATCCAACAATCCATGGCGGTGCAGCAGGTCACGGATGTCGTTCATGCGCTGGCGGCGACGGTCGATGACCCGGCGCATGCCACGCGCCTGTCGCCGTAACTGATTGGTCGGCGTGTTTTCTTTGGCGGTTTCGGGGGCGTCGAAGGTCCGGGTGCCCATGCCGATGATTTCGTCATCGGTACAAAGCGCCCAGCCGCACGAAGCGATGCCCAGATCGATACCCAGATACAGATTGCCGCCCATGGATCACCCTACGTGAAAGTTGGGAATTTTCATGGGCAGTATGCTACCGATGGTGGTCTGTGCTGGCAATTGCCTTGGAAGTGTTTGGACGGCCAATCCAAGCGGGTTAGTAAAGCTTTGCCGCTAGCGCAATCAACGAACTGATGAGGTAGAGGATCGCGTTGAGGTCCACCTTGGGGCGTTGGCGATTATCCGGCTGGGGCTTGGTTCGTTTCCGAGGTGGTTTCGGGTGACGAGTGGGTTGGGGGCGGGGCTTCTGATGCATGTGTTTCCATTTATACGAGCTGTTATTGCAAATCTATGTGCAAAGGGTTTTCATTGCAATGATACTTCGGCATGTGTAGTCCGAATGTGCACGCTTAGAGCACGAGCTGTTGCCGTGGCTTCCCTACCGCCTATGCGGCCAAGGATAACGCTAGTCCGCTTGTCGTCAGGATATTCGTGCCGAGCACGGGCATGACCCCACGGGGAGCGGGTGGTCTTGACAGCTTCCCCATGAGCTGTCATCTGTGGTTGCGGGAGTCGGTAGGGAAGCCACGGTAAGTTGGTTTTCCAATCGCAGGATGCACGAAACGACGTGCCTTAGACCCTCCATCCGGCTTTGCCGGGTGGGGGGAATTCCTTTTTCAGGGCTGGGTTTCCGGTTGGGGCAGGGGATGGCCGTGCCGGCTGAGGACCCGGGCGATGTCGGCGGCGATGACGTCGATATAGATGGGGTGCAGGCGACGCAGGTCGCACCATGACCACAGGCCGATGGGCTGGCGTTTCTTGAACCCCAGTTGTCCGGTGGTCCGCACATAGGCCATGCGCACGGTGCCGGTGCCCACATGGAAACGGTCGGTGCCGCTGCCCAGAACGTCGGAATATTGGAATTCGTGGCTCCAGCAGCGTTTGTCGCCGGTGAAGAAATAAACTTCGAACGAATCCTCGTGTTCCTTGATCTTGAACCCGGCGGGAATGCCCCGGCTGTGCCGCCACAAGGTGGCGGCGTAAAGCCAGCCCACCGGAATGCCCATCACCGCGTAAAGCCCCAGGGCGAACCAATCGCCGTCATGCTGGGGCATGCCGTGTTTGGCCAGCATGGTGACCAGCATGAACAGCGGAATCACCCCCATGACCCAGCCGAGGAAATGGCTGACCACGTTCATGTGGGCTTCGTGGGTTTGCTGGTACGGACCGGGCGGGTCGGGGGTGATGACCTGGATCACGGGGCGTCCTTCAGGAAATCGCGGGTCAGGGTGACCGCCTCGGCCAAGCCGATTTTCTGCACGGCGACGCCGGGGGGAAAGGCCGAATGCAGGCGGGACGGCATCATCGGGTCCAGCAGCACGAACACCCCGTGGTCGCCGGCCCGGCGCACCAGCCGGCCAAAGGCCTGTTTCAGCCGCAGCCGCGCCAGCATGTCGTCATAGGATTTGCCGCCGAACGCATTGCGGCGGTGCTTGTGCAAGATGTCGGGGCGCGGCCACGGCACCCGGTCGAAGACGATCAGGCGCAAGCTGCGCCCCGGCACGTCCACCCCGTCGCGTACCGCATCGGTGCCCAACAGGCAGGATTCTTCCTCGGCGCGGAAGATGTCCACCAAGGTGCCGGTGTCCAGATTGTCCACATGCTGGGCGTAAAGCGGCAGGTTGGCGTGGTCCATGGCCTCGGCGATGCGTTTGTGCACCGCTTTTAACCGCGAGATGGCGGTGAACAGGCCCAAGCCGCCGCCGCCCGCCGCCAGGAACAATTCCCGATAGGCCGCCGCCACCTGGTTCAAATCGTCCTTGCGCACGTCGGAGACCACCAGAACCTTGGTCTGCGCCGGATAATCGAAGGGCGAGGCCATGGCGGCGCGGATGGGCGGATTGGGCAAATGCACGGCACCGCTGCGCCGTTCGGCGGCGGCCCATCCCATGTCGTTGTCGCCGTCGCGCAGGGTGGCCGAGGTGATCAGCAGCCCATGGGCGGGTTCCGCCACTGTCTTGGCGAAGGGCAAAGTGGGGTCGACCCAATGGCGATGCATGCCGACATCGAAGTCGCGGCCTTCGATCCGTTCCACCGAAAACCAGTCAACGTATTTATCCGCCCCCAAAGCGGCCGCCCCGCCAGCCCCGCTTTGGGGGCGTAAGGGATTCGGGGCGCTTTCGATCAATTCCTCCAGCATGGATTTCCAGCCGGCGATGGGCAGAAGCGCCCGACGCTCGATGGACCGCACCAAGCCCTCGATGCGCGAGCGTGTGGCGGTTTCCAGCTCGGCGGCGTCGTCATCCAGGGCTTGCGCCAACACTTTGGCCAGGGTCTGCAGCGGCGCCCCTAGCTTGCCCAGGGCTTGCGCCAGTTCGGCGGCGGCTTCCAGCAAGCCGTCCACCGGCGGCTGGCATTCGGTTTCCAGGCTATAGGGGCTGTCGGCACCTTGGGTGCGGGCATAGACCTGCTGGCGCACCAGGGCCAGGAAACGTTCGGCGGCGTTGATGGGGGCGCCGTCGGCCAGACGGTTCTGCCAGCCGGTGGCCGGCAGGGCATGGGCGCCGGTCAGGGCGCCGTCCAGGGCGGCCGGTGCCTCGGCGGCCAGACCCAACAGGTCTTCGGCCCGGCGCTTCAGGCCGCGGGCGCGGGATTTGGTGCCCTGTTCCTCGGCGCCCAGCAGCCAGCGCCGCACCTCGATGCCTTCCAATCCCGACAGATGGGCGGAAAAGGCGCCGTCGGCGGCGTCGAAGACGTGGTGGCCCTCGTCGAACACATAACGGGTGGGGGTGGCGCCGTCATCCATTCCGCCCATGGCCGCCTGGATCATCACCAGCGCGTGGTTGGCGATGACGATGTCGGCGCGCCGCGCCTTGCGGATTGCGCGTTCGATGAAGCATTTGGAATAATGCGGGCAGGCGGAGAAGATGCACTCGCCGCGTCGGTCGGCCAGACCCAGGGTGCGGGCGCGGCCCAAAAGGTCGCCCAGCCAGGCGGGGAAGTCGCCGCCCACCATGTCGCCATCGCGCGTCGCCAAGGCCCAGCGCGCCATCAGGCCCGAGGCCACCGCCTCTTGTACCCGGTTGCGCGACACCTGTTCTTCCAGGTTCAGCAGACACAGATAATTCTCGCGCCCCTTGCGCACCACCACCTTGCGCGACTTGGTGCCGGGATCGGGATACAGCCGGTCCAGTTCGGTATCCAACTGGCGCTGCAGGTTGCGGGTATAGGTGGACAACCACACCGGTGCCCCGTTCTTTTCCGCCCACACCGATGCCGGGGCGATGTAGCCCAGGGTCTTGCCGGTACCGGTGCCGGCCTCGGCCAACACCAGATGCGGTTCGCCTTCCATCTGACGCGGCTGAAAGGCGGCGGCGGCGGCCGAGGCGTAATCGGCCTGGGCCGGACGTTGTTCGGAATCGCTGCCCAGCAGGCGGTCCAGTCGTTGGCGGGCTTCGGTGGGGTCGACCGGAATGCTGCCGCTGGGCGGTTCGGGCGTGTGTTCCGACCATTCGGGCAGGCGTTCCCACACCCGAAGGCCGGACCCCCGGGCGTTGTCGCCGGTGACCCCCAAGGCCGCCAGCACCGAATTGCCCCAGCCCCAACCGGCCCGTGCCATGGCCCAGGCGGCGGATTTGGTGTCGGAAGCGCGGGCCGCCGTGTCGGCCAAGGTGCGTTCGGCCAGTTCCTGCAACAGCACGCGGGTGATGCGGATCAGGGCTTCCGCCTGGTCTTCCAGATCGGCGGGGCGGACCAGCCCCAAGGCCTCGGCCAAGCCCCGCACGGTGGGCAGGCAAAAGCGTGCCGGGCGCACGAAGGCGAACAATTCCAGCACGTCCAGGCAGGTGAAATCGTCCAGGCCCAGCCGCGCGGCACTGGCCGGGGCATGGCAGACCAAGGGGCATTCAGCTTTGGCCCGCCGGCTGGCGGCCGCCAAATCCAGGTGGTGGAACTCGCCGTCGGTGTCCAGCAAGACGGCGCCGCGCAACGCCACCACCAGGGTGGGGGCATGCGGCAGCAGGATGCGGGAAGGGGCAGGCGGCGCGGACATGGCCGGAGTATAGGCGGAACAAAGAGCGTCCGCATGGACTTTTCACGCCACCAGTGCTTGAATGGCGAAAGCCTTGTTTCGGAGTTCGCGACATGCGTTCGCTGGCCGCTTTCTTTGGGGTTCTGCTGTTTCCGGTCGTGGCGGGGGCGGATGACAAACCTGTGATCGTCGTTTCTCCTCCCGGGTCGGGCACCACCATCGTCAAGGACGGGGGGGAAACCTCGGTGCTGAAGCAAACTCCCACCGGAACAGTGGGTAAGATGGGCAAGGACAAGGTCATCCTGCACAGCGACGGCAAGGGCAACACCGTCGGCAAAATCGGCAAGGACACGTTGTTCTGCCACACCGATCCCCGTTCGGGGGTGAGCATTTGCAAATAGCATCGGGTCTTCGTCCCCAAGGGCTGCAGCCTTTGGCCCGCATGGGCATGTTGCTGGCCAGCTTCCTGGTGGGGTTCTTGGCGCTGGTCGGGTTGTACCTGCTGTTCGCCCATCTGATCGACGAGGCGGACCGGTTCACCGACAATGAAACGGCACGGCTGAACATCGTCGGCGAAATCCTGCAAGACGTGGCCGGCATGGAAGCGGCCGTCTATCGCATGGCGGCGGTACAAAGCACGCTGGGGCTGGAACGGATGCGCGACGAGGCCAAGGACCGGGTTCTGGCCCTGGGGCATGCCCTGGATGTGCTGGAAACCGGTGGTACGGTGGAAGAAGTGATGGTTTTGGGCCTGGGCGGCCAGCCGGAATTTTCACGCCAGCACGCCTTCACCCCCGGTGCCGCCGACCACGATTTCCTGCCCGACATCGAGGCCATGCGCGGCCGTCTGTTCGATCTGGACCAACGGATCAACAAGATCAACGCCCTGGTTCGTTTGCACATGGGGGGCATGGGCGATGCGGAAGACATTCATCGCCACGAGGAACTGCAATCGCAACTCAGCGAGTTTTCGGCTCAGGCGGTTCTGCTGCGCAAGCAAAGCGGCCGTTTGTTCCTGCGTGCCGACCAGCGGCTGAAAACGCTGGACCGGCAGATCCTTGACCAAAAACAGCATTACCTGTTGCTGGGGGCGGCCCTGGCGGTCATCACGGTGCTGGCGGTCCTGGCGCTCGGCGCCATGGTGGCGCGACAAATTCTGAACAGTTCCAACCAGTTGCAGCGCATGGTGCTGGATCTGGATGGGGCCAGGACCGAGGCCGAAACCGCCAATCAGGCCAAATCCGAGTTTCTGGCCACCATGAGCCACGAGATCCGCACGCCGATGAACGGCATCATCGGCATGACTTCGTTGCTGTTGGACACCAAGCTTAATTCGGACCAGCGCCATTTCGCCAATACGGTCCGGCTGTCGGCGGAAAGCCTGCTGACCATCATCAACGACATCCTGGACTTCTCGAAGATGGAAGCCGGGCGGCTGGAATTCGAGGAAAGTTCGTTCGAGATCGCCCCCCTGGTCGAGGGCGTGGTGGACATCCTGGGACCGCGCCTGCGCGACAAGGATGTGGACTTGTCCTGCTTCATCCCCCCCGAGGCGGAAGGCGTGTTCGTGGCCGATGCCGGGCGGATCCGTCAGGTTCTGCTGAATCTGGCCGGCAACGCCGTGAAGTTCACCGATAAGGGCGGTATCGTCTTGGAAGTGGCGGTGGAAAACGCCCCCGACGACAAGGCTTGGCTGCGGGTGGACGTCACTGACAGCGGCATCGGCATTCCCCCCGCGGCGCAAGCCAAGCTGTTCGGAACCTTCGTCCAGGCCGAATCCTCGACCGCCCGCCGATATGGTGGTTCGGGGCTGGGTTTGGCCATCTGCAAACGCATCGTCACCTTGATGGGCGGCGAAATCGGGTTCAGCAGCGCCGAGGGGCAGGGCAGCACCTTCTGGTTCCGGGTGCCGATGGCCCGCTCCACCGTGCCGATCCCCTATATGACCCAGATCCGTCCCCTGCAGGGGGCGCGTATTCTGGTGATCGATGACAATCCGGTGAACGCGGAAATCTTCCAGCGTCAATTCCAGGCCTGGGGTGCCGATGTGGATTGTGCCGTCGATGCCCAGTCCGGCTTTGCCGCCCTGAAATCGGCGCAGCCCCCCTTTCAGTTGCTGGTGCTGGACCATCTGATGCCGGGGGTGACCGGTCTGGACATGGCGGCGTTGCTGCGCGCCGACCCGGACTTCGCCACCTTGCCGATCCTGCTGGCGTCGTCGGCGCATTCCGCCGACATCGATCGTTCGGCGCGACAATTGGGGATCAACGCCGTGATGATGAAGCCTGCGCGCCAAAGCTCGCTGCTGTCGGTTCTGAAATCCTTGCTGGGTTTGGGGGGAGGCCGTGCCGAACCGGCGGCCCTCAGCAGCGAAGACGAAGTGCCGCAAGGGCCGGCGCTTCGGGTCCTGGTCGCCGAGGACAATGCGATCAACCAGCAAGTGGCGGTGGGGTTGCTGGCCAAGTTGGGGCATCGTGCCGATGTCGCCGACAATGGTGCCGAAGCCGTGGAATTGCTGCGCCATGGGGATTACGACCTGATCTTGATGGACATGCAGATGCCGGTGGTGGACGGCTTGTCCGCCACCCGGACGATCCGAGCCATGACCCCACCCAAGTCGAACGTCGCCATCATCGCCATGACCGCCAATGCCATGGAAAGCGACCGTCAGGCCTGTTTGGACGCCGGAATGAACGACTTTCTGGCCAAGCCCATCGACCGCCGTCGATTGGCCGCCATCTTGGCGCGCTGGACCGAATGTCTGGTCGAAGCCCGGGCTTTGCGCGGCTGTCCCGAGTGTGAGGCGGCGGAAGACGGGGGGGCGGCCGAATTGCCCTTGCTGGACCAGGCGGTGGTGGCGGATTTGTCCGATGCCCTGGGCGAGGAAAGCTATCAACGTTTGTGCCAGTCGTTCCGCGACAGATTGCCGCATTATCGGGGCGACATCGAAACGGCGTTGCAATCCGGGGGGGACGCGGCGGTGGTCACCGCCGCCCATACCTTGAAAGGGGCCGCGGCCAATTTGGGCTATGTCCGCCTTGCCGATGCCGCATCGCGTTTGGAACAGGCGGCCAAGTCGGGGAATGGCGGGTTGGACGGACATTTCCAGCGCCTCAGCTTGGCTTTCGACCAAAGTGCGGCGGTTAGCGTTCAGCCTTGATCACGGTCCGGGCGTTGCTGCCGAAATGGCGGGAGAACGCGCGTGACAGCGCCGCCGGACTGGCGTAACCGACATCGCGCGCCACCCGCTTGATGGAATCTCCGCGTTCCAGGGCGGTGCGCGCCAGGGCCATGCGCCAAGCGGACAGATATTGTCCCGGGGGCAGCCCCACCACCTGATGGAAGGTGTCGGCAAACACGCTGCGTGACAGCCCGGCGGTTTCGGCCAGGCTTTCCAGTGTCCAGGCGGTGCCGGGGTGGTCGTGCATGGCGGTCAGGGCCACGGCCAATTGCGGATGGGCCAAACCGGCCAGCAAGCCGATGCCTTGGGCGTCTTCCATGGATTGGCGCAAGATCAGCACCAAAGCCGCTTCCGCCAGACGGTCCATCACCACCTGATGGCCGCAATGGGCTTGTTGCGCCTCGTCCAGCAAGATATCCAGCACCGCTTTCAATTGCGGACCATGGGAATCGTTTTGCAGGTCCAGGCTTTGGATGGCAGGCAGGGCCTGGGCCAGGGGATTGGCGATGCCGCCCAGATCGATCCGGGCCGAGGCCAGGTCGCAGGGGCCGTCCACCGGGGTGATGGCGTGGCTTTCCGCCTGGGGCAGCAAGATGGCCGCCGGGGACGTGACGGTCTTTGACATTCCAGCGACTTCGACCAGGACCTGCCCCGATCGCAGAACATGCAGATGGGCGCAGGGGTCGAAATCCAGTTTTTCGGGCAGGGGGGCGACCCGGAACACCCGCGCCACCATGCGCAAGCGCCCCAAAATGCCGGCCAAGCGGTCGACCGACAGGGTCGCACATCGGTCTTCGGCGGTTTCTGTGGACGATATGCAATCTTTATCGGACATAATGTTGCCTATAGTATGACAGTCTTTGGGCCATCGCAAGTTCCCCAGTCATCACACAGGAGAGTAACAGATGGCCAACCTTCCCCTGATCGATCCGGACAACGCCTCGACTGCCGCCAAGTCCGTGCTTGAAACCGTCAAGCGGAGCTTTGGCGGTGTGCCCAACATCTTTCGCGCCATGGCCAATTCGCCGACAAGCCTGGAAGCTTATCTGAGCTTTGCCGGAAATTTGGGCAAGGGCGGGCTGGACCGCAAGCTCAGGGAACATATCGCCCTGGCGGTGGCCGGCATCAACGCCTGCACTTATTGCGCTTCCGCCCACGCCGCCATCGGCAAGTCATTGGGCATCGGTGATGCCGAGGCCAAGGACAACCTGCTGGGTAAAAGCGCCGATGCCAAGGTGGCCGCCGCTTTGGTGTTCGCCCGCGCCCTGGTGACCAAGCGGGGCCGGTTGGGGGAATCGGACTTCGCCGCCATCCGTGCCGCCGGCTATGACAATGCCGACATTGTCGAGATCATCGGCCACGTGTCGCTGAACATCTTCACCAATTACTTCAACCTGGCCGCCGGCACCGAGGTGGACTTCCCCAAGGTGGAGTTGACTTAGCTGAGCCGCCCGTTCCGGGCGCGCCACAGGCATAACAGCCGTCACCCCTGTCCCCCTAGGGACAGGGGTGACGGCTGTCGCGGGTGTCGCACAGGCCGACGCTATGGGCGAAGATACTCCAGCGTTGCAACATGCCGGGCGGAAAGGCCGGCTCACCGCCTTGCGGGATGGCGGGGCCGCGCCACTGCCGCTGCACCACGTAAAGGGCGTCCTTGCCCTGAATGGCGGTGGCCAGCACGAAACCGCCCATGCCGGAATTCCTGCCGGCCGAACAGGCCACCGGCACGCTGGCCGAGGGATAGCCGTTGATGGGCTTTTCGGTCACCGGGCCGGGCCCGGCGGCGACGCAGGCGTCGCGGGTGTATTGGATGATGCTTTCGGCGAACTGGCGGGCCGATTGCGATGATTTCGGGTAAATCTGCACGGTGACGATTTCGGTCCAGTTCTTTTCGTCCTGGCCCGGCGGGTACAATCTTGTCACCACCATCTTTTCACTGTGGCTTAATTGCACCGGCTGCCAATCGGTCGGCGGTACCAGAAGCAGCCTTTCGCCGGGCGCCGAAGCATCGGCGGCCAGGGCATTGCTGGCCAAGCCCAGGGTCAGGGCGGCGGCAAGGGCAAGGCGCATGATTGTCATCCTTCAATAGGCCTTGGCCAGGGCGTGGCGGATCACCTTGCCCATGACCGACGGCAGGGCGTGGTCGCCCAATTGGTCCAGCGGAACCCACAATCCGTGGGCAATGGCGGCGCCGGCGGTCTTGGCCGCCACCAGCTTAAGCTCCAGGTGAAAATGGGTGAAAGTGTGGCGGACCAAGCCGGGCAGGGGGCGCCATTGGCCGGGCAGCGGTTGTTGGGCCACCAATTCGGCCCCGTCCCACGGGCTTTCCCGCCAGGGTGTCGAGGGGATTTCCATCATGCCGCCCAGCAGACCCTGCGGCGGCCGGCGACGGATCAGCACGGCGCCATCCTTGCGGGTGGCCCAAAACGCGGTGCCGTGGCGGGTGGGGCGTTCCGGCTTGGCCAGCTTGGCCGGCAGCGTGGCGGCGATGCCTTGGCGGTTGCCTTCACAGGCGTTCAGCCACGGGCACAGGACACAGGCCGGATTGCGCGGCGTGCAGATGGTGGCACCCAGATCCATCACCGCCTGGGCATAATCGCCGGGGCGGAAATCCGGGGTCAGTTGACCGGCCAAGGCTTTCAGATGGGGCTTGACGCCGGGCAGCGGGTCGGGAACCGCGAACAGCCGGGCGATGACCCGTTCCACATTGCCGTCCATGACCACGGCGCGCTTGCCAAAGGCGATGGCGGTGATGGCGGCGGCGGTGTAATCGCCGATCCCCGGCAGCTTGCGCAAGCTTTCCTCGTCGTCGGGAAAACGCCCGTCGCGCCAACTGGCCACCACCTTGGCGCAGGCATGCAGGTTGCGGGCGCGGGCGTAATAGCCCAAGCCGGCCCAGGCATGCATCACCTCGTCCTCGGCCGCCGCCGCCAGATCGGTGACTTTCGGCCAACGTTCGACGAATTTGCGGAAATAAGGGGCCACTGCCACCACCGTGGTCTGCTGCAGCATCACTTCCGACAGCCAGACATGGTAGGGATCGGCCACTTCGCCGTATTTCTTGCGCCACGGCAGGTCACGCCCGGCACGGTCGTACCAGGCAAGCAGGGATTGGGCCAGGGCGGAAGGTTCCAGGACGGGCATGGCGCAACCTTATCCCTTGCCTTATCCTTGTGTCCATGAGCGGCGACAAACAAGACCAAAGACGATACGGCATGGTGGCGGTGGGGGTTCCGGTGGGAATGCTGACCAAGCCCATCTTCGGCCGCCAAGGCTTCGCCGGCGGTGCGATGATCGTCGACTGGCCGGCCATCGTCGGCGCGGCGGTGGCGTCCTATACCCTGCCCATCAAGGTCCGCTTCCCCAAGGGCGAACGCAGTGGCGGCACTTTGGAGATCAAGGTGGCCAATTCCGCCTTCGCCACCGAATTGCAGCATCTGGAACCGCTGATCCTGGATCGCATCAACGGCTATTTCGGCTGGGCGGCGGTAGCCCGGCTGAAATTGCGTCATGGTCCGTTGCCAAGGCGGAGCCAGCCGGGAACCAAGACGGCACCGGCCCTGGCGCCCCAGGCGGAAGCCCGCCTGACCCAAGCCTTGGACAAAGTCGACGATCCCGAATTGAGGGCGGTGCTGGAACGCCTGGGTCGCCACATCGCCGCCAAGCCTTGAACCCGCCCCAATCGGCGCCTAATATCCGCCCAGGTTTGCGAAGGAGTGAAGCCCGTGAAGGTTGCCGCTTGGCTGTGCGCCGCTTTTGTGTCCCTGTCCGCCATGGCCGCCCAGGCCGCCGACAAGGCCGATACCTTTCCCATCGACCAGGTCCTGGGCAAGGCGGACGCACCGATCACCATCATTGAATACGCTTCCACCACCTGCGGCCATTGCGCCAATTTCCATAAAACCACTTTGCCCGAGGTGAAGAAGAACTGGATCGAGACCGGCAAGGCCAAGCTGATCTATCGTGACTTCCCCACCGGTCCCGCCGGTCTGTCCATCGGCGCCTCGATGATCGCCCATTGCGCCGGGCCGGAACGCTATTTCGGTGTGTTGGGTCTGATCATGGAAAACCAGGACAAGTGGCTGGGGTCCAAGGATCCTTTGGATACCTTGAAGAAGACCGTGCGGCTGGCCGGCCTGACCGGTGCCGACGTCGATGCCTGTCTGCAGCGCCAGGATCTGTTTGAAGGCATCCAAAAGCGCGCCGAGCATGGCAACGAAGTGTTCAAGGTGGATTCCACGCCCTCGTTCCTGATTAACGGCAAGCTGGTGGTCGGGGCATTGGCTTATGACGAATTCAACAAGGTGCTGACCGAAGCCGCCAAGTAAGGCGGCCCAGGTCCGTGGGGGACGAGCCGGGTTGATTCAATTCACCAAGCTGCGGCTGTCGGGGTTCAAGTCGTTCGTCGACGCCACCGAATTGTTGATCGAACCCGGCATGACCGGGGTGGTCGGCCCCAACGGCTGCGGTAAGTCCAATCTGATCGAGGCGTTGCGCTGGGTGATGGGGGAAACCTCGGCCCGGCAGATGCGCGGCGGCGAGATGGATGACGTCATCTTCGGCGGCACCTCGGGGCGCCCCGCCCGTAACATCGCCGAAGTGCTGGTGGCCTTGGACAATTCGGCGCGCACCGCGCCGCCGCAATTCGACATCGACGATTTGGAAGTGACCCGGCGCATCGAACGCGGCCAGGGCTCGGCCTATCGCATCAATTCCCGCGAAACCCGGGCGCGCGACGTGCAATTGCTGTTCGCCGACGCCTCGACCGGGGCACGGTCCTCGGGGTTGGTCAGCCAGGGCCGGGTCGGCGCCCTGATCAACGCCAAGCCGGCGGAACGGCGGGGCTTGCTGGAAGAAGCCGCCGGCATTTCCGGGCTTTATTCCCGTCGCCACGAGGCCGAGTTGCGCCTCAAGAACGCCGAAGCCAATCTGGCCCGCCTGGATGACGTGCTGGCCACCTTGGACGAACAACTGAAGGGCTTGCAGCGTCAGGCCCGTCAGGCCCAGCGTTATCGGACCCTGTCGGAACAGATCCGGTCCATCGAAGCCCAGGTGTTGTACCTGTCGTGGCTGGAAGCCCTGGCGATGATCGATTCCGCCCGCCTGGGCTTGAAGGAAGCCGATCTCAGGGTCGAGGAAGCCACCGAACTGGCCGCCGTCGCCGCCACCGCCCAGGCCGAGGCCGCCGCTGGTCTGCCGGAACTGCGCCGTCAGCATGGCGAGATCGAGGCCAATTGGCAGCGCCTGATCATCGAGCGCGAGCAATTGGACGGCGAGGAAGGCCGGCTGGCCGAAACCCGCCGCGACCTGGAATCCCGCCTGTCCCAGGCCGGCGCCGATCTGGCCCGCGAACATGCCCGTGCCGAGGATGCGCAAGGGGCGGTGGACCGGTTGGCGAGCGAACAGGAAATGCTGGCCGAGGCGGCGCTGGGCGAGGAAGACGGTCGCGCCGAGGCCGAAGCCGCCATGGAGGCCGCGGTCCAGGCGGTGGCGGAATCGGAAAAGGAATTGTCCAAGCTGATGGACGAGGTGGCGGCCGCCGATGCCGAACGCGCCACCGCGTTGCGCCGCCTGCAGGATGCCGAAACCCGCCGCGACCGTTTGCGTGAACGGGTGGCGCAAATCCAGGCCCAGCTGAGCCAGGCGGAACAAGAAGGGGTGGACCGTTCCGCCCTGACCGCCGCCGAGATGGATTTGGAATCGGCGCTGGAATATCTGGAAGAAAGCCGGGCCGAGGCCGAGGATTGGGACAAGCGCCGGGTCCAGGCCCAGGCCGCCCGTGATTCCGCCCGCGACGCGTTGCAGGCCGCCAACGCGGAACGTGGAAAGTTGAAGGCGGAAGCGGATGCGCTGAACAACGTTTTGGCACAAAGTGCCGGCGGCGATTATGCCCCGGTGCTGGATCAGATTTCGGCGGCTTCGGGCTTCGAGCCGGCCTTGGCAGCGGCTTTGGGCGAGGATTTGAACGCATCCTTGGATCAGGCCGCCCCCTTGCATTGGACCCCCTTGGGTGGTCTGGACCATCCGCCGGCCTTGCCCGCCGGCATCGACCCCTTGGCCCGCCACGTCACCGCGCCCGCCGCCTTGGCCCGGGCGTTGGCGCAGGTGGGCATCGTCGCCGATGCCGTCGCCGGTGAAAGCTTGCGGGGGCAATTGGTCGCCGGTCAGGTGCTGGTCACTCGCGACGGCGACGTGTTCCGCTGGGACGGTTTCACCGCGCGGGCCGGGGCGCCCAGCGCCATGGCGGTGCGTCTGGCCCAGCGCAACCGTTTGCGCGAGTTGGAAGCGCGGCTGGAAGATGCCGAATTGGGCGTCGAGGAAGCCGAATCCAAGGCCCAGGAAGCGGCCGAGGCGGTGGAAGAGGCGGCTTTGAACGAACGCGCCGCCAAGGACGCGGTGCGCCGGGCCGAAACCGAAACCGTCAAGGCCCGTGACGACCATTCGAAGCTGGCGCAACGCTTCGCCGCCTATGAATCGCGTATCAACGCCCTGGCCGAACAGGCCGAGGCGGCGGCGGGCGATTTCGAGGAAGCCGAGGGCGAGTTGTTGATGGCCCGTGAAACCGTCGCCGCCTTCCCCCAGGCCGACGAGGGCAAGGACCGGGTCAATTCCCTGCGCGCCGATCTGGCCGAACGACGGTCGGCCCTGGTCGAGGCCCGTTCGGGCCTGGACCGCATCATCCGCGAAGTGGGGGAACGCAAACGCCGTCTGGATGCCATCGCCGGCGACATGGAACAATGGCGCCGCCGCGCCGACCAAGCCCGCGCCCATGTGGAAGAACTGGCCGAGCGGCGTGAAACCATCATGATGGAGATCGAGCGTCTGGCCTCCATGCCCGACAGCTTCGCCCGCCGCCGCAGTGAATTGCTGGACCGCCTGGAAGCCGCTGAAGCCGCCCGCAAGCAATCAGCGGATTCTTTGGCCCGGGCCGAAGCCGCCCAGGCGGAAACCGACCGCGCCGTGCGCGCCGCCGAGGCGGCTTTGGCCAATGCCCGTGAAGACCGAATCCGGCGCGAGGCGGCGGTGGCCGCCGCCGACCAGCAATGCCGTACCGTCGCCGGACGCATTTCCGAACGTCTGGACATGACGCCGGAACAATTGCGCGAAATCGCCGGGCTGATGGACGAGGAACGACCCGATCATCAGGAATTGCAGTCCAAGCTGGACCGCCTGATGCGTGAACGCGACAACATGGGGCCGGTCAACCTGCGCGCTGAGCAGGAAGTGACCGAGCTTGAGGACCGCATGGGCGCCATGCGGGCCGAGGCCGACGATCTGGTAGCCGCCATCGCCAAGCTGCGTCACGGTATCGGCGAATTGAACAAGGAAGGGCGCGAACGTCTGTTGGCGTCGTTCAACCAGGTGGACCAGCATTTCCGCGACCTCTTCATCAAGCTGTTCGGCGGTGGCCGCGCCCATCTGGCGTTGACCGAATCCGACGATCCGCTGGAAGCCGGTCTGGAAATCATGGCCTCGCCGCCGGGCAAACGCATGCAGGTGCTGTCGCTGCTGTCGGGCGGCGAGCAGGCGTTGACCGCGCTGGCGTTGATTTTCGCCGTCTTCCTGATCAACCCGGCGCCCATCTGTGTGCTGGATGAAGTGGATGCGCCGTTGGACGACGCCAATGTGGACCGCTTTTGCTCTTTGGTGGAAAATATCGCCAAGACCACCCGCACCCGCTTCCTGATCGTCACCCATCACCGTATGACCATGGCCCGTATGGATCGCCTTTATGGCGTCACCATGGCCGAGCGTGGGGTGTCGCAATTGGTGTCGGTGGACCTTGCCGGCGCCGAGGCGATCAGCGATTCTTTGGTCCCCGCCTGAACTGGTGGAGGGCGCACTACCCCTTCGGGGAGGGGATGAAATTTCCGCAATGCAGCGTCATAACCACATTCAAAGTACGGGTAAGCAAAAATTCCTGTGCAAAATCAACATACTATATTTAGTGGTTTGAGGTCTTGACACTCGCTTACGCACCCCTTATGGTGCCCGCGCTTTTGGCACTGAAGTGACCAGAACGGGGAGTGCAGGGGGCTCGCACAAAATGGATGAGCAACAACAGCATTCTTCGTTTGGCGAACTCGATGCCCGTATCCGCGCCGCGCGCGAGCGGGAGGCCGAGAAAACCAGTGACGGTCCCGGGCGACGCACAGCGTCCAGCGGGATCGGATTGGGGATGCGGTTGTCCATCGAATTCGTCGCGGGTGTTGCCGTCGGGGTCGGTTTAGGGTATGTCCTGGACCGCCTGTTAGGTACCACCCCGTGGTTGATGGTGCTGTTCCTGCTGCTGGGCGGGGCCGCTGGCGTGATGAACGCCTACCGCGCCGCCAGGGGCATGGATGCGACCGTGGGTTTGGGAGCTGCCCAGCGTAGGCTGGCGGAGCGACAGAAGGACAAGTAGGAGACTCTCGTGGCCAATCCGATCGAGCAGTTCAAGATCAAGCCCATCATCCCCCTGGAAGTCGGTGGTGTGGACATTTCGTTCACCAATTCGGCGGTGATGATGGTCATTGCCGTGGTGGTTGTCACCGCGTTCCTGACGCTCTCGGTCCGCTCGCGGGCCCTGGTGCCCGGTCGCTGGCAGTCCATGGCCGAGGTGTTCTACGAATTCATTGCCGGCATGTTGCGTGAAAACGTGGGTAGCGCTGGACGGAAGTACTTCCCGTTCATCTTCACCCTGTTCATGTTCGTGCTGACCGGCAATCTGCTGGGCATGGTTCCCGGCGCTTTCACCTATACCAGCCATGTCATCGTGACTTTCGGCATGGCCATCGTGGTGTTCATCGGCGTCACCATCATCGGTTTCGCCCGTCATGGAACCCACTTCCTGCGCATGTTCTTCCCCGAAGGCGCCCCCATCGCGACCGCGGTGATCCTGGTGCCGATCGAAGTCATCTCGTACTTCTCGCGTCCCTTCAGCCTCGCCGTTCGTTTGTTCGCCAACATGACGGTGGGTCACATCATCCTGAAGGTGCTGGGCGGTTTCGTGGTGGCGTTGGGCGTGTTCGGTGTCGTCCCCTTCGCCTTCCTGGGCGCGGTGACGGTGCTGGAATTCGGTATCGCCATGTTGCAGGCCTATGTCTTCACCATCCTGTCGTGCATCTACCTGCATGACGCCATCCACATGCACTAAGCCTGGGTTTGGTTTCGGATATCAGTTGAACAACGGTTTTTTCGGTTTTCATCGAAGGAGTTAAGGTTATGGAAGCGAGCGCTGCTAAGTTCATTGGTGCTGGTCTGGCCGCCATCGGCATGATTGGTTCGGGTATCGGCGTGGGCAACATCTGGTCCAACCTGATCGCCACCGTCGGCCGTAACCCCGCCGCCAAGGCCAATGTCGAGCTGTACGGCTGGATCGGCTTCGCCGTGACCGAAGCTATCGCGCTGTTCGCCCTGGTCGTGGCGCTGATGGTGCTGTTCGCCTAATCATAGGCGACGTTCTCCTTCGGAACGGATGGCGCTGTGACGGGGTGATCCCCGTCACAGCCCGTCGACCGCTCGAAGGTCCCGGTTAAAAGACCCGCTCAGGAGCATCGGGATGCCCCAGTTCGATCCGGCGTTCTTCGCGCCCCAGCTCTTCTGGCTGGCTGTCACCTTTATCACCCTCTACGTCTTGATGGCGAAGGTGGCCCTGCCGAAGATCGGCGCCGTCCTGGACGAGCGTCAGCGCAAGATCGACGACAATCTCGACAAGGCTGCGCAATTGAAGGCCGAGGCGGAAGCCGCCGTGGCCGCCTATGAAAAGGCGCTGTCCGAGTCGCGGGCTCACGCCCATTCCGTCATCAAGGAAGCGAGCGAGCGTTTGGCCAAAAAGGCCGAAGAAAGCACCCGCGAGCTGAATGCCAAGCTGGCCGAGCAGATCAAGGCGGGTGAAACCCGCATCGCCGCCGCCAAGGACGCCGCGTTGACCAATGTCCGCGAGGTTGCCCTGGAAGTGGCTGGCGCCACAATCGCCCGTCTGGTGGGTGGTGCCGCCGATCAGGCCCAGCTGGAAGCGGCTGTCGCCGCCGCCCTGAAGGAGGCCGGCCAATGATCTCCGTCGCTTACGCCGCCGAAGCCGCTCACGACGCGGCTCACCATGCCGGTCCGTTCTATACGGAAGCTGCCTTCTGGGTCGGTGTCGCCTTCTTCGTGGTCGTCGGCCTGGCTTTCCGCCCGGTGGTTCGCGCCCTGGGCGCTGGCCTGGACGCCCGCGCCGCCAAGATCAAGGCTCGTCTGGACGAAGCTGCCCGTTTGCGTGAAGAGGCCCAGGAAATGCTGGCCACTTATCAGCGCAAGCAGCGCGACGCCATGAAGGAAGCCGAGGAAATCATCGCCCACGCCAAGGCCGAAGCCGAGCGTCTGGCGGCCCAGGCCGCCAAGGACTTGGAAGCCAGCCTGAAGCGTCGCGAAGTCCAGGCCATGGACCGTATCGCCCAGGCGGAAGCCGCGGCGCTGCGCGAAGTGCAGAACGTGGCGGTGGAAGTGGCCGTGTCGGCCGCTCGTCAGGTTCTGGCCAGCTCGATCAGTGCTGATCAGGCTGCCAAGCTGGTGGACGGTGCCATCGCCGAACTGCCGCAGAAGCTGCACTAAGCTGCTTGCGGGAGTGATTTTGAAAACCCCTCTTCGGGCGACCGAAGAGGGGTTTTTGTTTGGATCCCCCAGATGACCAAGTCGGAACGTCTGCTGGCCTTGCTGCAAGTTTTGCGGGGCTGCCGTCATCCGGTCAGCGCCAGCGTCCTGGCGTCGCGATTGGATGTCTCGTTGCGCACAATCTACCGCGACATCGCCAGTTTGCAGGGGCAAGGGGCGGCGATCATCGGCGAACCGGGTTTGGGGTATGTGCTTCAGCCAGGTTTCCTGTTGCCGCCCTTGATGTTCCGGGCCGAGGAATTGGAAGCCCTGGTCCTGGGGATGGGCTGGGTCGCACAACGCGGTGACGCCCCTCTGGCCGTCGCCGCCCGGGATGTGTTGGCCAAGATCGCCCATGTGTTGCCCGACCCCCTGCGGGACGGACTGAATGGCGTGGGCTTGAAAGCGGTGCCCATGGGGACTGTTCCGGGCCGGATCGACGTCGCCTTGGTGCGTGCCGCCATTCGCCGGGAACGCAAGCTGCGGATGGTTTATGGCGATGGACAGGGCCAGGAAACCACGCGGGTCGTCTGCCCTTTGCTGATCGGTTATTTCGACCATGTGCTGGTGTTGGCGACATGGTGCGATTTGCGTGGGGCTTTCCGTAATTTCCGTATCGACAGAATTATCGACCTCCGTATGACGGAAACCGCCTTCGATCGGCCGCGACGGGTGTTGTTGAAGGAATGGCACGTGACCGAGAATATTCCGCCCTTTGCCCTATGATGCTGACAGGAACTGTCACAGGCGGGGCCTAAGCTCATCTCGTTCCCACTTAGGAAAGAGAACGAGATGAACACGCCTTCGATGATGATCAATTACGTGACCGACATTCCCCGTGCCCGGAATTTTTATGCGTCTGTCTTGGGGATCGAACCGGTCGAGGATTCGCCGACCTTTTGCATGTTCGTGTTCGCCAGTGGCCTGAAATTGGGCCTGTGGCGGCAAGACGGTGTCGTTCCGGCCCCACAGGCCGCTGGCGGCGGGGGGGAAATGGCCATCGCCGTGACAAAAGCCGAACAGGTGGACCAGTGGCATGGGCAGGCGGCGGCCCAAGGTATCCCGGTGCTGCAGGCGCCGACCGACATGGATTTCGGCCGGACCTTCACCATGGCCGATCCCGACGGCCACCGCATCCGGGTGTTCTATCCAATCATGTGAAAGCAGCCCCCTCTTCGGGCGACCGGAGAGGGGTTTCCTGTTATGATCGACCCATGCCTTATGTCCTACGTGACGACGACGGAAGCGTTGTCGCCCTGTCCGAAGTGCCGCTGAACGAAGATTCCGAAGAGGTCGAGCCCGACCACCCGGAAGTGCTGGATTTCGTTGGCCGGGTGGTGGCGTTGCGGGAAGAGGGGATCGGCGATCCGTTCTTGTCCGCCGATCTTGATTTCGTTCGCGTCTCCGAGGATTTGATCGAGCTGTTGATCAAGAAGGGTGTCATCACCTTGGCCGACCTGCCCAGCGAAGCGCAGGAAAAGCTGATGGGGCGCCGGGCGTTGCGCCATTCCCTGGGCGGGACCGGGGGATTGGTGGACGACGAATTCGAATAAGAGAAAGGAAGGGCCTGTCCGGCAGGCCCTTGATCCCGTCCTAAATCTCGACCTGGGCGCCCAATTCCACCACTCGGTTGCTGGGCAGATGAAAGAAGTCCATGGCGTTGGTGGCCGACCGCGACATCCAGGCGAACAATTCCTCACGCCAGGGCGCCATGCCCGGGGCGGTCGAGGGGATGATGGTCTCACGCGACAGGAAATAGGAAATAGCCATGGGCTCGTAGAAGAAGCCCAGTTCGTCTTTGCGCGCGTGGGCCAGGGTTTTGGGGATGTTCAGATCTTCCATGAAGCCGAAGCGCAGGACCAAGCGTTGGATGCCGGGCGCCAGTTGGATGCTTTCCAGGCGCTTTTCGGCGGCGACCACCGGAACCTCTTCCATGGAAACGGTCATCAGGATGACCCGTTCGTGCAGCACCTTGTTGTGCTTCATGTTGTGCAGCAGGGCCAGGGGCACGCCTTCGCGGGTGCCGGTCAGGAAGATGGCGGTGCCTGGAACCCGGACCACGCGGTCGGAAAGCGCGGCGACGAAGTCTTCCACCGGCATGGCCGCGGTGGACAGTTTTGACATCAACAGGGCGCGCCCCTGTTTCCAGGTGGTCAGCAGGATGAAGATCACCAGACCGATGGCCAGGGGGAACCAGCCGCCATGGGGAATCTTGGTGGTGTTGGCCAGGAAGAAGGCCATTTCGAGGACCATGAACACCCCCATCAGCACCAACACCCGGCGCAGACGCCAGCCCCAGTTCAGCACCATGACGATGCCGGCCAGCGCGGTGGTGATGATCATGGTGCCGGTCACCGCGATACCATAGGCGGCGGCCAGATTGCTGGAACTTTGGAAGCCGAAGACCAGGCCGACCACCACGATCAGCAGCATCCAGTTCATGACCGGCAGATAGACCTGACCGATTTCGTGGGCCGAGGTGTGGATGATGGTCATGCGCGGCAGGTACCCCAGTTGAATGGCCTGTCGGGTGACCGAGAACGCCCCCGAGATCACCGCTTGGCTGGCGATGACGGTGGCGCAGGTGGCCAGCAGCAGCAAGGGCAGGCCAGCCCAAGCGGGCGCCATGCTGAAGAACGGGTTTTCCAGCGCTTCGGGCCGGGCGATCAACAGGGCGCCTTGGCCGAAATACTGCAACAGCAAGGCCGGCAGGGCGATCATGTACCAGGCCAGCCGGATGGGGATCTTGCCGAAATGGCCCATGTCGGCATAAAGCGCCTCGGCGCCGGTCACCGCCAGCACCACCGAACCCAAGGCCAAAAAGCCGATCCAGCCGTCATTGGCGATGAACAGGATGGCCCAGTGGGGCGACAGCGCCTTCAGCACTTCCGGGGCCAGACCGATGGCGTGGATGCCGGTGATGCCCAAAACCAGGAACCAGATCAGCATCACCGGGCCGAACACCTTGCCGACCGCGTCGGTGCCATGACGCTGGATGGAAAACAAGATGACGACAATGACCAGGGTCAGGGGGATGACATAGTCGCCCAGCCCCGGGGCCACCACTTGCAGGCCCTCGACCGCCGACAGGATGGAGATGGCCGGGGTGATGACGGCGTCGCCATAGAAAAGCGCGGTGGCGAAGATCCCCAAGGTGACCACCAGGGCGCCCAGGGCGGCCCGGCCTTGGGCGGCGCGGCTGGCCAGGGCCAGCAAGGCCAGGGATCCGCCCTCGCCGCGATTGTCGGCCCGCATGATGAAGGCCACGTATTTGGTCGACACCACCAAGACGATCGACCAGAACATCAGGGACAGCACACCGAAGATGTGCAAGCGATCAAGCGCCAGGGGATGGGCCCCGGCAAAGGTTTCCTTGATGGCGTAAAGCGGACTGGTGCCGATGTCGCCGAAAACCACGCCGATGGCCCCGAAGGTCAGGGCCATCACACTGCGCCGGGGCGCGTGTTGTTCGCTCATGGACGATCTTTCGCCGTTTCGCTGGCGCACATCTGGGCACCGGAAGCGGCGAAAAGTCAACCACCCAGTATTTCCGCCACCAAGGCGGGGACGACTTCACTGGCCGGCCCTTGGCGGTGTTCCGCGAACAGCGACGCCCCTTCGCTGGGTTCCAGATTGGCTTCGATGGTGTGGGCCCGGCCCTGGCGCCGCACCTGGGCCACGAAGCCGGCCGCCGGATAGACGTGACCCGAGGTGCCAATGGAAATGAACAACTCGCATTGCGCCAAGGAATCCAGGATGGCTTCCATGTCCAGCGGGACTTCGCCGAACCACACCACATGCGGGCGAAGCGTGCCGGCCCGGCCGCAATCGGGACAGACGTTCTCGACTCCCAGATCCTGTGCCCAAAAGCGCGGCAGGCCACAATGGACGCAGCGGATCTTCAGCAATTCGCCATGCATGTGGATCAGGTTCTTGCTGCCGGCCCGTTCATGCAGGTCGTCGATGTTCTGGGTGACCACCAACACCTTGCCCGGCCATTCGCGTTCCAGCCGGGCCAAGGCCAGATGGGCGGGATTGGGCTGGATGGCGGGATCGGCCAAGCCGGAGCGCCGCGCGTTGTAGAAATCATGGACCAGATCGGGATCGGCGGCGAAACCTTCCGGCGTCGCCACGTCTTCCAGCCGGACCTTGGACCAGATGCCGCCCTCGCAACGGAAGGTGTCGAGACCGGATTCCTTGGAGATGCCCGCCCCGGTCAGGATGACGATCGAGGCGTTACGGAACATGGGACGCATGGGAAACCTCGAATCGGCTGAAGAGTCTTGCTTGGGCGCCTATAAGGCGATATGCCCATCAGATGATTAAAGTTCTGTTCGTCTGCACCGGCAATATCTGTCGTTCACCCACCGCCGAGGGGGTGTTCCGCGCCATGGCGCATTCCCAAGGCTTGGCAAGCCGTGTGGTCGCCGATTCCGCCGGCACCCATGCTTACCACGTGGGCGAGCCGCCGGACCAGCGTTCCGCTGCCGCCGCCTTGCGTCGTGGTTTCGATTTGTCGTCGTTGCGGGCGCGTAAGGTGCGTCCCGCCGACTTCGCCGATTTCGACCTGTTGCTGGCCATGGATCGCAGCCATTTGCAGCAACTGAGCCAGATGTGCCCCCAGGGGGCCGAGGATCGGGTCAGGCTGTTCCTGTCCTTCGCCCCCCAGTTGAACCTGCGCGACGTGCCCGACCCTTATTACGGCGAAGGCGACGGCTTCGAACGGGTGCTGGACATGATCGAGGCCGGCTCTCAGGGGCTGTTGGCCCATGTCAGGACGCTGCTGAAGTGACACCCGACTTCTTGCCGAAGGTGGAACGTCTCACCGGGCGCAAGGTGACCGGCATGCGGCCGTTGTCCGGCGGTTCCGTCAGCCGGGTCACGTTGGTGGAATTTTCCAATGGCGGCAAGGTGGTGGCCAAGCAGGGCTCGGGCTTGGCGGTGGAAGGCTGGATGTTGCGCCGTCTGGCGGCCGAGACCCGTCTGCCGGTGCCCCATGTCATCCATGACGACGACGACCTGTTGATCATGGATTACGTGGCTGGTGGCGACAGCCTTGATTCCGCAGCACAACATCATGCCGCCCGCTTGTTGGCCGACCTGCATTCCCATACCTGGCACAGTTTCGGCCTGGATCGCGACACGGTGATCGGTGGCTTGCCGCAAGCCAACCCGCCCCATGCCCGCTGGTTGGATTTCTTCCGCGACCACCGCCTGTTGGGAATGGCGCGCCAGGCCCTGGATGCGGGAAGGCTGTCGACGGTGATGATGGACGGCATCGAGCGCTTGGCCGGGCGGCTGGATCGCTGGATCGTCGAGCCGGAACGTCCCGCCTTGGTGCATGGCGATTGCTGGACGGGCAACATCTTGGTGAAGAACGGCCGTGTCGCCGCCTTTATCGATCCGGCGCTGTATTACGGCCATGCCGAGATGGATCTGGCCTTTTCCACCATGTTCGGCACTTTCGGTGACGCCTTCTTCGCCGCCTATGACGAGATCACCCCCCTTGCACCGGATTTTTTCGAAGTTCGTTGCCCGCTTTATCAGCTTTATCCCCTGCTGGTGCATGTCCGATTGTTCGGCGGTCCCTATGTGGCCGGTGTGGAACAGGTGCTGGATCGGTTTCTGGGGTAGCCCGAAATGAGCCGCGACGAGGCTCGTGCACGACAAGCAAAAAGGCAATGACAGGTGTACGTTCGTATGCCTGGTTATTGCCATAACATATTTGAAGATATACATTTCCCACTAGATGGATAGATTTTCATGTAGAGAGTGGGAAGTTGATGTATTTCAATGAAATAGCATCAATTCAACGCAGGATGCTCATCGATGTGCGCCAAGCGTATGAGGCTTGGTCCGCAGCCGATCAGGAAATGCGTCACCGCTTCGCCGGCTCCATGCGTTGGCAAAAACGGGGTGCGGCCGAGTATCTCATGCGCAAGGTCCGGAGCGTCGAAAAAAGTCTCGGACGCCGTCAGCCCGAAACGGAACGGACCTATGACGCTTTTATCCAGGGTCGGGCAGCAGCCAAGGATCGCTTGGCTGGCCTGGTGGCGGCCCTTCAGACGCAGGCGGCCATTGCTCGCAGCGTTGGCGTTGGACGCGTTCCATCCTTGACCGCCCGAGTGTTCCGCGCCCTCGACGAGGCGAGGATATTGGGGCATATCCGCATTGTCGGCACCAACGCGCTTTATGCATACGAGGCGCTGGCCGGGATCCATTTTACGGCAGAGACCCTCGCCACCGGTGATGTCGATCTTTTATTCGATGCGCGTCGGGCGTTGCGTATTATCGTTCCCGAGCCTGAACCTAGAACGGTGCTGGGGTTATTGCGGAAACTCGATCACAGTTTCAAGCTGATTGAGCACAAACCCTATACCGTTGCCAATGCCGACGGCTTCATGGTGGATCTCATCTATCCGCAGGCCTCTCCTCCATGGCGTTCTCCGCCTGGAGTGTGCTCCCTGGCCGAGGATGACATCGTGCCGTCGGCTGTGCAGGGGCTGCAATGGTTGGTCAACTCTGCGCCCGTGGAAGCCCTGGTGATTGATGATCGTGGTTATCCTGCGCCGATCATCGTACCGGACCCTCGCGTTTGGGCGGCGCATAAGGCGTGGCTGAGCGGACGCGAGGATCGAGATGCCATCAAGCGGCGGCGAGATGGCGAGCAGGCCCTGGCCGTCATACAGGTGCTGAGGCGCTATCTTCCACAATTTTCTCTTGCCGATGGATTTGGCGATCAGCTTCCCAAGGCATTGCGACAATCCTTCGCTCATTTGCTGGAGCAGGTGCCTGCGGAAGAAACCCGTGAGGACGGCTGGCCTCGGCCCGAATGGTAAAGGGGGGCCATGGACGGCTTTCCCTCGGCACATGACAGATCGGGCGTCTCGAGCTAAATTTCCCTGCAAATCCCGGTGGAGAGGTGATGACGACGTTCAGAGGGGCAATTCTGGCCTTGGCGATCGGGGTGCTCGGTGCCGCGCCGACCATGACCTTGGCTGGCGAACGTCCCGCCCAAACCCAGACCCGTGACACCCGCGCGGGGGAACATCCCAACCTGACCCGGCTGGTGCTGGATGTCAGCGAATTGACCCGCTTTTACACCCATGTGGCCGATGACGGCCTGCGTATCCTGGTGGGGATTCCCTCGGTGGATTGGGAGGCCAACCGCCACCGGCTGAAGCCGTTTGGCCTGATCGCCCGCTTCGACTTCATGCGTCGCGGTCTGAAGCGCGGGTTGTTGGTCATCCATGCCAAGGCGCCGAGCCGCATCGAACATCAATTCACCTTGGGTCCCGATCTGGCCGAACATCGCGGTAACCGGCTGGTGCTGGACCTGGTGCCGCGCGATTTGGCCGGCAAGGTGCCCATGCCCGCGAAGTCGCCCGCTCCCAAGGGTTAGAATCCGTTTACAGGGCTGTCGTGCAAGGTTTGCTCGGGGCGAAAATTCTGTTCGCGTCGCTGCGGTATCACCCCTATGTCTGAAATTCGTTCGGGGTACGGGTATGGTGGTCGAGGAAATCCTGAAATCAAAGGGGCACGAGGTCCATCTGGTGTCGGCGGACAGCAACCTGCAAGTGGCTGCCGCCATCATGCTGAACCGTAATATCGGCGCCCTGATCTGCGAAGACGGCGGTGGCGGTGTGGCCGGCATTATTTCGGAACGCGACGTGACCCGGGCCATGGCGCTTTACGGTGCCGATGCGGTGAACCGTTCGGTGCGCCAATGCATGACCCGTGACGTGGTCGCCTGCCACGGCGACGACAAGCCCGAACATCTGTTGGCCATCATGACCGAAGCCCATTGCCGCCACTTGCCCGTCATGCGCGAAGGGCAAGTGGTCGGTCTGGTGTCCATCGGCGACCTGGTCAAGGCCGAACATCATTTCTAGGGCTTAGCGGCCAATAGGAACGCTTACGCAGCGGCATAGCGTTCCTTCGCCTGCCGCGCCGCCTTGGCTTCGTCGGGATCATAGGCCTTGCCCTGCCACAGCAGGTGATAGCCGGTTTCCTCGTTGCCATTCTCGCACAATTCCAGCACGTCCTTGAACAAGGGCTGGAAGGTGTCGGAACGGTGCGATTGTTCGTGGTCGGCGAAGCTGTTCCAGAAGGTGACGATCAGGGCTTCGCGTCCCTTCAAGGGCGATTCGGTGGCTTGGCCGATGGTCGAGCCCTCGTTCGAGATGAACCCGGCATTCAGGCAGACGAAACCGCCGACGAAGCCGGTTTCGGAATGAAAGGTCTTCACGTTTTCGCACAGCATGGCCACGCGTTCCTGCAGGTCGTCGACGTCGTATTCCGGTTTCAGGATGACGCGGTTGACGGTGACGATGCCGTCCGAAGGAAAGCCGTGAATCAGCATGGGAAGCCTCGGTGTCAGTTCATATTACAATACTCTAATTTGGATAATGATTCTAAATTTCAAGTGTCGGGCAAAAAAATGCCTGCTTGCCCGACAAACAGCGCGCGGCGACAATAAGGAATGATCTTTGGGGGTGATGTGATGGACGGGGAAAAGAAGCGCATGAGTACCGCCGAAGTGCTGGCGCAAGGCGGCACGGCCTGGGCCGAAGGACGGGTCGACGATGCGGCGAAATCGTTCTCGGCGGCGGCTCTCACTGCCCCGGGCATGCCTTTGGCCCATGTCAACCTGGGGGTGGCTTTGCGCCGCCAGGGCCACGTCAAGGCCGCCGTGGTCAGCCATCGCCGTGCCTTGGCTTTGAAGTCCGACGATGGCGGTGCCCATACCAACCTGGCCAATGCCTTACGGGAATTGGGGCAGCTGACGGCCGCCGAACCCCATGCCCGACGCGCGGTGGCGCTGCAGCCAGAGAGCGAATCCTTCCGTTATAATCTGGCCTTGCTGTTGCGCGACTTACGCAAATATGACGAAGCCTTGGACATCATGCGCAGTCTGGTGGCCGGCAATCCGCAGAACGGTGATTACGCCTGGGATCTGGCTTTGTCGGAACTCTATCTCGGCCATTACGCCCAAGGCTGGGCCGGGTACGAAGCCCGCTGGCGGCTGGCGCGCACCCCCAAGCGTGGATTTCACACCCCGCAAGTTCTCCCCGGTCAGGATTTGCGGGACAAGACCGTGTTGGTGGTTGCCGAGCAAGGCTTTGGCGACGCCCTGCAATTCGCCCGTTTCTTGCCCATGCTGGCGGAAAAATGCGGATCGCTGGTGGTGGAATGCCTGCCGGAACTGTTGGACTTGTTCGCCGCCATTCCCAGCGTGGCCAAGGTTTTCGAAAAAGGGACGCAAGCCCCGCCCCATGATGTGTGGATTCCCATCATGAGCTTGGCTCATTGGTTGGAAATCGATGCCGGGAAGCTGCCAGGGCCGGTGCCCTATTTGGTGCCGCCCAAAAGCTTGGCCAAGCCTTTGGGGCATCCGCCGGGCAGCGTGATCAATGTCGGCCTGATCTGGGCCGGTAAGTTGGTGCCGCGCGACCGCTCCTGGCCGCTCGAACATTTGCTGCCGTTGATGGAAGACCCGCGTCTGGCGTTCTGGAGCCTGCAGATGGGCGATCGCGCCCAGGATTTGACGGATTTGGGCGTGGGTACCCTGGTACGCGACCTGTCTCCGGCCATCAACAGCTTCGCCGACACCGCGGCGTTGATGCAGGCCTTGGACATCATCGTCACCATCGACACCTCGGCCGCCCATTTGGCCGGGGCCTTGGGCAAGCCGACCTGGATGCTGCTGCGTTATGTCTCGGACTGGCGGTGGACCGACCATGGCGAAACCTGTGCCTGGTATCCCACCATGCGGCTGTTCCGCCAGCCTGATCCCGATGATTTCGTCACCCCGGTGACGCGGGTCAAGACGGCTTTGACCCGCGCCGCCGACCAGGTGGTGGCGGGCTTGCGCAAGCACGCCAAGGTCAAGAAGGTGGAAAAGGCTTAAACGCTTCCGATCTTCTTGTCGTGACTGCGCTTGACCACGGCGATGCCCAACACGCCCAAGGCAATGCCCCAGATCGGGCTGGTGTTGACCAAGGCGGTGATGATGGTTGGCGCCTGGGCCGGTTCGGCGACGATGGCCCAGGCGGTGGCGCTCATGGTCGCCGTCCAGGTCAGCGCCACCGCATAGCCGAATGTGGGGCGCCAACGCCTTACATACCAATCGTCCGACCGGCTTTCGGTGCGCAGTGATTCGTTGATCTGGGCCAAGGCGGCGGTGGCCTCGGCGCTTTCCAACTCGCTCATGCGTTCCAGGTGGCGGTGGGCTTCGGCCAGTTGCTCGGGGCTGACCTCGTCGGCTTTCAGGGCTTTTTCGACCTGGGTCAAGGCGCCGGAAGCGGCTTTGGCGGCGGGATGGTCGATGCCGTCCAAGGCGCCGCCCACCGCC
Source organism: Rhodospirillaceae bacterium UBA6219 (assembly GCA_002435715.1). Classification (GTDB taxonomy): domain Bacteria; phylum Pseudomonadota; class Alphaproteobacteria; order Rhodospirillales; family Magnetospirillaceae; genus Magnetospirillum. The sequence goes on from DISD01000079.1 coordinate 38,184, forward strand.
TTGACCAGCAGGGGCAGGCCGATACTGGCCAGCAATGCAGGGATCATGGGGGTTACTCCACGTCGTTGTAGAACAGATGGTTGCCGATGATGACCGAGGGGTTACGGCCCCTGGCCCAGGGCGGCGCCACCGCCTGGGTGTGGTAATGGGTGGCCCCAAGGGTGGGGTCGTCCAGGGTGCCGGCGGCGGCGCGGCGGGCGACGCGCAGGCAGACACGGAAGACCCGGTCCTTTTCGGTGACCTTTTCCAGCTTGGGGCGGTTGGGGTCGCCCTGGTTCCAGCAGCTGAACTGCCAGGGTTTCAGGCAGACTTGTTGGATGGAACTGCCCCACCAATAGCGGCCGCCCCGATCTTGCGCCCGTTTCACCCGGTTCATCACCAGGGCGGCGACCGCCTCGATGCCTCGGACTTTTTCACCACGGGCTTCGCCCCACAGGGTGCGGGCCAGAATGTCCACCGCCGAGCCCGGCGGGGCCGGCGCCGTCTGGCTTTCCTCGTCAGGCGTGCTATCCAGCAGGATCAGCGGAACGTCGTTCATGGCCGACCTCCGTTGATGCCGACCGAGTCCAGTTTGGCCTCGATGCGGACCAGATGCTCGGTCAGGCGTTTTTCCACGTCTTTCAGGGTGCCGGTGGTGGCATAGCTTTTCGCCACTTCCAGTTTATAGGCGGAAAGCGCCTCGCGGGCCTGGCCGACACCGATTTCCAGGCGGTGGGCCAGCTCGTCCAGGCGCTGGTCGGCGTCCAGACGGGCCCGCCAGATCAGCAGGAAAAGCCCGCCCAGAACCGGCAGTTCCACCGCCGTGACCCACCACAATGGGTCAATGCCAAGATGTTCCATATTTGTTCTCCGAAAAACTATAAGTCGAAATCGGTTTGTGCCGTCACGCCGCCGCCGCCGGGGCGCCAATCGGCCCGTTGCGGCGATTTCAGGTTGGGGCGGGACAGGCGGACCGGCTGGCTGAGCAAGCATCCGGCCACCGCGTCCAGGCCATCGTCACGGCCCTTGCCGCCGGGGCGCCATTCGCGCATTTCACCGATGAAAGGGGTGGTCCAAACGCTGCGATGGGCGGACAGGGCGCCAGCGGCCAACACTGCGTCGAAGGCGTCGACGATGCGTTGGTCCTTGGCCTTGCGGCTGGCGATTTCCACCACCGCGCACGGATAGCCCAGTTTGGCCAGTTCCCGGCGCAGCAGGCCGGGCAGAAAGCGTCCCAGTCCGTTGGTTTCCAGGCTGATGGCCGGCAGATGCAGGTCGCGGGCGAATTCGGCCACTTGCCGGCATTGCTGACTGGCTTCGTCCTGATCCGTCTGGGTCGGGTCATGGGTCAGGTATTTCACCCGATGCAGCCAATAGCCGCCCTGGGCATCGCAGAACAGCGCCGCCACCACCGAGCCGTCGCCTTTGCCCGGCGCCCCATAGGCCGGGTCCCACCAGCACGACGCCGACACCATGCGGGTGTCGCCGATACTGAGGACGGGTTGGGCATTGCCCTCGGCATAGGTCAGCTCGGCTTCGTACAGCCGCAAGCGATCCGGGTCCAGGCGGCCGTCGGCGATGTTGACCGGACGCAACATCATCTGGCTGTCGAATTTGTTGGGCCCGCTGCGGCGGCGCAGGGCGGCGATCTTGTCGGCGGGAAAGCGTTCGGGCCAGGCGCTGCCCCCCTTGGCGTTCACCAGCGGCAGTTCCAGACGGTGGAAGCCGTCCAGGAAAGGACGGTCCTCACCGGTTTCCAGCCGGGGTTGGTCGGCATAGATGGTGTAATAGGAATGGGGCGTGCCGACGTAAAGCTGCATGCCGCCGGGCACCAGGACGAACTCGATCTCGCTCAGTCTTTCGCGCAGGTCGATTCGCTTGGGGGCGGTGTCGCAGGTGTTGGGGACTTCCACGTCGTCACAGATGACCAGTTCGGCGCGCGACCCAGTGATGTTGGCGCCGATGCCCTTGGCCACCATGGATGGGTCGCGCAGTTCGCCGGGGCGGTTGACCGTGAACTGGTCCGATGCCCAATGGTCACGTCGCTTGGGTTTCAGCGATTGGGTCAACGGGTGGCGTTCGATGATGCGTTTGACGTTGCGGACCATCTTTTTCGCCAAGGCGAAATCGGCGGCCAGGATGATGATGCGCAGATCGGGATTTTCCATCAACGCCCAGGCGCAGAACAGTCCGACAATGGTGGACTTTCCCGATGACCGGAACGCCATCAGCAACAAATTGCGGTGACGGGACTTGGAGTTCCGTGCCAGCCACCGGGCGAGGCGCAGATGGTGGGCGGGGGTGGTTTGGCCCAGTTTGGCGTTCCACACCCAGACGAATTCGGGAAAGCCGATGCGGCTCATCATTCCTCGTCCTCATCCAGGGTGGCCAGGGCGTCACGGGCCTGGGCCAACAACGAATCCAAGCCGCCGGATTCTTCGGTGGTTTCGCCTTCGGCCCAACGGGCCAGTTTGACCAACCCCTCCACATGGGCCAAAGCCGCCTTGGCGGCGGCCTGCCAGGCGGCAAAGCCCTTGGAATCGTCAGGCGGTGGTTCGGCGACGAAGCGGCGGTACTCGTCCAGCGCCGCCTTGATGCGTTCGGGCAACTCGGCCCGGCAGGCGGCCCGGATGGTGCCCATGTCCTCGGGCATGTGATCCTCCGTTGCTTGTTGGTGGGACATGAAAAACCCGCCCCGGCGAACCGGGGCGGGCAGAGGTTTTCAGACTTTCAGCTTTTCAGATCACCGCGCCGTGGCCGGCGTGGTCTTCATGCCGCCGAAGGGGAATTCGGCGAAGGCGGCATAGATGTAGGTTTGACCGGATTGGTTGACATAGGTACTGGGGGTTCGCAGTTTAAATCCGCTGGCGGTAAAGTCGGTGGATGCGGCTCCTAGATCTTCCGCATTCGACCGATTCGGCCGAAGCGGAGCGATCACCGGGTTGAATTTGGGGCGCTTACAATCAAGAATCGCCCAATCTTCGGCAGCACTGATTTTTTTCACCAGAAGGAAGGCCGGTCGGAAACCACAATGGATGAACGGACCATCCGTGGAGCCGCTCCCAGTATAGAGGCCGAACTTCGAGAAACCCGGCTCCTCGGCCCAGCAATAGGCGACATAGTCAAAGTTGTCAGCAGCGGACCCCAGCGAAAACACGGAATCGGTCGGCGCCGTGCTGTTCCATGCATTCACATTATCTGCGCTTGCATCGTTGGTGTTGAGCCATAGCAGCTTGCCGGCACCCAAAGCAGCCGTGTACACCCACCAGGATGACCCAGACGGGTTGTTGCGCTGCTTTGCGATGATTAACTTGGGGGTTGCCCCCAACCCATGTCCGATCGTCACCGACGACGTGTTCTTGGTGAAGGTGACGATACTGAAACCGGCCGTCGGGTTGGCGCTGACTTGGGAGGTGATGCTGCCGGAATTGTTGGCCACGGCGGCACCGCCGGCTTTCCAGCACCAGGCGACATATTGGGCGGCATTGCCATTGGTCGCCGTGGCGCCGTTGGCGGTGAAGCCGTCGGCATTGAACGAGACGATGCCATTGGCATTGGTCGCCTCGGCATTAGTCAAATTCGAAGACAGTACCTTGGTTGGCCCGCGGACATTGTCGTAAATGCCGTGGCTTTCCACGTTGTCCCGGCGCTTGCACCATACCAGATCCGGCTGGAAGCCCAGTCCGCTGATGGTTTGCGCCGCCCCGGTCCCGGTATAAGTCACCACGTCGAAATGCTTGGCCGGGGATTTGATCGCCGGGGCTGGCATATTGGCGGTGCACAGGGCCTTGTAACCGGTGGGCGGAACCGTTCCATCACTTCCGTTGACGATCTGATAGCTTCCAGGATTGCCGCAAACGAAGCAGGGCAACATGTCTGGCGACCACACCACGCCGCTGATCGGCGGTGCGGTTCCCGCCACCGGGTCGCCAGCCACCGATACTCCGTCAACCATAATCCAGGCCTTGCCGTTCAGCGGGTCGGTACAGTCGAAACAGATGTCGATGTTGGCCGGAGTCTGGGGCAGGCTTTCCGTCAAGCTGACGACGTTGCCGTTGAAGCAGGCGTAAATAAATGCGACGGGCGTTGTGCCAGGACTGATCCGAAAGCTGAACTCATCAGTTCGCCCCGTCACGGTACCGGGAACTTCGTACCGAGCGGTCAGAAAGTTTTGGGTCGGTCGGGTGAAGCCGAAATAACAGCCGATATTCATCGGATGTGCGATCCGATACCACCACTTCCCCGGCCCAGGCGAAATGCTACCCAATGCTCGGTAATTGGCGCTGCCACTGGTGGTGGTCACGGTCAGGTCACCCTCGGAAATGGTCAGCGGATAGCTGATGGGAAACAGTCTGGACGTGATGAAGAAATTATTCGTCGGCGTATCCGCCACCACATCCGCCGCGCCCAGGCTGACCGGAGTCCAGGCATTGGCGTTACCCGAGATGTCAAAGCCCGGATCGTTGGCATCGTCGAAGTTCAGATGGAAACCGTTGGTACCGTAATCGCTGATGTTCACCTTCTTCGGCCGCCACGAACCGGTGAGCGGGTCGGTTTCGCCGAAGTAAGTCGGGTCCAAGGCGATGCCATCGACGAAGATCGGCTGGCTGAGATAGCCGGCCATGTAAGCGCTGATCGAACCGCTATAGAGGCAGGCGCCAAGATGATGGCCGCGTCCGGCGGTGTTGACCTGTAGCTGGGCATTCTGACCCGGGTATACTTCCGTCGAGAAAGAGGTGATTCGCATGCCGTTGACATAAAGCCGCGCCCGCTCGGAAGGGGTTTCCTGGGTGGTGTCCAGGACGGCAAGCACATGCATCCAGGCGGCATTATCATGAAATACGCCGGTGGAAATCAGATCCATGCGGGTGCTTCCCACGTAATCCTGCCAATAAAGCGCGTCGTTGGTGGCCTTATAATAAATCCATTGGGTGTCAGGACCGCTTACCGTCGAGGAAAAGATGATGCCGCCATCGGTGAAGCGGGATCGCTTCACCCAGGCGGAAAAGGTCCAAGTCTTGCGGTTGCCCGCCACGCTGGGCGTGCGGGTGAAATAATCCGACACCCCGTCCAGACGGACGGAATGGGGAATGGAAAAGGCGGCCTGGCGGCCGCCTCCCAGCATCATGCTGTCACAGAACATGCTTATGCCTCCACGTCGTTATAGGCGTATTCGATGCGGCTGGTGGATCGGATGTGATAGTCGATCCGGCCCTGGCCGGTGATCTCGCCCGGAGCGCCGGTGTCGCCGACGCGTTTCCACAGGCTACCCATGGCGGTGATGGCGAATCCGTTGGGGGCGATGCCGACGCAGCCGCGCTGGCCGACCATGGCGGTGACGATGGTCGGGTTGGCGAAGGTGACGTCGGCGGACAATCCCAGCTCGAAGTTCTGGTAGGCCCCCATATCCAGGGTCACCGAGCCACCGACGTTGCCGGTGAACAGGGCCTGATTGCGCTGCGGCTTGCTCCAATCCTGGGTCACGTTCAGATAAGCGACGTTATCCAGGCCCAAATTGGTCCGAGCCGCGGCGGTGCTTTGCAGATCGCCAAGATTGCTGGCCTTTTTCAGGTCCAGATCCGCGCTGGCGGAAATGGCGGCGTCCACCTGGGTGGTGGAGTAGACGCCCAGATTGGTGCGGGCGGTGGGCTTGTCCGTCAGATCATCCAGGTTCTGGGCCTTTTTCAGGTCCAGATCCGAACTGGCGGAAATGGTGGCGTCCACCTGGGTGGTGGAGTAGACGCCCAGATTGGTGCGGGCGGTGGGCTTGTCCGCCAGATCATCCAGGTTCTGGGCCTTCTTCAGGTCCAGATCCGAACTGGCGGAAATGGCGGCGTCCACCTGGGTGGAGGAGTAGACGCCCAGATTGGTGCGGGCGGTGGGCTTGTCCGCCAGGTCATCCAGGTTCTGGGCCTTTTTCAGGTCCAGATCCGAACTGGCGGAAATGGTGGCGTCCACCTGGGCGGTGGAGTAGACGCCCAGATTGGTCCGGGCGGTGGACTTGTCGGTCAGATCGGCCAGATTACTGGCTTTCTTCAGGTCCAGATCCGAACTGGCGGAAATGGCGGCATCCGTCTGGGCGGTGGAATAGACGTCCAGATTGCTGCGCGCGGCGGCCGCGTCGGTCAGGTCGGCCAAGTTCAGCTCAGGGACCATGGCGTTGCTGGTGTCTGTGTTGGTGACCACCAGCACTTGTCGGCCTTCACCGTCTTCTTCCGGGGTCAGGCTGATGCCGGCACCCGCCACCAGCTTGTCGGACAGATAACCCGACGACGCATCGGCCGACGACACCGCCGAACGACCGCGGTGGCGGATCAGCAAGGTCTTGCCAGCCGACGGCGCGGCCAGGAACACCACGACGCCACCACCAGGGCTGGCGGCACCATGCACGGTGAAGCCCGAGTTCTGTTCGACATTGTCGATCAGGACCTGGATGTCGGCTTCCTGGTCGATGGGAAAAGAAAAGGCGAAGGCATCGCTGATACCGTTGGTGCCATAGGAATGTTGCAAGGTCATCTGTGTCAACTCCATGAAAAAAGCCCCGCCGGGGGTCGGCGGGGCTTGGTGGGGGGACGGGAAAAGGTCACTGATTGGTGAGGCCTGACCGCTCATGGCGTAAGGCGGCGGCTTCGGCCTCGAGTGCCGCCAGCCTGTTCGTATCGGAAGATGTGGCGCTCCCTGCTGCCAAAGCGCGGAGTGGGCGGATGGCTTCGGAATCGATGGCGGTAAGGCGGTTGTCGATGGCGGCGATCGTCATTGTCTGGGATTGGGCGATGACGGCGGCTTCATAGGCCGCCATCTCGGCTTCTCGCGCCGACACCTCGTCTTTGTTCAAAGCGATTTCGACGGCGTCGCCGGTCAATACGTCAACAACAAGGCGTTTCATGGTCATGCGCTCCTTTGCCGGCGCCACAACAGGAATTTCCCAGAGGCGATGTTGGCCGATTGGGTTTTGATGCGGATGCCGCTGTGGCTCGATTGGCTGTAATGACCGCACCCTTGATGAAACGTCCAGGTGTTGGCAGCAGACCCATAGCCGCTACAGCGAAACCATGACTGTCGATTGACGGTGTCGCCCATGGGGTCAATCACCAAGATTTCTCCATAAGGCGCGTGGTATAGTGTCCCCGACATCACCACGGCGCTGCCGTTTAGTACCTGTGCACCAGAGACGGTGCCGCCATCGACTGAAATCCGTGCCGTTTTGTAGTTGGCACCACTCAGCACAACCCCTGAGGCATCCATCATCTGGTATGTGAGCACTTGGTTGGTGGTGGAGAAGGCCAAATGGTCGAACTGGATATGATAATCGTAGCCAGCGGTGAAGCCGGTGAAATCCACGGCAGTAACAGCGGACGATACGGTCTGTGACGACACGAATTCCAAGGCCCCGCCGCCTAAGGCACTTAGAGGGGCCTTTCTCACGTCAGACGCCGACGCATCCCAGGTCATGACGTAATCGGCGGTCTTGTCGGGGCTGGTATCGGCGGTCAACAAGTTCACCGCTTTCAAAATATTGCCGATGGTGATTTTCCGATCCGCCGCCACGCTGGTGTCTCGAATCAGCGCGAGGTCGTCCAGGGCGATAGCGGTTCCCGCCGTTCGTGCTGCGACAGCGATATCGGCAATAGCTGGCACGCCCAGATTGGCTCGGGCGGCGGCGTGATCTGTCAGATCAGACAGATTGGCATCGCGGGACAGCGGGTTTTCCAGCGAGGCCACGGCCGCCGTCACCACATCGCGGGCAGCGGTTGCTTGCGCCGCCGCCGCTACCGCTTGGGCTGCCGCCACGGTGGCATCGCCGGTTGCGTCCGGGTCGTTGGTGGAATTCACCAAACCGCTGCCGTCGGTATTCCATTTCAGGCTGCGATTGGCCGCCGGTTCCGGCAGCGTCAAATCGGCCAGATTGGACGAGGTGGCCGAGCGCCGCAGCGAGCGTTCCGTCACTTCCGCCACCTGTTGCAGGGCGGCGACCTGATAATCCATCTCGTCGTTCAGGGTCTTGGCGCGGATCAGCCCGTCGGCCTGGTAATCGGTGGTGCGGCGGATGGACAGACGACGGCGCAGGGTGACGCGGGTGCCGTTGGTCGGGGCAACGTTGAACATGGCGGTGCCGCCGGTGGAAATACCGGCCCCCGAGATGCTGAAACCACTGCTTTGCGGGCTTTCGTCCAGCCAGATTTCCAGATCGGTCTCGGTGAAGATGGCGAAGGGAAAGGTGAAGGCCGATTGCACCCCGTCGGCCAGATACTGGACGCGCGGGGCGACGTCGTTGATTTGAAGATGTTCGGTCATGTTTTGTTCTTCCGTTACGAGGACAGTTTCATCTCGGTGGCCACCGCCAGCACGGTGCAGGGCAGCGGCACGTCCTGACTGATGCGCCACAGCGGCGCGAAGGCGTCCCGCTTCCATCCGATGGCGCGGACCTGCACGTCACCGGAAAACACCGGCGGCCCGGCATCGAAGCTGTGGCGGCCGAAGCGCCGGAACGGCACCGGCAGCGGGCCTTTGCCGGTGTCCAGATGCAGGGCCTGGGTATCGAGCAGGCGGAAATGCGCCCGGATCAGCCGTACCACCGCGCCGGGGCCAGCACCGCCGGCGGCTTGCACCACCGGGGGCAGGGGCTCGATCTCGTGGGTGAAGGGCAAGCCCATCTGCACCTTGGATGCCGGTTCCGACAAGGTGACGGCGCCAGCGGTCACAATCAGGGTTTCCAGGGCGCCGTCATCGGCTAGAACCCGGATGTCGCGCCCTTCCAGATGGTCCAGGCCGCTCCACACCACTTTGGGGGTGTCGCTTTCACCGGTCAGTGCCGCGTCCAGCGACAGGGTGCCGTCGAAACGTTCGACGCAGATGCCGCCTTGGCGGCTGACCAGCACGTAAACCTCGCCTTCCACCACCGCCACCGACAGGAAATCCCCATCGGTGCGATGGGTGGTCCAGGCGGTGACTTTCTCGGCGCGGAACACGGTGACGGTGCCCAAGGTCCCGTCGCCCATGACCAGATGGAACAGGCGGCGGGCGGAATCGTAATCCTGGTCGATGGGGGCGTTCATCACATGCTTGGCCAGCATGGCCAGATCGGTGGACTGATAGGCCTGTTCCACGTCGGCGAACAGGAACTCGCGCAGATCCTTGCCGTTGCGCGACACGAACAAGGTGGCGCCGTCCACGTCACGTGGCGGCACCGTGCGGTCCACCGGCGAGCCCACCCGGGTTTGGCGGGTCAACTGGATCGAGGTCGGCGTCAGGGGCTGACCCGACACCATCCATTCCGCCCCCGAGGTGAAGACCTGCAGATGGCGCCCGGAGAACACATTGCGGATGGCGTTGACCTGATCGGACAACAGGGCGAATTCGATGGCTTCGTCGTCCAGCGCCTCGCCCAGGTCGAAATTGAACAGATCCGACGATTTCGACAGCCACAACCGGTTGGGCTGGTCGCGGCTGCCGCCGATGACCAGCCGGTCTTGATGGAAACACACTGAAGTGGGCCAGCCCCGGATGCTGGACAGCGCCTGTTCTTCCCAATCCTTGTGGGCAATGGTGTTCACCAGATTCTGTTTGACCGTGGCGCTGGCCTGGGTGGCCGAGGTGACGGCGGTGATCTCCACCTCTTTTTGCTGAAGGCGGAAGCGGGTGCCCACATGGCCGGCGACGAACACGCTGGCCGAGGCGGTGATGGTGATGGTCCCGCTGGTGGAAGACGGCTGCAGCGTCACCTCGTCGTCGGCGAATTTGTGATAGGGCTGCTGGATCACGTTGTCAGCGGTATAGAAGCTCCATTCCGACATGGTCCAGGCGCTGTGCGAGGTGCGGGTCAGCTTACGCGGCTTCACCTCGGGGTGGACCACCAACAGCGTGTCGGCGGTCTGGGTCCAGTTGATCTGTTTCAACTGCTCCAGACTCCATGGCGTTTCCATGTCGGCCACATGAATGCCGTCGGCATAGACGTCCAGATGCAGGTCGGTCAGCACCAGCAGATAGGTCTGCTCGGTGTTGAACTCGAAGGCGATCAGCCGACCGCGACCGCGTGCGTTGTCGATGAAGCGCAGGCCCGATCGCCGCGACACCCCGCCGATGGGGGCGATGAAGACGTTGCGCAGGGTCTTGGCGCCGTTGGCATAAGCCGACAGATCGCCGCGCCCCATCATGTCCAAGGACAATTCGCCGGCGGTGAAGTTGGTCTTGGCCAGGGTGATGGTGCCGCCGCTCATGACCGCACCTCGACCAGCGGGAAGCTGGAAATGGCGGACGGCACGTCCTGTTGGGCATCCACCAGCTTGGCCCGGCGGTATTCGTCCTCGGCCAGGCGGTACAGGAACTCGGCCCGGCTGGTGCTTTCGGTCAGCGGAATGCAGAACTCGGCGGCCAGCCGGGTGATCAGCACCTGGTCGAAGAACGGCGGGAACGACAATTCGTCAGGGCGGAAGATATAGGTCAGGGTCACTTCGTCGGCGTCGCAATGCAGCCGGTTCTCGGCGATGCGATAGGACAGGCCGAAACCCTGGCCGGCGACGCCCGCCGACATGGCCCGCAGGAAATCGGCGGGCAATTGATAGGCCATGGAATAATCGGCCACCGGCTGGGCCACCAGACGCGGCAGCGATACCTGACCGGTGGCGAATTTCCATGGATAGGACGACAGCATGGCGTCGCGGACCGACGGATACAGGTTGGCGCACACTTCCGATTCGGCGGTGCCTTCGTCGAAACTGGCGATGGTGGCCGCGCCCAGCTTCAACAGCGCGCGCGAGCACAGGGCGATGGCCGACAATGCCATGGCGGGGTCTCCGATGATGATGGGGATGGGGCAACAAAAAGCCCGCAGACCCAATTCTGGGACGCGGGCGCAATTGTGGCGGTGATGGGATGACATTAGTTCGTGATTTGTTCTGTTGTCAAGGGGTAATTTCACAACCAGCCCAAAGTCCGTCCCAGGGCTTGGGTGACCTAATCGGCATCTTCCTGGCGCAGCACCTGGGCAAAGGCCTGGGTGGTCTTGGGACCGATCCAGTCGTCCTGCTTCAGGACGGCCTTGGTACGCTTGACCTCTTCAGGATCAACGGTGCTTGGCGCGGGGTAAGGATAGGAGGGTTTACGGGCCATGGTTCAACTCCATTGGGCGCGTGGAAAAAGAAAAACCCCGTCTGCTCCACGGCTGACGGGGTTGCGGAAAATAGCGATTTGAGTGCGGTTAGGCCGTTGGTTTGGCGCCGAAGGTGTCGTGCAGAATTCATCAACCCCCAGGAGCGCAGTTCGTCTCGACAAAATCGGCGGCTTCATCATCGGAGTAGGAAAATGCATCAAATTTAATTGTTAAACTTGAGTAGTTCATCGTCCCATAGCACATCAGGACGTTCATCGATTTGCCGGCAAAAAATACGGAACATATTCCGGAATAGCTGTGGTTTTTCGCTGTTCCGCTGGAAAAATACGTCACGACATGCTCGCATTTGTCGACGCGGGCTTTCGTGTCGATTTCCTTCAAATTGCCTTCAAACTCTTTGGCGATCTCGGTGATCAATCGTGGGTTTTCAACCTTCTTGATCCGTTCGCCCCATTCGGCAGCAAGCACATTCTGCCCCCACAGAATGATCGCGCCGGCCAGCAAAGCGACTTTAACCTTCATATCGCCACCTCAAATAAAAATATCGGCAGACGGTGCCCGTTTTTGGGCATAAATCTTGTCGAGATAAAAACATGAATGGAATGTGATTGCTCGTGTGTCAATCAATCGGAGCTGTTTGCTGCGATTGATTGTCATGCTTCTGATGATCGGGGTGCTGGGCCTATCTGGAAACCCAATCGGGGGCCGAGGAATGGCCCGAACTAAGCCGTTTTTGATCCCAGACTGCAAAAAAGACCGGGGCCACCCGCGAAAGGTGGCCCCGGAACAAGGGTGATCAGTCGGTGTTGGTGGCGCCCAACTGGGTCATGTCGGCCACGTCCACGCTGCCGGAACCGGCTTGGCGGACGAAGAACAGGCCGGCCTTTTGGGTGCCGGCGGTTTCCAGGTTGGCGATGATGATGTCGCCGGTGCGCAGCATGTCGGCGGCCGGGCTGAAATAGCCATTGGTGTCGACAGTGGCGGCGGCATCGGTGGTGGCGTAATGCCAAAGCGTGAAGCCGTTGGCATAGGCCAGGACGGACAGGTCCTTGGAAAGATAGGCCATGGTCTGGTTCCCCTTACGCTTCCAGGCAGCGCAGGGAGACCACGCCGGCCGTGTCGATCAGGGCCGAGCCCTGGCTCATCATGTTGTTGCAGAACCACGCGGCGCGGTCGCCGTGATAGGTGATCTCGGATTTGACTTCCGAGCCGACAGCGTGGCCGATGGCGGTCTTGTGGTACCAATAGCAGTGGCGCACCGAACCCGACTTGGTCAGGCCGGAATGGGGCATCCACAAGGTGCCCAGCCAGTTCTTGGCCTGGGTGCCCTTCCACGGCAGGTCTTCGTCGCCGATATAATCGGCATCGGAAAATTCCGGGATCTGCAGCAGTTCCGACCACTGCTTCCAGCCGACTACCGCGTAACGTTCGCCGTCGTCGGGGACGTCGGCTTCGCCCAGCATTTCAAAGGCGGTCAGCACCTTATCCTTGGTCAGGCCGGTGGCGCCGTCAAGCGCGTAATTGGTGGACTTGTCCAGTTCGGTGATGATCAACTCGTCGGTCTTGCGACCCAGAGCATAGGCCCCGGCATTGACCAGGACGGCACGTTCGTCGTGTTCGATCTTGATTTCGTCCAGCTTGTCCAGCCAGTCGCCGGCGTAATAGTCGTACAACTGGCATTCCACCGTCTGGTGGTCGACGTTCATGACCGGCACCTTGCCGTGACGGGCCTTGGTGCTGGCCGCACCCTTGCCCACCTTCTGGAAGACGGCGATGGCGCCGGTGACGTTGTTGCGGGTGCGCACGGTATTGCGCAGCTTGGTGCCCTGACGCTGATAGGCGGCATGGACCTGGGCACCGTAATCTTTCGAGTAACCGTTGATGACCGAAGTCGACATGATGAAAATCCTTGTGATGGTTGGGATGAATGCCCGGTGCGGCCTCGGTTCTGGCCCAAAATGGGCCGCCGTTTCCGCTGGGCGTCCGCCAGGCCGGAAGGCTTCCGGTTCTCTGGTGGAAAAAGGGTTCAACCCCTCTCCCACGGGGAAGGAGCCCGTGGGAGAGGGGGCGACCGGCGCTTGACGGCACGCGACAGGAGGGCGCACGCCGAAGCAGCCAGGCCAAAGGCATGGGTTGACTTGAAAAAACCCGCTGTCGCGGGCGTCGAAAATGGTTATGATCGGGCCATTCGCGGGCCGGGGCGGTCCGGCCGAGAAAGGGATAGCTGAAACGTCATGACTCAAGTCGAATCCACGGCGCGTGGCGCCTCTGGCACCCAACGCACCGAACGTATCGAAGCTCGCGCCAACGCTTTGTTGTCCGATTGCCGTCGTGCCTTCCACGCCTTCGGCGAGTTGGACGAATTGGCTGAAAACCTGCGAATTCTGTCGCTGAACGCCGAATTGGCCGCCGGCCGCGCCGGTGACAAGGGCCGCGCCGTCCGCGCGCTGACCCAGTACACCCGCGAACTGGTCAACCGTTTGGCCCAGATCCGCGGTGAAATGAACCAATTGCGTTCGCGCACCGACACCTTGTCCACCAAGATCGAGGACGAGCTGAAGCAGCTGCGCGTCATCGAGGAATCCTCGGATGGTGGTGCCGACAGCGCCCAATTCGCCGAATTGATGCGTTCGTTGGTCGACAAGCTGGACGATCTGTCCACCAATGTCGAAGACCTGTCCCGTCGCGCTCATGGCGTCGAGGAAGTGGTCAGCCAGTCCGACTCGATCGCAACCAACATCGCCATCGAAGCCGCCGCCGCCGGCGTTCACGAAAAGGAATTCCGCACGGTGTCCGACACCATGCGCCGCTACGTGGACAATCTGCGCACCATGATCGACGACGCGTCCGACGCCGTCCGTCGGGCCCTGGAAAAAGTCGATTCGCTGCGCCGCCTGGGGGTTGAAAACCTGCAGGGCCTGCGCGGTTAAATCCGTCTTGCCGCTGAAACGGCGAACGGCCCCGGATCACATCCGGGGCCGTTTTCGTTTCACCGCCAAATGGCGGACGCAAATGTGGCGGTGATGGGAACGTATATAGAACAAAGCGGCGGGGCTGTCAAGCGTCGAATGAGGATAACACTTTCCGGATTATGACGAATGACCGCTTTCGCCCGTGGGTGATTGTACGCAGGGCCACAGCTGGGCTAGTGTTGTTCATTGACGTGACAGGACAAGGGGCTCGGTTGATGTCAGTGACCCACGACAAAATCCAGGAATTGGCCTATCGCTTGTGGCAGGAAGACGGCGCCCCCGAGGGCCGCGACATGGATTACTGGCTGCGGGCCGAAGTGGCTTTGCACACCACGGTGAAGCCCAAGGCCGAAAAGAAGGCTGCCTCCCCCAAGGCCAAGGCCGAGGCCAAGCCCAAAGCGGCAGCCAAGCCCAAAGCCGCCAGCGCGGCGGCCAAGCCCAAGGCTGCGGCCAAGGCGAAAGCGGCTCCCAAGGCGTGACATGCAAAAGGCCCGGTTCAGTGAACCGGGCCTTTTCGTTGGTTGCCAAAGAGAGAAGGCTTTAGTTGATAGTCGCCGGAGCCGAGACCTCGTCATCGGCCGCCATGACGGCGGGAGAGGTGTCGTCCTGGTCCTTGCCATTGTCGGCCTTGGGGCTGGGCTTGGGCAGAGCGACCGCCTCGGGATGGGCGTCCTTGCGCAGGAAATGGCCTTCCACCTCGGCGCCGGACTGAATTTCCAGGCTGCCGTGGCAGATGTCGCCGGTGACCTTGCCGGTGCGTCCGATGGTCACATGGTCCGCGGCCAATCGTCCCGAGACTTCACCGTGGATGCGCACGGTGTGGGCCTTGACCTCGCCAATGATATGGGCGCTGGCACCGATGACCAGGGTCTTGCAGCCGATGTCGCCTTCGACACGACCGTCGATCTGCATTTCGCCTTCGGTGGTGATGTTGCCGACGATCCGCACGTCGGCGCCGATGATCGACAGGGGCGACGCGGCGACGCTGTCGGAAGGCTTACCTAATTTTCGCAGCATCACGACCTGCCGAGATGAATTTGAGGGGATCACGCGGGGCGTCGTTCAGACGCACTTCATAATGCAGGTGCGACCCGGTGGACCGCCCCGTGTTGCCGACCAAACCGATGATGGTGGCCCTGGTCACCTTTTGCCCCGGCTGCACCTTGATGCGCGACAGATGGGCGTAACGGGTGGACAAGCCATTGCCGTGGTCGATGTCGATGGTCAGGCCGTAGCGGGCCTTGGTGCCGGTCTCGGCGACGATGCCGTCGCCGGTGGAATAGACCGGGGTGCCGATGGGCGACCCCAGATCGATGCCTTCATGGATGCCGGTGCGGTTGTTCAACGGGTCGTTGCGGGTGCCGAAACCGCTGTTGAAATCGTAGGCCCCGTGAATGGGTTCGGCCAAGGGCAGGCGCTGCAAGGCGGCTTTGACGCCGACCCAATGCTGAACCTTGGTGATCATCGCCCCAATGGTGCCATCGGAATCGTCGTTGCCGTGAAAGGGAATGAACGGCCCGCCTTGGCCGGGCGAGCGCCGACTTTCGGTCAGCATGCGGCGGGGGTCCAGGCCCAGGCGGCTGAGCCGGTTCTCGGTTTCCGAGATCCGGGCGCCGGCGGCATCGGCCACTTGCTGGACCGCCTTGGCATAGGTGGTTTGCAGACGGGCCAGCGAGGCTTCCAACTCGCGCACCTTTTGTCGGGTCAGCTGGGCTTCGTCGGAATCGTCATCGGCGGCGACGGGGCGGGGGGTGGCGCGGACCATGTGTTCGCGCGCCAAAACATCCGACGATTCGGTCAGGGTCAGCAGGTTGGCGTGGACCATGTCCACTTCGCGGGCGATGTCGGCGACCAGTTTCTCGGCCGCCAGCAAACGTTGCTGGCTGGCGGTGTTGGTGGCCAGAAGTTCGTCCAGACGACGTTCTTTTTCGGCCAATTCGGTGGGGCGTTGGCTCAGAAGCGTGGTGCTGGTTCCCGCCCAGAAGGCGATGACCAAGGCGCCCAGGGCTGACGCCAATTGAACGCGGCGGCTGACGGTAAAGTGACGGGCCTGACCGTTGTCATCACGGATAAAGACTTGCCATTCAGGCAACAACCTCTGGGCGATGCCGCGCAACGCCTTGGTTTGGTCCCGTTCCCCGATCTTCAGGCCCAACGTCTTTTTCGGCACTAGCAAACGCCTCTCAGGTCCTCAGCACAGCCACATCCCATGCGACAGGGGGGCAGTGTAATGGCCTCGTGGGCGTTAATCTACAGGTAATGACTCCAAACGATTGGTTAATCTTCGCGGTCAGCGGCTTTCCCGGCGCCAGGCCAGCAACAACGCGCCGGCAATGGCCAGCAGGGCCAGGGCGGCGGGCAGCAGGGGCGTTTGCGCCACCCCACGCACAACGTAATCATCGCGTCGGATCAATCCCAGCCAACGCCCATTGGGGGGGCTGTTCGAGCCGTCGAAGCGGATGTCGGGCACACCGCCTTGGGCCAGTAAGCGGATGCTGCCGCCTTCGCTCTCGACCACCGGACGCAAGATGGCGGCGGTGGCGCTGACTTCGCCCAGTTCTGGGGTGTCGATGCCGCCCTGGGCGGCCAGGGCCACCTGTCCGTCGGCTTCGACCCGCCACAAACCTGGGCTTGCGGCGGTGGTTTCGGCCAGCCAGGTGCCGTCCCCTTGGTCCATCAGCGGAAGCGTCGTCGTTGCGCCGTCGGGGGCGGTGATGCTGGCCGCCCCGACGCTGTCGGCCAGGCTTCTTCTGGTGATGCGCAATTTGTCGCCGACAATCGCGGCCTTCAGGGATTCCGCTTCCAGCTCCGGTTCCTGCATCAGCCAATGGGCCAGACGCCGTAACATCTCGTCATGGGGGCCGCCGCCGCCATAGCCACGGGACCACAGCCAGAAGGTGTCCGATTGCAATTGCGCCACCCGGCCTTGCGCCACTTGGTCCAGAACCAGCAAAGGCAAGCCGTCGGCTCCCTCCAGCAAGACTTGTCCCGCTTTGGCGGTACCTCCGATTTGGCGCAGCCACGGTCCCCAGGAAGACGCCCCCGGCAGGCCCGAAGTCACCGGGTGACGGCGCCCGGTGGCGGTGACGCGGGGGACAAAGGGCTTTTCCACCATCCGGCCATCGGCGGCGACCGGCAGCAGATCGGCCAGCACCGTGTCGGCAAAGCCGTCGCGTTCGGCATATTCCGGCCCCACCGCCACCAACAACGCGCCGCCCTGGCGGACATACTGGGCCAAGCGTTCATAATAGGCCGCTGCCATGATGCCGCGATGGCGATAGCGGTCGAAGATCACCAGGTCGAAATCGCCCAGCTTTTCTTCGAACAATTCGCGCACCGGAAAGGTGATCAAAGCCAATTCGCGGATGGGGGTGCGGTCGTCCTTTTCCGGCGGGCGCAAAATGGTGAAATGCACCAGATCCACCGCCGGATCGGATTTCAGCAGGTTGCGCCACACCCGTTCACCGGAATGCGGCTCGCCCGAGATCAGCAACACCTTCATGCGGTCGCGCACCGCCGGGATGGCGATGGCGGCCCGGTTGTTGGCGGGCAGCAGGTCGCCCTGGGGGGCGGGGGTTTCCACTTCCACGAAGACCGATCCGGCGTGGCGGACGGGGATTTCGACGCTGGCCTCGGCGTTCATCGGCACGTGGGCCAACAGGTAGTCCTGGCCGTCGACGCGGACCAGCAATTCAGCTTCGCCCTGTTGGCCGGGGTCGTCGACGCGGATTTTGATTTGGGCGTGGCGGCCCACCAGGGTGAAGCCGGGGGGGCGGGTGATGGCGACACGACGGTCACGTTCCGGCGGGCCACCGGTCAACAACACATGCAGGGGGGCGCCCAGGGTACCGTTCAAGCTGTCGTGGACCCGGCCGTCGGTGATCATCACCACCCCGGCCAAGCGCCGGCGCGGCAAATCGGCCAAGGCGGCCTGGGTGGCGCCCAACAGGCGGGTTCCATCCAACCCGCCTTGTTCATGGCGGATTCTGACGTCCAGATTGGGGTGGCGGGCCAGTTTTTCCTGCAAATCGGCCAGGGCTTGCTGGGTCTGGGCCGGGCGTTGGCCCAAGTGCTGGGACGGAGAATCGTCCACCACCACCAACACCACGTCGGGCAGCGGCTGCCGACGTTCCTCGACCAATCGGGGGTCGGCCAGCACCACCAGCACCATCAAGGCGGCGACCAACCGCCAATCGGCACGGCGGGTCCAAAGGCAATAAAGGCCCGCCAGCAATACCAGGATGGCCAGGCCGGCCAAGATCGGCCAAGGCAGCAGCGGGGCCAATTCCACACGGGCCAGGATGGCGATGGCGTTCATTGGCCCAGGCGCTCCAGGATGGCCGGCAGGTGCACCTGGTCGGCTTTGTAATTGCCGGTCAGCGCATACATGACCAGATTGACGCCGAACCGCCAGGCCAGTTCGCGTTGGCGTTCCCCGCCGGGGACGCAGGGAAAGGACGGCCGTCCCTGGGCGTCGGTGGCCCAGGCGCCGATCCAGTCATTGGCGCCGACCACCACCGGCGACACCCCGTCGCGGTCGTCGCCACCACCGCTTTCAACCACCCAGACGGGCCCGTCCCAGCGTCCCGGCAATTGCTTGAGCAAATAGAACGAGCGGGTCAGCACATGTTCGCTGGACAAGGTGACCAAGGGCGGAATGGCCAGTCCCTGGGTCAGCGGGGCGAAGTCGGCTTCGTCGGTCCCGGCTTTCAGGGCGCCGGTATCCAGCACCAGCAGGCCGCCGGCGCGCATATAGGCGTTCAGCTTGTCGATGGCGGCGGCGGAAAGCGGCTTCTGCTCGGGGGAAAGCGGCCAATAGACAATGGGGAAGAACAAGATCGGGTCGCGTTCCAAATCCACCGCCATGGGGGTGTCCAGACGCGCGGTGGAACGCTCTCCCACCACACGTGACAACGCCGTCAGACCGGACCGGGCCTTGCCGTCGACAAAGCCGTCGCCAGTGTGGACGAAGGCCAAACGGGTGGACAGCGCGGCTTTCAAGGCGAAGTCGTCTTCGGCCCGTGACGGTTGTGGTGCCAGGACCAGCAGAACAAGCGCGGCCAGGGCGGTGCTGCGCAGGCGGGCGGCCAACAGCAAATCGGCCAGCACCAGCACCAGGGCGGCGGCAAAGGCCAGACCGGACAAATCGCGAGGAGAATCGGAAGCCGCCAAGGACCGCCGCTCGACACCGGCAGGCAGGTCCAGCGCCATCGGCTTGTCCAGCCAGGGTCCCAGGTTGAAGGCCACGCGGCCGCCTTCCGGGCCATAAAGGCCGGGCGGTGTCTCGGGCGAAGGACGGCGTCGGCTGGCGTCCGACGGCAGCGATTGCACGATGCCGCCGGCCGGATGGATTTGGCCGAAACCATCCAGGATTTCGCCGGCTGCCAAAGTGCCGTTGGCCGGCTGCCCCCCGGTGCCCAGCCCGATCAGGCGGCGCAGCAGGTCGGGGAACAGACCCGACAGCGGCAAATTGCTCCAACTGGCGTTGGCGGTGACATGAACCAGCACCACCCAGCCATGACCTCGCCGTTCGGCGGTGATCAGCGGCGTGCCGTCGGTCAACTGCGCCCATACCTTGTCGTTCAGACTGGGATCGGGTTCCGCCAACACCTGCGACAGGATTTTGACGTCGGCGGGGGCGGTCAGGTCGGACAGCGGCGTGTCGGCGGGCAGGGCCGACAACCCTTGCGCCGTCGTCCACGACATGGCCCCGCCCAGGGACCGGCCGCCCGGGCGCAGGCGCACCGGCATCAACGGGTCCAGTTCTCCCCCAGTCGGGATGGCGGCGGCGATGCGCGGACCGGCGAAGCGGATCAGGGCGCCGCCGGATCGCACCCAGGCCAGCAAGGCATCGCTGTCCTCGCCCCTCAACACCTGGTCGGCGAGGATCAGGGCATCCGGACGCCGGTCCAGCAAGCTGGCGATGTCGCCACGGGTGATCTCGGCATAAGGGGCCAAGGCCCGATCCACATAATAATAGGGCGCCAACAGGGGGGTGTTCGAGTCGTCCTGATCGGCCAATCCGACGATGCGCCGTTTCCAGCCTTCGTCCAGCAACAAGGTGGCGGCGGCGGATTGTTCGTCCTCGATGTCCAGGCGGGCCAGTCGGTTGCGCAATTCCACCGGCAGGCGCAAGACGACGCGCGCTTGCCCCTGGCCGGTGGCAAGCAGCGTTTCCTCGCGGGCCAGAACCTGGCCTTTGTCGTCCAGGCCGCGAACCGCCAGACGGTGCGGCAAAACCATGGGAAGGCTGCGCACCAGCAAAGCCGCTTGATCGCCGCCGCCGCCGTCGGACAGGGAAAGGATGTGCCCGCTTTCGCCTTGCACAACGCTGACGCCGCCGCCCAGGGACTGCAGCGCGCGGGCCAGCTTGGCGCCGTCGTGGCCGGCATTGTCCAGCCCGTCCGAAACCCAGACCACTTCGGTGACCCGGTCGTGGTTCATGGCGCGGACCGCTTGGCCCGCGGCCTCGGCGTCGCTGGGCCACGGCTTGGGTACCATCGCCGAAATCAGCGATTGTGCCGCGCTGGCGCTCAGTGGGCCTTGCACGGCGATGGCGGCGCCATCCTGGGGCCGGGCGGTTTGCAGCAACAGCAGGGGGCGCTGAAGGCGGGCGGCCTGCGCCACTTGGTCGGCCAAGGCTTGCCGACGTTGGTTCCAGTCGTGGGCGGCGGCCCAGGAATCGTCGATCACCAGCAACAAGGCGGTGGCGCCGTGGGCCGGCGGGTTGGGGTGCACGCTGGGGCCGGCGGCTCCCAGGATAAGCAGTGCCAGCAAGGTCAGACGCAGCGCCAACAACCACCAGGGCATGCGGGCGGCGCTGTCGCGGCGGGGCGTCAAGCCCTGCAACAGCCGCAAGGCGGGAAAGCGGATCTGCGTCGGCGCCGGTGGCAGCAGCCGCAACAACAGCCACAGCGCCGGCAGGGTGACCAGCGCGGCCAAGATCCAGGGCGAGGCGAAGCCGATCATCGCTAGCCTCGGCGACGGGGCGCCGCCAACCGGGTCTGCAAGGCCAGCAGGGCCATTTGCGGCGGGTGGTCGGTGCGGTGGGTGGCGAAGCTCCAGCCATGGCTGGCGGCGATGGCGGCCAAGGAATCGCGGTGCTCGGCCAGCCGATGGGCGTAATCGTCGCGCCAATCCTCGGCCCGGCGGGCCAGGATCGCGGTGTCGTCCTCGGCATCGACGAAACGAACCCGGCCGCGATAGGGCAAGGTCTCCTCGGCGGGGTCCAGCACCTGCAGCAGGTGCCCCCCATTGCCGTGACTGGCCAAGGCCGCCACTTGGGTGGCGATTTCTTCCGGCGCCATCAGGAAATCCGAGATCAGCACCACCTCGCCATGACGGGGCGGGCGCCGGGGATGCGGTATCCGGTCACCGGTCTGGGCCGCCATTTCCTCGGCCAGACGTGGCAAGAGCCCCGGGCCGCTGGAGGGCGGGCCATCCGCCCCCAGCACCGCCACCCGTTCGCCCAAACGCAACAGCAAGGCCGCCAGGGCCAGGTTCAGCAACAAGGCGCGGTTGCGTTTTTCCGGCAGATCGGGTGTCGAGCGCCAATCCATCGAGGCGGACGAATCGCTCCACAACCAGAACCCCTGGGTGGCCGACCATTCGGTTTCACGAAGATAAAGTCCGTTCCCCCGGGCCGAGCGTCGCCAATCGATGGAGGCGGCGCTGTCGCCCGGCTGCGCCCGCCGGTATTGCCAGAAGGTTTCCCCCGGTCCGGCGCGCCGTCGTCCGTGGGTGCCGCCGGCCAAGGACGCGGCCACCCGTTCGGCGGCCACCAGCAAGGGCGGCAACCGGGCGGCCAAATCCTGAGCCTGAGCAAGCACCCGGGGCGGAATCACGCGATGGTCTCGATCAGTTTGGCGATGATGTGGTCGACGCTGACACCGTCGGCGCGGGCGGTATAGGACAGTGCCATGCGGTGGCGCAAAATGGGCGGCGCCAGTTGGATGACGTCGTCCACCGACGGCGACAGCCGGCCATCCATCAGGGCGCGGGCGCGGGCGGCCAGCATCAGGGCTTGGGCGGCACGCGGGCCAGGCCCCCAGGCCACGTGGCGGTCGATCTCGGGCAAGGTGCTGGTTTCACGGCGTCCGCCGCGGACCAGGGCCAGGATGGAATCGACCACCGCTTCGCCGACCGGCAATTGCCGGATCAGCGTCTGGGCCGCCAGCAGCCGGGCGCCGTCCATCACCATCGGGGGTTTCGGTTGCGGGCCGGCGGTGGTGGCCAGCAGCATGCGCCTTTCGGCCTCCAGGTCGGGATAGCCCACGTCGATCTGCATCAGGAAACGATCCAGCTGCGCCTCGGGCAGGGGATAGGTGCCTTCCTGTTCCAGCGGGTTCTGGGTGGCCAGCACGTGGAAGGGTTCGGGCAAGGGGTGGTAATGGCCGGCGATGGACACCCGGCCTTCCTGCATGGCCTGCAACAGCGCCGCCTGGGTGCGCGGGCTGGCGCGGTTGATTTCGTCGGCCATCAGCAATTGGCAGAACACCGGTCCCTTGATGAAACGAAAAGCCCGGCTGCCGTCGGCGCCTTCTTCCAGCACTTCCGAGCCCAAGATGTCGGCGGGCATCAAGTCGGGGGTGAACTGCACCCGCTTTTCCGCCAGCCCCAACACGGCCCCCAAGGTTTCCACCAATCGGGTCTTGGCCAGACCGGGGACGCCGATCAACAAGGCGTGACCCCCTGCCAGCAGCGTGATAAGACTTTCATCAATCACGCGGTCCTGACCGAAGATCACCTGGGCGACGGCGTCTCGCGCCGCGACGATGGTGGCGTTAAGATCGGCTGCCTCGCGCTCCAGGCCGTTGTTGGGGCCATTGCTGGGGGTCGCGTTGGTCGTCACCGGGGACTCCTGTGGGATTTGGACTGGTTACGGGCCGCCGCCCGGGAGAATGCGCACTTGGTCACTTCCGTCGCCTTGGAAAATTGCGGTGATTTAGGGATCCGCATCGATCGCAACGGCCGTTGGTTCTACCATGGCTCGCCGATCAATCGCAAAGAGATGGTCTGCCTTTTCGCTTCGGTGATGAGCCGCGATTCCGAAGGTCGCTATTGGCTGACCACCCCCGAGGAACGCGGCACCATCATCGTCGACGACGTACCCTTCATGGCGGTCGAGATGTTCACCTGCCAGTGCGGGCGCGACCGGGTGATCAGCTTTCGCACCAATGTGGACGAATTGGTGACGGTGGATGCCAGCCATCCCCTGCGGATCGATGAATGCCCCGAAACCGGCGAGCCCATGCCCTATGTCACCGTGCGCGACGGCTTGGAGGCACGGCTGACCCGTTCGGTCTATTACGAGCTGGTGGCCAAGGGGCACGAAGAGATCTTGGACGGTGAACGGGCTTATGGGGTGTGGAGCAGCGGTACTTTCTTTGCCTTGGGACGAATGGACGAGTGCGACTGACCCGCGACGAGATCACCGCGCGCCTGGCCACCGGGCTTGACCCCAAGGGCCGTGGCGACGCCATGCTGGAACGCCTAGTCGATGGTGACGAGGTGCCGGGGCGTCGTGCCCTGGTGGATGGTCCGCCGCGTCCGGCCGCCGTGCTGGTGCCGTTGGTGGAACATGATGACGGCATGACCGTGCTGTTGACCCAGCGCACCGCCCATCTGGCCCACCATCCCGGCCAGATCAGCTTTCCGGGCGGTCGGCTGGAAGACGACGACCAGGGCGACGCCATCGTCGCCGCCCTGCGCGAAACCGAGGAAGAAATCGGCCTGTCACGGGATTTGGTCACCATCCTGGGGCGGTTGGACCATTACGTCACCGGCACCGGCTTCATCATCACCCCGGTGGTTGGCGTGGTCCGCCCGCCGGTGATCAGCAAGCCCGATCCCTTCGAGGTGGCCGAGGTGTTCGAGGTGCCGCTGGAATTCCTGTTGGACCCGGAAAACCACAAGCTGAACCGCGTGGTGGTGGAAGGGCGGCGGCGGCCGTTCTGGTCCATGACCTGGGAACAGCGGGTGATCTGGGGGGCGACCGCCGGCATGTTGGTCAACCTGTCCGACGTGCTGGTGCGAAAATGCGACTGATCCAGGGCAAGGGCGCGGTCGAACCGCTGGGGCAATTGTCGCCCCAGGACTGGATGCAGGCGCCCGAGACGCAAAAGGTACTGGCGGCATTGATGGCCGATGGCGCCGAAGCCCGCTTCGTCGGCGGTTGCGTGCGCGATTCGGTGCTGAAGCGCCCGATCAAGGATGTGGACATCGCCACCCATGACACCCCTGACACGGTGATGGAATTGCTGGAACGGGCGGGAATTCGGGTCATCCCCACCGGTCTGGCCCACGGCACGGTGACGGCGGTGGTGGGCAAGGCCCATTACGAGATCACCACGCTTCGTGAAGACGTGGAAACCTTTGGCCGTCACGCCCGGGTCAGCTTCACCGACGATTGGACCGCCGACGCGGCACGGCGCGACTTCACCATGAACGCCATGTTCGCCGATGCCCAAGGACGGGTTTACGACCCGTTCAACGGCTTGGCCGACCTTGCCGCCGGGCAGGTGCGCTTCGTCGGCGATCCCATGAAGCGCATCGACGAGGACGTGCTGCGGCTTTTGCGGTTCTTTCGCTTCTATGCCCATTACGGCCGCCCCCCCATGGACAAGACCGCCTTGGTGGCCTGCCGCAAACTGGCGCCGCGCCTGGTGGAATTGTCGGGCGAACGGGTAGCGGGCGAATTGATCCGCCTGTTGCAGGCCGCCGATCCGGCCGAAGCCTTGCTGGTGATGAAAGCTGAAGGCGTGCTGACCCATGTGTTGCCGGAAGGCCAGGAATTGGGGCGCCTGAAGGTGCTGAGCTGGCTGGAAAGCCGGGGCTTGGTCCGTTCCGGCATCGCCCCCGACCCGCTGCGTCGTCTCGGGGCCATCCTGCGCGGGGACGAAGCGGTGATCCGGGGGGTGGGCGAGCGCTTGAAGCTGTCGGCGGCGCAAACCGCGCGTCTGGTTTCCATCGCCGCCCCCAAGGTGGCGGTTGTGGACGCATTGGACGCGTTGCAGGCGCGTCGTGCCCTGCGCCGGGTCGGGGCGGAAACCTTCCGCGATCTGGTGTTGGTGGCCTGGGCCGATGCCAAGTCGCGTTCCGGGGTGACCCGCAGCCAGGAAACCAGCCGCTGGATCGGGTTGCTGGATTGGGCCGACGCATGGCAGCCGGTGGAATTGCCGGTGCGCGGCGCCGATTGTCTGGAATTGGGGGTGCCGCGTGGTCCGGCTATCGGTCAGGCCTTGGGCGTCGTTGAGGCCTGGTGGGAAGAGCGCGATTACCGTCCGGGCCGGGGGGAATGTCTGGAACGCTTGCGTCAGGCCATAAAAGAAGGGGGCGCCGCAGCGCCCCCGTAAACCGGTCCGTCGGTGGATCAGCCCTTGGCCGGCACCATCAGGGTGGCTTCGCCGTCCAGGACCACCTTTTCCCCCACCGTGCAGGTGGTCTTGAAGGTGGCGAACTTCTTTTCCGGCACCAAGGTGGTGACTTCCACCCGGGCGGTGACAGTGTCGCCGATCTTCACCGGCGCCTTGAACTTCAACAGCTGAGACACGTAGATGCAGCCTGGGCCGGGCAGCTTCATGCCGAACACGGTCGAGATGAAAGCCGCCGACAGCATGCCGTGGGCGATGCGGCCCTTGAACATGGTCTGGCTGGCGAATTCTTCGTTCACGTGCACAGGGTTGAAATCGCCCGACACGCCGGCGAAGGCGGCGATGTCCGCCTCGGTGACGGTCTTGGAAAAGATGGCCGACTGGCCGACGCTCAATTCCTCGAAATAATAACCGTTCAGGGTTTCGCCACTCATGTCCTGCTCCTCAAAGGCATTGTGCAGCGCAGTCTAGACCTTGGCCGGGGCGCTGACAATGCAGGGAAGGCGAAGGCTGCGTGACAATTGATATAATTATGTATGTAAAATACCCATCAAACTTGATATATCTCGGCCCAGGCGAGAATGGTGGGGGCGCCATGAGCATCCGATCGATTATCAACCTGTTGTTGGGTTCCTTGGCGGTGGTCGCCATTTTGGCGGTGGGGACCATCGCCACCCAGGCTGTGCGTCAATGGCAAGGCGCCGAACGCACGGTGACGCAAGGTCGGGTTTCGGCCCATTTGCTGTCGGCGGCAGGGCATTGGGCCGCTGAACGCGGACTGACGGCGGGGGCGTTGGGGGTGACGCGGCCGCCAGTGCCGATGTGCAAAAGGCCATCGCCGAAAAGCGACAGGCCGGCGACAGCGCCATGGCCGAGGCGGAAGGTGCCTTGGACCTGCTGGATTTCGCCGCGCGCCAGGAACTGGCCCAGCAATTGGCACAACGGCGCCAGGCCTTGAACGCCTTGCGCCGGCAGGTGGACGATTCCTTGCGGGTGGCGAAAAGCCAGCGGTCAGAGCAGGTGAAGTCGGCTTGGTTCCCCACCTCGTCGGCGGTGATCGAAAATGTCTTGATGCTGCGCCTGGGACTGATCCAAGCCAATTCCCAAACCCCATTGGTGGCCATGACCGAAGACATGCGCTCGCAATTGGCGGTGATGGCCGAATATGCGGGGCGCGAACGTGGTTCGGTGGCGGGCATCCTGGCCGCCGGGCGGGCGCTCAGCGGTTCCGACATGGCGTTGCTGGGGGAATTTCGCGGCCGTTTCATGGGGGCGTGGGAATTCGTCCGTATTCTGGCCCGCCAAGGCGACATGAAAACCGCTATGGCCGAACCGGTATCGGCCATCGAACGGCAGTACTTCCAAGCTTTCGACGCCACCCGCAAGGCGGTGGTGGAGGCGGGACTGGCAGGTCAGGCCTATCCTTTGGACAGCGGCCAATGGTTCAAGGCCGCCAGCCAGGCCATCGCCACCCTCAATCGCGCGCAAGAGGCCGCCTCGGGATTGGCCTTGCAGGTTTCGGAAAACCAGCAGACCCAGGCCGGGCGGGTTTTGGCGCTCAGCGTCGCCGCCGCTTTGGTGGCGTTGGGCTTGTGTCTGGTCGGTCTGGTGGTGACCCAGGCCCGGGTCGTCGGGCCGGTCCGCGGTATGGAAACCACCATGACCCGGCTGTCGGGCGGCGATTTGGATGCCGAGGTCCAAGGCGACCAGCGCAAGGATGAAATCGGCGCCATGGCCCGGGCGCTTCGGGTGTTCCGCGATTCCATGCGCGAGGCGGCGCAATTGCGTCAGGACCAGCAACAGGCGGAAAAGCGGCTGGCCGCCGAGCGCCGTCAGGCCCTGTTCAGCATGGCCGACACTTTGGAACAAAGTGTCCAGGGCATTACCGGCGAAGTGGTGTCCGCCGCTACTCAATTGAATTCCCATTCTCTCAGTCTGTCGGGCTTGGCTCGTCAGGCCCAGGACCAGACCCGCGAAGCGGCCGGCGCCTCGCAATCGGCGTCGGGCAACGTGCAGGCGGTGGCCTCGGCGGCCGAGGAATTGTCGGCATCCATCGCCGAGATTTCCCGTCAGGTCGAGGATTCGTCGCGGCTGTCGCAGGCCGCGGTGGACGAATTGGACCAGACCACCCATTGCATGAGCAGCCTGCTGGAGACCGTCGGCCGTATCGGCGAGGTGACCAGCCTGATCAGCAATATCGCCAACCAAACCAACCTTCTGGCGCTGAACGCCACCATCGAGGCGGCGCGGGCGGGCGAAGCCGGCAAGGGATTCGCCGTGGTTGCCGGCGAGGTCAAGGCCCTGGCCAACCAGACCGCCAAGGCCACCGAGGAAATCGCCGCCCAGATCGCCGCCATCCAGACCACCACCGGCAACGCGGCTTCGGCCATCCAGCAGGTGGAAACGACCATGACGCGTCTGAGCGGCACCGCCGCCGCCATTTCGGTCGCGGTCGAGCAGCAAGGCGCGGCGACGGACGAGATCGCCCGCTCCGTCGCTTTGGCCGCCAGTGGATCGCATCAGGTCAACGACAATATCGGCGGGCTGGCCCAGGCCGCCGACGAAACCCACAGTCAGGCCGACCATGTTCACGAAGCCGCCGAAATGCTGGCGGCGCAGGCGGCGCAGTTGCGCAATACTTTGCAACACTTCCTGAACGGCTTGCGGGCGGCTTGACCTGGGGGCGGGGCTGTGGCGCAATGCCGCCATCGCCGCAGGAGAGCCCTCTCGTGAACGTTCGTGTCGTCGTCTGTTCTTTGTCGTTCCTGGTTCTGGCCGGCTGTGCCGCCTCGGTGCCGTGGCAGCATCCCACTGAACCCAAGGATCAATGGCGCCGCGACTACAATTCCTGTCGCCGTTGGGCCGAGGACGAAGTGGGGTATTCTGAAAGCCAGTCCGACAGCAATTTTCGCGATTACGACCGGGCACAGGCGAAAAAGCGTATCAGCGCCTATGTGGACATGTGCATGCGCGATCGCGGCTATGTTCCGTTACGGTCCGGCCGATGAAAGGATTTCCCATGCGCGTCGCCACACTGGCCGCCAGCCTGATGATGATTTGTACGGTTCCGGCCATGGCGCAGGAACTGCCCAAATTTCCCAAGGCCGGTCCGCCCGGTTCGCTGCCCGAAGCCAATTGCGACACCGCCTTGCCCAACAATGGCGGCTGGCTGTTGGGGCGCTGGGTCAGCCCGCATAGCCGTTGGGAATTCATCCGTCAGGGCGACGGCATGGCGTGGATCTTGGACCGCAAGGGCAGTGTCGACGACGGCATGGGCTGGAGTGCCGGAACCCGCATCGAAGGGGCGGTGACGGCGCTCAGCGCGTGTTCTTTCACCTTGGGGGCGGGCGATGGCCAGTTCACCATGGACGGTGTGCTGACCGACGGCGGCAAGATCTATGGCGTGGCCAGCAACGCCAAGGGCAACACCGCCCGTTTCCTACTGCGTCGCGAACGCTAATCCAGCCTGAGCGGGGCCGGCACGGGCCGGCCATCGGCCCAAACCTACTTCAAATCAGCGGCGATCTGGCGGCTGCGGTTCAACTGGCGCTGGTTCATGGTCTTGGCCAGCTTGTCGCGGGATTCCTCGGCGTCCTTCAAACCGGCGGCGGCGGCCAGGTCGTAATTGACCCAGGCGCGGACCGGGTCGGGGGCGAACAGGCCCTGGCCCATGGCGGCCAGATCGGCCAGTTCCTTCATGGCCTGGGGCTCGCCGGCCAGGGCCGACACCGACAGCCAACGCATGGCCAGGGACAGGTCGAAAGGCAGGTCGCGGCCGTTCAGATAGGCCTCGCCCAAGGCCAGGGCCGCCTGGGGATGCCCCCGCAGGGCGGCGCGGGTCAGCCAATATTCCCCATGCAGCATGCCGGGCCGCATGATGTCGACCCAACGGTCGTTGCCGGCGGCGGCTTGGGCCGCGTCGCGGGTGGGGTAGAAATTGTCGCGTTCGGTGTTGTCCTTTTCGCGACCGACATCTTTGTACAGCAAACGCCAGGCGGCGGGTTCGGCCAGCAGCATGCTGCCCAGACGATATTGCGCGTCCAAATTGCCGGCGAAGGCGGCGATACGGTACCAGGATTGCGCCTTGGCATGGTTGGTCAGCACGCCATCCCCGAATTCGTAGATGCGTCCCAAAGCCAAAATGGCCCGAATGTCGTCGGTGGCGGCCAATTGTTCCAGCCAGCGGACCCCGGCCGGGCCGCCGATGGAATCGGTCTTGCCGTCCAGATAAAGCGCGAGGAAACGCTGACGAGCGGCTTCGTCGCCCAAATCGCCGGCCCGGTACCACCAATTGGCGGCTTCGCTGAGGTCGGCCTTGCCGAACACGCTTTGTTCGAAGCCCTGGGCCAGGGCGGTGGCCGCTTCCACATGGCCGTTGCTGGCCGCCAGGGCCAGCCAATCCTGGGCTTGGGACGGGTTTTTCTTCACCCCCTTGGCGCCCTTCAGCAGCAGCTTACCCCAGTCGAACTGGGCCTGGACGTCGCCTTCGGCGGCCAGTTGCGACAGGCTGGGCTTGGCCGGACTGGCGGCCTTGGTGGGGGAAGAAGCTTTGGCGGCGATTTTTTCTTGGGCCAGAGCCGGGCCGGAAACAGAGGCGGCAAGAACAAGCAGGGCAACGGCGATCCGCATGGAATCAGCGCTTTCGTCAAACGTGTTGAATTCTGACCGCATGATTCCACACGGCCTCATCGCTGTAAATGAGGCTAACGGACGATTGTGTCGATCGTGTGGGCCAGCCGGATGTCGCGGCCGGAAAGTCCACCGCAATCATGGGTGGACAGCCGGATGGTGACCCGGGAATAGACGTTGCTCCAATCGGGGTGGTGGTTCTGGCTTTCGGCGGCCAGGGCGACCCGTGTCATGAACCCGAAAGCCTGGGAAAAGTCCTTGAAAGTGAAAGACTTCTCGATGGCTTTGGGCTCGGCCAGCCAAGTCCAGCCGGGCAGTTGGGTCAGGGCTTCGTCGCGTTCTTCGGGGCTCAGTTCTGTTGCCATGATGAAACTCGTCTTTAGTTGACCCATTTTCTATGGGCGCCCTTCACGCTTGGTTCAAGGCAGGGTAAGGTAACGACATGTCACGACTCATCCCTCCGCATACGGTGCCTCCGACCCTGGGGGACCTGGAAACCATCGCCCATACCGCCTTCGCCGAAATCCCCGAGGAATTGCGGGTCTACGCCGCCGACGTGATCATCCGTGTCGATGACTTCCCCGACGAGGAGACCGAGCAGGAAATGGGCCTGGAAAGTCCCTTCGACCTGTTGGGGTTGTATCGGGGGGTGTCGTTGCCGATGACCAGCTTCACCGAGACGACGCCGCGGACCGACGTGGACATGATCACTTTGTATCGTCGGCCCATCCTGGATTACTGGTGCGAATCGGGCGAGGATCTGACGTCATTGGTCAAGCATGTGTTGATCCACGAAATCGGCCACCATTTCGGCTTTTCCGACGACGACATGGAACGCATCGAAGACGAGGCCTAAGAAGAGGAACGCCGTGTCGCCATTGCCGCAAGCCCTGCCCCCCGAACGTCTGTACACCATCTGCGATGTCGCCGCTTTGCCCTTTGAGAGCACGGCGGAACTGGCCGATTTAGACGATTCCTTTGGTCAGGACCGCGCCGTCGAGGCCATCGACTTCGCCATGGCCATGCGCCATCGCGGTTTCAACCTGTTCGCCCTGGGGCCGGAAGGCACCGGACGACGGTCGTTGGTCATGCGTTTGCTGGCGGCGCAAGCGGCTGGACGGCCGGTTCCCGACGACTGGGCCTATGTCAACGATTTCGAGCAGAACCAACGGCCCAAGGCCCTGCGTCTGCCGGCGGGACGCGCCGCCAGCCTGAAGAAGGACATGGATTGGCTGGTGGGGGAATTGGGCCAGGCGTTGCCCGCCGCCTTCGAGGCCGAGGAATACCGAAACCGCCGTCAAGCCATCGAAGACGAGCTGAAAGAACGCCAGGAACAGGCATTCCGCGCCATCGCTGGCGAGGCGGGGGAAAAGGGCGTCGCCCTGGTCCGCACCCCGGTGGGCTTGGCCCTGGCCCCCATGGCCGAGGGCGAGGTGCTGTCGCCCGAACAGTTCAAGCAATTGCCGGAAGACACCCAAAGCCGCTTCAAGGCGGATATGGAAGGTCTGCAGGAAAAGCTGGAAGCCACCCTGAAGGAAGTGCCGAAATGGGAGCGCGAGTCCCGCGCCCAGTTGCGCCAGCTCGACCATGACGTGGTGGCCTTCGCCATCGAACATCTGATGGAGGAAATCACCGCCAAATACCTGGACCTGGAACAGGTGCAGGCTTATTTGCTGGCGGTGGCCGCCGACGTCGCCGCCAATGTGGGCGACTTCCTGGGCGACGACGACCGTTCGAAGATTCGCCGGGCCTTGGGCGGCGACGCCTTCCGCCGCTATCGGGTCAACGTGTTGGTGGACAATGCCGCCACCTTGGGCGGGCCGGTGGTGTTTGAAGATTATCCCACCCAGCCCAATCTGATCGGCCGGGTCGAACATCTGGCCCAGATGGGCGCCTTGATCACCGATTTCAATCTGATCCGCGCCGGCGCCCTGCATCGGGCCAATGGCGGTTTCCTGGTGATGGATGCCCGCAAGCTGCTGATGAACCCCTTTGCCTGGGAAGATTTGAAGCGGGCGTTGAAAGCGCGCGAAATCCGTATCGAAAGTCCCGGCCAGTCCATGGGGCTGTTGTCCACCTTCAGCCTGGAGCCGCAGCCCATCGCCTTGGACGTCAAGGTGGTGCTGATCGGCGAACCCATGCTGTATTACCTGTTGTCCCACCACGATCCGGAATTCGCCGAATTGTTCAAGGTGGCGGCGGATTTCGACTGGCGGATGGAGCGGACCGAGCAATCTGTGTTGGCCCTGGCCCGTTCGGTGGCCACGTTGTGTCGCAAGGAAGGGCTGTTGGCCTTGGACCGTGCCGGCATGGCACGGGTGGTGGAGCAAGCGTCGCGTCAGGTCGAGGATGCCGACAAATTGTCCACCCACATGGCGTCGCTGGCCGATCTGGTGCGCGAAGCCGATTTTTGGGCGGCCAAGGCGGGGGCCAAGGTCATCGCCGCCGCCCATGTGCAGCAGGCGGTGGATGCCGCCATCCGGCGCCAGGACCGGGTGCGCGAGAACATCCAGCATGAAATCGAAAGCGGCATCATCCACGTCGCCACCGAAGGGGCGGAAGTGGGGCAGATCAATGGTCTGGCGGTGCTGCAATTGGGCAATTTCGCCTTTGGTCATCCGGCCCGCATCACCGCGCGGATCCATGCCGGAAAGGGCGACGTCATCGACATCGAGCGTGAAGTGGATTTGGGCGGTCCCCTGCATGGCAAGGGGGTGCTGATCCTGTCGGGCTTCCTGGCGGCGCGTTTCGGTGCCACCGAACCGCTGTCGTTGTCGGCGTCTTTGGTGTTCGAGCAATCCTATGGCGGTATCGACGGCGATTCGGCGTCTTCCACCGAATTGTACGTGTTGCTGTCGGCGTTGTCCGGTCTGCCCATCCGTCAGGATCTGGCGGTGACCGGGTCGGTGGACCAATTCGGCCGGGTCCAGGCCATCGGCGGTGTCAACGAGAAGATCGAGGGCTTTTTCGACCTGTG
Source organism: Rhodospirillaceae bacterium UBA6219 (assembly GCA_002435715.1). Classification (GTDB taxonomy): domain Bacteria; phylum Pseudomonadota; class Alphaproteobacteria; order Rhodospirillales; family Magnetospirillaceae; genus Magnetospirillum. Next base: position 71,223 of record DISD01000079.1, read on the forward strand.
TCGGGCTCGGGGGCTGACCGGCAGCCAAGGGGTGATGATCCCGGCCACCAACGTACGTCATCTAATGCTGCGCCACGACGTGGTCGAAGCCTGCCGCCAGGGACGTTTCGCCATCTATCCCATCGAGACCGTCGACCAGGGCATCGCCCTGTTGACCGGTGCCGAGGCGGGCGAGGCCGACGAGCACGGGCGTTTCCCCGCCGGGACCGTCAACCGCAAGGTTCAGGCCCGTCTGGCGGCCTTTTCCCAACGCAGCTTGCGGCCGCCGCCAAGCGAGCGGGAAAAACCGGAAAAGGAGCGTCCCGAGCGCGAACGCAAGATCATCGAGGACTGAGTCTGTGGCTTTGTTGCAACGCGAAGAGTCATTTGATTCGGATTTGCAATAAAGGGGCTGTTCGAAGGCACAGGCGACATTATATGAGTCGCATCAACATCTTGTGCCCCCGAATCTGATTTGCCGCAGACCATGTTCCGCAAATTTGCCCTGACCACCGTATCGCTGATGATCGCCACCGCCGCCTGGGCTGGTGACGCCGTGCGTCCGCGTCTGGTGCCGGGTGGGGCCGGTGTGGGCTTGCCGGCCTTTGGCGGTGAAAGCAAGGCTGAAATGTATTCCACCGGCGGCTTCAGCCTGGGGGCGGTTTCGGCCCCCATCGGTGGAGCCAGCGCCAATGCCACCGGCGAAGGCATGGCGGTGGGGGGCTATGCGTCCTATGGCACGGAATGGATGAACCTGTCGTCTTCGCTGAAAAGCGGGGGCGGCCTGGGCAGTGCCGACCTGACCGCCAGTCGTTCGGTGTCTTCCCTGGGGGTGGACGGCGTCGCCGCCCTGTCCCTGGGCTATCAATGGACCCAGGTGGGGGGCTTCAGCCTGAACCCGGCGCAAATGGGGGTGTCCCCCGGCGTGTGGGGGCAGTCGGGTTGGGGGGCGTCCACCGGCCTGTCGTTGTCCCTGTCCTTCAGCCACGACGTCACCCCATCCTTCAGTATGGGCGGTTTCGCCGCCGCCAGCCGCGGCGAGGATGGTGCCAGCCAGCCCAATTCCGGCCTGCATTTCGGCGCAGGGCTGGAACTGAAATTCTAACCACTCAGACTCTCTGACCATGACGGCGCGCATGGTCGGCACATAAAGAAAAACCCCGCCAGATCGCTCTGGCGGGGTTTCGTCCTTTGGGAAAAAGCGGGGTCTTAGACGCCCATCTTCTTCTTCAGGTTCTCGTCCAGCTTGTCCAGGAACTGGTTGGTGGTCAGCCAGGGCTGATCCGGGCCGATCAGGATGGCCAAGTCCTTGGTCATGAAGCCGGATTCCACGGTTTCGACGCACACTTCTTCCAGGGCGGTGGCGAACTTGGCCACTTCCGGGGTGTTGTCGAACTGGGCGCGGTAGATCAGGCCACGGGTCCAAGCGAAGATCGAAGCGATCGGGTTGGTCGAGGTTTCCTTGCCCTTCTGGTGCTCACGGTAGTGACGGGTCACGGTGCCGTGGGCGGCTTCGGCTTCGACGGTCTTGCCATCGGGGGACAACAGGACCGAGGTCATCAGACCCAAGCTACCGAAGCCCTGGGCGACGGTGTCGGACTGGACGTCGCCATCATAGTTCTTACAGGCCCAGACGAATTCACCCGACCACTTCAGAGCGGAGGCGACCATGTCGTCGATCAGGCGGTGTTCGTAGACGGTGCCGATCTTGTCCATCTCGGCCTTGAATTCCTTCTCGTACACTTCCTGGAAGATGTCCTTGAAGCGGCCGTCATAGGCCTTGAGAATGGTGTTCTTGGTCGACAGATAGACCGGCCACTGCTTCGACAGGCCATAATTCATGCAGGCGCGGGCGAAACCACGGATGGATTCGTCCAGGTTGTACATGCCCATGGCGACGCCCGAACCGGGGAAGTTGAACACTTCGTGTTCGATCACCTGGCCGTCTTCGCCGACGAACTTCATGGTCAGAATGCCGGGGCCGGGCACCTTGAAATCGGTGGCGCGATACTGGTCGCCGAAAGCATGGCGGCCGATGACGATGGGCTTGGTCCAGCCGGGGACCAGACGCGGCACGTTCTGGCAGATGATCGGCTCGCGGAACACGGTGCCGTCAAGGATGTTGCGGATGGTGCCGTTGGGCGACTTCCACATCTTCTTGAGGTTGAATTCCTTCACGCGCGCTTCGTCGGGGGTGATGGTGGCGCACTTGACGCCGACACCGTATTGCTTGATGGCGTTGGCGGCGTCGATGGTGACCTGGTCGTTGGTCTCGTCGCGGTATTCGACGCCCAGATCGTAGTACTTCAGGTCCACGTCCAGGTACGGCAGGATCAGCTTGTCCTTAATGAACTTCCAGATGATGCGAGTCATCTCGTCGCCGTCGAGCTCGACGATGGGATTGGCGACCTTGATCTTATTCATCGACGTGTTCCCCGTGTTGACGGTATTGGCAATGGTTCCACGGGGGGACGGGCCACGTCTGACGGACAGGTCCTGGCACCCCGAATGGCGGGGGCACGATAACACCCCAGGCGACGAACGCAAGCGCCAAAAGCTACACCTTGGGATGGGAAACGGGCAGGGTGCGGTAATTCGGTATGCTTTTTCCGATCTTGGTAATTTCAAAAGTTGTGACATTGTCACTGGCAGGGGACGAACCTTGCGCTATATCGGCAGGGTCGAGGACCACACGGGACAAGGAGTTCACTATGCGTTTCATTTCGAAGGCGGCCGCGGCCGCTGTTTTCGCCGTCGCCGTCGCCGGTATCGCGGGTCAGGCCGCCGCCCAGCAGAAGCCGGAAGAGGCTTTGGAAATGCGCCAGGGCCTGTTCCAGGCGGTGAAGATGAATTTCGGCCCCATCGGCGCCTTCGCCCAGGGCAAGGCCCCGCTGCCGGCCGACGCCGCCGCCAAGGCCGAGAACGTCGCCGCTTTGGCCCGTATCCTGCCCATGTCCTTCGCCAAGGGCACCGAAGCGCTGCCGGGTGCCAACACCAAGCCGGAAGCCTTCACCTCGGCCGAGTTCCAGAAGGGCTTCGGGGCGCTGGAAGCCGCCGCCACTCAGCTGGCCGCCGCCGCCAAGGCCGGTGACGAAGCCGCCATCAAGGCCGGTGTCGGCGCCGTCGGCAAGACCTGCAAGGGCTGCCACGACAACTTCCGTAAGGAATAAGGGCCTTCGGTCCATGAAAAACCCCGCCAGAGCAATCCGGCGGGGTTTTTTGTCGTCAGAAGGCGGGGGCTGGAAAGACCGCCAGTGTCCCCCAGACCAGGGCGCAGCAGACGACCAGGATGGCCAGGGCCAGCAGCGGGTTCTTGAAACGGATGCCGCGCACATTCTCGGGGACCAGTTTCTCGCCGGTGATCATGGCCTGGACCATGTCGTCCTTCTTCACCAGACGATAGAACACCACCGCCGCCAGATGCAGGGCGATGAAGGCCAGCAGCAGCTTGAAGCCGATACGATGGACGGCCGACAACAGCGCCACGGTCTTGCCCGAGACCAGATGGGCCAGCGGCCCCTCGCTCAGGATGTCGTCGCTGGTGAACAGGCCGGTCAGCCCCTGCACCAACACCAGGCCCAACAGCGCCAGAACGCTGAAAGCGCCCAACGGATTGTGGCCCACCGAGCGCACGGCGCCGGCCTTGGCGGCGGCCACATAGGCCAAGATGGCCTTGGGGCCATGGACGAAATGGGAAAAGCGGGCGGTTTCGCTGCCGACGAAGCCCCAGACGATGCGGAACAGGATCAGTGCGACCACTGCCGGTCCGACCAGCATATGGATGTTCAGTTTGCCCAGTTCGCCGCTGATTCCCAAGATGACGATCAGACCCACCAGCAGCCAGTGAAACAGACGGGTCGGCAGGTCCCAAACCTTGACGCGATGGGTGTGTGGGTTCTGTCGCATGGTGCTTTCCTCCGATGTTGTCCCGATTTTCCCGCGCCAATTGCGCACGGTCAATGCCGGCCTGCGCATTCGTTCCATGCTGCGCTTGCTCCAAAGGCCGCAAGGCGCTAGGCTTCGGGCAGTTTTCGGCCACGTTGGCGGACCTTCCCTTGAATCGACCCGTACTCATTTCCCTGATCGGTCTCGCCGCTGCGGTGCTGGCCATCGTTCTTGCCCTGACCCTGGGTAAGGAAGACGAAACCAAGGCCGTGGTTTCGGTGCCGCCGGCGGGTGGCACCGTGGAATCGACGGCCAATCCGGGAGCGGGCGAGCCCAGCTTCGACGTGGTCCGTATCGGCGAGCGCGGCGACGCCGTGCTGGCCGGGCGCGCCATGCCCAAGGCTGAAGTGGTGATCTTGGACGACGGCAAGGAAATCGGCCGCACCATTGCCGACGGTCGTGGGGAATGGGTGTTCGTGCCCACCAATCCCATGCCGCCGGGGGCTCGCAAGCTGAGCCTGCGGGCGCATAATCCCGATGGCACGGTGGTGGAATCGGGGACGCCGGTCATCCTGGTGGTACCGGATAAGCCCAACCAGCAGATCCTGGCCTTCAAGCCGTTGCCGGGTGGGGGCGCCAAGTTGTTGATGGGGCCGCCCTTGGGCGAAGGCGGCATCTCGGTGGACATCGTCGAGGTGGACGAGAAGGGCAAGCTGTTCATCGGCGGCCGTGGTCCGCAGGGTGGCAAGGTTCACGTCTACCTGGACAATGCCTTCGTCGGCGCGGCCAACGTGGATGCCGACGGTAATTGGAAAGTGACCACCAAGATGCCGGCGGCCCAATCGCTGACCGTGCGTGCCGATCTGGTGGATGCCAAGGGCAAGGTTTTGGCCCGGGTGGAAATGCCGGTGGCGGCCCAGGGCACCTTGCATGCCGATACCGAGACGGCGGTGGTGGTGTCGGCGGGCAATTCTCTGTGGCGCATCGCCCGCCGCATCTATGGTTCCGGCGAGGCTTACACGGTCATCTTCCAGGCCAACAAGGACCATATCCGCGACCCCGACCTGATCTATCCCGGTCAGGTGTTCCAGATTCCCAAGCGCTAACAAGTCCGGCCGGCATCCGAGCCGGCCTGGTTCAGGCTTCGTACAGACATGAAAGGCGGCCACCTGTCATCAGGTGGCCGCCTTTCATGTCTTGGTTAGCGTTTGGTTGGCTTGGGCAGGGCCTTGCGGCGCCATTCGGGGCGCAGGGCCGGCTCACCGCGCTTGGCCGGCGCCATGGGCGGGCGGACATAGGTGGCGATCAGGTCCAGATAGGCGGTGCAGGGGATCAGCGTCCCGGCGACGGTGGCGATCAGCTTGGTGGCGGTCACCGGCCGGTCGATGGCGAGCTCGGTCCCCAGGGCGATGCGTCCTTGCGCCACCTTGAACTGCGGCTGCACCACCTGATTGGCGGCACGGAAAATCTGTTCCAGCCCGGCGCGGGCCACCGGCGATTCGGCCGAGAACGGCATCGGGCCGACATCGCCGACAATGCGCAACTCGCCGTGTTCGTGACCTTCTTCGTAGCGGATGGCGAAGCGGACGTTGTGAAAGGTGAAGTCGAACTTGAACACGCCGCCGGGATCGACCGGCAAAGCTTCCAGGGACTCGATGTCCAAAGGCAGGCAAAAGCCGCCGACGATCACATGCTTGGGGGGCGAAATGGGGGTGGACATGGGTTCGGACGTTGTTTCACAGGGTCTTGCGAAGCTAACACGTCCCGGCGGGGGATAAAACCGGCATCGGCGGGGAATTTGGGCATTAACGACAAGGCCGGTCGCGTCTACAATGCGCCGCCATCATCTGACGAGGTCGATCGTGAACGCCCCCAATTTATCCATGTCCAGCTACATCATGGTTCCCATTCACCGCGAAGGCTGGCCGTTCATCGCGCTGTTCGCCATTGGCGCCCTGTTGCTGGGCTGGCTGTGGGCGCCGTTGGGCTGGTTAGGGTTGGCGGCCACGTTGTGGTGCGCCTATTTCTTCCGCAATCCCGACCGCGTCACCCCCACCCGCGACGGCTTGGTCATCAGCCCCGCCGACGGCGTGGTGTGCCTGATGGGCGACGCGGTGCCGCCGGCCGAGCTGGGTCTGGGTGACGCGCCGCGCCCCCGCGTCTGCGTGTTCATGAGCGTGTTCGACGTCCACATCAACCGCATTCCGTTGCCGGGGCGGGTGACCAAGCTGGCCTATCACGCCGGTAAGTTCGTCAACGCCGCGCTGGACAAGGCCAGCGAGGAAAACGAACGCATGGCCGTCGCCCTGGAACTGGAGGACGGTCGTTCGGTGGCTTTCGTGCAGATCGCCGGCCTGGTGGCGCGCCGCATCAAGTGCGATCTGGTGGAAGGTCAAAGTGTGCGGACCGGCGAGCGTTTCGGCTTGATCCGTTTCGGCTCGCGCGTCGACGTCTACATGCCCGAAGGCGTGCAGCCCAAGGTGGCCCTGGGCCAACGCTGCATCGCCGGCGAAACCGTCCTGGCCGATCTGCAATCGGACGAGCCTGTCCGCCTGGGCGAGGTTCGCTGACATGTTCCGGCAGCGTCCCGCAGGGCATGGTCGGCGGCGGTTGATCCGGCCGCCTAAACTTCCCGGCCTGTCCATCAACACGCTGATCCCCAATATCCTGACCGTCCTGGCCTTGTGCGCGGGTTTGACCTCGATCCGTTTCGCCTTGCATGGCAAATGGCAGCACGCGGTGGTGTCCATCGTGCTGGCCGCCATCCTGGATGGTCTGGACGGGCGGGTGGCGCGGCTGCTGCAGGGAACGTCGAAATTCGGCGCCGAACTGGATTCGCTGTCCGATTTCGTCAGCTTCGGCGTGGCACCGGCGATGATGCTGTATTTCTGGACCATGCAAGGGGCCGGAGGCTTCGGTTGGGCCATGGTGTTGCTGTTCGCGGTGTGTTGCGCCCTGCGTCTGGCCCGCTTCAACACCATGCTGGGCAATGCCGACCTGCCGCCCTATGCCTATAATTTCTTTACCGGCATTCCTGCCCCGGCTGCCGCCGGTGTGGTGCTGCTGCCCATGGTCGCCAGCTTCGAGTTCGGCGAGGAATTCTTCGCCCGTCCGATCGTGGTGTCGGTGTTCCTGTTGGGCGTGGCCTTCCTGATGGTCAGCACCATCCCGACCTTTTCGTTCAAGAAAGTCCGTATTCCCAATGCCTGGGTGCTGCCGGTCCTGCTGATCGTCGGCGTTTTGGCGGCCTTCCTGGTGACCGAGCCGTGGTTGACCCTGGTGGTGGTCGGCTTCGTCTATTTGGGGATGATCCCGTTCAGTGTCCGGGCCTTCCGACGGTTGAAGCGGCAGGCGGAAGCTGTAACCGTTACGCCACCCGATAGTCATAGTGACGAAAATGCCACGGTGTCGTGAAACATTGAATCCTTTCCAAAGCGTCCCCTTGCCCTGATCCATCGCCTGGGGTAGAAAACGAACTAATCGTTTTCACACGCGTCACACCAAAAGGAATCCAATTCCATGCGCGCCATGAAGTCTCTGCTGGTCGCCGGCGTCCTCGCCGCCCTGCCTGTCGCCGCCAACGCCCAGTGGTATGTGGGTCTGGACGGTGGTGCCAATTACATGCAAGACCCCGGCTCGTCCACGGGTGCCGATTCCGATTGGGGTTGGGTCGGCCTGGGTCAGGTCGGCTACAGCTATGGCGCTCCCAAGGTCGAACTGGAACTGGGCTATCGCTCCAACGACTCCATCGACTCGATCAGCACCATGATCAACGGCATTTATGATTTCATGCCGAACAGCAAGTGGCACCCCTTCGTGGGCGCCGGTATCGGCTGGGCTTGGCTGGACGGCGACTTCGCTGGCGCCGGTGCCCGCAACTCCGACAATTCCTTCGCCTACCAGGGCATCGCCGGTGTCGGTTACGACCTGGACACCAACTGGGCTCTGAAGGCGCAGTATCGCTACTTCGCCACCCTGGACGCCGATGTCGGCACCGCCAATTCGGGTGACAGCGACTATCGCAACCACTCGATCCTGGCCGGCTTCACCTACAAGTTCGGCGCTCCGGCTCCGGTCGTTGCCCCGGCTCCGGCCCCGGTCCCGGTTGCCAAGCCGGCCCCGGCCCCGATTGCCAAGCCGGCTCCGGCTCCGCTGAAGAACTTCATCGTGTTCTTCGACTTCAACAAGTCGGACATCACCCCGGAAGCCGCTAAGATCATCACCCAGGCCGTCGACACCGCCAAGAAGGGTGGTTCCACCCGTGTTGACCTGACCGGTCACGCTGACCGTTCGGGCCCGGACAAGTACAACATGGCTCTGTCGCTGAAGCGCGCCAACGCCGTCAAGGCCGCCATGGTCAAGCAGGGCGTCCCCGCCGACCAGATCTCGGTGGTCGGCAAGGGCGAGACCGCTCCGCTGGTTCAGACCCCCGATGGTGTGCGCGAGCCGCAGAACCGTCGCGTCGAGATCGTCCTGCCCTAATCGGCGCAGACGACAAGAAACCCCCGGCTGCAAGGCCGGGGGTTTTCTTTTTGGGGGATGATCTTCCTCTTTGGGGCCCCGCCTTGTGACCTGGTGGTATCGGGGCTTCAAGCGAGGCTGGGGCGGCATCTCCGATCTGCCGCTGATTAATAGAACCCCGGTAAGAGGAACTCATTGGGATTTGGTGCGGACCAAGGGGCCGCGTGGGCTTGTGCCGTGGAAGGCAGGGGGACGGAGAAATCCGCCCGCCGCCAGAGGGGGCGGTGATCGGTTCCGCTCACCGAGACAGGGTACAAGGGGCTAGGTGTTTGGTCCCGGCATTTGATGGATCGGATCGAGTCTGAAGCGTTCAGGCTCGGCTGTCCATATTTTGCAGATGTATTCGTAAGGGGTGAGGCCCTTCAGGGCCTTGAGCCGCTTGGCAAAGTTGTAGGCCATGACGAAGTCGCTCAGATGGGCACGCATCTGTGCGTGGTCGTCGTAGTGATAGCGTTTGACTTTGGCGTCCTTGATGGTCCGGTTCATCCGCTCGACTTGGCCGTTCGTCCACGGATGGTTCGGCTTGGTCAGCCGATGTTCGATGCCATGGCGAGCACAGGCGCGGTCGAACGGATGGCCGCGCATCATGGCGGTGGGTCCTTTCCTGTTCTTCGGCAGATCGGCGAACTGCATGCCATTGTCGGTCAGCACGGTGTGGATGTGGTAGGGCACCGCCTCGACCAGCGCATCGAGGAAATCCACGGCGATCTGGACATTGGCTCGCTCGGCAAGCCAGACGAAGGCGAACTTGGACGTCCGATCGATTGCCACGAAGAGGTCGAGTTTTCCCTCGGCGCTCCGCAGCTCGGCAATGTCCATGTGGAAATAGCCGATGGGATAGCTCTGAAACTTCTGCTTGGCAGGCTTCTCGCCTTCGACCTCGGGTAAGCGGCTGATGCCATGACGGTGCAGACAGCGGTGCAGGGATGAGCGTGTCAGATGTGGGATCGTCGCTTGCAAGGCATAGAGGCAGTCATCGAGGGCAAGCAGGGTGTGCTTGCGGAAGGCGACGATGATGGCCTCCTCCTCGACGGACAGGACCGTCGATTTCGGTTCCTTCGGCCCGGTCGCCAGATCGCTCACCGAGCCGCGTTTCTTCCACTTGGCAACCGTCTTCGGGTTGATCCCGTAGCGCTTGGCAAGGGCCCTCAGGTTCTCTTGACTATCTTGTATTGCTCGACGGACCGCCTCTGTCGTGGTGGCGCTGCCGTGTAGAACCTGGCCCATAGTGCCTCCTTCCACTCCGTGGACAAGAATGCACCATCAAATGCCGGGACCAAACACCTAGCGGAACCAGTCCCGCCAAGCGTCCCATCTGCGAACCAATTCCGCCAATGCGGCATAGCCGCCAGCCGCGGGATGGGCACCGTCGCCGGAAACGGCTTCGGCCATCCAAGATTGGTTGTGGCGCAAGTCGCTGAAAATGGGCAGATAAGCGATTTGGCGCTGTTTGGCGCATTGCGCCATCATCTGGCAAAGATGCTGAAGAGGGGCGTCGCTCGCCGGGCTGTCGGCAATGGGGGCGGGGCCGACCATCAAGACCGGGGCCAACAGGCGGGCCTGATCCAGGATTGACTGGGTGTGGGCGTGGGTCTGATCCGGGGCGATCATCTGGGCGGCGTCATTGGCGCCAAAGGAAAATACCAGTCCACGCTGCTCAAATGGGTGGGCGGATAGGCGTGGCAGCGATTCGGCGTACCAGCGGCAGGCGATTTGCCCACTGGTTTGGCCACGGATACCCAAATTATAAGCGGTCAGGTCGTGGCCCAGGGCAAGGCGGTCGGCACAGACGCGCCCAACCCATCCCAACGCTTCGGGATCACCACAACCTTGAACAAAGGAATCGCCGATAAAGCACAGGCGGCTTGGCGGCACGGAACCGACCTAACCTTTGACCTCGTCGCGACGGGCGGTCTTGGCCTTGTCGGACTTGACCTTCTCGACCTTGGGCTTGGTTTTGGCCTTGGCCGGTTCTTTGGCCGAAGCCTGCTTGACCGGAGCCGGCGAGGCGGTGGTCGTGCAGCTGACCGAGGCGGTCATCGGCTTTTCGATGGCAGACGCCGCCCAGGCTTCCATTTCGTTGGGGGTCAGGGCCAAGACGGTGTCGAACAGCTTGGCCTGGGTGCCGCAGTAATCTTCCACGTGTTGGGCCCGCATCGAGGCGTCGTTGGACAATTGCGTCACATAGCGGTCCATCCCCGCCTGACCTTTGCCCAAACGGGAGAACATGCCGCGCAGATGGTTGGCATTGGTGTTCATGGCGGTGCCGAAGCGGCCGACCCAATTGGACCATTTGTCGCGGAAATCGACTTCACCGCCCTGGCACTTCAAGGCGGCGACCATCAATTCGTAATGCAACTGGCGGACCTGCATGGCCCGAACGTCCTGGTTGCTGTAGCACTGAGGTCGGGCAAAGGCCGGACCGGCGATGGCGACGGAAAGAAAAGCGGCGATGACGCACTTGGTCTTTCGGTTCACTCGGTCCTCGCAGGGTCGTGACGGAAAAGCGGCGACAGTGTGGCCGAGGCCTGCGCGAAAAGCAACATTTCCGAGAAGGAAATTCGCCTGAAGATCCCTGTTTTTCGCTATGTGCGCAGTATTCGCAAAAGCGAAAGGAATTGATCGGCCACTTTGTCCCAAGAAAAACCCATGGCGTAGTCGCGGCAAAGCCCGGGCGCGATGTCCAGGGCGGCCAGGGCGGCGCGCCGTAAATCCTTGTCCAATACGCCGATTGCGGACTGACCGACCACATCCTGGGGGCCGGGAACGGGGAAGGCGGCTACCGGGACGCCGCTGGCCAGGGCCTCCAACATGACCAAGCCGAAGGTGTCGGTCAGCGATGGGAAGACGAAACAATCGCCGGCGGCGAAATAGCGGGATAATTCCTGGTCGCCATTGGCGATGCGCCAGTGGGTGTCCGGGAAGCGCTTCATCAGTCCGGCGCGGGCCGGGCCGTCACCCACGACCATTTTCGAACCGGGAAGGTCCAGTTCCAGGAAGGCCGGCAGATTTTTTTCCACCGCGACGCGCCCCACATACATGAAAAGCGGCCGGGGCAGGTCGATGAAGTCTTTGGGCTGGGGGTGGAAGGTGTCGCAATCGACGCCGTGACACCACTCGACGGCGTTGGCGAAGCCCCATTCCCCCAATTCGCGGTGGACCGTCGGCGACGGGCACATGACCGCCGCCGACGGACCGTGAAAGCGTCGCATCAGGGCATAGGGCCAAGACAGCGGCACGCCGGTGCGCGCGCGGACATAATGGGGGAATTTGGTGTGATAGGCGGTGGTGAAGGTCAGTCCCTGGCTTTGGCACCATTTGCGGGCGGCCCAGCCCAAAGGCCCTTCGGTCGGCAGATGGATGGCGTCGGGGGCGAAATCGCTGAGGGTCTGCCCCAGCTTGGCACCGGGCCACATGGCCAGGCGGATTTCCGGATAAGACGGGCAGGGAAGGGTGGAGAACTGACCGGGTTCGACCACCAGGATCTGATGGCCCATGCGTGTCAACGTCTCGGCCAGGGTCGACAATACCCTGACTACCCCGTTTCTTTGGGGGTGCCAGGCGTCGGTGACGATGGCGATGCGCATCACTGCTCCTTGCGTCTTTTCAGGCGCAGCCTTAAGGCTGTCCTTCATGTCGGGCAAGTGACGAAGCGATGAAGATTACAGGTCGATCAGCTCGACAGCGGGGCTTGCCCCCAGGGCCGGAAAAAACTGACCGGCACTGGCGGAAAAACGCTGTGGGGCGTCGGTGGTGTAAAGGGTCAGGCCGCCCTGGCGGGTTTGCGCCAGCATGTCGTTGTTTTGCAGCATGGCGGCGGCTTTGGCGGCGACCGCTTGGGCGCAATCCACCAGAACCGGCCCGTCGCCCAGAACCTTGCGCAAGGTGGGGGCCAGCAGCGGGAAGTGGGTGCAGCCCAGGACCAGACAATCGGCGGCCTCGGGGCCGGTGAAGCTGTCGGCCAGATATTGGCGGATCATCGCTTCGGCGATGGGGCCCGCGACCAATCCTTCTTCGACCAGGGCGACGAAAAGCGGACAGGGCACCGGCTTGACCGAGGATTGGGGGCGAAGCGCCTTGATCGCCTGGTCGAAGGCGCCCGATCGGCAGGTGCCTTCGGTGGCGGCGACGACGATGCGCCCCTGCGGCGACAGTCGGGCGGCTTGTTCGGCCCCCGAATCGATGACGCCCAGGACCATCATGTCGGGATATTGCGCGGCCAGGATGCTGGCGGCATGGGCCGAGGCGGTGTTGCAGGCCAGGACCATCATCTTGATATTTTGTCGATGAAAGAATTCAGCGGCGCGCAACACGTATTGGATGATGGTTCGTGGTGCCTTGGTGCCATAGGGCAGGCGGGCGACGTCGCCCAGGTACAGCAGATGCTCGGCCGGCAGCGCGCGACGCAACGCGGCGGCAACGGTCAGTCCCCCCACGCCTGAATCAAAGACGCCGACCGGTCGGTTGCGATTGTCTTGCTGTAAGGTATTCGCCGTATTCGACGCGACATTATCCACAGTTTATACCCGGTTAACTGTCCGCCATGCGTTCAAATGCATGGTTTTGAATGATTATTTAGGGGCGTTGATTATCCGGCCCTTGGCGGGTCAATGTAAATAGCCTATAAATCTAAAAACACGCATGGCCGTTACCGGTTGTGCGCAGAGCTGCATGGGCGGGAGAAAGCGGGTGCCGGTCGGAGACGGGTTCACAGTCATTTGCGCCGTTTCGGTTTCCGGTGGTCGTCGGGGGCGGAGGTAGAACATGTCTTGGTCGCTTTCGCGCAAGGTCTCCTTCGCCCTGATCGCCATTCTGGCGTCGACCATGTTACTGACCGCTTTGTTCGGTTTCTACAAGTTCGAGGACGAAGTGTCCTCGCTGGTGCGCTCGCGCTACTCTTTCGTCGCCTTCACCATCAAGAAGCGGGTCGAGGACAGCCTGAACCTGGGCTTTGCCCTGCGTCAGCTGCGTCAGGTGCAAGACAGCATCGAGCTGGAAAAGACCCGCGACGATCAGATCGTCGGTATCGAAATCTATGATTACCGGGGCGAGATCCTGTTCAACAGTGATCGCGGCCGGATCGGCGCTTCGGTTCCCGACGAATGGCTGTTGCCTCTTGCCGAGCCCACCGGGCAGCCTTTTGCCCTGAAGGACGAAGACGCGCTGGCCGTCGGCCTGCCCCTGGTCAACAGCTTGGGCAAGGTCGAAGGGGCGGTGGTCCTGGTCTATCCCGCCGGTTACGTCGAGCGTGAACTGGGGGGGCAATTGTGGCGACTGGCGGCGCAGATGGGCGGCCTCGTCGTCGTCTTCGCCATCTTGACCTTCGTCGTCGCCGGGATCGCTTTGGGGCCGGTCCGCCGTCGCTTGGCCGCCATGGAGGTTTCGTTGGGAAGCATCGCCAAGACCGATGGGGAGCCCGAGAAACAGGCCGAGAACGTGGCGGCCGAGTTCGACGGCCATTTCGGCGAATTCGTCGCCAAGGCCCGCGAGGCGCTTGAACATATCAGGGTGTCGACCGACGAGGTCGAACGCCTTGATCGATTGGCATGAGGGCGACCATGCGGCTGGATAGTTCCCGCTCATTGCTGGTTAGGCTGTTGATGTTGGCCGTGCTGGTGCTGGTGCCTCCCATGGGGCTGGCTTCGTTCATGGCGCTGGACCGCTTCGAGCAGGGCATGAACCCCGAATTGGACCGCAAGGCGGCCGCTGTCGGCCGCGATCTGGTGGTCCAGGTGGAACGTGCGGTGGCCTATGGCATTCCGGTGGACAAGCTGGTCGGCGTCGATGAATTCTTCGCCCAGGTGCTGAGCGGCAATCCGGAAATCCGTTACCTGGGGATCACTGGCACTGATGGCGGCATCCTGTTTTTGCGCGGTGCTTTGAGCGGCCAGTTGGCCGAGACCTATCACCAGCAATCGGGGGGCTTGACCGGGGCGCAGGACAGTGTCGACGGCACGACCACCCAGATCGGCGATTTCGTCGACCTTGCCCTGCCGGTAAAGGGGCGGGCCGGTCTGGTCGGGGCGGTCCATGTGGGTTTCGACCAGGGCTACATCTCGTCGCGTCTGTTCAGCATCTTTTACGACATCGCCGTGGTGTTGGGGGCGTCGCTGATCGTCGCCTTCGAAATCTTGCTGTTCGTGGTGGTGTTCAACGTTTCCGGGCCGATGAAGCTGGTGGCCGAAGCCATCGAATACGGCAAGAAGGGTGACTTTACCCGCATGCCGGGGATTCGTGCCGATGACGAAGTCGGGCATTTCGCCCGGGTGTTCAACGCCACCATGCGGCAAGTGGATTCCGCCTATCGCGGCTTGATGGCCTATATCGACGAAGTGCGGACCGGCCATTTCGACCGGGACGCCGCCGAAAAGGCCGGAGAGATCGCCGAGCGCGTGCGTTTCTTGTTCCGTTTCGACGCCTCGGGGGCGCCCAGCTTCCTGCGTGAGAAATTGTCCTCGGACGTGCGGCTGCCGTTGTTCTTGTTCATTTTCGCCGAGGAAATCTCGCGTTCGTTCATGCCGCTTTATGCCCAATCCCTTCCCCTGCGTCTGGCTTGGCTGACACCGGAAGTGATGATCGCCTTGCCCATCGCGGTGTTCATGACCGGTATCGCCATCGGCTCGTTGTGGGGCGGCGTGGTGACCGAACGCTTGGGCAGCCGTCGGGTGTTTCAAATCGGTCTGGTGCCGGCGGCCTTGGGCTGCCTGATGAGCGGCCTGTCGCAAAGCGTGTTCGAACTCAGCCTGTGGCGCGGAATCGCCGGGTTGGGTTATGCCTTGGTCACCGTGGCGTGCCAGGGCTATATCTCGAAAACCGGGGGGGGCAGCCGTCAATCCTCGGGTTTGGGCAGCTATGTGGGCGCGGTGTTGTCGGCAGCCTTGTGCGGGACCGTGCTGGGCGGGGTGATGGCGGACCGGATCGGTTTCGCCCCCACCTTCTTCGTGTCGACGGGCTTGGTGGTGGTTTCGGGCATCCTGTTGGGCTATCTGCTGGAAAAGGCCGCCCCGGACCAGGACGCCACCACCGAAAGCAAGGACGATCAGCGCGGCTTGTCACGGATTTTCCTGAACTGGCGCTTTAGCGTATTGGTGTTGTTCGCCGCCATTCCGGCCAAGATCGCCCTGACCGGTTTCTTCTTTTTCCTGGTGCCCCTGATGCTGTGGAATTCCGGTCATGAGCTGCCGGAAATCGCCCGTATCATGGTGCTTTATCCCTTGGTCATGTTGGCGGTGTCCTATTATGCCACCCGCTTCTCGGACCAATGGGGCTGGCGTGTCGGCCAAATCGCCGTCGGTGGAATCCTGGGCGGGGCCGGAATCTTGTTGGCGGCGTTGTTCGACGGCACCTTGCCGTTGCTGGTCGGTATCGTCTTCCTGGGTGTTGCCCACGGCATGTCGGCGTCGCCGCAATTGGCGTTGATTCCCGATATCTGCTGGGTTGAATGCCATCACTATGGTCGTACCCGGGTTTTGGCCCTGTTGCGGACCTTGGAACGCGTCGGTTCAGTGATCGGTCCGGTGTTGGCGGCCATCTTCCTGCCGCTGTGGGGGGCTGAAGGCGCCATCGTCGCCGTTGGTTCGGTGGTGCTGGGCATGGCCGCCATCTTCGCCATGCTGGCCAGCCGCTATGGAGACGGTCCCCACCTGGAAAGCGAGGAGGGTGCGCTATGAACCGTCGCCAGTTCCTGGGTTCGGTTTCGGCCGCGGCTCTTGGCTTGTGGGGGCGGCCGGTCTTGGCCACCGACATGCCGCCGAGCAAGCCCTATCGCATCTACATGGCGCTGTGGCGGGGATGGGAAGACGCCGCCCAGGGCTTCAAGGATTACTTCACCAACCAGAACATTCCGGTCGAGCTGATCATCCGCGACGCCGGCCAAGACCGCAGCAAGCTGCCGGAATTCGTCGCCGAGGCCAAGCAATTGGGTGTCGACCTGGTCTTCACCTGGGGAACCACGGTGACGGTGGACATGTTGGGAACCTATGACAAGGTGGACCCGACCAAGCATATCACCGACATTCCCGCCGTCTTCGCCATCGTGTCGCAGCCGGATGGCGCCAAGGTGGTGCCCGATCTGGCGTCGTCGCGCCGCAATATCGCCGGCACCAGCTATCTGGTGCCCATGGAAACCCAGGTCAACTTGTTGCAATCCTATCGGCCGGTGCGCCGCTTGGGCATGGTCTACAACCCGCTGGAAAAGAACTCGTTGGTGGCCGCCGACGAATTGCGGGCGCTGGGCCGGCGCGACGGTTTCGAATTGGTGGTCGCCCCGGTGGACGTCGCCGACGGCAAGCCGGTGGTGGCCAGCATCGCCCCCAAGGTTGCGGGTTTGAAACAGGCCGGGGTGGATTTCCTGTATATTCCGCCCGACACCTTCTTGAACATCAACCGCGACATCCTGACCGGCGCCGCCTTGGCCGAGAAGATTCCCAGCTTCGCCGCCGCCGAAAATCCGGTGTTGTTCTCGAAGGCCATGTTCGGTGGTGTCTACCGTTATTACACGGTCGGCCAGTTGACCGCCTACAAGGCCGAGCAAATCCTGGTTCACAAGAAAGCGCCGGCCGACCTGCCCATCGAGCCGCCCAAGCGCCTGTCGATCATCATCAACATGCCGGTGGTCCGCGCCCTGGAAATCTATCCGCCCATGGGGCTGTTGGGCCTGGCCGAAGTGGTGGACAATTCCGAGGAGGTTCGGCCATGACCGCCCCGCGCACCCCCATGCGTGTCGTCCTTTGCACCAAGCGCGACCTTGCCGGGGCTTTGGTCTTGAACCAGGTGTTGCCGAAATTGGTTGGCGACGAGGTGGTGGTTCTGCTGTCCGACAAGACCCGGCCGGTGGAAAAGGACGTCCCGGAACTGGCCGAGATGAAGTTCCTGGAACGCGATCTGCCGGTGGACACCTTGTTCCCGCTGATCGACCGCGATCCTTGCCCCGACACCGCTTTGGCCACCTTCGAGGGGGTAGTCGCCCGTTATGGTGTCGAGATGCGGGTGGTGGACAGCATCAACGATGCCGAGACCGAGGAATTCCTGCGCGCTTTCGCCCCCGATATCATGTTGTCGGCGCGGTTTTCCCTGATCTTTCGTCGCAACGTCTTCGACATCCCCCGTTACGGCACCTACAACGTCCATCCGGGGGCTTTGCCGCGCTATGCCGGCCTGTTCGCGCCTTTCCGCTGCATGCTGGAAGGCGGCGATTCCATCGGCTGCACCTTGCATCGGGTCGATGACGGCATCGACACCGGCCCCATCATCGGCATCGGCTGGTTGCCGGTCGATCCCTCGCGTTCGTTGTTGTGGCACGTGGTCAACACGTATGGGACCGGCCTCGAGCTGTTCTTCCACATGTTGGACGGCCTGCGTCGCGGGGAAGAGCCGCAACCGCAAATCCAGGATTCCAGCCAGCGCGCCTATGGGTCGCTGCCAGGAGCCGAAGCGTTTGCCGCCTTCCACCAGAAGGGCCTGAAACTGTTCGATCCACAAGAATACATGGAGATTCTGCACGGCTTCGTGCCCGAGCACAGCTACAGCCATATCGAAGCCGTCGCCGGTGCCGCGACTGACAAGGTGAGGGCGTCATGCTGCTGCGCACACGCGTAACGCTGATCGTTTCCGTCTCTTATTGCCTTTTGGTGCTGGGACTGGGCTTTGCCGGGCTGAAAAGCGACGAATTGGCTGACGAACGTTATGCCCAGGCGACGCTGAACGGTCAGGAAATCTTCTGGCGCAAATTGGTGGAAAACACCGTGCAGCGGCTGGAAGCCGACGCCCGGGCGGTGGCTTCCGACAAAAATGTGGTGGCGGCGGTGGAACGGCGCGATCCGGCGATGACGCTGGTGCAGATCGGTGCCATGGCGGAAGCCATGAAGCTTCGTGGCGCCATCAACCGACTGGAAGTGTTGGATCGTGACGGCGAGTTGCTTTACAGCTCGCGCGGCTCATTGTTGGATCCGCCGCTGCTGGATGCCGGGACGGTGCGGGCCATCGTCGACAGCAAGCGGCCGGTGCGTGGCATCTTGCAAGATGCGTCGCGGACCTTCACCGCCACCTTGGCCTATCCGCTGCAAGGCGCCGACGAGGTGGTCGGCATCGTCATGTTGGCGTCGGACATGCGGCCGCCTTTGGACGAGTTCAAGGCCTCGACCGGTTCCGAGATCTTCCTGGTCGACCGCAATGGCCGGTTGGCCCAGGGCACCAACGATTCCTTGTGGACGGTGTTCGAAGACAAGATCACCGTCCGCAAAAGCCGTATGTTGACCTGGCAGGACGGCAGTCAATATTTCTCGGTCGTGGTGTTGCCGGTGCAAGACGGCTTCAACCGCGTGATCGGCGCCCTGGTCACCGCCCGCGACGTTTCCGAGACCCAGGCCCGGCAACGCTTCATCCGTCAGGTTTCGATCGCCGCGGTGGTGGGATTCCTGGTGTTGGTGCTGGGTATTTTCTACGTCTACCTGCGCCGCTCGTTCCATCCGCTGGACGAAGCCATCGCGGTGTTGAACGCGTTGTCGCGCGGCGACACCTCGGTGACCTTGGAAGTCAAGAACGACAAGGACGAAATCGGCCGTATCGCCCAGACCGTCGGCGTGTTCCGTGACAACACCGTCAAGCTGGACCTGATGCAGCAACGGCGCGAACGTCAGCGCCGCCGACAAGAATTGTTCATCCGCCTGCAAATGCAGAAATTGTCCGAAATGCTGGAGGAAGAGGCCCGCGCCGCCATCTTGGCCGATCTCAAGCAGATCGAGGCCATGGCCGTCCGTAAGCCCGGCGACGACGAGGGCGCGGACAGCGGCAAGGGCGAGTTGGAAGTCCTGGGTGTGGCCTTCCAGACCATGTCCGACCGTATCCGCGAACAGCATCTGTCCTTGGAAAAGTTGATCGCCGAACGGACCCGCGAAGCGGAAGTCCTGCGCGAAGCGTTGCGGACCCGCGATCAGTTGAACGCGCTGCGCCAGGAACTGGATTTCGCCCGCGAACTGCAATTGTCGTCGCTGCCGCAGGTTTTCCCGCCCTTCCCGGAACGCGACGAGTTCCAGATCCACGCCGCCATGGTGCCCGCCAAGGAGGTGGGGGGCGACTTCTACGACTTCTTCTTGTTGGACCACCATCATCTGGGCATCGTCATCGGCGACGCCTCGGGCAAGGGCGTGCCGGCGGCCATGTTCATCGCCATCGCCCGTTCGCTGATCAAGGCGGTGGCGCCGTTGTCGCGTTCGCCCGGGGAATGCTTGGCCTTTGTGAACACCATGTTGTCGGCCGACAATCCGCAGACCTTGTTCGCCACCTGCTTCTATGCCGTGGTGGACATCCGTTCGGGCGAGGTGGCGTTCTGCAACGCCGGACATCCGCCGCCGCTGATCCTGCGCCAAGGCACCGACGTTGAAGCCATCCGTGACGTCTCGGGTGTCGCCCTGGGCGTGATGGAAGATCTGGAATACGACACCGGCACCTTCATGGTCGCCCCCGGCGACGCCATCGTGCTTTATACCGACGGCGTCACCGAGGCCCAGGACGTGGCGGAAAAGCTGTATGACGAGCCCCGTTTGATCCAGACCCTGGGCGGTTTGGGGGCGATCCACCCGGAACAGATCATCAGCACCGTCCAGCAATCGGTGGAAGTCTTCGTCGGGGACGCCCCGCAATTCGACGACATCACCATGCTGTCCTTGCGTTTCGACCGTTACGGCGAATCCGCTGCCGGTCAGGACGCCCCGCAACGTCGGTTGATGTTGACCGGCTTCCAGGCGGAAAGCGTGCCCTGCGCCCCCAAGGTCGAGGCGATGCCGTCGGCAGAAGCGTCGCCACCGCCCGCGGCCCATCCCGTCCCGCAGCCGGTTCCGGCGCCAGCCCCGGCTCCGGCACCGGCGATGACCGTCTCGGCGGTCACCTTGTCCAAACCCGCCAAACCGGTGGCCAAGCCGGCGGTCAAGCCGGGCTTCAGCGTTGCCGCCAAGCCGAAGATCAGCGTCTCGGCGCCTCCGGCTGTCGCCGCTCCGGCGCCTCCGGCTGTCGCCGCTCCGGCGCCTCCGGCTGTCGCCGCTCCGGCGCCTCCGGCCAAGCCGGCGATCGTCGCCAAGGTGGTCAGCGCACCGCGTCCCGCCGCCAACCGGCCCAAGGTGGTTTTCACCCCCAAGCCGGCGTCAGCCCCGGTTGCGCCGCTTTCTCATAACCGGTTGGAGGTGACCATCGCCAACGATCTGGCCGAGTTGGAACGTTTGGCCGGTTTGGTGGACGCTTTCGTTGAGCGTCTCGGTTTGTCGGAGCGTATCGCGTTCAATCTGAACCTGTGCCTGGATGAATTGATCACCAATATCGTGTCCTATGGCTATGAAGACAGCCATCATCACGATATCCATGTACGTTTCTCACTGGACAACCGCCGCCTGATGACCGAAATCATCGATGACGGCAAGGAGTACAACCCCTTCACCGAGGCGCCGATTCCGGAATTGGACCTGGAAGTTGACGACAGGCCCGTTGGCGGCTTGGGCGTGTTTTTGGTGAAGGAATTCATGGATCGCACCGATTATCGTCGCGATGGCGGAAAAAACGTGGTGACGCTAGAGAAGAACGTCACCGAGCAGGAGAGTTAGGGATATGGAGATTCGGGAAGAACAAGTCGAAGGTGCCGCGGTTCTGGTGCCTATCGCCCGTGTCGACAGCGCCACCGCCAAGGCTTTCGAAGGCAGGGTGCTGGCTGCGGTCAATACCGGCGCCGCCAGGATCGTCATCGACTTCTCGGAACTTGATTATATCTCCAGTGCCGGTCTGCGCGTTGTGCTGGTGGGGGCCAAGATGACCCGCGCCCCGCGCAAGTTCGCTCTGTGTGGCATGAAGCCGCATATTCGCGAAATTTTCGACGTCTCGGGTTTCGCCCGCATCCTGACCATCCTTCCCGACCGTGCTTCGGCCTTGTCCGCCTAAGGGGGAACAGGTGTGCGGGTGGCGCTTCGGGGCCGTCTCTGTTACACTTTGCGTCGTCATAAGACGCGGAATGCCACCATTAACGGGAGGGCGTCATGGCCGATCCCTTCAAAGCCTTCGCTGAATTCCAAAACGCCTGGTTCAGGGCCTGGATGAACTCGACCCAAAACTTCGCCGGCATGGCCCAGCATTATTTGGAAATGCAGCAGAGATTTTTTAGCCAAGCGGTGAAGTACCAGCGCGATCACATCGAAATCGCCACCGGACCGTCCTTGACCGACAAATATGGCAAGCGGGCGCATGACATCGACCCCGAACGGGATGTGTGAGCCGGTGTTGGACACTGACATGGATGCCGATTCCCGCCGGGCAGCACGTGAAGCTTCCGTCGAATTGCGCGATGTTGCCGCGTTGGTCGGACGCACCAGCGGCGATCTGACCGCGCAATTTTTCGATTTGGCGCGTTTGACCCAGAACCAGACGGCTTGTGTTCGCGACATCCTGGATGTCTCGGGGGCCAAGTTGGGAGCAGAGGGGGGTGACGATTTCGCCGTCGTCATCGGCCATCTGGGCGGTACCTTGGGGGAATTCGTCCGCGAAGTCCTGAGCATGTCCAAACAGGCGGTCAGCATGGTCCGCGCCATCGACCGGGTGATCGAGGATTTGTCGCGTCTCAGCCATTCGGTCGAAGGCATCGACCGCATTACCGCCAAGACCAACCTGCTGGCTTTGAATGCCCGCATCGAGGCGGAACGGGCCGGCGAGGCGGGGCGTTCCTTCGGTGTGGTCGCCGGCGAAGTCCGTGAATTGTCGCGCGCGACCTCGGATCTGGCGTCGGGTATCAAGCACGAGATCTCGTCGATTTCGGAAGCGTTGAAATCGGGCTATGCCACCTTGGCCGAGGTGGCGTCCATGGACATGACCCGGCAGATCGAAGCGAAAGACGAGGTCGAGCGCACCTTGGCCTTGCTCAAGGAACGCGACGATTTTCTGACGCGTTCGGTCCATAACAGCATGGATATCGCCCAAGCCATTGAATCGGCGGTGGGCAAGGTGGTGACCGATCTGCAATTCGAGGACCGGACCCATCAGCGTCTGGAACGCATCGCCGCGGCCTTGGATGTGTTGGCTTCCGAAGGGGTGTTGCGGCTGGCGCCCTCGACCTTGGCCGAGCCTGTGGCCGCCAAAGGGGGACAAGACGACGACGTCACCTTGTTCTGACGCTGTGACGACAGAGCAAAACAAAAGGCCGGCGAATGCCGGCCTTTATCTTGCTGCGGGAACCGTCTCGGTTCAGCGCTTCAGTCGGGTCAGCACGAAGTACAGCAAACCGCCGGTGACGACCAGAATGCTGACCAGGAAGCCCAGGGCAATGATGGCTTCAGTGTCCAAAACCATGACGAATTCCCCCTTACATGTGGAACACTGTGCCGACATTACCATCGTCGGACGTATCATGCTTTGACATGGATCAGAGGAAGGTAGGGAGGTGAAGAAAGAGACAAAGATGTATTGCGGATTAATGTTCGGGCCGGTTGAGTTGTTTTTGGGGGCCGTTCTATTGAGAATCTGTTCACATCTCGTTTAAAAAATCGGGCGATCACTATCAAAATACAGAAAATGCGTCACAA
Organism: Rhodospirillaceae bacterium UBA6219; assembly: GCA_002435715.1. GTDB lineage: Bacteria > Pseudomonadota > Alphaproteobacteria > Rhodospirillales > Magnetospirillaceae > Magnetospirillum. Next base: position 94,160 of record DISD01000079.1, read on the forward strand.
TTTGTGTCTGGTGTGATCAATAAGTGTGCGTATATCCTCCGAAGGTTGGAGGATAGTGCGCATGGCGTCGAAATCTCATCTGGATAGTGCGGAAAAATTTGGCAAGGCCGATTACGGCCGCTTGCGGACCGGCGGTGGTTACATCGCGACGGCAACAATTTTTCTAAACATCCTGGCTTTGGCGCTGCCTTTGGCGCTGCTGCAGATTTACGACCGCATCATCCCCAATTCCTCGACCGGGACCTTGCTGCTGTTGCTGGGGGGCGTCATCAGCGCCGTGGTGCTGGAAGGTTTGCTGCGCGTGGCCCGCGCCGACATCGTCGGCTGGATCGGCGTGCAATTCGAACACGCGGCCAGTTGCCGTGCCTTCGCCCATGTGTTCAGCGCTCCGGCCGACGAGTTGGAGAAGGTCGGCCCCGGCGAATTGCTGGAACGTCTGTCCGGCCTGCCCACCGTGCGCGAGGTGTTTTCGGAAAACTGGACCCTGGTGGTCTGCGACCTGCCCTTCGTGCTGTTGTTCCTGGGCGCCATCGCCTATCTGGCCGGCTGGCTGGTTCTGGCGCCGGTGGCGATCCTGGCCTGTTTCGCCCTGTTCGCGGCTTTGGGCAGCGCGTCGTCGGAAAAGGCCATTCGTGAATTCAACACCGTGCGCGACCGTCGGCAGAATTTCAGCATCGAAGTCATCCACGGCGTCCATTCGGTCAAGTCCATGGCCATGGAAGCCCAGATGATCCAGCGTTACGCCCGCCTGCAAGAAGCCGTGGCCCGGCATTCCCACCGGGTGGTCCAGGTGAACACCAATTCCCTGGGGGCTGCGGCGGTGTTCTCGCAATTGCTGACGCTTTCGGTGGTCATCGCCGGTTCGTTGATGGTGGTGGAAAACCATCTGACCGTCGGTGGTCTGTCGGCCTGCACCTTGCTGGCCGGCCGGGCTTTGCAGCCGGTGCAAAAGGCGGTGGCTCTGTGGACCCGTTGGCAGACCGCCAAGCTGATGCGGGCGCGTTTCGAAACGGTCTTCGAACTGCCCCGCGAGCCGCATGCGGAAAATCCGGTGCGTCAGCCCATTGTCGGCGCCATCGAGATGCGCGGGGTCGTCTTGCGTCATGACGCCGAGTCCCAGCCCCTGTTCGATGGTCTGGATCTGGTGGTCAAGCCGGGCGAGCGTATCGCCATCGACGGCGACAACGGTAGCGGCAAGTCGACGTTGCTGCGGCTGTTGCATGGTTCCATCGCCCCGAGCGAGGGCGAGGTTCTGCTGGACGGCGTGCCCATCGTCGATCATGAACGCGACCACCTGTTGCGGACCGACGGCATCGCTTTCATTCCCCAGCGTGGCGAGTTGCTGCGCGGAACCATTTTGGAAAACCTGACCATGTTCCGGCCGGAACGACGCAAGGAAGCTTTGCGTTTGGCGGGCATTTTGGGCCTGGACGAAGTGGTCTACCGTTTGGCCCAGGGCTATCACACCCGGGTCGGCGACGGTTCCAGCGACATTCTGCCGCGTGGCGTGGTGCAACGCGTCGCCGTCATCCGCGCTTTGGTCGCCCGCCCGCGGGTCTTGTTGTTCGACGAGGCCAACGCCGCCATGGACGGTCCCGGCGACGAACGCTTGCGTCAATATTTCGAATCCATGGATCGCGACACCACGCTGATCATGGTGACCTTGCGTCCCAGCATGCAGCGCTTGGCCGACCGGGTGCTGCGCATCGAGGATGGCAAGTTGGTCAAGGCGGCGCCGCCGCAAGCCCCGGCCGTGCCGGTCGCTGAAACTGAAAGCAAGGTGAGCGCATGACCGCCCCCTCGCATTATGGTGCCGCCCCCGCCTGGGACGTGCCGCCGCAACGCTTCGACCTGAACGAGGAACGGGCCGCCGACGGTCATCTGGGCGGCTTCGAGGCGGTCACCGACTTGGCGGCCTGCATTTTGCCGCTGCTGTCGTCCTTGGGCTGGGAAGGCGATCTGGTGCATGTGGCCGAATCGCTGCCGCATTTCGCCGACACCTTGGACCTGACCGACCTTTTGAACATCATGGCCAATCTGGGCTATGCCAGTAAGTCGCTGGATCTGTCGCCGTCGCGCATGGACCCGCGTCTGATGCCGTGCCTGTACATGGCGCCGGGCGAATTGTCCATGGTCCTGGTCCGTCCCGACGAAGATGGCAAGGTGGTGGCCTTCGACGCCCAGACCCGCGCCTATGTGACCATCGACCCGCCGGATGAACGCGGCCGCATCTATCGTTTCAACCAGTTGGACGAAGACGAGCGGAGCAAGCTGGAAGACGCGCCGAAGAACTTCGTCTTCGCCGTCACCGGACGCTTTCGCCCACTTTTCGTGCGCATGCTGGCCACGTCCTTGGTGTCCAACCTGCTGGTTCTGGTCACGCCTTTGTTCATCATGGCCATTTACGACCAGTTCCTGCCCACCGGTTCGATCCCGCTTTTGGTGTCGCTGCTGGCCGGTTCGGTGATCGCCATCCTGGGCGATTACGCCATCAAGGGCGTGCGGTCGCGCATGATCGCCTATCTGGGGGCCCGCATGGACCACCTGTTGGGGCTGGCCATTTTCCGCCGCCTGTTGATGTTGGCGCCGCCCTTTACCGAACAGGCCAATTCCAACTCGCAGATCGCCCGGTTGCGCGATTTCGAGATGGTGCGTGAATTCTTCACCGGTCCTCTGGCCACCACCATGGCCGAGGCGCCGTTCATCATCGTCTTCCTGATCGCCATGGCGGTGCTGGGCGGCCCGCTGGTCTTCGTGCCGTTGGGTGCCTTGGTGTTGTTTACCTTGATCGCCATGGTCACGCGGCCGCTGGTCGAGCGCAAGGTGTCGGCGGCGACGCGGGCGGCGTCGCGGCGTCAGGAATTCCTGGTCGAGGCGCTGACCAAGCCGCGCACCATCAAGGAAGCCGGTGCCGCCGGCATCTGGTGGGAGCGCTTCCGCACTTTGTCCGCCGACGCGGCGCTGAAGAACCATCAATCCAACCGTGCCAACGTGGTGGTGTCCACCGCCTCGCAAGGTCTGGTGATGCTGACCGGCATCATTACCCTGGGCTGGGGGGTGGAACGGGTTTTGGGCGGCAACATGACCGTTGGCGGCCTGATGGCGTCGATGATCGTGGTGTGGTGGGTGCTGCGTCCGCTGCAGACCGGCTTCACCCTTGCCGCGCAGATCGAGCGCGTCCAGGCCTCGATCAACCAGATCAACCGGTTGATGCAGCTGAAGCCGGAACGTCTGTTGGCCCCGTCCATTCAGACCCTGCCGCAATTCAAGGGCAAGGTGACGCTGACCAACGTTTCGTTGCGTTATGCCGCCGACGCCGACCCGGCGGTGCTGGGCCTGGGCTTGCAGGCCGAACCGGGTGAGGTGGTGGCGCTGATCGGCCCCAATGGCTCGGGCAAGTCCACGGTGCTGAAACTGCTGCTGGGCATGTATCGGCCGCAGACCGGCGCGGTGATGATCGACGACATCGACATCCGTCAGCTGGACCCCATCGAATTGCGCCGCCTGATCGCTTATGTGCCGCAACAGCCCGACATGTATTTCGGCACCGTGGCCCAGAACCTGCGTCTGGCCCGTCCCGAGGCGTCCGACGAGGAAATGCGCTGGGCCTGTTCGGAAGCCGGTCTGCTGGAAGACATTCTGGAACTGCCGCGTCAGTTCGAAACCAAGCTGGGCGACGGCGCCACCGACCGCCTGCCGTCCAGCTTCCGTCAGCGCCTGTCGCTGGCCCGCGCCTATCTGAAGCGCGCCCCCATCACGCTTTTCGACGAACCGGCCTCCAGCCTGGACTTCATGTCCGACCGCCAGTTCATGAAGACCCTGGAACGTATGAAGGGACACTCCACCGTGTTCCTGGTCACCCATCGCCCCAGCCATTTGAAACTGGCCGACAAGATCGTCGTGCTGGTGCAAGGCCAAGTGCGCATGGTCGGCCCCGCCAAGCAGGTGTTGGACCGCCTGCCGCCCAACTTCTTCTAAGCCCCACTTCTTCGTAGCCTGGAATGGAAAAGATGTCTGAAGCCGCCGTTATCGCCCCGAACGCCCAGAAGCTGGAAAAGGCCTCGCGTCAGATCCGCCATCTGGCGCAGTTCGCCATTGTGGAAGAGGCCGGCATCTCGGTGGTTTCCAAGGCCGCGGTGATCATCGTGTCGCTGGTGGTCGCCGCCTTCATCGTCTGGGCCGCCTTCATGCGCATCGACGAAGTGGCGGTGACCTTCGGTTCGGCGGTGCCGTCACGCTCGGTTCAGGTGGTCCAGCATCTGGAAGGCGGTATCGTTCGCGACATCTTGGTGGAAGACCGTGCCATGGTCGAAGCCGGCCAGGTTCTGGTGCGCCTTGATCCGGTCCAGGCCAGCGCCGAATTGGAGCAGGCGCAAAGCCGCCGCGCCAGCTTGGCCATCAAGGCCGAGCGTCTGCGCGCCTTCGTCGAGAACCGGGCGCCGGACTTTTCCGCGTTCGACGCCAAATATGCGCCCTTGGTGGCGGACCAGCAGGACATCCTGAAGGCCAATGGCGATCGGTGGACGTCGCAACGCAAGGTGTTCGAGGAACAGATCCAGCAAAAGCGCGAGGAAATCCGCGCCGCCCAAAATCAGCAGCGCGCCGCCGAGGAACAGTTGAAGCTGGTCACCGAGGAAGTGGGCATGCGCGAGCAATTGTTCAATTCCGGCTATTCCAGCAAGGTCGATTACTACGCCGTGCGCCGTACCCGTGCCGCGGTGGAATCGGAATTGTCGCGACTGAAGGGCCAGGAAGCCACCGCCGCCAAGGCGTTGGAGGAATTGTCCAAGCGTATCGGCGATCTGGACAACAATATCCGCCAGGATTCCTTGGGCGAGATGGGAACGGTCTCCGCCGAACTGGCGCAGGTCGAGGATTCCCTGGGCCGTTTGCAGGACCGGGTCACGCGCTTGGAAATCGTTTCGCCGGTCAAGGGCTTCGTGCAGAACCTGAAGGCCAAGACCGTGGGCGCCGTGGTGCCGGCCGGCGGCATGCTGATGGAAATCGTCCCCGTCGATGATGAGTTGCTGGTGGAAACCCGGATCAGCACCCGCGACGTCGGCCATCTGCACGAAGGCCAAAAGGTCATCGTCAAGGTGGCCAGCTATGACTTCGTCCGTTTCGGCAGTGTCGAAGGCACCTTGCGCGACATCTCGGCCACCACCTATGTGGATGAGAAGGACAACCAGCCTTACTACAAGGGCTGGGTGGTGCTTGAACACCCGTATGTGGGCAAGCACGAAGGCCAGAACCGTATTCTGCCGGGGATGACCGTTCAGGCGGACATCATCACCGGTGAAAAAACCTTGCTGCAATATTTGCTGAAGCCGTTGCAGGCCTCGTTCTCGCAGGCGTTCCGCGAACGCTGAGACCGGGTGCCGTGACATTGAGTTCCGTGGGGGGAATTGGAGGGAAATATGGCTGAAGATAATTTGAACCAGCCCGAAGCCGACGTGACGACCCATGACGGGCCGGAAGTCTCGACTTTTGACGCCCTTCATCTGGACGGCAAGGGAACCGACCGCCTGGATGACGCCGAAGAGCAGGAGATGCCCGAAGGCAGCGCCGGCGAGAAGGAAGACGTCAAGGGCTTCGCCAACGTTCAATCAGCCAACCGCGAAACCTTCGAGAAGATGCAGGCCGGAGCTCCGGCCGAAGAAGGCGCGACCCCGGTCGGCGACCAGGTGATCTCCGAGGTCTACACCCCCAGCGAGCCCGACAACCAGGTCGAGGTCCGCTTCGAGAATCCGCAGCCGAGTTTCGTCCCCGAACAGGCGGCCGAGACGGAAGGGAACTCCCCCACCGGCTTGCGGGAATCCGTGCGCCCCGAACCCGGACGCGAGGCTGAACGCCCGGTCGCCAATGGTGACGGCGAGGATGATGGCGAAGACGGCGCCGCCGCGCCCGCCGCCGCCGCGCCCGAAGTGGTTCCGGAAACCGTGATCCCGCCGCCGCCGGTGGTCCCCCCCGTTCCCGACAATCCGCCGGTGGCGCAGACGCCGATTCTGACGGTCACCGCGGTCACCGGCACCGAAGACGTGCCCACCAAGCTGCAGATCACTGCCAGCACCGCCGATTCCGATAATGGCGCCGAAACCCTGTCTTCCATTCAGATCAGCGGCGTTCCCAGCTACTTCGAGATCGTCGATAGCAACGGCAATACGGTGGGAACATTGTCGGGCGGTGTCTGGACTTTGAGCAACCCGACCCAGGCGCAGTTGGACAATCTGTATCTGCGCAACCTGGACGACGACGACGACGGCGATTTCAGCGGTACGCTGAACCTGACCGTCACCGCCACCTCGACCGATTCCGGGACCACCGCCTCGACTTCGGCTCCTTTGGTGGTGAATATCGTTGCCGTGGCCGATGCCCCCGGTCTGTCGGTGCAAGATTCCGCCGGCATGGAAAACACCTGGATCGATTTGTCCATCAACGTGGTGGACAAGGATGTGGGCGTCGACAATTCGGAAAGCCAGACCATCTATATTTCCGGTCTGCGCAATGGCGACACCCTGCGTTACACCGATGGCGACGGCAACGTTCACGTGGTCACCGGCAATGCGGTGACCAACGATGCCGATGGTTTGCCAGACGGGACCTATTTCGCCGTTCCGGCGGAATATCAAAGCAGTGTCGAAATCCGGCCGGCCACCAATAACAGCACCGATTTCAACCTGACCGTCTACGCGAAAAGCGTCGAGGATTCCAATAGCGACACCGCCATTTCCGGCCCGCAGACCATCCAGGTGGACGTGGGTGTGGTCGATCCCTCGGTCAGTGGCTCGGGCAGCGGCAACGAAGACAACTGGGCCGATTTGACCCTTTCGGCCAACATCAACCAGACCGACGGTACCGAATCCATCACCGTCTATATCGAGGATCTGCCGGCGGGCGCCATCCTGCGTACCAGCAGCGGTACGGTGCTGACCACCACCACCTATACCGACGCCGACGGCAACACCCATACCGGTTACGACGTCACCGCCTATCGTGATGCTTCCGACGGCAGCATCGACGGTCTGCAAGTGGGGTGGGACACTTCGGTCGCCGCCACCACCCATCTGGATGACAATATCAGCTTCAACCTGCGTGCCGTGGTCCGCGACAACGACACCGACGATGATACCGGTGAATATCGCGATACCGGCACCAGTGTGGGCTCGCGTGCCCCCGACGTCTCCGATGTGGTGACCCCGGTCAACGTGGTGATCAAGGCGGTGGCCGACGCCCCAACCCTTTCCGCCAGCGCCATCGGCGTCGAGGACAAGTGGTTCAGCCTGGACATCCAGTCCAGTTTGGTGGACCAGGACGGCAGCGAAACGCTGTCCATCACCGTCACCGGCGATCCGGACAATTTCACCTTGCGTGACGGCACCACCGGCACCCTTTACACCGCCGCCGACAACGGCAACGGCACGGTGACCTATACCCTGACGCCGGCGCAGTTGAACAACCTGCAGATCAAGGGCGGCCAGGACAGCGATTCCGACTTCAATCTGGTGGTCAAGGCGACCGCCACCGAAGGTGCGTCCGATGCCGAAACCGCTGTGCGCAGCGCCACCACCACCCAGTTGGTCAATGTCCAGGTGCTGTCCGACGCCGATTTGCCGACCATCACCGTGGTCGAAGACCCGGTCCTGGTCAACGAAGACCAGTTCGTCGGCCTGCGTGACCTGATCAGCGGCACCAAGGCGGTGCAGGCCTGGCTGGGTGAACAGGGCGCCACTGACGGCATGGGGGTCAGCACCGACACTTCGGAAACCTTGACCTTCCAATTGGTGGCCAAGGACGAATCGCGCATCTGGATCGACGCCGATGGCGACGGTAACCAGGACAGTGGCGAGGTGACCATCCTGCATCCTGGCGACAGTGTCAGTCTGACCGCCGCCCAGGTCTTCGGCAATCTGGTCAAGGTCGGCGGTGTCGCCGATTGGGCCAGTTCGGGCAGCACCGATCTGGTGCAGTTCGACATCAAGGTGATCGCCACCGAAGCCAACGATTCCAACGACGACACGTTGGAAAGCCAGCTGGAAGCCGGCCTGACCCGCTCGGGCACGGCGGAAAGCGGTTACGAGACCTTGTCGCTTTACGTCGAACCGCAATTCGACAGCGCCACCGTCACCGCCAGCAATTCCGGCAAGGAAGACCAGTTCGTGGAACTGGGCGAGGACCGTATCGCCCTGACCCCCACCTTGGTGTTCACCGACACCGACGGTTCGGAACAGCCCGATCCCAACGGCACCACCACCATCACCTCTACCGACGAGGACATGGTCGGTGGCGATATCTATGTGAATGGCGTCAAGCTGGAACCGAGCAGCGTCACTTATGCTGCCGACGGCGTGACCGTGGTTTCCAAGACCTGGGACGTGCCCAATTCCACCCTGACCGAGACCTCGGACAACAATTGGGTGATGAGCGGCGTCACCTTCCAGTCCGAACGTCATCAGGCCGGCGATGCCAACTATTCCATCAGCGTCGACGTCTATGACACCCAGACGAGTGTGACCTCTTCGGTGACCGGAACCGGGACTCTGTCCGTCGCCGCCATCGCCGACACCCCCCTGGTTTCGGTGAGCGACGTGGCTTTGACCGAGACCGCCGGTGTGCAGGCGGTTGACCTGTCGATCACGCCGACCTTGATCGACACCGACGGTTCGGAAACCCTTTACGTCTATGTCACCGGCGTGCCCGATGGGGTGACGCTGAATCACGGCAGTCTGGTCGCTTCGGGGACGGAAGTGGACGGGGTGACCTTCACCGGCACCACCTACAAGCTGACCCAGGCCGAATTGTCGGGGCTGCAGGCCAATCTGCCGGCCGGTTATTCCGACGACTTCAAGCTGACGGTTTATTCAGCCACCGAGGAAACCACCAATGGTCAGTCGGTGGTGGCCGGCCAAGGGGTGGCCATCAGCACCGCCAGCACGCTGGACGTGGAAATCGGTATCCTTGATCCGATTCTGAATGTCGGTTCGCTGGTGACCACGGAAGACAGCTATTACGCCCTGGACAACGTCACGGTGACCAACCCGGCCGACGACGTCACCGATTCGTTCGCGGTCACGGTGTCGGGTCTGACCAGTGGCTTCACCCTTTATCAATCCGACGGCAACGGCGGCTATGTGGCGCTGAGCGTCAACGGTGACGGGTCCTATACCATTCCCGCCGGGCTGATCGACGCCGACGGCCATCTGAGCGGTGTCTATATCAAGGGGCAGTCGGATTCCGATGCCGACGCCACCTTCACCCTGACGCTGACCAAGCAGGACGTTGATTACGGCGGTTCGACCTCGCACGAGCAAGATGCCACCATCGGTGGCGTCAACGTTCAGGACAAGTCGGTGGTCAGCCAGGTTCTGACCGTCACCGTCAACCCGGTGTTGGACGCCGTCACCGTGACCGGCGCCAATTCCGGCGTCGAAGACCAGCATGTGGAAGATACGTCGGCGCGCATCGCGTTGACGCCGACGGTGACCTTCACCGACGGCGACGGGTCGGAAACCCCCACCACCGGCGGCTTCATCACCTTGTCCACCAGTGACAGCGTGATGAGCCAGGGCACCGTCTATGTGATGGTGAACGGTTCGGAAGTGGCGGTGACCCCGGACGGTGTCTATGACGACCAGCACAATTTGTTGGCCAGCGTGTCCACCAGCGGCGGCGTCACCACCTGGACTTTCGCCAATTCCTATCTGACCGAGGGTACCTCCAACGTCTGGACTTTGTCCGGCGTGACCATCCAGCCCGAACGCCACGATGCCGGCAACGCCAGCTACAACATCACCGTGGACGTGGACGACAATGGCGGCGCGGCGGCGGAAGCCACCGGCACCGGCACCTTGGTGGTGGCGGCCATCGCCGACACCCCCCTGGTTTCGGCCCAGGACATCTCGCTGACCGAAACCGCGGCGGCGCAGTCCATCGACCTGACCATCACGCCCACCCTGGTCGACACCGACGGATCGGAAACCCTTTATGTCTACGTCACCGGTCTGCCCGATGGCGTGACCCTGAATCACGGCAGTCCGGTCGCTTCAGGCACGGTGGTGGACGGGGTGACCTTCACCGGCACCACCTACAAGCTGACCCAGGCGCAATTGGTTGGATTGAAGGCCAACCTGCCGGCCGGCTATTCCAACGACTTCCAGCTCAGCGTCTATTCGGCCACGGTGGAAACCACCAACGGTCAGTCGGTGGTGGCCGGCCAAGGCGTGGCGATCAGTGCCGTCGACACCTTGAACGTGGAAATCGGTGTTCTTGACCCGACCATCACTGTCGGGACGTTGTCCACCAACGAAGACACGCCTTTGTCCCTGGCCGGAATCAGCATCACCAATCCGGCCCATGATGCCACCGACACCCTGACCGTGAGTATCGAAGGGCTCAGCCCCGGCTTCTCCTTGACCACGGCGGACGGTACGGCTTTGACCGCCAATGCCGACGGCTCCTACACCATTCCGTCCGAATTGGTCGTGAATGGCACGCTGTCGGGTGTGTATCTGAAGGGCACCAGCAAATCCGACGCCGACGCCAGCTTTACCGTGCGTGCCGTCAAGACCGACGTCGATGTGGGCACCACCACCGAAGACGACATGGGCACCGCCTATCAGGACAGCGCCCAGGACGTGGAAAATGTCACCGTCACCGTCAAGGCGGTGGCCAACGCCCCGACTTTGTCCGCCAGCGCCATCGGCGTCGAGGACAAGTGGATCAACCTGAACATCTCTGCCGGTTTGGTCGACACCGACGGATCGGAAAATCTGACGGTGGAGATTTCCGGTGTGCCCAGCGGCTTGAACCTGTATTCGCCCAATACGACGGTGACGCAGGTGACGGGGTCGGATGGCAAGGTCACCTACACCATTGGCCCGGCCGAATCGACGGCGGAGATGAAGACATGGCTGTCGGATTTGCGTCTGATCGACCTTGATCCGCAAAGTGATTACGGCCAGAACAATTCCGATTTCACCTTGACCGTCAAGGCCATCGCCACCGAAGAGGCCAGCGACCCCGACCAGGTGGCGACGCAGACCGCCACCACGACGAAATCGGTCAGCGTCAAGATTTACGGCGATGCCGACGAACCCGAGGTGACCGTGCTGGAAGGCGCCACCGAGGCCAGTGCGGTGACCATCGAAGAAGACCAGTTCTATAGCCTGAAGACCGTGCTGAGCGGCCGTTCCGGCGAGGACGTGGCCGCCACCACCACGGGCCTGTCCCTGGACGGGTCGGAAACCATCACCTATGTGATCGCCCCCAACGCCGCCGACGAGCCGGTGCGGGTGAAGATTTGGAATGCCAGCAAGACGGAATTCGCCATTACCGAGTTGAACACCGGTGACGGTTCTTCCGCCAATGACAGCATCACCGTCACCGCCAAGCAGGTGTTGGACGGTTTGGTGGAAGTGGGTGGCCCCGCCAACTGGGGCGATGACGTCATCGGCTTCAAGATCACGCCGATCGCCACGGAAAAGGATGGCGACAACCTTAATTCCAATGGCACCAGCAATCCCACCGAGGAGAGCAAGGCCCAGTCGTCGATTGCCGCCAGCAACGGCTTTGACAGCATCGCCGACAACAACCTCAGCCGCTCGGCCTCGGCGACGGGGGACACCCAGACTTTCTATCTGCGCATCGACCCGGTGGTGGATGAAACCTATATTTCGTCCTCGGTGACCGGCGAAGAAGACCAGGTGGGCGGCATCCCCTTCACCCCGGTGATCAGTCTGACCGATACCGACGGTTCGGAAAAGTTGACCGGCAATGTGGATATCCTGGTCAAGCAAGGCACCCTGAACGGTCACTTCGAGCTGGACGACGTGACCATGGTCGCTTCGGGGACAACGACGGTGGATGGTGTCACCTATGACATCTACACCGTGCCCGGGACCAGCGTCACTGGAACGCCGACGGCTGGTTACACTTTGGATGGTGTGGTTTTCGTGCCGACCGAGCATTCGGATCTGGACGTCACCTACCGCATCCGCTCCACCACCTTGGATGACAAGGACGGAGACGGCAACGGTGCCACCTATTCCACCGTCACCTCGGAAGCCACCTTGGTGGTCCAGGCGGTGGCCGACGCCCCTGTGCTGACCATCGGCAGCGGGGGGGACGTGAACGGCACGCTGACGGTGACCGGCGACGAAAACAACGGTAAGCCCAGCTATCACGGCATCGAGCTGAACCTGTCGGCGGCCATGCCCGACCAGGACGGCTCGGAAACCCTGTCCAATGCCGAGCTGCGCAACGTTCCCGACGGTTGGACGGTGTCCTATTACGACGGCAACGGCAATTATCTGGGCGATGCCGTCAAGGGTGTTGCCGATGCCGAGGGCGACTATACCTGGACGCTGAACACCGCCTATGTGAAGGCCGGTTCCGGTATCACCGTGGTCCTGGTGCCGCCGGTGCACGCTGATGCCGACGCCGCCAATGTGGTGTTCTGGGCCAAGACCATCGAAGACACCTTGAATGACGGCGACAACGACGACCAAGTGAAGGTCGGTTCGGCCGAAAGCTCGGTCAGCTTCAACGTGCTGGTCAACGCCGTGGCCGATCAGCCCAATTTGTTGGTCAGCAACGCCCGGGTCGAGGAAGACCACACGGTCAAGCTGGACATCCGTGGGGCGCTGATCGACACCGACGGTTCGGAAACCCTGACCTATCAGATCAGTGGGGTGCCGGCCGATGCCAGTTTCGTCGATGCCAACGGCAACCCGGTGGGCACCTATTCGAATGGGGTGTGGACCTTCTCGGCGTCGCAGGTGGGCGACCTTTACTTCAAGCCCGGAACCGACAGCAACGTCGACGCCAATTTGACGGTCACGGCCGTCGCCACCGAAACCAACGACAACGGTACCAGTGCCGACAACGTGGCCACCAAATCGGCCAATATCCAGGTCATCGTCATCGGCAAGTCCGATGGCGCCTTGGATCAGAACGGTGACGCCGTCACCGCCACCAGCGGCAATTTGACCGCCACCGGTTCGGAAGACCAGTTGATCGACCCGCAATTGGGCAATTACACCGTGGCTGACCAGGACGTGGCCTTGCACCGCGACCAGTCGGAAACCCTGTCCATGGTGTTGTGGGGCATTCCGTCCGGTGTCAGCCTGGTTCTGGTGGACACCAACGGCCATGTGGTCGAGACCTCGGATTACCTGAAATATGTCGGCACCGCCGCCGATGGCACGGCGCAATGGTCCATCGCGCCCGAATACCTGTCCATGGTGCGGTTCTCGGCGCCGTCCAATTATGCCGGGACCTTCGACGTCAAGCTGCGGGTGATCACCACCGAAGACGACGGCAATTCGTTGTCGGTGGACAAGACCCTGTCGGTGACCGTCAACCCGGTGGCCGACAAGGCCGGCGTGTCCATCACCGGCACCACCACCGAAGATGCCTGGTTGGCCGGCGGCAGCGATGCCGGGGTGGCTTTCGGCTTCTCGGTCGATGCCGGCGACAAGGGCGGCGGCAACGCGGTGATCGGCTCGGGCGTTGCCGAACAGGTGACCGACGTGGACGTCACCGTCGACGTCAGCGAGCTGATCTCCAAGGGGGGCCTTGCCCCTTCGAACCTGTATGTGACCTTTGGCGGCCACACCTATACGCCGACCCTGGTGGGCGACAAATGGGTGATCGTCATCAATGACGTGCCGGTGACCCCCGGCACCGACGTGGATGTCAGCGGCTTCAAGCTGTTCGGCGTCCCCGAGGATTGGTCCGACGACGTGCCCGTCACCTTGAAAGTGACCGTCACCGACACCTTGGGCAGCACCGTCAGCACACGGACCGACGACATCGACGGCTCGATCCGTATCGTCGCCGACGCCGATGCCCCGGAATTCAACATCGACTTGGTGAATTCGGACCTGGATGCCAGCAATGGTCTGGCGGTACTGAACGGCACCATCAGCGTCGGTGACACCGACGGTTCGGAAAGCATGTATCTGGTGATTTCCGGCGTGCCCAACGGCGTCACCATCCCCGGCGGTATCAATGCCGGGGGGGGCAGTTGGATCGTCCCCAGCGAAGACGGTTCCATCGAGAACCTGACCTTCAATTCGTCGCTGATGAGCGGCGAACACACATTGACCATCACGGCGCTGGTGACCGACGCTGATCCTGATGGCGGTTCCGACACCGCGTCGGGATCGACCGAGGTGACCATCGATTTCGGGACCCCCAGCGGTGGCGGCGGCGGCGGTGGAGGTGGCTCGACCATCACCCTCAAGGCGGCGACCATCGGTACGCTGAGCGGCAACGAGGATGGCTCGATCAGCCTGTCGGCTCTGAGTTTCGACATCACTGACAACGATAGCGGTACCAATTACAGCTACACCGTGGATGGTTCCACGGTAACCAACACGGTGACGGGGATCGACGTCGGCACGCTCAGCGTTAACCTGAAGCTGCCTGATGGCTGGTCGCTTTCGGGTTCGACCTATTACGACCCGGCGACCGACAGCTACACCATTCCCTATGACTTGCTGTCCTCGGTCTCGATCACGCCGCCCCATGATTACGCCGGTTCGACCTATGACCTGGACATCCGCGGCGTGGTCACCACCACGTCGGGCCTGTACGACACCGATAGCGGCGATAATTATGAGGAAGTTTCCATCGATGTGACGGCGGTGGCCGACGGTGCCTCCATCGCCTTCGAGACGGGGAGCGCCACCGAGGACCACGCGGTGGCCGTCAGACTGGAAATTTCGGCCCAGGACGTGGATTACTCGGAAGTCCTGACCAACGGCACGGTGACCATCAGCATTGACGATGTCAGCGGCCATCAGCCCGGCACGCTGTCGGGGGCAGGGGTGATCGACAACGGCAACGGCACCTACACCCTGCAGTTGACGCAGTCCCAGATCGACGATTTCGCCGATTCTGAAAATGGACCGGTTTTGGTCGAAGGTCTGACTTTTACCCCGGATGCCAATTTCTCGGGCTCGGTCAAGATTCACTTCTCGACCGGGGTGACCGACGGCGCCGATTCCACCACTTCGTCGAGCACGCTGACCATCAATGTCGGCGCGGTCATCGACGACACCATCATCACGGCGGGCAATGTCAGCGGCGACGAAGATACCGCCATCGCCTTGAATGTTTCCATCGCCCACCAGGATCTGGCCGGTACCGGCCTCTGGGGTTCGGAAAACGCTTCGGTGGTCATCGGCAATGTTCCCGCCGGGGCGATCATTGAAGGGGCGCTGAACAACGGTGACGGCACCTGGACGGTGAAAGCTTCCAGCCTGACCATCAGTGAAAGCGGCATCCAGCTGAACGGCGTCAACTATCTGCCGGGTCAGGACGATTCGACCGACCATCAGCTGACCATCACCACCTATATCTTCGAAAAGGGCAATGCCACGCCCCAGGTGACCACCCAGAACTTCTGGGTGAACGTGAATGCCGTCACCGATGGCGCCACGGTCAACCCGGCCGACGTGACCACCACCGAAGACGCGGTGATCGGTCTGGATCTGGGGGCGCAATTGTTGGACGTGGTGGGGGATTCGGAAGCCACCACCATCACCATCACCGGGGTTCCGGCGGGGGCCAGCTTCGCGTCGTCCTCGACCGATTTCACCCACAGCGGGGTCGGGACCGCCCAGTTGCAATCGGACGGCACCTATACCTGGACCTTCTCGTCCTCCGAGGTCAAGGCGCTGGGTCTGATGACCGGTGGGCTGCTGTACTTCAAGACCGAAGACAACGCTTCGGGCAGTTGGACCATGACGGTGCAAGCCAGCACCCAGGATATGGACAGCGCCTCCGACGCCAGCCAAACCACCGGTGCGGTGGTTCTCAGCAACTCGCTCAGCTTCACCGTGACGCAAACCGGTGTGGCCGACGCCCCCTTGCTGAGCATGACCCATGCGGTTACCGCCACCGAGGACAACACCCAACTGCTGGACATCACCGCCAGCTTGGTGGACACCGATTCGGAAACCCTGTCCATCACCTTGGCCGGGGCGCCGTCCGACACCGTCTTCTACTATCAGGAAAACGGCAATTGGATCGCGGTCCACGCCGACAACAACGGGGTGTGGACCATTCCGGGCGGCACTGCCGACAGTTTGTCGGGGATCCGCATGCTGACGCCCAGCAATTACAACGGCACCTTCACCCTGACGGTCAAGGCGATGGCGTCGGAAGATGGCACCACCGCCTTGGACAGTGCCGCCCAGTCCGGTACGCCGCAAACCATCGTGGTCACCGTCGAGGCGGTGAACGACGCCCCCACTTTGGACGTCACCACAGGCTCCGGTGCCGGTGCCGGCACCCACAACAGCCCCATCTATGTGGTGCCGGAAAATCCCGATCCGTCGGTCACCAACGAAATCATCCTGTCCGACGTGGACAGCACCGTTTTCTCGAAGATGACCATGACCATCGGTGGGGCCGGCATGGCCGGCACCGACAGTTTGGCGCTGAACGGGGTTGCCGACGTTGATTTGGGGGCGGACGGCAAGTTGTCCGTCACCATCGACGGTGCCACGGTGACGGTGAGCTGGGATCAGGCCAGCCACACCCTGACCTTCGAAGGCAACGCCAGCGCCGAGCAATACCAGGACCTGGCCAAGTCGGTGTCGCTGTCCAGCAGCAATGGGGCCTTGGCCGACGGTCAGCGGGTGGTCACCATCACCGCTTATGACGACCACGGGGCCAGCGCTTCCGACAGTGCCACGGTGACCATCACCGGCACCGCGACGTTGACCGGTGATGCCTTGGGCGACGTGTCCTTCGCCAGCGACGGCACCGCCATCCTGCCGGCCAGTTCCGTCAGCGGGGCGGAAGACGCCACCATCGCCCTGAACCTGGACATGGCCGACGCGGTCGGCGCCACCCAGGTGGTGACCATCACCGGCATTCCCGAAGGCACTCAGTTCATCCTGGCCGACCATTCGGTGGTGTTGTCCGGTGCTGGCGGCGTCACGCTTCAGGGCAGCCAATTGGCCGGTCTGTCGGTGAATTTGAATGATTGGTCGGGGCATGCCACCCTGGTGGTCAGCGCCAGCATCGGCGGTGAAAGCCTGACCGAAAGCGTTGACCTGTCCGTCACCGCCGGTGTCACCGGCACCGACCCCACTGGCGTGGTGTCGGGTACGGTGGCCGATCCCATCCATGTGGTCAGCGGCTTCACAATCGCCGACCCGTCGGCGGACCTGACCGGCCTGACCGTCACCATGAACGGGGCCGAGATGAATGACAGCCTGGCTTTGTCCGGGCTGGATTTGACCCTGGACGGCAATGGCGGCCTGAAGGTGTACGGCACCGATATTTCCGTCGCTTACGACACCGACAACCACACCCTGACCTTTACCGGTTCGGGTTCGGCCTCGGTCTATCAGGAAATCGCCAATTCGGTGGTTCTGTCCAACGATACCGGCACCTTGGAAGCGGGTACCCGTACTTTCGAGATCAGCCTTTATGACAGCACCGGCGATGCGGACAGTCTGACCACCGACGCCACCTTGTCGGGCAATGTCACCCTGGCCGACGACGCCCTGGGCGACGTGCGCTGGGGCGTGGACGGCACCGATCTGGGTGACGACATCAAAGTCATCCTGACCGGGTCTTCCACCGCCGAAGCCAATGGGGCGCTGTCCAATTACATCAACGGATCGGGTGTCGATACCTTGTCCCTGGAACAGACCAGCGGCGAGCACGGCTGGGTGTTCACCATCGACGACAACGACCACAGCAAGGTCACCGCCACCTCCACCGATGACAACCACTTCGTCGTCCATATCGACGCCAATGTGAATGCCGAGGTTACTTCCGACGGTGATCTGGTGTTCAACGGCGACGCGTCGGGGGCCATCACTTTCGACGACAATTCCACCATCCACTTCGCCCATATCGAGCGATTGTCCAACGGTTTGCCGTAAGGACAAGAAAACCGCCCCGGGAAACCGGGGCGGTTTTTTTAGGGGGTCAGTCGTAAAAGCCTTCCGGTGGGCGCATCATGCCGTCGCCGCCCAGTCTTTGCCCCGAAGCCAGGGCTTCCTCGCAATCGGTGACGAAGCTTTTGATGGCGGACAGGGCGCAATCCTCGGGGCTTCGTCCCAACCGGGAAGCCACGGAACGCAGGCGGTTTTCAAGATCGCGGTCAATGACAAGATCAAGCATGGCTGTGTTCCCGAAATTTGGCACGATCTGTCAGGCGCCTTGGGGACGTGCCGGATAACATGGTTCGCTCTTGACGGAGAAACCGATGAATCCGAACTACAAAGACCGCATCGCCTTGGTGATCGAACATATCCATAGCAATCTGGATGGCGATTTGCGCGTCGACGCGTTGTGCCGGCTGGCCAATTTTTCCAAATACCATTTCCAGCGCCAATTCTTGGCGCTGACAGGAATGTCTGTCCACGGCTATGTCCATCTGGCGCGGATGACGCGGGCGGCGTCCTGGCTGGCTTTTCGTGGGAAACGTCGGGTGACGGACATTGCCTTCGATTGCGCCTATGAAAGCCCGGAAGCGTTCTCGCGGGCCTTTCGGCTGCATTACGGCATGTCCCCGACAAAATTCCGTCAAGCCCCTGATTGGCCGTCCTTGCTCCGGGACGAGGAATCCTTGCGAAAGGCGACGACGCGCCGGCGCGGTGACGGTTCCGACACCCTCTATCGGGTGGAAATCCAGCAGCGTCCCGACGTGCCGGTGGGCGTGCTGCGTCATGTCGGTCCGCCAGCTGAACTGGGCGAAACGCTGCGTCGTTTCATTCAGTGGCGGCGTCAGGCCGGGGTGCCGCCGTGGATCAGCGCCACTTTCAACTTGCTTTATGACGATCCGTTGGATGTCGGCCCCGACGACTTTCGGCTGGATCTGTGCGCCGCGTGCCCCGGGCCGGTGGCGGATAATCCCTTTCGGGTGGAGCCGGCGGTCATTCCTGGCGGAAGGTGGGCCGCCTTGCCGTATCGGGGCGGTGACGACGCTTTACGGCAGGCCGCGTCCCATCTGTACGGGCGATGGCTGCCGCAAAGCGGAGAAAGCATCCGCGATTTTCCTTTGACGCTGGAACGCCGGACATTTTTCCCCGATATGCCGGAATGCGATGCCGAAAGCATTCTGTTTCTGCCCTTGGCGGAAAGTGCCGATGCATAGTTCTTGATTTTATCGGCGATCCGGGGAAAAAACGCGGCCATGACTTCGCTCGCTCAAGAATCGGCCCAGCGCCGCACCTTCGCCATCATCTCCCACCCCGACGCGGGCAAGACCACGCT
>DISD01000003.1 GCA_002435715.1 Rhodospirillaceae bacterium UBA6219
AAGCCCTTGCCGGCCTCGCCGGCGCGAGCGGCTTCGATGGTGGCGTTCAGGGCCAAAAGGTTGGTCTGCGCGGCGATGGTATTGATCAACCCCACCACTTCACCGATGCGGCTGGCGGCTTCCGACAATCCGCGCACGACGGTATCGGTGCGTTCGGCGGCTTCCACCGCATCCTGGGCGATGGTGGTCGATTGCGTCACCTGACGGGCAATCTCGCCGATCGAGGCGTTCAGTTCCTCGGCGGCGGCGGCGACGGTTTCCACATTGGCCGAGGTCTGTTCCACGGCGCTGGCCACCATGGCGGTTTCGGCGCTGGTATGGTCGGCGGTCTGGGTCATGGACGACGCGGTCGCCCGCATCTGGGCGGCGGCGGCGTTGACCGCCTGGGCGGTGGACGACACCCCGGCCTCCAATTCGTCGGCCAGACGGACCAAGGTGGCGCGGCGCTCGACTTCCGCCTGTTTGCGTTCGGCTTCTTGTTCCTCGCGCATGCTCTGCATGGCGATGGCGTTGTCACGGAACACCATGACCGAACGGGCCATCTCGCCGATTTCGTCCTTGCGCCCGACGCCCTTGGGCATGGTGCTGGTGTCGCCTTCAGCCAGCTTGTGCATGGTCCCCGTGATATTGGCCATGGCGCCCACCATGCCGGTGCCCACCATATAAGAGATCAGCAACACGATGGCGACGATCACCACCACGCCGGCCCCTTGGTTGACCAGCTCGGCCTTGAAGGCGGCTTCGACGTCGTCCACGTAAATGCCCGATCCGACCACCCAGCCCCAGGAATCGACGCCTTTGACATAAGAAATCTTTTCCACCGGCGCCTCGTGACCGGGCTTGGGCCACAGATAATCGACGAAACCGGCCTTGTGATCCTTCACCACACGGGCGAATTCCACAAAGATGGCCTTGCCGTTGCCGTCCTTCAGGTTCGACAAATCCTTGCCGTTCAGCTCGGGCTTGATGGGGTGCATGATCACGACCGACTTCAGGTCGTTGATCCAGAAATATTCGTTGCCGCCGTAACGCAGGGCCTGCAGCGCCTCCTTGGCCGCCTGCTTGGCGTCATCCTCCATCATGGAGCCCGCATTGGACAATTCGACGTAGTGACTCACCAAAGCGGTGGCGGTTTCGACGATATGCTGGGTCTTCAACCGCCGGGCATCGATCATTTCAGATCGTAAATTGACCAAGCTCAGACCGATCAGCACCATCATGCCGACCAGCGAAACGCCAAGAATCAGCAAGATTTTGGCGCGAAAACGCCAATTGTCGATGAACATGGAGTCCCCCGAATCTTAGAATTATTATTATGTTTCAATTTTATCCCGCATTTACAAATATTATAACGGCAGCCCGCCCCCTAGGGTCAACGTCCCAATGGGAACCTATGCTTTAAGTTTGTAGAGCAAAAAAATGGCATCCCCGTCGGACCACGGGAATGCCACTAAAAGTTCCTTTGACCTTCCGCCGGCTTTCGCCATCACAAACTTACATTTTTCGGACTTCCCCCAGGAAGCTGGCCAGACCGGCGCTCAGCGTGCGGGCATCCCCGGCCAAGCCGTCCGACGCCGCCAACATGTCGCGGGCGGCGATGCCGGTGCGGTCGGCGGCTTGGGCCACCTCGCCCATATGGGAGCCCACGTCCTGGACCCCCTGCGAGGCTTCCCCCACCGAGCGGGCGATTTCCTGGGTGGCCATGCCTTGTTGTTCCACCGCCACGGCGATGGAATTCGAGATTTCCGACATCTTGTCGATGGTGCGGCCAATGCCGGCGATGGCCCCGACCACCTGATCGGTGTTGGTTTGGATGGCGTTGATCTGCAAAGAAATCTCGCCGGTGGCCTTGGCCGTCTGGTTGGCCAGGGACTTGACCTCGCCGGCGACCACGGCAAAGCCCTTGCCGGCGTCTCCGGCCCGCGCCGCTTCGATGGTGGCGTTCAACGCCAGCAAATTGGTTTGCGCCGCGATGGTGTTGATCAACCCCACCACTTCACCGATGCGGGCCGCCGAATCGGTCAGGCCACGCACCACCTCGTCGGTCCGTTGCGCCGCCTGGACCGCGTCTTCGGCGATGTCGGCCGATTGGCGGACCTGACGGGAAATTTCATTGATCGAGGCATTCAGTTGTTCGGCAGCGGCGGCGACGGTTTCCACGTTGCCCGCCGTCTGATCGACGGCGCTGACGACGATGACGGTTTCGCTGGCCGCGTGCTCGGCTTCCTCGGTCAGCCCCGATGCCGCCCCGCGCATTTGCTCGGCGGCGGCGTTGACCGCCTGGGCGGCCGAGGAAACCCCGGCTTCCAGTTCGTCGGCCAAATCCGCCAACACCCGGCGCCGGTCGTTTTCGGCCTGGGCACGTTCGGCTTCTTGCTGGGTGCGCATGGCCTGCATGGCCACCGCATTGTCACGGAACACCAAAACCGTGCGGGCCATGTCGCCGATCTCGTCACGCCGTTCCTGCCCCGGCGGCAGAACGGTGACGTCGCCATCGGCCAGGGCATGCATGCTTTTGTTCAGACTGGCCATCGCCGTCACCATGGTCGAGCCGATCCAATATGACACCGCCAAGGCCAGCACCAAGATCACCACCACACGCACGCCCTGCTCCATCAATTCCGTGCGGAAAGCCACGTCCACGTCGTCCACGTAAACCCCCGAGCCGATGATCCAGCCCCAATCGGCTACGGCTTGCACATAGGCGACCTTGCCCACCGGTTCGGTAGTGCCCGGCTTGGGCCACAGATAATCGACGAAGCCCGCGCCCTCTTTGCTCACCGCTTCGGTCATCGCCACGAAAACCGGCTTGCCGGCCGGGTCGAAGACCTTGGACAGATCCTTACCGTTCAGTTCCTGGTTGATGGGGTCCATCACCATTTGATTGGCGGTGTCGGTGATCCAGAAATAGGAATTGTCGCCATAGCGCAGCACCGCCACCGCTTCCAACGCCGCCTTCTTGGCGTCGTCTTCCATCATGGTGCCGAAATTGGCCTGTTCGACGAAATGGCCGACCATGGTGGCGGCGGTCTGCACCAGATGCTGGGTTTTCAGACGCCTGGCATCCATCATTTCGGTTCTCAGGTTGACCAGGCCCATCCCCACCAAAATGGCCATGCCAACAGCGGACAACACCAAGATCAACATGATCTTGGCGCGGAATTTCAGGTGATCCAAAGACATGTGAGCCTCGTGCGACGTTTCCGGCTGCGGGCTTTTTCCCGTCGTTAAAAACGAGTGTTCGTTTTTTGAGGGCGTCAGGTCAAGTCTCAAATCCGCCTTTTTCCGCGCATGATTGAATATGGCGATGCAACAAAGAAAAGGGCCACCGGTTGCCCGGCGGCCCTTTTGCTGTGATTTCCCGCTGATCGGTTCCGATCAACGCGGCAGCGTGCTGCTTCCCATCAGGAACTCGTCCACCGCGCGGGCGGCCTGCCGGCCTTCGCGGATGGCCCACACCACCAGGGACTGACCACGACGGATGTCACCGGCGGCGAAGACCTTGGGGTTCGAGGTCTGGTACTTGACGGTGTCGGCCTTGACGTTGCCGCGGCCGTCCTTGTCCAGGCCCAAGCCGTCGACCAGACCTTCGTGCACCGGATGGACGAAGCCCATGGCCAGCAGCACCAGATCGGCTTCCAGGGTGAACTCGGTGCCGGCAACCGGCTGGAACTTGTCGTCCACCTGCACGCAGTTCAGGCCCTTCAGCACACCGCCTTCGCCGAAGAAGGACTGGGTCGCCACCGACCAGCGGCGGTCGCAGCCTTCGTCATGCGACGACGAGGTGCGCAGCTTGTTCGGCCATTTCGGCCAAGTCACCAGCTTGTCTTCCATCACCGGCGGCTTACCCATGATTTCGATCTGGGTGACCGAGGCGGCGTTCTGGCGGTTGGAGGTGCCGACGCAATCGGCGCCGGTGTCGCCACCGCCGATGACCACCACCTTCTTGCCGGTGGCCAGGATATCGGCGGCGTCGAAAGCCTCGCCCGAGACCCGGCGGTTCTGCTGGGTCAGGAAGTCCATGGCGAAATGCACGCCGGCCAGTTCACGGCCCGGCACCGGCAGATCACGCGGCTTTTCCGACCCACCGGTCAGCACCACGGCATCGAAAGCGTCCAGTTCGGACACCGGCACGGTGACGCCCACATGGGCGTTGGTGCGGATTTCCACGCCTTCCGCCTTCATCTGGGCGACGCGGCGTTCGATCACCTGCTTGTCCAGCTTGAAATCGGGGATGCCATAGCGCAGCAGACCGCCCACATAGGCGTTCTTTTCAAACAGCACCACCGCATGGCCGGCGCGGGCCAGCTGCTGGGACGCGGCCAGACCGGCGGGACCACCGCCGACCACCGCCACCTTCTTGCCGGTCGCCGCCTTGGGCTTTTCCGGCTGCACCAGACCATCGGCGAAAGCGCGTTCGATGATGGCGTGTTCGATGGTCTTGATGGCCACCGGAATGTCTTCCAGGTTCAGGGTGCACGACGCCTCGCACGGAGCGGGGCAGATGCGGCCGGTGAATTCCGGGAAATTGTTGGTGGAGTGCAGCACCTCGATGGCTTCGGCCCAGCGGTCGCGATAGACCAGGTCGTTCCAGTCGGGGATGATGTTGTTCACCGGGCAGCCCTGGTGGCAGAACGGGATGCCGCAATCCATGCAGCGCGCGCCCTGCTTGGCCAATTCGTCGTTGGACAGGGGTTGGGTGAACTCGTTGTAGTGCCTCACCCGCGATTCCGGCTTTTCATAGCCGGGGGTCTGACGAGCGAATTCCTTGAAGCCGGTAGCCTTACCCATCTCAGCGCCCCCCCGCCTTCTTCTGCATTTCCTGCAGCGCCCGGCGGTAATCCACCGGCATGACCTTGACGAACTTGGGCATGTAATATTCCCAATTCAGCAGAATCTCATGGGCCCGCTTGGACCCGGTGTAATGGGCGTGATTCCTGAGCAACGCCTGGATACGGTCGGCGTCGCCCCGGGTCATGTCGCCCATGACGTCGACCAGACCATGGGCTTCCAGGTCGTTGGTCATGCCTTCGTGCTTTTCCATGGCGTCTTCTTCGGCCTGAACCGGTTCCAGATCGACCATGGCCAGATTGCAGCGCTTGGCGAAATCGCCGGCTTCGTCCAGCACATAGGCCACCCCCCCCGACATGCCGGCGGCGAAGTTGCGCCCCGTCGGACCGATGACCAGAACCACACCGCCGGTCATGTATTCGCAGCCGTGGTCGCCCACGCCTTCGACCACCGCGATGGCGCCCGAATTGCGCACGGCGAAGCGTTCGCCGCCGACGCCGCGGAAATAGCATTCGCCTTCGATGGCACCGTACAGCACGGTGTTGCCGACGATGATGTTGTCCTCGGCGACGATCTTCGAGATCTTCGGCGGATAGATGATGAGCTTGCCGCCCGACAGCCCCTTGCCGACGTAATCGTTGCCTTCGCCTTCCAGCTCCATGGTCATGCCCTTGGCGGCGAAAGCGCCGAAGGACTGACCCGAGGTGCCGTTCAGCTTGATGTGGATGGTGTCCTCGGCCAGACCGGCATAGCCCCACTTCTTGGCCACTTCGCCGCCCAGCATGGCGCCGGCGGTGCGGTCATAATTGTGGATGTCGGTCTCGATGCGCACCGCTTCCTTGGTGTCGATGGCCTTGCGGGCGCCAGCGATCAGCTTGCGGTCCAGGACGTTGTCGATTTCGTGGTCCTGGGTTTCGCAATTATAGACCGGCTCGTCGGTTTCCACCTTGTGGAACAGGCGCGAGAAATCCAGACCTTCGGCCTTCCAATGGTCCACCGCCTTGTTGACGTCCAGCAGGTCGGACCGGCCGATCATTTCCTGGATGGTGCGGAAGCCCAGCGTAGCCATCAGCTCGCGCACTTCTTCGGCGATGAAGAAGAAGTAGTTGATGACGTGTTCGGGCTGGCCCTTGAAGCGCTTGCGCAATTCGGGGTCTTGCGTCGCGACACCCACCGGGCAGGTGTTCAGATGGCACTTGCGCATCATGATACAGCCAGCGGCGATCAACGGCGCGGTGGCGAAACCGAATTCGTCGGCCCCCAACAGGGCGCCGATGACCACGTCGCGGCCGGTGCGCAACGCACCGTCCACCTGCACGGCGACACGCTTGCGCAGACCGTTCAGCACCAGGGTCTGGTGGGTTTCGGCCAGACCGATTTCCCACGGGCTGCCGGCATGTTTGATCGAGGTCAGCGGCGAAGCGCCGGTGCCGCCGTCAAAGCCGGAAATGGTCACGTGGTCGGCCTTGGCCTTGGTGACGCCGGCGGCGACGGTGCCGACGCCCACTTCCGAGACCAGCTTGACCGAGATACGGGCCGCCGGGTTGACGTTCTTCATGTCGAAGATCAACTGGGCCAAATCTTCGATGGAATAGATGTCGTGGTGGGGCGGCGGGCTGATCAGGCCGACGCCAGGCGTCGAATGGCGCANNCCATCTTGATCTGGATGTCGTCGGCATTGACCAAATATTCGGTGGTGACACCGAAACGGCCCGACGCCACCTGCTTGATGGCCGAACGCATGGAATCGCCATTGGCCAGGGGGGTGAAGCGCTCGGCCAGTTCACCACCTTCACCGGTGTTGGACTTGCCGCCGATGCGGTTCATAGCGATGGCCAAAGTGGTGTGGGCTTCCCACGAGATCGAGCCGAACGACATGGCGCCGGTGGCGAAACGCTTGACGATCGCACTGGCCGGTTCCACCTCGTCGATGGAAATGCCGTTGCCGCTGGGCTTGATGTCGAACAGACCACGCAGCGTCAACAGACGCTTGGACTGGTCGTCGATCTGGCGCGAGAAATCCTTGAAGGTCTCATAGGAATTGGTGCGCACGGCGTGCTGGATGGCCTGGATGCTTTCGCTGGTCCAGGCATGTTCCTCGCCACGGTTACGCCAGGCGTATTCGCCACCCACATCCAAGGCGTTCTTGAAGATAGGGGCGTCGGAATAGGCCAGTTGGTGACGACGCACCGATTCCTCGGCCACTTCCTTCAGGCCGACGCCGCCGATGCGGCTGGCGGTCCCGCGGAAATAGGCATCGACGAAATCCTGGGCCAGGCCGACGGCGTCGAAAATCTGCGCGCCGCAATAGGATTGATAGGTCGAGATGCCCATCTTGGCCATCACCTTCAAGATGGCCTTGTCGATGGCCTTGATGAAGCGCTTTTGCACTTCATGGGCTTCCAGCTTCTCCGGCAGGGTCGGACGCATGGCTTCCAGCGTCTCGAAGGCCAGATAGGGGTTGATGGCTTCGGCGCCGTAACCGGCCAGACAGCAGATCTGATGCACTTCGCGGGCTTCGCCGGTTTCCATCACCAGACCGACCTGGGTGCGCAGCCCCTCCCGGATCAGGTGGTGGTGGACGGCGGACACCACCAGCAAGGACGGCATGGGGATGCGGTCGGGACCGACCTTGCGGTCGGACAGGATCAGGATGTTGTAGCCGTCGGCCACCTTGGTCTGGGCCAGTTGGCACAAGGCGGTAACCGCCTTTTCCATGCCCGCCGCGCCTTCCGAGGCGGCCCAGGTGATGTCCAGCGTCAACGACTTGAAGCCGGAATTGGGCACGTTCTCGATGCGGCGGATCTTTTCCAGATCCTCGTTGGTCAGGATCGGCTGCTTGACTTCCAGACGCTTGCCTTCCGGGCCATGTTCCATGGCCAACAGGTTGGGGCGCGGACCGATCAGGCTGACCAGGCTCATCACCGATTCCTCACGGATGGAATCGATGGGCGGGTTGGTCACCTGGGCGAACAGCTGCTTGAAATAGTTGAACAGGTTCTTGGGCTTGTCCGACAGCACCGCGATGGGGGTGTCCGAGCCCATGGAGCCGATGGCTTCCTGGCCGGTCACCGCCATGGGTTGCATCAGGAACTTCAGGTCTTCCTGGGAATAGCCGAACACCTGCTGACGCTTCAGCAGGGTGTCGCCGTCGAAACCCTTGGGCTCGACGTCGATCTTCAACTCTTCCAGAACCACCTGGGCCTCTTCCAGCCATTGCTGGTAAGGCTGGGCGTTGGCCAATTCGTCCTTGATCTCGGCATCGTCGATCAACTGACCCTTTTCCAGGTCGATCAACAGCATCTTGCCGGGCTGCAGACGCCACTTCTTGACGATCTTGTCTTCCGGGAAGGTCAACACGCCCATTTCGGACGCCATCATGATCTTGTCGTCTTCGGTGATCACATAGCGGGCCGGACGCAGACCGTTGCG